>NZ_JACJRQ010000021.1 GCF_014697355.1 Nostoc calcicola FACHB-3891 | reverse complement strand
TCGAGTTTTTCTCTCTGTTCTACCGTCAGATGGACTTTATCTCGGCGACCTCTTCCCACTTTCGAGTCCTCATCTTGGCATATCTATTGCACTATTTTAGCTGTGTCAGTCCACTACTGGCGTGACAAGGCTAAAATGTTGCAATAAATTTTCTTGTGGTGTGGGCATCTTGCCCGCACCGGACGGGCGAGACGCCCATCCCACAAGAGTCAAGTTAATGCACCATTTTAGCCTTGACACGCTACTACGTGTATTTCAGAAATCAAATATGAGTCCTATAGATAGTAAGTATTAAAGCTTTTTCAGATTGAATGTAAAAAACCTGCCTTTGAAAGCTGCCCCCCTACCTACACAGCCAGAGGATATTTTTTTAGTTGTAAGTCCCTTGCAGTGTGTGGAATTTTTTCAACAATCCAACTATCAAATAACAGCATCTACACAGAAATAAAGTTTTTATTGATACTTTTAACTTTGTAGCTTTTACTTTTTTGTGAGATAAAATTTCGGTAATTACATAGTAAAATTGCCCAACTTCACCTACAACGACAATCGGGCTATTTTCTGGATAGCAAGATTAAACTAGTAAATCTACTGAAGCCAGTCACTGTCTTTCCTTCATAAATTTAATAGTTGATTCCTCTACGGTACTTTTGCAGTTGATTCATATTGAACTTAACTGGAAAAAAGTCATGGGGAATTCTTTGACAATTAAGTATGGGTGCTGTTTGATGAGGAAAGCTGACTGTGTTTCCCCATCGATGATACTGTTGTTCCCTATATCAAAGAATTTGTAAAAAATAATTCAGAAATTTAAAGTTTTTTTTATTACTAATTCTTAATTAGGGTATTTACTTAGGAAAGTATTTGTGATATTTTCATGTTGACTATCATAACTTTAAATGCATCAAGCTCAGTTTTCCAAACACGTCTGGATGTATTGATTTAGTTATGAGTATCCATTTTGCATAGTTGCAATAGTAAATCCTGAATTAAAGTTTGTATAAATTATGTAACATTAACCGAGTAATAATCTCTCCTCAATCGATCGAGACTATCGTCAGAATTGATGTTTGGTTGTCTAATTTCCCCATGATTGACTGAGTTTAAGAATTATTACAAACTATGTTTGTTTTGAATAATCTAACAGTAATAACCGTGTGTATCTAAATGTAGGTTTGTAATTAGTAAATTTGTTATCTGTGGATCGGGTGTTTATTTACACCGAATACCAAAGGTTCAAGTTAGGAGTTAGAAGTGAGCCAGTGTCGTCTTAAATGCTTCCTCGAACGTCGAATTTTTAACACCGTATGGGTTAAGAATTGTGTTAATTCTTCATCCATAACTCGTAACTTGATGACTGATTTTTACCTTCTGATTTATTTGACATGACTTATATTAAGAACACTTTTCCCGAATTTCTCACTACCCTAGAAGGGTTCGATCGCTTACCGGATGAAGCGATCGCCAAGATATCCCAACAACTGCAAGCTTGGCGCTATCGGTTGGGTCAAAAACTCATCGGCAAAGAAAGTCTGCCGGAACACATCACCATAATTTATGAAGGACAAGTGCGGCTGTTGGGATACGAACCCCAGACGCAAATCCCCATCACCTTGAAATTACTGCAACCAGGGGAAATCATCGGTGAAATTGGTTTATTGCGGGATGTTCCTTGTGAAACTGCGATCGCCTCCACCGAAGTAGTATGTTTAACCTTGAGTGCAGCAGCATATTTTCAGCTTTTAGAAGCATACCCAGCTTTTGCCGAGGCTCGGAAAAACCGCAGTAATTTGGTGGAAGTTTTCGATATTCTCAGCTCGTACTGGCAAAAGCAAGCGATCGCCACATTAAATCTCAAAGAATTAACACAAACAGCTTTACCAGAAGCCACAATCCAGTATCTCACCCCAGGTAAAACTCCATTCGACCAACTCGATAGCGAACGCGTTTGGTTTGTCAGTGGTGGGGGTACCGTGACGAATTTTGCCGTTGGCGATCGACTAGAATCAGAGGACAACGACAAAATCCAAGTTGTCGGCCGAACTCCCGCACGTTTGGTAGGTCTAAGTCCCTCAACTTTGATCTTGCAAGATACTCGACCTCTTGAACTTGTAGTCAGCGACACCCAATCACATAGCCAAGACCGACTAGATATTCCCTACGCATCAGATGAAATAGTCCTACCACAAACAACCGACCAGACTTCAAAAAGTTCGGCAAAAAACATAAAATACCCATTTTTTAGTGGTAAAGGAGAATTAAATACAGCCTTCGCCTGCTTTCAAATGCTTGCGAAACACTTAGAAATGCCGTTTCGTCGGGAAGTAGTTCGCCGCATTTTAAACGAGCAAATTAAACGTCAGGGTAATATTTCCTTTCCAGCGATCGCTTACCTAGCAGAGTTAATTGGACTCAAGGCGCAACTTGTAGATCTGCCCGTGGCCTCAGTGACGCGGATTCCGACACCAGCATTAATTCGCTATGCCGATAATTATGCCGTTTTATATGAAACCGACGCCAACACTATGGTTGTGGGTGTACCATCCCAAGGAATTGTCCGCTGCAAACCCGCTGAATTTATTGAACAATTAGATACCGACCCCACCAATTTTCCGCCACAAGTTAGGGTATTACTGCTCACAGCTACCAAAGAAACACCTCAAGAACGTTTTGGTTTGCGGTGGTTTATCCCTTATTTGTCACGCTATCGTCGAGTACTCATAGAAGTATTTATCGCTTCCTTTTTCGTACAGTTAGCAGCATTAGCAAATCCCTTGGTAGTGCAGTTAATTATCGACAAAGTTATCACGCAAAATAGTATTGGTACCCTACATATTTTAGGAGTTTTACTATTAGTAGTCGGGCTATTTGAAGCAGTGTTAACTACCTTACGAACCTACTTATTTGTCGATACGACAAATCGCATCGATATGGGTTTAGGTTCGGAAATTATTGACCACTTATTACGTCTACCACTGCGCTATTTTGAAAAGCGACCGGTGGGTGAACTTTCTACTCGGATTAACGAACTAGAAAACATCCGGCAATTTCTCACCGGTACTGCTTTAACAGTCGGGTTAGATGCTCTGTTTTCCGTGGTTTATATCGGTGTGATGCTGATTTATAGTTGGCAACTCACCTTGGTAGGTTTAAGCACAATTCCCGTATTTGTGATTATTACCCTAATAGCATCTCCTACGATTAGCAGACAATTACGTGGCAAAGCTGAACGCAACTCCGAAACTCAATCTTATTTAGTGGAGGTGATGTCAGGAATTCAAACGGTAAAAGCGCAGAATATCGAATTGCGATCGCGCTTTTCCTGGCAAGAGCGTTATGCTCGTTTTGTCGCTGCTGGTTTTAAAACAGTCGTCACCTCTACCCTTGCCAACTCTACCAGTAACTTCCTCAACAAACTCAGCAGTTTACTAGTTTTGTGGGTAGGAGCTTATTTAGTACTCCAACAAGAATTAACTTTAGGTGAATTAATCGCCTTCAGAATCATATCCGGTTACGTTACCAGCCCAATATTGCGCTTAGCTCAACTTTGGCAAAGCTTCCAAGAAACTGCCTTGTCCATAGAACGTTTGAGCGATATTGTTGATACACCAGAAGAAGCAGAAACAGACCGCTACAATATACCCTTACCGACAATTACCGGAGCAGTCAAATACGAAAATGTTTCCTTCCGATTTGGCACCACTGGGCCTCTACAACTTTCTAATGTCAACCTCGAATTTGCTCCCGGAAAATTTGTTGGCATTGTCGGGCAAAGTGGCTCTGGTAAAAGTACGATGATGAAATTATTGCTGAGACTTTATGAAACCGAGTCCGGCAGAATTTTGATTGATGGTTACGATATTGCCAAAGTAGAACTTTATTCACTGCGACGACAAATTGGTGTAGTTCCCCAAGAAACATTGTTGTTTGACGGCAGCGTTCAAGAAAATATTGCCTTGACAAATCCCGATGCAACAACCGAAGAAATTATCCAAGCAGCTCAGGTAGCGTGTGCCCACGAATTTATCATGAACTTGCCCAACGGTTACAACACGCGGGTGGGAGAACGTGGTTCTGCACTTTCTGGTGGACAACGACAAAGAATTGCGATCGCCCGTTCTGTTTTACAACGACCAAAATTACTAGTTTTAGATGAAGCAACCAGCGCATTAGATTATCCCACAGAGCGACAAATATGTCTTAACTTAGCCAGAGCATTCAAGGGTGATACAGTCTTTTTTATTACCCACAGATTGAACACCGTCAGTAATGCAGACATCATCGTTGTCATGGATAACAGCAGGGTTATAGAACAAGGTAGCCATCAAGAATTAATGGCTGCTAAAGGTCATTATTACTACTTGTATCAGCAACAAGAAGTTAATTTATGAACAGGAGTCACAATGGGCTACATCCCGCTGCGCTAACAGAATTCACAATTCTGAATTCCGAAATCAGAATTCAGCAATAACCGTAGGGTGGACACCAGTATCGATAAACAGTGTCCACCCTACAAAAATTTCTTTTTCAATCCAAAATTCAAAATCCAAAATCCAAAATCACTATGACTCAACTTAATGGAAATCACACCAACGGTAATTATAAAAACGGAGCAAAACAAGATTCACGAGTTGTGACAAAACAACAAAAAGCTACTCCAGAATCTCTAATTAGCTCAAATCCTCAAGAATTTGAGCAGTCCGTTATTTTGCGTCAATCTCCAGTTTGGTCACGTACAATTATGGTGACCTTAATGGCCTTAGCCTGTTTTGGCATAGCTTGGACTTATTTTGCCAAAATTGAGCAAGTAGTACCAGCAACAGGGCAACTAAAACCGGAAGGAACAGTTAAAGAAGTTCAAGCCCCTGTAAGTGGAGTAGTGAAAGCGCTTTATGTAAAAGATGGACAAGAAGTTAAGGAAGGAGATTTGCTGCTAACTTTTGATTCCATTGCCTCTGTTGCTGAATTAAATTCTTTAAATAAAATTCGTGTTGCATTAACTAAAGAAAACCAAATTTATCGCCGACTGTTGGGAGCAAGTACTGGTACCACATCAGAACTATTATTTCTGCGTAGTAACTTGCCACCAGAAACTGCTTTTTTATTGAAAAATCGGGCATCCTTAGTAGCAGAAAATGATTTGTTGCGGACTCAGTTAAGAAATTCCGGACAAGATTATGCACTTGGAATTGATGAACAACAACGTCTACAAGTTGCCAAGCAAGAATTAGATTCTCGTTCCTATGCTGCACGGTTAGAAGTAGAAAAAACCAGGAAACAACTGACTCAAACTCAAGTTAAACTCGAAGATAGTAAATCAAGTTTAGCTATTCAACAAAGAATTTTAGATAAACTCAAAATTCTTTCAGAAGAAGGTGGCATTTCTCAGCTTCAGTATCTCAATCAACAACAAGAAGTACAAAACCGCACAGCAGAAGTAGCGCAATTAGGTGAAGAACTGAAACGTCTCCAGTTCGATATTGAAAAAGGACAGCAAGAGGCAAACAATACAGTAGCTATCACTGACAAAAACGTTTTGGATAAAATAGCTGATAACAAAAAACGTATTGCCGAAATCGATAGCCAATTCATGAAAGTTGTGCTAGATAATGAGCAACGTTTAGCAGATGTCAATAGTAAAATCTCCCAAACAGAGTTAAACGTAAAATATCAAGAACTCCGCGCACCAGTATCCGGAACAGTTTTCGATTTGCAAGCCAAAAATCCTGGATTTGTCGCAAATCCAACTACAAAAATGCTGCAAATTGTACCAAATGAAAATTATATCGGTGAAGTCTTCATCACAAACAAAGATATAGGTTTTGTGCGAAAAGGCATGAAAGTAGATGTCAGAATTGATTCTTTTCCTTACAGCGAGTTTGGCGATATCAAAGGAGAAGTAATCGGAATAGGTTCAGACGCATTACCACCAGATCAAACACATCAGTTTTATCGATTTCCGGCAAAAATCCATTTAGATCGACAATCCTTAGTTATTAAGGGTAAAAGCGTCACTTTACAGTCAGGGATGTCTATCAGTGCCAATATCAAAGTGCGGGAAGAACGAACTGTGCTGAGTCTATTCACGGAATTATTTACCAAGCAAGTTGACACTCTCAAAGAGGTACGTTAATTTACAGCAGGAGTCAGAATTCAGAATTCAGAATTCAGTTGTAAAACAAGTAGGGACGTACCTCTGTACGCCCCTACAACTGTTGTTAGAAACATTAAAAAACTTGAGATTTCGCCACAGTTATTTTGCTTGAAACATCAAATACGTTCCTCCTAAACCTTCGACAATTGTGCGTGTATTAGCAATCATCATTTTCTGATAAGTATCTGCTTCGCCTCCAGCTTCTCCAAGTTCTTCAGAATACAGCTTTCTGTCAGAAATTTTCACCTTAGCTTCTTCGGCTACAGATTCAATCAAATTAGGGTTAATTGCAACTTCCGGAAAAATTCTTGGCACTTTAGCTTGTTTAATATTTTTAGCCAAATTGCTTACTCGTGTAGTTGTCAGTTTTTCCCTACTGTTAATACCTTCCATTCCCCCTGCTAATGAAATACCGTAGGCTTTAGCATAATAACCAAATGCATCAGATGTGGTAACTAATTTGCGTTGTTTATCAGGAATACTTGCAATTGTTGATTTAATCCAGCTATCTAGTTGAGTGAGTTCATTTGTGATTTTTTTGGTATTGCTGGTATAAACTTCTCGATCGCTAGGTGCTAATTTTCTCAAGTTACTATTAATTACCTTTACCATCTCGATCGCATTCTTAGCATTGTGCCAAACATGAGGATCGGTTACTGCTTTACCACCTTCCCGAAATTTTTGTGGCTTAGGTACTGCAACTTGGGCGATCGCTATTTTCGGCGCAGAATTTTTAGTCCCTTTAATTAACTCGATCAGATTTGGCTCAAAATTGTAACCAGTATAGAAAATCAGATTAGCTTGCTCAATAGCTTTACGATCTTCCGGTTTTGGTTTATAAGTTTTGGGATTGGCAGTAGGGGAAATCAAACATGTGAGGTTAACTGTGTTCCCAGCAACTTGTCTGGTTAAGTCACAGAGTACGCTTGTAGTTGCTACAACTTGGGGAAGATTTTCATTTACCTGGGTGGTAGTCTGAGTAAATGTAGTTCTTGCAGCTTGATTTTGGCACCCAACAAATCCAATCGTCAATCCAACAAGAATACCTCGTAATAAATTATTTCGTGGTGATTTTTTTGACATCCTCATCTCCTACTGGATGCATAAAAACAAAGATAATCATTATTGTTCAAGAATTCAGAATTCAGAATTCAGCAAACAAGGTTTTTGCAGGTGAAATGTAGCTTCACGCCACGGGCTGCAAAACTGCTAAAGGTAAAAGCACCAAGATACGAAGCGATGCTAGGGTGTCTCTTTGGTAGAAAATATAGTGCAGTCTCTCACCATCTGCATCAAGCAACTATACCATTGTGATGATGTGCCGTCAAAGTCCGAAATTGATTAAGGAGAGGAACATAGTGATGATGGCGCGTATCGATCGTACAGGTTGATGGGAGCATACCAAGTCGTGAATCTAAGGCAATTGTAGCTGTGGTTTTGCGAGGCGTGGATATGTATTTGTTACAAAATTGGCAAATTGGCGATTTTTTAGTCATTAAATTATTGCAGCTACAAGAGTGGGTAAGTGAAGGAGCAAGGCTCACTCAACTTGCTATAAAACCATGAGGTTGATTTACCTAAAACTGAATCAGCTTAACTGACTACAGTTCAGTTAGGCTGGAATCGAATACGTCCTGGGAACACGGCAACCAAAATATTTTTCACAAGCAGAGAATCTTACTAACGTTTCCTACAATTGTTATTAGCCCAAGCATATTGTTTGAGAAACTGATGTTCGCCCATAATCTAAGGCGAACAAGATATTCAACCCACAAAATTGGATAATTATTCCTTTGCAATCCCTAACTACATAGAACAATTTCTTAAATGTGATATTAGTCAATATTAACAATGGTAATTCTAGTCGTCATAATTAACACCTTCATTTCGTTGATACTACTGTATGGTGCTTGGCAAGTTTGGCAACTTAAGCAGCGACTAGCATGTATAGCAGATAGCTTAACCGCCTATGAAATTTGTACTCATGGAACACTAGATAAAGCACCTGAAAATATTTATCTGAGTCAGCAGAACATTTCTAACTTACGGCAGAGAAACCAAGCACTACAGATACAAATTCAACAAATCCAGCAAATTATCAGTCTGATTTTGCTAGGGCGGCAAATCTGGCAGCGTTATTTTTTGAGACCACGGTTAACACCTGGGAAAACAACACTCACAAATTAAAGAGGGAACTCTTAACGGGGAAGAGGGAACAGAATGTAATGTATGGGGATTTAAAACCAACACATAACTTGCTACTTGATATTTGTAAGGGTCTCTTACTTCCTCCAGGGACAGGAAATAGGAAAAACTGTTCCCTGTTCCCTATTCCCTGTTCCCTTCTTAGATGAATTAATTAACAAAAGGTGACAATTGAGCAACTCCCGATCCAGAAATCAGAATTGACAGCAAAATTTTGAATTCTGATTTCTTAGAATAAAAGCAACATTTGTGGCTGATATTTTGTCAGGATAGTAACTACTGACTGTGAGCGAAGCTTAGCTACCTTTAACAAGGGACTCAAGCCGCTTGTCTGCTGAATTGAGATGGTAGCTGGATTTGCACCGTATTGCACATAGATAAAATTGTTTAAGTCTTGCAAGGGGGGGAAACCCACCTAAAATGGGTCTAAGGAGAGAAACAATAAAATGTCTAATAATCGTTCTGGAATATTTGTTGGCGGTTTGATGCTGGGAGCGACTATCGGCGCTTTAGCCGGTTTACTGGCTGCTCCACGCACAGGGCGCGAAACGCGTAAAATATTGAAAAAATCTGCCAATGCTATCCCAGACTTGGCAGAAGATATATCAACAAGTGTGCAAATCCAGGCAGATCGTCTTTCTGCCAGCGCACTGCGAAACTGGGATGAAACTTTAGATAGATTACGGGAAGCGATCGCCGCAGGTGTAGATGCTAGTCAGCGGGAAAGCCAAGTCTTGAACCGGCAAACATCTGTTGAGGACTCAGATTCTCTTCCCCAGCAATTAGAACGCTTATAAATGATCTAACCGTGATTGAACCCCTGTTTTGGTTGGGACTTTCCTTACTCTTAGTCGCCACAAGCTTAACTGCGGTTTTAGTGGCGGCTATACCGGCTTTGCAGGAGTTAGCACGCGCTGCTCGCAGTGCAGAAAAGCTATTTGACACACTCTCACGAGAACTACCACCTACTCTAGATGCTATCCGCATCACTGGTTTAGAAATTACTGACTTAAGTGATGATGTCAGTCAAGGTGTAAAAAGTGCCAGTAAAGTTGTCAAACAAGTAGACCAAAGCCTTGATACTGCAAGAAAACAAGCTCAAAATCTGCAAGTAGGTACACGCAGCATAGTTGTTGGCGTCAAAGCAGCTTGGAGAAACTTCACACGCCAAAAACCAACAAGACGAATTAGCGATCGCCTCGCCAGCAATGAAAAACCACCACTCACGTTGCGAGAACGAGAAGTATTCAGACAAGAGGATCGCCGCATCAAACCAGAAGCCTATCGCGCCAATGAGGGTTACAACGACCCTGCTAACTGGGAAACAGATTTTGATGATGAAGATTGAATTTGGGCATAGGCTATGGGGCATAGGGCATTGATAATTACCCATCTCTCTCATCTCCTTCATCTCCCTCATCCCGACGCCCCATACCCTATGCCCGATCCCCAATACTCAAAAACCCTTTGCTTTGATCCCTAACATTAGAGTAAAGTGAACAAGTGTAAAGAAGTATGATTTTTCCAGTACTCTTTTAAAACAACTTGTTCACTTTTACCTTTGATATTTCTATAAAAACGTCCATGCAGTCTTGTTTTTGGCGACGAATCCTAGTATCTATTGCAGTATTTTTCCTGGCTGGGTCAATTTGGGTGATGCATTCTCCCCCAGCACTGGCTTATGACAATCCTGACTTACTTCCCAAGACCTTTACCCCAGTTGTAGACTTAGCTAAATCTCTTCCTGAACTGCAAGAAGAAAAACTTGTCAAAGATTTAGAGCAGTTTGAAACCGATACCGGCTGGAAATTACGAGTATTGACTCAATATGACCGCACTCCGGGTCGGGCAGTGATCAATTATTGGGGTTTAGATGATAAAAGTATTCTGCTAGTTGCTGATTCTCGCGGTGGTAACATCCTAAGTTTTAGTGTCGGCGATGCTGTTTATGAACTTTTGCCCCGGACTTTCTGGATAGAACTGCAAACCAGGTTTGGTAATTTGTACTTTGTACGCGAAGAAGGCGAAGACCAAGCCATTCTCCAAGCCTTAGAATCTGTTAAAGGCTGTTTACTCAAGGGTGGTTGCAATGTTGTCCCCGGACTACCGCGAGAACAGTGGATTCTCACCTTAATTACTTCAGTTATTGGTGGGATAATTTGTGGATTTGCAGCTCAACCCCGTGAAAAAGGACAAGTTTTTGCTTGGCAATGGGCTTTAATTTTCTCTCCTTTGTGGGGAATCTTGTTTATTGCCTTTGGTATCGGGCCAGTAGTGACACGCACAAGCGACTGGTTACCTCTAGTTCGTAATATTTCTGGGTTTCTCATCGGCGTCCTAGTTGCCTATTTATCTCCTGTTTTCAGCAGGCCTTCTTCCACTAATGAGTAAAGAGTGAGGAGTTAGGAGTGAGGAGTTAGGAGTGAGGAGTTATGAGTGAGG
The DNA here is from genome assembly GCF_014697355.1 of Nostoc calcicola FACHB-3891. GTDB lineage: Bacteria > Cyanobacteriota > Cyanobacteriia > Cyanobacteriales > Nostocaceae > Nostoc > Nostoc calcicola. The sequence goes on along the minus strand of NZ_JACJRQ010000021.1, from coordinate 133,396 downwards.
AATTATGGGTGGTGAGTTATGAGTGGTGAGTTATGAGTTATGAGTGGTAAGTTCTAACTCCAAACTCCAAACTCCAAACTCCTCACTCCTCACTCCAAACTCCTAACTCCTAACTCCTAACTTCTAACTCCTAGCTCTCTTAAACTGATAAGCTGAGAGCTGATATTTGAGAAGCTCAACAAAAATGGAATGGCACGTAACTGATGCTCAAAGTTTAGCAATCATTGATAGTGAAATTGGCGATCATGTCTTTTCACCCGCAGAGTACGAGATTGTGCGTCGGGTAATCTACGCCACGGCTGACTTTGAGTATAAGTCTTTGATTTCCTTCTCTGAGCGTGCCTTGCAAGCTGGAGCAGCAGCATTAGCTGCCCGTAGCACGATTGTGGTAGATGTACCGATGGTACAAGTAGGTATTGCCTACGACATTCAAAATACTTTTGCCAATCCAGTGTATTGCAGCATGGAAGCTTTAACACGCCCCCAAAAAGAAAAAACGCGGGCTGCATGGGGAATAGAAACCCTCGCAAAGCGTTATCCAGAGGGTATTTTTGTGGTTGGTCAAGCGCAAACAGCATTAACAGCATTGGTCGATTTAATTGAAACTGAGGAAATCAGACCCGCTTTAATAATTGCGACTCCAGTGGGATTTGTAAATCTCGATCGAGCTAAAGCGCGTTTACAAGACTCTCTAGTTCCTCACATTACAATAGAAAGTCGCAAAGGTAATGCAGTTGTAGCAGCTGCGATTGTTGATGGATTGGTCGATTTGGCTTGGCAAGCCTATGGGCAAGATGGCAATAGAGGAAGCTAGGAAAGTTCGCTCTGTGCTATTCTGTATCCAAAAGAGTATTCATAATTAGTGAATATCCTGATATTTTTATTGAATAGCGTCGAGTAAGGAGCCTACTATTGTGGTAATTGAAGGTTTTAGTCTAAGCGCATATATTGCCATCCCCGTAGTTTTAAGTCTTTTGCTTGAGGGAGACAACATAAAAGTATCTGTAGTTAAAAATGTTCGTCAGGTATCTACTCAACAGGAAACAATAGCACCCAGTCGCCAATTAATCAGTACTAAGTCTAAGCCGACTGCAAAAACATACTATGTTAGTGGTACTGGGAATGACAAAAATAATGGACTTTCTACTTCATCTGCCTTTAGAACAATTCAAAAGGCAGCCAATCTGACTAACCCTGGCGACACAGTTTTGATTATGAACGGAGTATACAAAAACGCACCCAAAGCCGGGTCTGTAGTAAGTATTAAACGTTCTGGAACTGCAAATGCATGGATTAAATTTAAAGCATATCCCGGACATTTCCCAAAAATTCAACACAATACATGGAACGGTATTTTGATTTCAGATAAAGCTTCATATATCGAGATCAACGGTCTTGAAGTAATGGGGAACAATGCTAATGTAACCCTTGACTATGCAATAAGTGAAAAAAATAACAAACTAAACCCATTAACGAATGGAAATTGCATCAACGTAGATGGACGAGTAAATGGTCATACTCACCATATACGTATTGTCAATAACAAGGTACATGGGTGTGGAGGAGCAGGCATCTCAGCTATTCAATCAGACTATGTGACAGTGGATAATAACGTAGTGTTCGATAATGCCTGGTATAGCGTCTATGGTTGCAGCGGTATTTCCATGTTGACTAATTGGAACTTTGATAATTACCGGGGATATAAAATGTTCGTAACGAACAACAAGACCTATAACAATCGACAGTATATTCCTTGGATTAAGACTGGAACTATCATGGACGGAAATGGCATTATTATCGATAGTACACATAATCAGGACATCCCAGAATTAAGTCCATATAAAGGACGTACTTTAGTTAAAAACAATCTGACATTTCACAATGGTGGTTCAGGTATTCATGCATTTTATAGCGATCATGTTGATATTTTAAATAACACGGCTTTTTTAAATAATCAGAGTCCAGAACTTAAAGGTGGACAAATATTTGCTCATACGTCATCTGATGTCAAAATTTTAAATAACATTCTTTATGCTTTTCCTGGCAAGAATGTTAACAGCAACACTAAAAATAAAAATGTTATTTATGATTACAATATTTACTTAAATACTTCCTCTGTAAGTGTTAAAGGGCCTCATGATATTGTTGCAGATGCAGAATTTATCAAGGAACATCCCACTTTGACAAAAATAGCTGGTGATTGGAAATCACGGCTCTATAAACAAAGTCGAGATCTACCGAATTCCATAAAAATTGAGTCGGTAAGTTTTGTTTGTCAACCAGTGACTTATACTCTCAAAGGAAAACTCATCAAGGTTGGATGTTCGCGTTAGTGAAAGTTTTTGACTTTTGCTTGCAGAGATTGAAGAAAAATTCTCCAATTCAGAATCCAGAAACAGAATCACTGCTTGTGGGTAAATTGGAACTCGCCACTAACCACACCAAATTTATAATTTGGTGCGGTGCTTCATGGTTTATTCAGGAGCCAGTCGGACTCTAATCAATACTTGTCGGGTTTTGGGGAAAAGGGGAAGGTGGGGTCCCCTCTGGGGATAAGGGGCGGGGGAAAGGGGAAAGAAAAAACCTTTAACCTTTACCCTTTAACCTTTTCCCAAAACCAAATTCCGAGTTGAAAATGCACAAAGCGAGCAGTATTGGGACTCTGATTCATTCTCAATTACTCCTCTACTCTACGCCGGCGCCGACGAGGCCTTCTTTCCTCTCGATCTTCACGCAAGCGACGGCCGACTTCGTTAAAAAAATCGCGCCGCAGATAAGGATAATCGCTAATCCACATTTCGCGGCTGGGAATGTATACATCAGTGAATTCTTCAATGCTGCTTAAATCCGGGCGATTTGACATCACTACCGTTTCTGCTATTTGACCACGAGCGATCGCTTTGTGGCTAGGACGTAGCGGCGCGTCAAATTCAATACTAAATCCTGTGTCGTCACCCACCTCTAAATTAATCCGTTTTTCTCGGTTTTCTACAATTACCAATTCACCTTTGCTATTGACGGTTTCCTGCTTCCCAACTAACTGGTCTGTAATCCACCAATCCAGAATTCGACCACGAAAAAAGCCGCTGTATTTGTAACGGCGGCATTGTATATTCCGCATACTTGCTTGAAACACTGGATACCACAGCCAAAAAAAAGCGCTAATTACCCCCAGCACAAATATTATTGGACCAAACTCCAGCCTGAACAAGGCTTTCACAAGCAGAATTACAACTAACGAAACTACAGAAATTAACAGGCGTTGCAAAAAATTTGCAAACTTTCCCCAGTAGTACTTGTACTGAAGACCAGTGGCAATTAAGGGGACAATTTGTTCAAATTTCTGGCGAGTCAGTGGTACTAACATGAATGCTGAGTAGTAAGTTTAACAAAAAAGAATAAAGGCGTCAGTCATCAGAAAAAGAAATTGAACTTCTGACTTCTGACTCCTGAATTCTGAATTCTCTTTTAAAGTATTTTTTCTAATCCATATACTAACGACTTTAGCGCTAAGACTTTGCGAATGGCTAATAGGACTCCTGGCATATAGCAAGCGCGATCGCTCGTATCATGTCGTAAAGTATAAATCTGTCCCGGTGCGCCAAAAATAACTTCCTGATGGGCAACCAATCCCGGCAAGCGTACACTATGAATTCTAATGCCTTCCTCTGCTTGGCTGCCCCTGGCTCCTGGTAATTTCTCAGTTTCTTCCACTAAGGGCGGGTTATAAGTTTTACCTAATTCTCCTAATAACTGCGCCGTTTGAATGGCAGTACCGCTGGGAGCATCAGCTTTTTGGTTGTGATGCAGTTCGATAATTTCTACATGGTCAAAATATTGAGAGGCGGCGACTGCGGCTTGTTGCAGCAGCACCATACCAATGGAAAAGTTAGGAATAATTAGACAACCAGTGCTAGCTTTCTCGGCAAAGTCAGCTAAATCTTGAATTTGTTCTGGACTTAATCCAGTGGTGCCGACTACAGGACGAATACCATAGGCGATCGCACTACGAATATTGTCATAAACTGAATTCGGATGGGTAAAGTCTACAATCACCCCCGGCGGCCCTTGTCTCTCCCCAGCCACATAACCCAACATCGGTTCTAATTGATTAGTAATCGGCACTTCCAAAGGTTCGCTTAAACCCGCCAATTCTCCAGCATCTTTATCTTGATGTTCCGGACTGCTGTCAATTGCACCCACTAAGTTCAAATCGGGTGCTTGCGCCACCGCCTTAACTACTTCACGACCCATTTTACCAGCGGCACCGTTGACAATAACCGGGATAGGAGCTTGATTCGTCATATGTTGAGAAATACTTTTTGAGTTAACAAGGGAATTGTAAAGACTTTTGCGATGTAAAAATACTAGTCCCCAGTCCCTAGTTGCTTTTTCATGGATGACGCTGAAAATTTTTTCATAGACACCGCCCTAATAAGTAGCTCTTATAAAAACTATTAACCTTTTTTTGTCAAGTTTAGTTGACTAACTGTAATAATATTTGTTATATTTGTTTACATAGGTTAACAAAGCAGCAAAGCAAGCCACCTAGCTAAGGTTGCACTTTGTATATCACCTTTCTAGTTTTGGTTGCCTTGAATGTTAGCTAAAAAATAGACTTCGGTATCGGTATATCTCATCGACATTTGGACTTCTCCCATTTACCTCGGCTATCAAGTCGGGGTTTTTTGTGTTCTTCATTAGCCCTACCCATCTTATGCTTTACCCGAAGCGTGCCGCTTGGTGGGAAAATAAAAACGAGAAATGATGCAAGTCTTGTATTGCCTCCAGCCCAAAGGAATCTGTATAAATGTGGAAACGAATTGTATTAATTTTACTCTTGGTGTTGAGCTTCAGCCTGAGTAATTCTGGTGTAGCAGTTGCCGCTGGACTGAAAAGCTTTGTAGACACCAATGATGGCTATCAGTTTTTGTATCCTAATGGCTGGCTGCAAGTTAAAGTTGCCAACGGCCCGGATGTGGTTTTTCACGATTTAATCGAGGTAACCGAAAATGTTTCTGTAGTGATTAGCCCGGTTCCAGAAAATAAAACCTTGGCAGAATTGGGAACTCCAACAGAAGTAGGATACAAACTGGGAAAAGCAGCTCTAGCACCTGCTAATTCTGGTCGTTCAGCTGAATTAATTAATGCTGCACAGCAAGAAGTAGACGGTAAAACGTACTACCTTTTGGAGTATGAAGTTAAACTCCCCAATCAACAGCAACGACACAACATCGCTAGCGTTGCTGTTAGCCGTGGTAAGCTTTTTACCTTCAACGCCTCAATTTCTGAAAAACGCTGGCCAAAAGTTAAACAAACAATTGATGAAGTTGTAAATTCTTTTTCTGTTTATTAATTGGGAGTGGGGAATTAGGAGTTAGGAGTTAGGAGTTAGGAGTTAAGAGTTAAAAGTTATTCTCCCCCTGCCTCCCCTGCCTCCTCATCTCCCTCATCTCCCTCATCCCCCCCATCTCCCTCATCTCCTTCTTTTATGGGCATTCCACCTTTCGTACTGGCCTCAGCTTCCCCAGCGCGGCGGCGCTTGCTGCAAACTGTTGGTATTGAACCGATAGTTCGACCTAGTGACTTTGATGAGTCGCAAATTCAATTAAGTGAACCTGAACAATTGGTCAAAACTCTTGCCCAGTACAAAGCCCAAACTGTAGCCCCGCAGTTTGAATCAGGTTTGATTATGGGTTGTGATTCGGTTTTGTCTGTCAATAGTGAGATTCATGGCAAACCAGTAGACGCTAGTGAAGCGATCGCCCGTTGGCAGATAATGCAAGGTAGCTTTGGCGACTTATACACAGGTCACGCCTTGATAGACCTTGAACAAAATCGCACTTTAGTCAAATCTCAAGTTACAAGAGTTTACTTTGCTTCTATGAGCGACAAAGCAATTAAAGCCTATGTTGCCACAGGTGAACCCCTCAAGTGTGCCGGTGCCTTTGCCCTTGAGGGTTTTGGTAGCTTATTCGTAGAAAAAATCGAAGGCTGTCACAGTAATGTCATTGGTCTGAGTTTACCTCTGCTGCGGCAGATGTTAGCAGAATTGGGATACGACGTTACGGATTTTTGGCAATAGTCATTTGTGATTTGTCCTTTGTCCTTTGTATAAAGCCAATGACTAATGACTAATAACTAATAACTAATAACTAAATTGCCTGATATTCAGTATTACCTCTCCATAATCTGGAATCCAAGCCAGCCATTCATCTTTTGAAACTGGACACAATAAAAGCGCTTCGTCAAAACTAAAAGGGCTGGGAAGTTCCAAAAGCTTCACCCAACCAGAAACTCTTAACTGCCGTAAACCTTCCAGATTCGGCCTTCTTGCTTGGACAGCAAAATCTGGTCTATGAGAATCTAGTTTCATATCTTCGTTTTAGCCTTAACCAATGGGCTAATCTAAAATTATTTCTGTAACTTAGACTACAAAATAAACAATACTTGTGAAAAGCAACTGTCTTATAACTTTACGTTCGCTGGTGCAAGTCTTTGCTTAATATTGCAAGCTATAACTGTGAGGCACGCCAGGTTGTAGACTGGCTACTAGATCGCATTCCCAACTAGAATATGTCATTTACTTCTATGCCCTCGCTGCGTGAGCAACAACATCCCCTAATTCGTCAGCTAGCTGATTGCATTGAGGCAGCTTGGCATCAGCATCTGGATCTATCGCCCTACCATTTGCCTGCTGAGTTGGGGTATGTGGAAGGTAGACTAGAAGGGGAAAAACTGATCATTGAAAACCGTTGCTATCAAACGCCTCAGTTCCGGAAAATGCACTTGGAACTAGCAAAAATCGGAAATATGCTCGATATTTTGCATTGCGTCATGTTTCCCCGTCCAGAATACAACCTGCCGATGTTTGGTTGTGATTTAGTGGGGGGTAGAGGTCAAATTAGCGCGGCGATCGCAGATCTTTCTCCCATACACTTAGAACGTACCTTACCAGAATCTTATACTGCTGAACTCACACAGCTAACAGCGCTGAACTTTTCCCAACCGCGCGAATTACCTGAATGGGGAAATATTTTTTCAGATTATTGTATCTTTGTGCGCCCTAGTTCTCCAGAAGAAGAAACAATGTTTCTCTCTCGTGTGCGAGACTTTTTAGAAATTCATTGTACCCAAGCGATCGCCTCACATCCTGTTTCACTCGAACAAGTCACACAAAATCTCGCCGGACAACACAACTACTGCACTAAACAGCAGCAAAACGACAAAACCCGCCGCGTACTAGAAAAAGCCTTCGGCCCAGCTTGGGCAGAACATTACATGACCACAGTTCTATTCGACCTTCCACAAGAGATTTCCAAATAAACAATCTCCGATCGCCCAAAGACGCAGGGGAGCAGAGGAGCAGAGGGGCAGAGGGGGAAATTCCTAACTTCTAACTCCTAACTCCTAACTCCGAGATTTCCAAATAAAAAATCTCCGATCGCCCAAAGACGCAGGGGAGCAGAGGAGCAGAGGGGCAGAGGGGGAAATTCCTAACTCCTAACTTCTAACTCCTAACTCCGAGATTTCCAAATAAACAATCTCCCATCGCCCAAAGACGCAGGGGAGCAGAGGGGCAAAGGGGGAAATTCCTAACTCCTAACTCCTAACTCCTAACTCCTAACTCCTAACTCCTAACTCCTAACTCCTAACTCCTCACTCCCAATGCCCCGATTCCCCCATCTGTAGGTTCTGTTACGTTTTCCCGTAACTGATAAATGTAGAATTCATTCAACGAGAGTTTGATGGAGTCCCAAAATAGCAGCAGGGAGATTAGTAAAACCAATTAACTTTAACTAAGTTACAGATAATGACGCGGGGACACAGTGACACAGTGACGCAAAGAATAATGTGTAGCAAAATTTTTGAGAATTGGTATCAGGTCTTTGAAACAAATGATTTTTGATCTTGTTTTTCAATTTTGTGAATAACTGTAGCCTCCGCTCATTAAGTGTAAGAATTCAGAATTCAGAATTCAGAATTCATAATCAATAATGCTTGGATGCCCAAGCTTGATAATTTGTTGTACAAAATCAAGCAGGTATACAACGATTGATTTTCCAACTATTCTGGCTGCTGAGTTGGAGAATTCTCATATCAGTAAACAGTTACTAGTGTTCACTGATTAGTTGATGTTAATAACTTTAGGACTTATGCATCCAGTACGAAATGTAGGGGCAATTCATCAATTGCCCCTACAGTAAATCAAGGCTTTTACGTCATTTTTGCGTAAGTCCTAAACTTGATATTCGCGGTCGTGAATGTAGCATTACAGTACCGCATCATAGCAGTTTTGGATTTTCAATAGAGAGCCGATATCTCGCATTTCTATATTTGAATGCCCCATTATTTTATTTTGAATTCTGAATTCTGAATTCTGAATTCTTCTTCAAATACCCAGCTACAAAAAGGCATCGTTTTGCAAAGCTTTAGTGTGAGTGTTGAGTGTCGATCGCGCAATGGATTTTAAGCCATAGCCATTGTTTATCCTAAGCAGTTGGCTATTGATTAAAAACCCTTTTTTACTTACATCAGCACAATTCAGATAAACGGGCAACATACTATGTTAAGGGTGACTGAGAAGCCAAAGCCAACTGAACAGACATTTAATCCTGAACAACCTAAAATTTGGTGGGGTATCGCTGTAGCGGTGCCAATAGTAATTGCTGCTGGGGTACTAGGTACAGCTAAAATCGAGCAGCTAAAAAAACTCACTGTATCTGCACCCGTAATGCCATCTAGCAATAGCGTTAGTGCTGTGGGGCGTTTGGAACCGCGAGGCGAAGTTGTTAAATTGTCTGCGCCATCCTCAGGATTAGCACCATCGTCACGAATTCAGCAACTGCTAGTCAGAGAAGGTGAAAAAGTCAGACAAGGCCAAATTGTGGCAATTTTGGACAACCGCGATACCCAAATAGCCGCACTAGAAGAAGCAAAAGCCAAAGTCCAAGAAGCCCGTGCTAATTTAGCCCAAGTCAGAGCCGGATCTCCAAGAGATATTCAAGCCCAAAGAGCGGTTATTGCTCGCCTACAAGCGCAGTTACTTGGAGAAAGAGATGCTCAGCAAGCAAGCATCACTCGAATTGCAGCTCAGTTGAGTGGAGAAAAACTCGTCCAACAAGCAACTGTAAATCGCCTAGAAGCTGAACTTAGCGGACAAAGAGAGGCTCTCAGAGCAACAGTTACACGTATCCAAGCCGAACAGCGCAATGCCCAAGTAGATGCGGGACGCTATGATTTTTTATACCGAGAAGGTGCGATTTCTCAGCAGGAACGGGATAGAAGACGCCTGAGTGCGGTTACAGCCAATCAGCAGGTTGCTGAAAGTCAAGCTACCCTCAAGCAGACATTAGCAACTCTACGACAGCAACTTGCTGAAGCGAGAGCTAATCAAATACAAAATTTAGCAACTTTGCAACAGCAGCTAATTGAAGCCAAAGTTAACCGTGACAAAACTGTAGCAACTTTACAAAGACAAATTGAAGAAGAAAAAGCCAAACTCAGCAGACTTTTGGACGTTAGTCCTACTGATGTGCAAGTAGCCCTAGCCCAAGTTAGTAATGCGATCGCCAATGTTAGAAAAGCCGAAGCAGAACTAAAATTAAGCTATGTTCAAGCGCCAATCGCTGGAGAAATTTTAAAGATTTACACCAAATCAGGTGAAGCCATAGGTGCAAATGGCATTGCTGAACTTGGGCAAACTAGTCAAATGTTTGTAGTTGCTGAAGTCGCCGAAGATAGTATTAGTAAAGTGCGTCTCGGTCAAAACGCTACTATCACTAGCGATAATGGAGCATTTAGTGAAGAATTCAAAGGAACTGTCACTGAAATTGGCAGAAAAATTGGCAAAAAAGATGTATTGAATACAGATCCAGCAGCAGATGTAGATGCCAGAGTCATAGAAGTGAAAATTGCTCTGTCTCCAGAAGATAGTCTGAAAGTTTCTGGTTTAACTTATGCGAAAGTTCTTGTGGAAATTAATAAGTAATTCTTGAGAAAATCATAGTTAATAATGAGTAAAAAAATACCTCTGTCGTGGCTACAACTAACAAGAGAAAAAACTCGCCTAGCTGTGGCTTTGGCAGGGATTGCTTTTGCTGATATTTTGATGTTTATGCAACTCGGATTTCGGGATGCTTTGTATTATAGTAACGTGCGATTTCATAACAGCTTGCAGGGTGATATTGTTTTAATTAACAGTCAATCTAGCGCTGTTTTGGCAATGCGGAGCTTTTCTCAGCGACGATTATATAAAGCTTTAGAGTTGCCAACAGTACAATCAGTACATCCTATATATTTAGATTATACAACCTGGAAAAATCCTGTAACCGGCCGCCCTCGTAGTATCTTGGTATTTGGCATGAACCCAGAAACTAACCTGGTAAACTTGCCTGGAGTTCCGGAAAATTTAGAAAAACTTAAACTACCAGATGTAGTTTTATTTGACCGTTCTTCTAGAGTTGAATATGGACCAATTGCTGCTGATTATGACCAAGGAAAAACCGTTACAGCAGAAGTAAGAAGGCGGCGAATTAAAGTAGTAGGACTATTTACATTAGGTGCATCATTTGGCGCAGACGGTAACTTAGTTACCAGCGATGTTAACTTTCTGCGGATATTCAATACTCGTCAGAAAGGATTAATTGATATTGGGTTAATTAGATTGAAACCCGGAGCCAATGCTAATGCTGTTGCCGAGGATTTAAAGAAGTATATACCTAAAGAGATAAATGTTTTAACTAAACAACAATTTATTGACTTTGAGCGAAATTACTGGGCAAGTAGTACAGCTATCGGGTTTATTTTTACACTGGGAACTATCATGGGTTTTATTGTCGGGACTGTAATTGTTTATCAAATCCTTTATACAGAAGTTTCAGATCACTTAGCTGAATATGCTACCCTCAAAGCCATAGGCTATACACATAACTATTTATTGAAAGTCATTTTGCAAGAGGCTTTTCTCCTGGCAATTTTAGGATATTTACCTGGAATAACTTTTGCTTTATTTATGTATCAAAGCGCGAGAACTGCAACACTTTTACCAGTATTCATGAGTTTCGATCGCGCCACAAACGTGTTATTTTTGACCATAATCATGTGCTTTGCGTCCGGCGCGATCGCAGTCCGAAAATTACGCTCTGCCGATCCAGCAGATATATTTTGAATTCTGAATTCTGAATCAATTAGTGGCGGCTCTCAATCCCACACTCTCTTACAAACAGTTCCGTCTCGGAACTGCTAAATCCTAACTAACAAATTTATGAACAAAAAAGAACCTGTAATTGCCATTAAAAATCTCAATCATTACTATGGCAAAGGCACACTGAAAAAACAAATTTTATTTGACATCAACCTAGAAATTTATTCTGGTGAAATTGTAATTATGACCGGTCCATCGGGTTCAGGGAAAACAACATTACTGAGCTTGATTGGTGGTTTGCGGTCTGTACAAGAGGGAAGTTTGAAATTTTTGGGTGAAGAACTGTTTGGTGTCAGTCAAAACAAACTGGTGCAGATGCGACGTAGCATTGGCTATATTTTCCAAGCACACAATTTGCTGGGGTTCTTGACTGCCAAGCAAAACGTCCAAATGGCGGTAGAATTAAACGATCGCATTTCTCAAGCAGAAGCAGTAGCTAAATCAGAAATGATGCTGCGGGCTGTTGGTTTAGAAGAAAGAGTTAATTATTACCCAGACAATCTTTCTGGAGGTCAAAAACAAAGAATTGCGATCGCCCGCGCCTTAGTGAATCGTCCTCCCCTAGTGCTAGCAGACGAGCCAACAGCCGCATTAGACAAACAATCAGGACGCGATGTCGTAGAAATAATGCAGAGCCTAGCTAAAAATCAGGGAACTACTATCTTGTTAGTTACACACGACAACCGCATTTTAGACATCGCCGATCGCATCGTAGAAATGGAAGATGGTCTGTTAACCCGTAATTCGTCAAATACAGTTATTCAGTCATAATTTTGATGTTATTTGTCTTTTGTCGTTTGCAAATGACCAATGACAACCACAATTACAGCAGATTTCAAGGTAAGTGAAGTATACCATTTAGATCTGTTAGCTAAGCCCAGAGCCTATTCTGAATTCTGACTCCTGAATTCTGACTTCTGAATTCTGAATTCTGCTGTATTATTTAGCCGAACCTGATTTTTTCATTCCAGGTTGGTTTGGTGGAGTTGGGGCATTTGGTTGGCGACTAGTGCGAAAAGTCACATTCACGCCTTCATTTGATTGCTCCAGCACCAGTAAAGGCGTAGGCTTAGCCTTTTGATCCCAATGCATAGTCGCAATCCGACCTTGAATTGTTGGTTGCCAACTATCTTCATCATCTATCGGACTTAAATAAGTTTCTATACAATCAATAATTTGGCTAATAGTTGCGGAAGTTGCTTGCGTCGGTAACTTCATTAACCGGACTTGGATACGAAACAGTACACGCTTAGCAGAGTTTGGCGGAGTACCAGTTTCATACTCTACATCAAAAGTTTCATCCACCTGCCGACCGGCACTGTTAGCAATTCCCACTGCTCCTTGTTGGGCTTGATTTGGGCGCAGTGCTTGAGAAATTTTATCTTTGACCTTAATCTTTACTTGATTAAGAATCGCAAAGTGAAACACCTCCTCTGACATCCGCATTCGCAGATAATCTAGGTTAAAATCCCGTGAGTTCACCAAATCGGGATTAGTTTCCATTTTGCGAATTGTTTCCAGGGCTAGCTTAAATTTTTTTTCTATTTCTCGCGTGCGGAATTGTTCAAACTTAAGTTTTTTCTCCAGTTGATTCATCTGGAGTTTACCATAGACAATCAAAGCAATCACCACTAAAGCCAGTCCTCCAGACGTTATCACCAAGAATGGTGGCATTTGAGGATTACTTGCTGGCACTTCCTGGGATGCCTTTTTAGTCTTTGTCCCGGAGGATTGGGCAAGAAACATCGAAGTACGCATGGTTGTGAAACTGAAAAACTTGACTCCTGAACTTTAGGATGCCCAAATTTTCAACGCCATCTTGCTGTACGATTAATACTTTTTACTAAGTGGTTGGTGACTGGGGGGATGAGGGGGATGAGGGAGTGTGGGGAGATTATAAAAAAGCTTCCCACCCATACCCAATCCCCAATCCCCCATCCCTAGTCCCCAATCCCCAGTCCCTATATGCCAAAACATTTAAGCCTTACTGCCTTGAGCAATATTCGTCTCATCGCCACAGATATGGATGGCACCCTGACTAGACGAGGAAAATTTACTCCCGCACTGCTGCAAGCTTTAGAGGATTTAGCAGCAGCTAACATTAAGGTACTGATTGTCACAGGACGTTCTGCTGGGTGGGTGAGTGGATTGAGTAGCTTGATGCCTGTGGCAGGTGCTATGGCAGAAAACGGCGGTTTGTATTTTCCGCCTGGAAACCAGAAACCAGTAGTCTTAACACCCATTCCCGATTTAGCTAAGCATCGCCAGCACTTGGCTACAACTTTTGAAAAGTTACAAACTAAATTTCCCCAAATTCAGGAATCTGTTGATAATCGCTTTCGCATCACCGATTGGACTTTTGACGTGGCTACTTTAAGTCAAGATGAACTACAAACCCTAGATCATCTCTGTCAACAAATGGGTTGGGGATTTACCTACAGTAACGTCCAGTGTCACATTAAACCCCAAGGGCAAGATAAAGCCGTGGGATTGTTGCAGGTATTGCGCGAATACTTACCTGATTACTCACCAGAAGAAATTGTCACCGTAGGCGATAGTCCCAATGATGAAAGTTTATTCGATCGCCGTTATTTTCCTGTTTCTGTAGGCGTGGCAAATGTCCTCGAATATGCAGATAAATTACAACATCAGCCTGTTTACATTACCACTGCTGCCGAAGGCGAAGGATTTTGTGAATTATCTAGTTACATTTTACAAAGCTTCCAGATCCAAAATTAGGGAGAATCAGGCTTGCTCTACAATAATCTTGTAGCACTGATTTTACAACCATGACGGCGACTCTACCTGTTAATGTCGAATCAGAAATCTTCTACCCCAGTGCTGATGGCCAACCAGTGGCAGAAACCTACGACCACCTTTATGTTTTATTAACTACCTTAGAAGTACTCAAACAGTATTTGGCAGACCGTCAGGCAACAGTATTGGCCAATCAATTTCTTTACTATGCACAGGGTTTTCCTAAGTTACGGGTAGCCCCAGATGTGATGGTGATTTTTGATGTTGCACCAGGTGGTCGGGACAACTATAAAATTTGGGAAGAGGGTCAAGTACCAACAGTAATTTTTGAAATGACATCCTTTGGTACTAAAGGACAGGACGAAATTTTCAAAAAGACCCTGTATGAGCAGCTGGGTGTTAAAGAATACTGGCTATTTGACCCGAAAGCTGAGTGGGTAGAACAACAGTTACGCGGCTATCGGCTGCGGGGAGAAATCTACGAACCTATAGAGGATGGACGCAGTGAACCGTTACAACTGCGTTTAGCGATCGAAGGAAAGCTAATTGCGTTTTATCGAGAGGACACAGGGGAAAAATTATTAATTGCCGATGAATTGATAGAAGCTTTACGGCAGGAAGTTTTAGCAAGGCAACAGGCAGAAGAACGCGCAGAACAGGAACGTCAACGTGCAGAACAAGCGCAATTGGAAATAGAAAAACTAAAGGCAAAGTTGCGATCGCTCAACATAGACCCTGATACCATTGAGTAAATTTTTTTGTACCTTATAATTACGTTAGCGCAGCGGGGCGTAGCCCATTACGAATTACGAATTATTATCAAGTCAAATTTATTACTTTAGACATATTACAATAGGTGGAGTCTAACGGGTTGTAATCTATCACTCAGAGAGGCTAAGCGACTAACAGATACTTCAAAAAAGACAGGTTAGCATTCTACTTCCAACTTCCACCAGAAAGTGCAAAACCAAATATAGGAATCTTGTTTGATTTTTGAAAAAACTTGCCTTCAACTCAAAAGCTGATTCCCCATTCCCTACTCCCTACTCCCTGGCCACACAAATAAGTTCAAAAATCAAAGCGGATTACTATATAGAGTCAATAATTTACCTTTAAATATTGAGGTATAAAATCATGCAAGAAATTGAGAGATTCTTTGGTAACTTATTCAGTAGCATACTCAACCGCTTTAAATATTCTGCAATGGACGCTACTGAGCGAAAAATCAAAGAAACCGTCGATCAACAGGTTGAACAACATCGACAAAGATCCAAGCCTAAGGATCAAGAAGACCGTCAGTAGAAAAATGTTTGGCTGGGAAATTCAAACCAGTAAACACTGGTAACTGTTAATACTATTACAGTAACCACTAATACCATTGACTAAAATCTTTACAACATATATGCCCGCTGTAGGGGCGTACAGCTGTACGCCCCTACATCTGTATCTGTATGAAATATTTGTGACCACAGATAAGTGTGGCGATCGCACCTGCAAACGGTCAAAACAGAAATATTTGCGTCACTAAAAGCATAGCGCTTCGCAATTACTGTGTGGGTAGCGCTATTTTCTCATCCTTACTCTCTCACGGATATTATATTCAGTAATGTTTATATTCCTGCTAATAAAAAAAATCAGATACAAACTAAAGTAGATAGAACAACACCACAAAACACCCTTATAAGTACCAGTGCTAACTTATGCAAACACTGCTAAACAACCGCTATCGAGTTATTCAGACTTTAGGAAGCGGTGGGTTTGGTGAGACTTTCTTAGCCGAAGATACCCAAATGCCTTCTAATCGCCGCTGTGTAATTAAACAGCTAAGACCAATTCAAAACAACCCGCAAATTTATCAGTTGGTGCAAGAAAGATTCCAACGGGAAGCGGCAATTTTAGAAGACTTAGGCGGCACAAGTAACCAAATTCCCACCTTGTATGCTTACTTTCAGTCAGATGGACAATTCTACTTGGTTCAAGAGTGGATAGAAGGTGACACCTTAACAGCGAAAGTCCACGAACAAGGCTTATTAACTGAAAGCGCCGTCAGAGAGATATTAATAAATTTATTACCAGTACTCGAACAAGTACACAATCAGCGGATTGTCCATCGAGACATTAAGCCAGATAACATCATTTTGCGTCATCGAGATCGTAAGGCGGTGCTGATTGATTTCGGTGCTGTTCGGGAATCAATGGGAACAGTGGTGAATTCCCAAGGCTTACCTACGAGTTCCATTGTGATTGGTACGCCGGGATTTATGCCAAGCGAACAAGCCGCAGGTAGACCAGTTTATTCTAGTGATTTATATAGTTTAGGAATCACAGCAATTTATCTTCTCACGGGAAAACAGCCACAAGAATTGGAGACAGATTCACGTAGCGGAGAAATTATTTGGCACAGACATGCTTTGAGTATTAGTCCGACATTAGCAGGAGTGATAGATCGAGCGATCGCTTATCATCCACGCGATCGCTTTGCCACAGCCAGAGAAATGTTAGACGCCTTACAATTTGGGTCAGTTCCTCCAACAGTACCTTACAATCAACCACCAGTAGCACCAACAATACCTTACAACCAACCGCCAGTTCATCCAACAATACCTTACAACCAACCGCCAGTAGTCAACGTACAGCCTCCTGCAACACTACAAAATACAGTTGCTGTTAGTCCTGGTTCTTCTAGTCAACCTAGCAATCAAAATAGCGGACAGAAGGGAATACTTCTCGGTAGTTTAATTGCTGGTGGTTTAATTGGTAGTTCTATAGTGATTGGTTTTGCTCTCAATAAATCAAATCAACCAGCAACGCAGTCTACAGCCTCATCAAGTGAACTTTCGACAAACAGTAATGAAACAAAAAACGTCGTACCATCAGTAAGTTCTCAACAGCCTGTTGATTCTCAAATTGTGCAGCAAACTACACCACCTGTTCAACAACCTGTTGATTCTGAAGTTGTGCAGCAAACTCCACAACAATCCCCTCAACAAACTACTTCGACACAACAACAAATTAATCGACCCTCACCAGAACAAGCAGTGGAAGATTATTATAAAACTATTAATAATGGCGAATATCAAGACGCATGGAATCTGTTATCTCCTAGCTATCAAAATAATAAACGTCTTCACCCCAATGGTTATCTTTCCTATGTTGATTGGTGGGGAGGACAAGTAGGAAGTGTAGATGTTGAACAAGTGAGTTTAGTAGAAACTAATTCAGAAACAGCTACAGTTGATGCTCAATTGAGATATTTTCTTAAAAATGGCAAACAATCACCTAGTTCTGTGCGTTTCTCACTTTTATGGGATGAGGGAAATAGTAGATGGGTTGTAACTGGTGCTAAGTAAATGCTTCAGCAGTAGTTTCAAAAAGCGGGTCAAAACTTAGGCAAACGATAGGGTAAACCCTGTTTTTCTGGCCAGGGCAATTCATGAATTTTGCGTACAAATCGCTGCATCTCACGTAATTAGCAACTACTATCAGTCTTTCACCGGACATGAGATTGCCTATCTCCATCTCGTCAAAGTATCTGATGTACATTTAGAAAGGGCGATGTCTGACGACAAGCCTCAGCTTGTCTTTGGTTGTAATCTTTCATGACAACAACGTTGCTGAACAATCGCTATCAAGTTATCCAGGTAATCGGTGCTGGTGGGTTTGGCGAAACCTTCCTCGCAGAAGACACCCACATGCCTTCTGGGCGCCGATGTGTAATCAAGCAACTCAAACCCATAACCAATAATGACCCACAAACTTACCAAATAATCCAAGAACGGTTTAAGAGAGAAGCAGCAACCTTGGAGTATTTGGGTGAAAGCTGTAACCAAATTCCCAAACTCTACGCTTATTTTTCTGAGAACGGGCAATTTTACCTCGTCCAAGAATGGATTCACGGACAAACCCTGACAAAAATTGTCGAAGCTAAAGGATTTGAAAGTGAAACTGCTGTTCGGGAAATCCTGTTGAGTCTGCTATCAGTCTTGGATTATGTCCACAGCAAAGGCATCATTCACCGAGATATCAAGCCTGAGAACATCATTATCCGTTCTGTGGATGGCAAGCCAGTTTTGATTGATTTTGGTGCAGTCAAAGAAACAATTCGTTCGGTGGTGACTTCTCCAGGATACCCCACGCGATCGCTCGTCATTGGTACGCCTGGGTATATGCCTAGCGAACAAGCCGTTGGCCGTCCAGTTTACGCCACTGATATCTACAGTTTAGGCTTGACGGCGATTTATTTGCTGACTGGCAAACACCCGCAAGAACTACAAACCGATTTGCAAAGTGGCGAAATCCTTTGGCAACAGCACGTCCCTAATGTGTCTGCTGAATTGGCACAGGTACTGAATCAGGCAATTAAACCTCATGCTGGCGATCGCTACAGTACTGCAAGTAAAATGCTACATGCATTGCAATCTCCTAGTTATATTGTCCCAGAATCACCTACAACTGCCAACACAGTCAGCTTGTCTCCCATTGCCACATCAACTCGACAAACCCAGCCATTGTATTCCTCCCAAAAAACTCCAATTTCCACTCCTGGAAACTGGCAAAAACCTGCTGTAATTGTTGGTAGTTTGCTACTAGGTGGGTTGATTGCTGCATTTGCCATTTCTGGCATGAATCGTCAGGAACAACTACAGACAAACATTGCCACAACTCCCACTCCATCCCCAGAATCTCTTCCCACTCCTGCACTTACCAATCCACCTATTTCTTCCCAACCTCCTCTAGTCCCAGTTGTACCCACCTCACCACCACAGTCACAAGTAACTCCCGAACCTCTGCCAACCTTTAATCCCCCAGTTGCATCCACACCACAGCCAGAAAATGAGCCTGTGCCTTTAGAGACTCCAACATCAGTAATAAAACCAACGCCACAGCCAGAACCAGAGAATCAAGTCGCGGTTCCTACACCAGAAGCACCTTCCACACCACAGAAGAAGCCGCGTAGTAAATTAGCTGCTACTGCCAGTAGACAAAGCGTTCCCGCATTTCCCACAGGCACACCCAGAAATGTTGTAGAAGCGACCCTTGGCAAACCAAGGAAAGACTTAAGAGGTGCTTGGGGTAATACCCGTGCTGTTGTTTACAAACTTGTACCAAACAAAATAGACCTTGGCTACTTATTCGATCGCAATTCCCAAATGCTGCGTCAAACGGAGGTATCTTTTGCCGAAACAGTAGACCCACAAGTAATGGAAGCTACCTTAAATGGACTCTTGAATGGACAAGCTACTGAAGATATTAAGCGGGGATTGAAACAGGTACAAGACCGCCAGTCTGATAATTTTAGCTTCCAGAATGGCTCAGTTAAGGGTCAGATTATCCGCCAAGAATGTGATTTTATTTACATTAGCATTTGGGATGCGGATTTACATGATTTTGTGAGTCCATCTACAGGTAGAAAATGTTAATATTTTGGCAGAAATTAACTTAAAACATTAAAATCAGTAGCCATAAGCCAGAATATTTTCAAAATCAGCCTTGGTAGGATTTCTGGATTTTCTTGTTGATTATTAAGTTTGGTTATCAAAGTCTTCCTAATTCAGTAATTCTGGATTCTAGATTCTAAATCATTAAGATTTTTGTATCCTACAACACAGATAAACTCTTCAACAAAGAACTGAAAAAATTCTGCTTCGTGAGCCAAAATCAACACAATTTCAGTCTTCCCAAGCACAAAAACTAGGTTTTTAAGATTAGTGCATTTTTGTTCTAGATTTTGGGAATAAACTCATAAAATTCTATCTTTCCCGCGTCCAATGCCCAATACCCATTTTCAATTCTGAATCTTCATAAAGTTATAAATACCATTATTAAGTTTTTAATAATACTTGTCTCAGCTTCCACATTATTGTCGTAAAGTGCGATCGAAATTGTGTAATCTGAAAACAGCTAAGCTAATGATTCTATTGAGGTCTGATGACTCCTACAATTATGCGTCAGCTTTGGTCTGTGGTTGAAACCGCCCAAGCTAAGCTCCTCTTACAACTTGATGATGCTAGCTTGGTGCAGTGGTTGGTGAAACAAACTGAAACACAAATTTTGTTAAATTCTAACGAAACTGATTTTCTGTGCCACTACATTCAATCTCGGCTAGCACTCATACGTGATATTGCTCATGAACGTCAGTGTTGATAACAGCAAGATCGCTAAATTCTGAATTCTGAATTCTGATTCCTTCTCATGATTGACTTGTTTGGGGGAAATAACCTTCCACTAAACAGTCAGAGCCTACTACACGCCAACGAACACGTTCTAAAGACAGTGCCTGAGTCATGGTAGTAAAACCTAAATCGCCCACAGGTGTGGGAGCAATGCTACCGCCAATGATTTTTGGGGCAATGAATGCTAAGACTTTTTGCACTGCTCCTTGAGCGATCGCACTAGCAGCTAAAGTACTACCACACTCCCACAACACACTACAAAAACCCCGCTCATATAAATACGCCATTGCTTTATCTGGTGTAAGTGACGTGAATTGCACTACCTCCACCCCAAGTTTTCGCAACAGTTCTTGAAAATCGGGGTTAGCGCCTTCCTCTGTCAACACCAAAGTTGGAGCATCCGCAGTTTGCCACAGGCGGGCATTCTCCGGTAAGTTAAGATGGCGACTCATTACCACCCGCAGGGGATTATGTGCCCCCACCTGATGGCTAGTTAAGTAAGGATTATCCAGTCGTACTGTATTACCCCCGACAATTACAGCATCACAAGCCGCCCGCAGTTGATGTACTTCAGTCCGGGAATCTTGGCTTGTTACCCAAGCGCTGTGACCAGAGGTAGTAGCAATTTTGCCATCTAAAGTCATGGCATATTTTAAAATTCCCAGAGGTCGTTTGTAGAGAATGCGATGAACAAAGCCTTCATTGATCTGACGACAAGCTTCCTCTTCTACTCCTACCACTACTTCGATCCCCGCCGCACGTAAACGGGCAATACCCCCTCCAGCTACGAGTGGATTGGGATCGACCATACCCACTATCACCTTTGCCAATCCTGCTTTAATCAAAGCTTCCGAACAAGGGGGAGTGCGTCCGTGGTGATTGCAAGGTTCAAGGCTGACATAAATTGTTGCGCCCTCAGCCCGAACTCCTGCTGCTTTCAAGGCAAACACTTCTGCATGAGGCTCACCTGCACGAGGATGAAACCCTTCGCCGACAATCTCCCCATCCTTGACAATCACCGCTCCCACTAGCGGATTTGGTGAAGTACGCCCCAAAGCGCGGCGAGCAAGTTCCAAACACCGCTGCATCATCCGAGAGTCAAAGTCACTTCCGACTTTTTCCTTAGGTGGTGAATCCGAATCGGTATTAAGCCGCATTAAAGGTGTATTTTCCTGAGGGTAATTAGGTAGGGATGCATCCGCTTGAGCGACCACTGGGAAATTATCCATAATTTTAGGCAACACTGTAAATATTTTGCACGCATCGGCGCAGCCTTTTGGCAAGAGAATCGCGCAATTATTAAATAGATTAATATTCAGGCGCTGTTATTGGCTGTCTTAACTTGCATCTATAATAATTCTCATTTGAATGAGGTATGTGGGTATGGGGACGCTAATGACTAATGTTGTCCCCCTGTGATGGTCTGTCCTATTTTCTCAGCACTCAGCAAGAACTTTAGCATTTCAGACTTAGTTAGATTAGAAGTTCGGTGACTCAGGACTCAGTTTGGGATAGAGTATTGTGTGTGCCAACTTCGATCGCCACCTGATGGAGACTGCAATGAGTAAGGCTGTAACCACCATAACTGATGCTGATTTTGAAACCGAAGTGTTAAAAGCCGAGCAGCCTGTATTAGTTTACTTTTGGGCTTCCTGGTGCGGCCCTTGTCAATTGATGTCGCCCATGATTAACTCAGCTGCCAGTGCTTATAGCGATCGCCTCAAAGTCGTTAAAATGGAAATTGACCCCAACCCACTCACGGTTAAACAGTACCAAGTGGAAGGTGTCCCCGCCCTCAGGCTAATTCAAGGAGACAAACTACTAGAATCCACTGAGGGAGTCATAGGCAAAGAAAAATTACTCAGCCTTTTAGCCAAGCATTTAGATAGTAATTAGTCATTGGTCATTGGTTATTGGTCATTGGTCGTTGGTCATTGGTCATTGGTCATTGGTCATTCGGCTTTGGACAAATGACTAAGCACAAAATCTCTTACAATATTTCTTCCGATAGAGTAGCAGTTGGCCGTGTCTTTGAGCGTCTGGCAACTTTTGGAGACGCTCCGCAAACGCCATATCATACTCCTACGGTGAAGCAACCTAACAAGAGTGTCTCCATCAGGAGAAGGCTACAGAACTTTGTAACAGAGGACAAATGACAAATGACAAATGATAAATGACAAATGACAATGAATAAAATACAGTTTGCAAAACGTTTACAGCCCCTACAATCTAATGTATTTGCTGATATGGATAAAGCCAAAGCAATTGCCTTGGCTGCTGGACAACAGCTAATTGATTTGTCCTTGGGGTCTTCTGATTTACCAGCCGAGGCACATGTGATTGACGCGATCGCCCAATCTCTTCACGATCGCAGCACCCACGGCTATCTTTTATTTAACGGTACTCAAGGCTTCCGGGAAGCCGCAGCTAACTGGTACGAACAAAAATTTGGCATCGCAGTCGATCCCCAAACTGAGGTATTACCTCTGATTGGTTCTCAAGAAGGTACCGCCCATTTACCCCTAGCATTGCTCAATCCTGGAGATTTTGCTTTGTTGCTCGATCCCGGTTACCCCTCCCATGCTGGAGGAGTCTACCTCGCTAGCGGGCAAATCTACCCAATGCCACTACGGGCAGAAAACGGTTTTTTACCAGTGTTTGCCGATATTCCCGCTCCAGTCTTGGCCCAGTCGCGGATGATGGTGTTAAGTTATCCCCACAACCCCACAGCCGCGATCGCTCCTTTATCTTTCTTCCAAGAAGCTGTCGCCTTCTGTCAGCAACACAATCTCGCTTTGGTTCACGATTTCCCCTACGTAGATTTGGTATTTGAAGGGAATGGCGATTGGGGAGTAGAGAGTAGAGATTGGGAGAAAAATCTCCCCAATCCAAAATCCAAAATCCAAAATCCAAAATCCAAAATCCCTTCCATTTTGCAAGCCGATCGCGAGAAAAACATCTCCATTGAATTTTTCACCCTTTCCAAATCCTACAATATGGGCGGCTTCCGCATTGGCTACGCCATCGGCAATGCCCAGTTAATTAACGCTTTACGCCAGGTAAAAGCCGCTGTTGATTTTAACCAATATCGGGGAATTTTGAATGGAGCGATCGCTGCTTTGACTGGACCTCAAATTGGAGTCAAAACTGCTGTCGCTACCTTCCAGCAGCGCCGTGATGCTTTCATTAGTGCTTTACACCGCATTGGCTGGAACGTTCCCACCCCCCACGCCACAATGTACATCTGGGCAAAGTTGCCTTCACCTTGGAGTCAAAACTCCATTGAATTTTGTACCCAGCTAGTCAAACAAACTGGTGTAGCCGCTTCCCCAGGTGCAGGTTTTGGCAAATCTGGAGAAGGTTATGTCCGCTTTGCTTTAGTGCATGAGCCAGCTTTGTTAGAAACTGCTGTGGAAAGAATTGCTAAATTCCTCAATTGAATTTCTTCTCAAACTCGACGCTAAGGATTTTTTGCGCCAAAATCTATGGCTGGAATATGCGGTAGGGTAGCACAGCTGTGCCTACCGATAAATACTTATATTATCCTAAATAAACTTACGTGTTTTAAATTACTAATCTATTTTAATTAAATATGTGATTTCACTTATAAAAATTGGAAAATATTCGTCATCATTTCATTGATAATCACAAGGAACTTTACCCAATCAAGTCTCCCCATTTCTTAAACTGGGTTTGTACGCTCAGCTACCAAACATGGCTAACAATACAGGTCGCTTTTGTAAGCAGCAGTGTTGCTAAAAAGCCTGTAGCCAAGACAGTCCAAGCCTAGAAACAGCAGTACTTTAAACCTTAACTTTCAAACCGACGGAGACTTGAAAAAAATGAAAATGACTTTTCAGAAACTTGTGATTGGTGCATCAATGGCTATTGGTGTGAGCGCTCTTGCAACTGCTCCAGCACACGCTACATCTTTTAGTTTCAACAATCCTAATGAAATTAAAACCTATACTGGTGGATCAAATGGTAGTTTTATCGCAAATAATACTGTAGCTGCTTCCCAAGCCTTGAGTGATGGTAATGCTTCGTCTAACGTCGAACTTTGGTATAGTACCGAAAATCCCACTTCTAACGTTGGTTTCACTGCCACACAAGGAAATTACGCTGCTACCGTTAGCAGTGTCACTGCTAATGACTGGAATAGTTTTGGTTCCCAGTGGCTGGGTGATTTGTTGAGTACTTATACTCCATTCCAGTCAGTGTGGAATGGGTTTTCAGCAAATACCAAATCATTAGTAACCAGTTATTTCCCTTTATTGGGAATGGGAGATCCGAACGTTGGTAGCTTCCAATTCGGTCAAAATGGCGGTGTGGAACTGACATTGGTTGGTCACTTGGATGTGAAGACTAAACTCTCAGATACACTTACTACTAAGCTTAATGACGCATGGAATGGAGGAGTGAAATCATTATTCCCAACTCTAACAAGTCTACCAACCGCTTTAGAAGTTCAAACTAAGATTTCTGCACTTCAACTACTGGTGAACTCACCTCTAACTCCTGCTGCTACCAAAGTAACGCTACAAGCTCAAATAACTCAACTGACATCATTTAAAGAAGTACTCAGCCTGAAAGGGACATTAACCACCTACCAAGGTGAAATCGGAGCTAGTGAAATTGCCAAGGTAGTTACTGGTGGTCAAACTTACTACGCCTATAGCTTTAACCCCACTGCATCCGGAATTACAGCCTCAGATGATGGTGTATCCTACAGTGCATATTACACCTGGAAGACACCTGGATACATTGCTCCCCCCCCTCCTTCAACTCCAGTCCCAGAACCATCGGTAATACTTGGTTTGCTGGGTGTTGCTGGTGTCTTTACTACCCGACGCCAAGTAAAAAAAGCATCTATTTGAGATGGTGGGTATAACTCCAGAAACTGATTAGGGAGCTATTGGCTCCCTTTTTTGTGAATATTTTTCCAACTATCAGGCGCTATATTCCCCATTGTTATTTTGCATAAGAGCTAGATGAAAACTGCTCTGGGAGGGCATTTACCCTAGCAGCAAATAGTTAAATCGGATCGATAATAAAATTTTTGTGAAGAAAAAATTAATTTTTTATTATTTTTTTATATTCTTATAATATGATTTGATTATACCAGTATAGCTAAAATTAGTATATTATAATTTTTGACAGCATTATTATATAACTCAACTTTCTATTCATCTCACAATTCATCTGGCAACAATTGACTTGTACCTTAAGATAATGATGGATGGCAATGACAGCACAATTACTGAATATAAATCAACAGTTTGGGTCAAATCAAGCTAGACGAATTTTATTAATCGAAGACCACGATCTCAATAGGATGTTGCTCAGTGACTACCTGAATTATTGTGGGTACGATGTCCAAAGTTTATCGGAAGGTTCTAGTTTTTTCTCAACTATCGAGAAATTCCAGCCAGATTTAATGTTACTTGACTTGAAATTGCCAGATATTGACGGTTACTCGCTCTTAAAACAAGTCCAACAAAAACCTGATTTGTCAAAAATACCTATTATCGTAGTTTCAGCTTTTGCTTTTAAAGCCGATCGAGAACTAGCCCTAAGCTTGGGGGCACGTCACTATTTTGTTAAACCTCTAAAACTCAAGGATCTTATCCTGACAATTGAACAAGAGTTTAGTTATTGCCACAGATAGAGTTTTCTATTATAGATATATTTATTCTGCTTTTTGCTCAGCAATGAACTCTTCAACACGCTGACTGAGATTTTGCACAGAATTGCCAATTTTTGAAATTTTACTTTGTACCTCTGCTAACAATAAAACTGTTGCTTGCAGCTCATTGAGCGTTTCTGCCATAGCCTCACGGTACTGGGCTTCAAAATCTTGCAGATTCATAATTGAATTTTTTGTAATTATTAAAATAGTTATATTTTCAATAATAACAATAAAATTAACTGACTAAATCTGTTAATTCACTTAATATGAAAAATTCAATAAATTAGTGAATTTAATAATAAATATGTAAAGTTAATACTGTCAACAAATTAAAATATTTTTTCTCGAAAAAAATATAATTTCAAATAATAAAACATCATAAGTTTAAAATATTAAGTAAAAACACAAAAAGTAAACTTTATATTCTGACAACTGGTGACGATTAAAGTTCCAGCTACGCAAACTCAGTTTAAGTCTAAGTTCTGGGTGGGGGAAACTAGCCAAGGGACTGCTCTATGTTCGGACTAAAAGCTTAGCTACCGTATATTTACTTGATAATACTTTGTTAAATCGGCAAGAAAAAATTATTTTTCTTAAAATAGAGAAAGATTACTTAATTTTAGTTGTGACAATATCGACTCAAATATTACCACTGCTTAAAGATCCAGAACGACTGGAAAACCGGTTAGCGGAAATTCCACCGGAACCGGGAGTTTATTTCATGCGGGACAAGAGCGATCGCATTATATATATAGGTAAATCACGTAAGTTGCGATCGCGCGTACGTTCCTATTTCCGAGACGGGTACAACAAAAGTGAACGCATCGCCACGATGGTAAAATTGGTGACAGAAATTGAATTTATCGTCACTGATACTGAAGCGGAAGCCTTGGCGCTGGAAGCCAACTTAATCAAGCAGCACCAGCCATATTTTAACGTGCTGCTCAAGGATGATAAAAAATATCCGTATCTCTGCATCACATGGTCGGAAAATTATCCACGGATTTTTATCACCCGAAAACGCCAATTAGGTAAAGAAAAGGATAAATTTTATGGGCCTTATACTGATGCTGGGCTGTTGCGAGAAATTTTACGTTTGTGTAAGCGCATCTTTCCCCAGCGACAACGACCTCAACCGCTTTTCAAAGACCGTCCTTGTCTGAATTATGATTTAGGGCGTTGTCCAGGTGTATGTCAAAAGTTGATTTCACCAGAAGAATATCGCAAAATTGTGCAAAAAATAGCGATGGTCTTCCAAGGTCGGACTCAAGAACTAATTGATATTTTGACCCAACAGATGAACGCTGCTGCTGAGGACTTGAATTTTGAGTCAGCCGCGCGAATTCGCGATCAAATTTCTGGGTTAAAGTCACTGACAGCCGACCAAAAAGTATCCTTACCAGATGATACAGTTTCGCGGGATGCCATCGCCCTAGCAGCCGATGCACAACACGCCTGCATTCAACTATTTCAGATTCGCGCTGGACAATTGGTGGGACGCTTGGCGTTTGTGGCAGATGCTCACGCAGAACCAGGAGCAATTTTACAACGAGCTCTAGAAGAACATTACCAAACTGCTGATTCAGTGGAAATACCCACAGAAATTTTAGTACAGCATGAGTTACCAGATGCAGAAATATTGGCAGATGTCTTAACTGAACGTAAAGGTAGAAAAGTGACGATTTTGACTCCTTTGCGGCAAACTAAGGCAGAATTAATCGAGATGGTAGAGCGAAATGCCCAGTATGAATTGCAAAGAATGCAAAAATTAGGCGATCGCAATCACCAAGCAATGCAAGATTTAGCCGCTATTCTGGATTTACCAGATGTACCTCACCGCATCGAAGGTTATGATATTTCCCACATTCAAGGCTCAAATGCTGTAGCTTCCCAAGTCGTGTTTATCGACGGGTTACCCGCCAAGCAGAACTATCGCCACTACAAAATCAAAAATCCCACAGTCACAGCTGGACATTCGGATGATTTTGCAAGTCTTGCTGAAGTTATCCAGCGTCGGTTTCGCAAGTATGCCGAAGATCAACAATTAACACGTTTGGGTAATCCTGATTGGCCCGATCTAATTATGATCGATGGTGGTAAAGGTCAATTATCTTCAGTTGTTGCTGTTTTACAAGAAATGAATTTGTTAGAAGACTTGCGAGTTGTGAGTTTAGCGAAACAGCGAGAAGAGATTTTTTTACCGGGAGAATCTCAACCATTAACTACTGACGCAGAACAGCCAGGGGTACAGCTATTGCGACGACTGCGGGATGAAGCGCATCGGTTTGCAGTGACTTTCCATCGTCAGCAACGCAGTGATAAATTAAAGCGATCGCGTTTAGATGAAATTCCTGGTTTAGGACATCATCGACAAAAGCAACTACTAGGGCATTTTCGCTCAGTTGATTATATTCGACAAGCAACAACCGCCCAACTCGCTGAGGTTCCCGGAATCGGACCGCGTTTGGCTCAAGAAATTTACGATTATTTTCATCCGTCTTGATATGAGTCAAACAATTTTGGATTTTAAATTTTGGATTTTAGATTAACCCCATACCTTTTTGTTATGGTTGCCATTATTACTCTCCAATATTTTTGAGTTATTTGATAGAGGAAATTATCACTGGGGCTTTCCACAGTTTTGTAACCTATTTTCAAAACGAATTTCCTTTAATATTTGCTTGCCGTTTTTTTCTAAATAACGCGCCTTAAAATTAATAACTACGATATCGCCAGAAGAAAATCCAAATATACGATCTAAAAATGAGGGTATTGCAATAGACCTCTTGCATAAATATTTTTTTGTCGGGCTACGCCCCGCTTCTCTACGAGACGCACTCGCGTTCGCTAACACGCAGAGGCGCAGAGGCGCAGAGAAGAGAACGCAAAGAAAGACTTTTGCAAGAGGTCTAATGTCATAAGCCCCACCAGGATTAATCGCACAGCAGTCTGGATTTTCTTGGATATATTTATCAAAACTTTCATACTTAATATGCTTTTCTATTTTTGATTCTCCAACTTGTACAACTAATGCTTCTGGATCATTTTGATAATTATTTTGAAAATCGAAAACCGATCGGATCTTCTCTTCATTGGTGAGATAACGCATTTTAGCAAAGCAAAACCCTGAATAATTCAAACCAAAGTATGCGAATAAAACAGTTAATGGTATTCCGATGAAAACGAAAACAGGTAAAAGAGAGGTACGGTGTATCATTCTATTTGTAGTAAAACGCACTTTGAAAAGGATTTCTGCTACTGGCGGGAAATTTCAGAACACCAGCAGTAGTGAGGACTTGGTCAAAGCGGCACTGCTGACGAAATTGCCAACAACGATGGCGAACTGGTGGAGGTTGGGGATGCTAAAGCGATCGCTCTCCATCAATTGAAACTGAGTAATAAATCTTATCGGTAAATATTAACTAAATCTTAAGACAGAGATTTTGTAACCAAAGATACAGTAATTTCTGAGTTTTAATTTTTGAATACAAGAACGGCTTTTTTTGTATTCGTCTAAAATGACTATAAATAAGGCTCTCTCAACGCATTAGCAATAGGGATCACTAAATCTCTAAGCAAAATTTATTAAAAAATTAATTTATGTATCTAAAGTAGGAGGGTAAAATCACGTAAATTTGAGGATAATAGATTAAAGATATCCAAAATTGTTCAAACCTGAAATTTTGTTTAAAATAATCAGCCAATTTCACGGCAGTTTGTTAAGTTAGGTCGAACCAGAATTTTTCCTGGTTTAACTAACAATTTTACCAAATACAAAATAATTAGAACCAGGGGTTTTCCAATGCAGACAGTACAAAAAATTTACTGCCCAAATTGTGGTAGTCAAGCTGAGCGTTATTATATTACTGATAGTCAATTAACTCGGACACAATGCCCAAGTTGTGATTACTTGATGATTAGTTGCACTCGCACTGGCAAAGTCATTGAGGCTTATGCCCCAGGAATTCTTGCAAGAAGATAAAAATAAAAATTAGTCGCACGAATCAGTGTTGCCGATTGTTTTTTGTTGCTGGAGATATCCGAGAGCTTGTAACGTGTCCACTTGGGGAAATTGTGCGTAAAAATTACTCACACTCCAGAAAGGTTCCGGTGTCTTCAAGACAACAATGCGATCGCCCCATTGATTCAACCAGGGCAGCAATTTTTGTGGCGCCACTGGGGTACATAGCCAAATTGCTGCCGGTGAAAGGGCTTTGATGGCAGTAGCAGCAACCGCCATAGTCATACCTGTGGCAATGCCATCATCAACTAAAATCGCTGTAGCATTCTCTACATTCACCTGGGGACAACCAGAAATTAATTGCTCCTCTAAAGACTTAGCTTGTCCAATAGCTTTATTTAAAGCTAGTTCTCGCCACCGCGCATCATGTTTGGGGCGAAATAACTTTTGCTCAGTCCAAAGAACATTTCCAGAACTAGTAACTGCACCAATGGCTAACTCTGGGTTTTCTGGATGGCTAATTTTTTTGGCTACAACTATCGTTAACGGACAACCCAAAAGACGTGCTATTGGTGCTGCCACTGGTACGCCACCTCTTGGCAAAGCATAGACAATTGGTACAGGCTTTACCCCAGAATCAATGGTTTGCTGAGTCAAAAGCTCGTGAATTACTTGCGCCAACTCCTCACCCGCATGGATGCGATCGGCAAAAAGTGGGGTATATGACATGGCTTCCCCCAGCATCTCAGGACGGCACTGCTTTTATCATGACTGAATTTTGTCTCAAATTAACTGATAAAATAAGATTTGTATAAATAATAAGTATTCAGTAAAACTCTATTTGGGAAGTCTATTTCTGATCGCTGTCCAACCAAAGACATAACTTGAATCAGATAAGACTGCTGGTGCTGATACCAAAATTGTAATTTTCATGAGCAGCGAAAACCAACTCAGCCTCTTCGACGACTCAAGCTTTAACCAACAAGAACTTATTCCCACAGACGCTAAAATTCCTATCCCTCCAGGAACCTATTCGGCGATGACAGAGTTAGCGCAGCATTGCGATCGCTGCCACCGATGTGTACTGGGAGACACTCGTACCCATGCTGTTGTCGGACGCGGTAACCTCAAAGCACTAATAATGGTTGTAGGAGAAGCCCCTGGTCAAAATGAAGACGAAACGGGTTTACCATTTGTGGGCAAATCAGGACAATTGCTAGAGAAAATTCTCGCATCTGTGAATTTGAGTACTGAGCAAGATGTATACATTGCCAATATCAATAAATGTCTCGATGGTTATACGAAAATCATCACAGAAGAAGGTTCTAAACGACTTAACTGGATTGTCAAAAATCAGTGGTCAGGTAAAGTGTTGAGTGTCGATCCTAATGGCAGCTTGGTTTGGAAACAAGTGACTGGTTGGTATCGGTCTAAGCTCGCAGGAAGGCAGCTTTACAAAGTCTTTTTTCCAGATGGTAAATGTAACAACAAAGGTGAAGTTGGCTATATTGCCACAGCAGATCATCCAGTACTTACCCGTAGAGGCTGGATTCCCGTTGAAGAATTACAAGACGATGACTTAGTTGCGACTGGTACACCTGCTCCTGGAAGCAGAGGGTTGCAAGTATTACTAGGGTCTTTACTAGGTGATGCTTGTATTAGTTCCAGTGGTCAGTTTTTGGAAAATCATAGTATTCAACAAGCAGCTTATTTAAAACTCAAAGCGAGAGTATTAAATGGTTTTCGACCACAGGTAAAAGAATATCTAGCCAAGTCACAAAATGGCAAAACTTATCAATCTCTGAGCATGGGACTGGCAAAAACCTATTATTTGCACGACCTACACGAGGAATGGTATCCCAATAATAAAAAAGATTTTCCCATAACAGCACTAGAAAAACTAGACAACTTTGGGTTAGCTATTTGGTACATGGATGATGGCTATTGGCGAAGAAAGACCAAAGATGGGCAAATAAGAAAAAGTATTGATGTTGAAATTGCTTTAGGAGACATCACACCAGAAACGGCTCAAAAAGTTGTTAAATATTTTGAGACTCAAGGCTACAGAACATACGCAGTTTTTAAGTCTACTTGGAGACTATTTTTTAGATATGGTGAAGGCATTCGCTTTTTAGAAAATATTGCTGAATACATTCCTGCCTCTATGCGATATAAATTACCAGAGGAACTGCATAGTATTCCATTTAACATAGAAGCTTATCAAGAAGAAGCAGTTGTCACCTACTGGAAACCAGTTATTAAAAAACTATTACCACCAAAGCCAGATTTTGACGTAGTTTACTGCATTGATGTTGAAGACACAGCCAATTTTGTGACACCCGCAGGTGTTGTACATAATTGCCGCCCACCTGAGAATCGTGTACCTACTACACAAGAAATGACGGCTTGCAAACCCTACTTACTAGAACAAATTCGTCTAGTTGACCCCAAAATCATTCTCCTAACAGGTGCAACAGCGCTCAAAGGTTTGACTGGCGATAAACGGGCGATTACGAAAATTCGTGGACAGTGGCTAGAGTGGGAAGGACGTTTGTGTATGCCAATTTTTCATCCTTCTTATTTGTTGCGTAACCCTTCTAAAGAAAGAGGTGCGCCTAAATGGTTGATGTGGCAGGATATCCAAGCAGTGCGTGCCAAGTTAGACGAAATCAGAAAAGACACCTGATGAAACTGGATTTATACCAGACTTTTTTCAGGAGAGAATCCTGTTGTTGCCTTTTCCAGTCACAGCAAGACCAATAAATTAACGTGAGTTCGACAAACCTCACCCTCCCAACCTCCCTCTCCTAAAAGGCGAGGGAGGAGCAAGAAAAATCAAGGTTTTGCTCCCCTCTCCTACGAGGAGAGGGGTTGGGGGTGAGGTCAAAACAGTACTCATCGAACTCACGTTAAATTACAAAGTTCCTGAAAATTTATAGATTCATTCTAAGTTAAAGATTATACATTTATTGCGTATATTTTGCGTGACAATTAAATAGTACCTTTCAAGCTTCATGAAATCCGGAAAAATGGTTGACACGACTGAAGTTATACTCGGATTTTCGTCAGCCTATTAGTCTTGAGAAGATTAGCACAGGAGAGGAACTATGTGGAGCTTGATCGTATTTTCACTGATTGTCCTGGGCTTTATAGCTCTCATCAAAGATGCTGCTTCACCCACTAAAAAGAATTCCCATAAAAGCAGTAGAGGCTACTTTGGTAATTCTTCTAGTAATAGCACCAGTAGTTCATCTGTTGGTGATGCTCAGATATATAACCCTAGTAGTGACTATAACTTTAATAGCAGTAACTACAACTCCAATAGTAGCTATGATTCCGGCAGTAGTAGCTGCGACTCTGGCAGCAGTAGCTATGATTCCGGCAGCAGTAGCTATGATTCCGGCAATAGTAGTTATGATTCAGGCAGTAGTAGCTGCGACTCTGGCAGTAGTAGCTATGATTCCGGCAGTAGTAGCTGTGACTCTGGCAGCAGTAGCTTTGACTAAACTGAAAATTGGTAAAATTAAACCCCAGGCTTCATTGTTCGGTTACGCACACTTCCCGCCTGACAGTCTCGTAACCAAGCTTTAACTCCTTGAGCGATCGCATTATTACTACTATCCCTGCCACGGGATAGTGGCTGCTATCGTAGAATACGAACCAGTTTGAGAAAATATCATCACTATGCCAAGCACTTTTTCTAAGAGGTTGTTTGAAAAGTAGTTAACTGTGATTTTAGGTACTTGTTGATCCCCCCTAACCCCCCTTAAAAAGGGGGGAACCGGAGTTAAAGTCCCCCAATTTATCGGGGGATTTGGGGGGATCTAAAACGTTTTGCTACCAACAATTGGACTTTTCAAACATCCTCTAAGATACAAAGATAGGCAATGCCCTACTTATAAATATGTAAATGGTGGCAAATAATCCACATCTAAAATTTGCTCAATAGTATAAGGACAACTTTGTGGGAAACAATTTAACCCACTTTTCTTTTTTGCTTGTCGTAATGCATCAATGTAGACTTCTTCAAGGACTGTGAGCAGATAATTGTAGAGGTTTTTAGATTTGGTTAATTTCCTAAGTTCCACGCGAAAATTATCAATTTCTACTTCCCAATGATTTTTACAGTCAGGAAGACTCCAATGTTGATACAAAAGCAGATGTTTGAGAAGTTGCAGTAGATAACTTTCGAGCTTGTGTTTCTGTTCGTTACCCAATGCTGCAATCTCCTCAATCAAATGCTCCCAATCAAGACGATCTAAATCTCGTTCTTGTAATTGTTTCAATGTAGTTTCTAACCACAATTGATAATCCTGTTCGTAGAGAATTTGAATGGGTATTTTTGACATTATTTAATGTTCTCCTAATTTATTTATTTACGCACACTTCCCGCTTGACAATCGCGTAACCAAGCTTTGACCCCTTGAGCGATCGCACCATTACTACTATCCCGTGGTGGGGATAGTGCTTGCTTTTCTGAATAGGAACCAGTTTGAGTAAACATCATCACTACACGCCGACCACTTTTAGTTTTAGTCAACAACAGCCAGTGAAATTCTTGTAATTCTATTGCTTTCTTACCTATGTACTGCCGCTCTAAGGTAGTAAAAAAAACTTGCTCAACTCCTGATGCAGAACTTTCAGGGGCGCTTGTACTATATTCTTCAAGGTTAAGGGGCAAGGGAGTAAACTCAGGTCTTCCTGCTACCAGCATGTAGCTGTATAGGTCAGCGCTGCGGCTGCGACGGCGGGCGCGTTGGATAGCGCGGTTGGTGTAACTAGGTAAATCTTGCAATAACTGTGTAGTCAATGTTTCTAAATCTTGGTCAGAACATAAAAATTTTGCCCCACTGTTACCGTTTTCCCTCTGTGCTAAAAAAGAGGGGCTAGGGGTAAAATTTTTTGCCAATGCTGAGTTATTCAAGATATTCGGTGTTAAAAACCAGAAACCACAAACTAGGAGCCACAAGCCATAAATTTGATTTCTGATTTCTACCTTCATGCGATCGCACTCAATTCCTCACAAATTCTCTTCCAAGCTAACTCAGGGTCAGCAGCAGTAGTGATGGGACGCCCAATCACTAGATAATCTGCCCCAGCACTGATAGCTTGGAAAGGAGTGAGCGATCGCTTTTGATCCGCTTTGTCTGCCCAAGTTGGTCTGACTCCGGGACAAACTAGCAAAAAGTCATCTCCACAAGTTTGTCGTAGCTGTGCCACTTCTTCGGGCGAACAAACTACCCCATCCAACCCCGACTCTTGCGCCATCAGTGCCATTTGTAGGGCGTATTCTGGCAATTCTAAGGGAATTTTCAAATCAAATGCCAACTGCCTCGAAGAAATGCTTGTCAACAAAGTAATAGCAATCAACTTCGGTGGTTTTACACCTGCTTGTGCAGCTCCTATTTGTGCCGCTTCGGTTCCTGCTTTTAAAGCTTCTCTGCCACATGTAGCATGAATTGTCAATAAATCCACCCCATAACGAGCTGCACTACGGCAAGCACCAGCAACGGTGTTGGGGATATCGTCAAACTTTAAATCCAGGAAAATGCGCTTTTGCTTGGACTTGAGGATTTCCAGAATCTTCGGCCCAGTGCTGGTAAACAACTCCAAGCCTACTTTGAAGAAAGTAACATCTTCAAGCCGATCCACAAGGGCGATCGCACTTTTTGCATCTGGCACATCCAAAGCCACTATCACACGTTGTTCGGCCGATTTCCCACTCCCCATTCCCTACTCCCCATCTAAAGCACTAAACGGACAAACTTGTTTTTGCCGACTTGTAAAACTTTACCTTGTAAATCAGTAGCAGTAGCGAAAGTGGTATCGATATCAGAAATGCGATCGCCATTCAAACGCACTCCACCTTCTTGAATTTTCCGCTTGCCTTCTCCTGTACTTTTACACAAGCTAGTGACATTGAGAAGATAGGCTAACTTTACGGGAAATTGGGACACCCCAGCCAGAGAAAATTCTGGAACTGCTCCTTCCTTACCGCCGCTTTCGGCAGCTTCTTTCGCTTCTTGGGCTGACGTTTCGCCGTGGTACTGTTTGACAACTTCCCATGCTAAAAGTGTTTGGCGATCGCGGGGATTTTCTGGCAGTCGATCTAAAGGTAAATCTGTCAACAGTTCAAAATACTGCTCCAGTAGATTGTCTGGTACTCCTTGTAACTTCTGATACTTTTGTCCTGGGTGTTCTGATAACCCAATATAATTACCTAAGGACTTGGACATTTTTTGCACGCCATCTGTGCCAATCAAAATTGGCAGCAGCATCCCAAATTGGGGCTTTTGACCAAAATGGCGCTGTAAATCTCTGCCCACAGCAATGTTAAATTTCTGATCGGTTCCTCCTAATTCCACATCTGCCTCAACAGCAACCGAATCAAAACCTTGCATCAACGGGTACAGGAACTCATGGATAAAAATCGGATTCTCTTTTTTATAGCGATCGGCAAATCCCTCTTTAGCCAACATTTGCCCGACCGTCATCGTGGAAAGTAACTCCAAAATTTTCTCTAAGTTGAGCTGGGAAAGCCATTCGGAGTTATAGCGCACCTCTAACCTTCCTGGTGTGTCAAAATCCAAGATAGGACGTACTTGGTCAAGATAAGTCTGGGCATTTTGGGCTACATCTGCTTCTGTAAGCTGACGACGCACCTCAGATTTACCAGTCGGATCGCCAATGCGTGCTGTAAAATCGCCAATAATTAGAACTGCTATATGACCAGCATCTTGAAAAGCTCGCAGTTTTCGTACTGGTATGCTATGACCTAGATGAATATCAGTACCAGTAGGGTCAATGCCCAATTTGACCCTCAAAGGTTGGTTTGTAGTTAATAAGCGCTTTTCTAGACTTTCACTGTTAACATCAACTGGTTGTGGGAAAACTTCTACTACACCACGATGCAGCCAATTCATATCTGGCGTCATACTAGAAAATCCACTGTTAGCTATGCTTTGTACACTAGAAGTTAAGTTGGTTATAAACACTTGCAATTTATCCACTTTCTCATCTGCCAAACTACTATAATTGCAAAAAATTAACCGCCTTGCTTCGCCCAATTAATTACAGTTAAATTTACAAGTGAGGAAGTGAAATCGCCGTGTCGTCGTCTAGGACTTTTGAAGATAAACAGCCACAGCGTCGGGCTTCATCAGGTTTTGAGTTTTTGAAAGGAGTCGGCCAGGTAACTGGCGGCACTCTTCTTTCAATCACCATGCTGGCAAGTTCCATTGTAGCCGGAGGACTAGTTGGTTTAGCCATCAGTTTCCGTAATTTGCCAGATGTCAGACAGCTACGCAACTTCTTTCCCTCGGAAACGACTTACATTTATGACATTAAAGGTAAACTCTTAGCCAGTGTCCACGGAGAAGCCAACCGCGAAGTAGTTCCCCTAGATCGGATTTCCCCGAATCTCAAACGGGCAGTATTGGCAAGTGAAGATAGCCACTTTTTCGATCACCACGGGATTAACCCCACTGGTGTTGGACGTGCTGTAGTAGTTAACGCCGTAGCAGGTGGAGTCAAAGAGGGTGGCTCTACTGTTACCATGCAGTTGGTAAAAAACCTATTTTTGACTCGCAAGCGTGCCTTTACCCGAAAGTTAGCAGAAGGGGTGCTGGCAATTCGGTTAGAGCAAATTCTCACCAAAGACCAAATTTTAGAAATGTACCTCAATCAAGTTTATTGGGGTCATAATAATTATGGTGTACAAACTGCGGCACGCAGTTACTTTAATAAGTCAGCAGAATATTTAAGCTTGGGTGAGTCAGCAATGATGGCGGGTTTGATTCAAGCACCAGAAGAATTCAGTCCGTTTGCCAGTATGAAGCTGGCAAAACAGAAACAAAAAGAAGTATTAGGACGGATGCTGGAATTGAATTGGATCGACCAGCAAGAGTACGACGATGCCCTCAAGCAAGAAATTAAACTTGGTAAAATCAAATCCTTTCAAGGTAGTGCCCTACCTTATATAACCAATACTGTAGCGCAGGAGTTGGCTAAGAAGTTTGGGCGTGAAGCACTACTCAAGGGCGGAATGCGCGTGCAAACTACTGTTGACGCCAATTTCCAGGTTATGGCAGAAGACACTGTTGTTAAATGGCATAAATCACTGCTGGGGCAGGGATTGTCTAAGAATCAAATCGCTTTGGTA
This sequence comes from Nostoc calcicola FACHB-3891, assembly GCF_014697355.1. Classification (GTDB taxonomy): domain Bacteria; phylum Cyanobacteriota; class Cyanobacteriia; order Cyanobacteriales; family Nostocaceae; genus Nostoc; species Nostoc calcicola. Next base: position 95,449 of record NZ_JACJRQ010000021.1, on the reverse strand, counting down.
GCAATCGATCCGCGCACGCATTTTATTAAAGCACTGGTGGGTGGTGTAGATCCTAAAATCAGTGAATTCAATCGGGCAACTCAAGCTCAGCGACAGCCTGGATCTTCTTTTAAACCCTTTGTCTACTATACTGCTTTTGCTACCGGGAAATATGGCCCAGACACAACGGTGGTAGATTCTCCAGTCAGCTATCGAGATGGTAACGGTTGGTACTATCCGAGAAACTACGATGGAGGTTTTAGCGGTCCTATGCCAATTCGTACAGCTTTAGCTCAGTCACGTAACATTCCTGTGATTAAGATTGGTAAGGCTGTGGGGATGAATAGAGTCATCGAAACCTGTCGTACCTTGGGCATTATGAGTCCAATGGAACCTGTGACTTCACTACCTCTGGGTGCAATTGGTGTCACTCCCCTGGAAATGGCCAGTGCCTATGCTACCTTTGCCAATTATGGTTGGCAGTCTCCACCCACCGTAATTGCGCGTGTCAGCGATAGTAGTGGTAATGTATTACTAGATAATACCCCTAAACCTCAGCTAGTTCTAGACCCTTGGGCTTCAGCAGCCATTATTGATGTGATGCGAACGGTAGTTACTAGCGGTACAGGTAAAGGTGCTGCCATAAATCGCCCCAGCGCTGGGAAGACAGGTACAACTTCATCAGAAAAGGATATTTGGTTTGTTGGCACTGTGCCACAATTAACTACTGCTGTCTGGGTGGGGAGAGACGACAACAGACAATTAGCTAGCCGTGCTACAGGTGGCGGTATGGTTGCTCCTATTTGGAAAGATTTTATGGAAAAGGCGCTCAAAAACGTACCAGTAGAAAACTTCAAGTCACCTTCCCAGTTTCCTCGTCCCAAGTCTAATTAGAGTTAGGAGTTAGGAGTTAGGAGTTAGGAGTTATTAAGTAACTCCCACCTCATATTGGTTTACCTCTAGTTAGATGAATTTTCCAAAATTAAGCAAAATGATAATTTTGGATAAATTAAGGAAGTAACAAGGTTTTCAAGACTTGATTCACATAAAATTTTAACTCCCAACTCCTAACTCCCAACTCCTAACTCTTAACTCGTAACTTGATGTTAGGGCTGTTTCTCTAGCTCGGCTTTCATCCGTTCTAAAGTGAGGTGCATTTGGTCAAACATTTGTTGGGGGGTGACACCAAACTGACCTAACTGGGTTTTCAGTTGCTCTACTGTCATTTGTGCCATGAAATCTTCTGATAGCTCGAAGCGCTTCATAAAGATGCGATACCGATCCATCATGGCTTCCATTTGCTCAATAAACAGCTTTTTCCCCTCGCGGTCAAATTTACCGTAGCCGTTGCCAAGCTTGATAAGTGCTTGATAATCATCAAACAACTGCTTTGCTTCTTGCTGAACTATCTCAGAATCGAAGAATCCCATGTTCCCTATATAAAACTGAGCGCCCAGACTCAGTAGCTTAATAGTTTTACTTCTATTTTTATTCTAGTCTAGGAGAGTAATCTAATGGACAAGCTTCGGTTTGAGTACGGTTTCTTAGCGAAATTTCAACACTTGACTTGAGAACGTTTCCCGTCTTTAAACCCACTTAATAAAGCCGCAATACTCAAAGCTTTGGCAATAGATTTCGGATTGGCGTTTTCACCGGGTTGAATTTTCAATCTAGTAGCGCATTTCAAAGCTAGTGAATGTTGGGGGTTAAGTTTTAATGCTTGACGGATGTAAACTCTGGCCATCCCTAGTAATTTCTGTTGGAGATGTACAAAACCTAATAAGGCGTGATAATCACTGTTATTCGGCTCTAACTTGATGGCATCCCGGAGTTCTTGTACAGCCAGCGTCCATTTGGTTGATTTACTATACTCAATAGCTCGCTCGTAGTGACGTTGAGCGTAGTTTTTCAAAACTGGTTTAACATTAGTTTTTTCAAATGTCAATTCGACTGGCTTGACTTCTACCTTAGGAATGATGGGGAAAGGTTCTTGAGGTAGCAATAAATGAGGTTTATGCAACTGTAAGTAAGCTAAATTAAGTGTATTAATTTGTCGCGTTACTTGATAAAACTCATGTATGGATTTGTATTGAGCTTCTGCATAGCAAGCGATCGCTTCTTCGTAAAATAACTCTGCTTGGGGTGCAGACATTTGCCGAATTTCCTGGACTATGGCACTTTCAGAAGACAAAGCTTGCTGCTTTAAGACTCTTGCTTGTGACAATAGCATAGTTATGACGCTAAAGCGCTTGTGTTGATTTTTCAACTGTTCATAAGCTGGGTTGATTAAATGGCTAAATATTGCCGTTGCTAATTCTTGGTCTTTTTTGCTGCTTTTGGTCTGGCGATCGGGATGTAGCAGTTTTGCTAAAGTGTGATAGCGTTTGAGAATCTGGCGATCATCAGCAGTCACAGAAATTCCTAGCACAGCATAAGGATCGCAAAGCTGTTCAAGCCATTTCGGCGGTAGGAAAATCTGTGACATCGTAGTAATCCGATCGCTTAAAAACTTAAAATTAGCATCAAAGCCTAATGCACAGTCATGTGACACTTACTCAAATTTATTCTCAAACGCTAAATCCTGGAACTTTGCACCCAAAAGTCACAAAAGTAAGGTAGGGTAGTTGACTAAAATAAAATTATATGACCGCTATTTAAGTAAAAATTTAGCAATATAGTCAGGATGGTTGCCACCATTGTATTTCTTGATTTGAAATTTGGAATTACTGATGGCTGTCTGACTGTAGGAATTGTGGTACTGGTATATTTATTAGGAATATGTTGACTAAGCGCAAAAGCCGAAGTGTTGCTGCCGTTCTAGCTTTTTCTGGCACGCTGACAATTTCCGGATTACATAAATTTTATCTGGGACAGCACCTATGGGGTATTTTGTACGTGTTGCTTTCCTGGACGCCTATCCCCAAGGTGGCTAGTGCCATTGAGGGAGTTTGGTATTTGGCTCAAGATGAAGAAGCTTTCGATCGCAATTTTAATCTCGGCAAGTCAGCTGTCAGGAATTCGCAGCGAGTGAGTAATCAAGTAGGAGCAGTTGCAGATGCAATGCGAGAATTAGATGCTCTACGCCAAGATGGACTAATTTCAGAATATGAATTTGAGCAAAAACGCCGCCAACTGCTAGACCAAATTTCCTGATATTAGCGACAATCATGAACAATTGGCTACCTTTCAACTTAAAGTTGCAAAAACTCCGCGCCAAGCTGCTCAACGATCCCTACTATCGCTTGCAATCTGGGGAAGAAATCCAGATTGCGGCCAAATTAGGTATCCGCATTGATGCTAATCAAGCTACTGTGGATGATTGGTTACGCTTACCAGGTTTGTCAATTCATCAAGCGCGATCGCTTGTAGATCTTTCACGTTCAGGTGTGAAATTTTACTGTGTTGAAGATGTCGCTGCCGCTTTAGGCATACCAGCAGGGCGACTCGAGCCATTAAAACCGCTATTAAATTTTAGTTATTATGACCAAGAATCTTTAGATTATCCGACAAATTTAGTTAATCCCAACACCGCAACAGTTGAAAAACTAGCACAAATTCCCTTTATCGATTTGTCTTTAGCACAAGCAGTAGTGGAAAATCGCCAATCTGCGGGGCCTTTTCATAACTTAGCTGATTTTCAACGGCGATTAGAGCTAACTGGTGATGCGATCGCTCAACTAATGTATTTTCTTCGTTTTTAACTTCCGGCTTCTGTAGAAGGTAGATGTCTTGCAAGGAAATTCTACCTTCTTGTTTTAACTAATTAAATAAACCCGATGCGATCGAGAGGCCAAAAGCGAAATGCTGCCCGACCAATGATATTTTTTCTGGGTAAAAAGCCCCAATAACGAGAGTCGTTACTGTCGTTGCGGTTATCTCCCATGACAAAAAAGTGGTCTTCTGGAACTTTCACTGGTTGAAACGGCTGATTTGCTGGTTCGGCGATGTAATCTTCTGCTAACGGTTGACCGTTGAGATAGACTTTGCCTTGAATAACACTAATTACCTCACCAGGCTGGCCAATGACTCGCTTGATGAAGGCTTGATCTTGGGGATACCCCCGACGTTGTAGTTCTGCGGGTGGCCCAAAGACAATAATATCTCCAGTTATGGGGGGATGAAAATGATAGGAGACTTTTTCCACCACCAAGCGATCGCCTGTATGTAAGGTGGGTAACATCGAGTCAGAAGGTATGTAACGGGGTTCGGCGATAAAAGTCCGAATTAGGAGTGCCAAACATAAAGCGATCGCCACTAAAATCAGATTTTCCTGCCAACTACGCCATACTTTTAACGACGCACGCTCTTGCTTTGCATCACTTTCGTGAGGGGTCATAGAAATTTTTAGCCAGTTAAATAAATGGAACAAATACCTTGATTATTTTGGCCTCAAAGGTATACTAATAAGCAAGCTGAAATTTTCACCAATTAATACATAGATTAAATAATACAGTTATTGCATCTACCAACGCCATACAAAAGTCCTGAACATAAACTATGGCTCCTTTAAAGTAACACTGAGATAAGAATTAAGATTCCTAAATAATTAGAAATCCTAATTCTAATTGCTGCAATTATAAGGCAAGCTGCTAGATAATTGTCAGTTTTTCTTCTTGACGTTAAAAAAAATTAGTTTCCGACTGTAAAGCTAGTTAGTCAGTCGGTTTTTTCTGCGATCGGCAAAAAATTCAACTTAGTGAAGTGTAACTAGTCAAAAAACATTTGATTAAAATGCAATGTTTAATGTTTTAATAGTTCTATGACAAACTATTAAGATTTTAACAAATTTTTGCTCGAAATGCGATTAAGTTAAGTGATTATACGGTAACAAGCTATATTAAATTGTAATATTAATAATGTATGAACTTCTTGAATTCTCTAAAAGAACGATAGCAGATAAAAAGCCAGTAGCAATTTTGACTAAAATCTCACCATCAAAAATAGAGTTAATCTCAACAATACAATTATTTTTGCGAAAGGAGTAAAAAGTATCTAGATTAACGACTAACTGCCCTTTGGCAATAAGAAACTATATTGAATTAATTTCCGTCCATTTATTTCATAGAAATTGCAAAGCAAGATTCTCTCAATTCAAAATTTAATTTTTTCTTAAAAGGGAACGAATGGCGTTAGGCAGTAGAATATATTTTATCAATTCTATAACTAATAGTTTATTAGACTCTTTTGTTCTCAAAACACCTTGCCCTTTGTGAGTAGTTTTCTACGTTAATTAAATAATTCACTAAGCTGTGGATACAGAACTTTCCGATCGAAAGTCTAGCCTGCAAAAAATGCAAGTTGTAGACTTGACAGCAAAACTTCAGCTTATTTATTTATAAAGGTAAGCTGTCGCGCCTACAAGTTGCAGTTTTTAGAGACTGTAACCCTTGATATATCGAGAATGCTTTGGGAAAGTAAAGACTTGACAGCGCAGTGCTACTGTAGCTAGTAGTTAGGTAAGAGAAACAGTAAATTGAAAACTCTTATTAAGAAGATTTGGAGGTGCGGTTAATTATCTAAGTTATGCTCCTTTATAGAGTTAGTGGTTATAACCTAAAAGTGCAGATTTTGCTGTTTATGAGTGTGTTGAGATTAAATATCTAAATTGAGCGTCAAAGCTGTGGAATCTGTCTTCTCGATTCTAATTTTCAAAAATATACAAAGCAATTGGTTTTTAAATATCTAAAAAATTATGTGCTAAAACGTACTGTCATATACGTGGCTGATGGTTTGATCGTTGAAGGAGCTATATGGTGGAAAATAATAAGTCGTTTTTATGGCCAGAAGGAATCTTAATTGGACTGCTTGCTTTAGGCGGTGTTTTTAGTATTGGTTTGATGATGCTTCTAAGACCAAATACTTCCGAAGCTCAGAGTAGACCAAATATTAATGTAAATAATGTATCTGCAAACACAGGAACTCAGCAGCGGATCGAGAAATTCAAGGGAGCGATGCTGATGAGTTGGCAGCAACAAGCACAAGTAAAAGGCGTCTCATACCCCGTACCATCACGTTTTCAAGGGGCGATAGTTAAAGCGGCAAAACTGACTCAAGCAGAGAAAGTCATTGCTCTTACTTTTGATGATGGTCCTTGGCCTCAAACTACAAAGCAAGTACTAGATATCTTAAAATCAAATAACATTAAAGGGACATTTTTTGTTGTTGGGCAAAACCTGAAAAATTATCCAGAATTAGGAAAGGAAATTGTATCTCAAGGTCATGTAATTGCCAACCATACTTGGCATCACTGGTATCACTTCTTTAATCAACAAGCGGCTGCCTTTGAAATTGACCGCACAGCAGACTTAATTTATCAAGTTACAGGCGTTAAAACAACTCTTTTCCGGCCGCCTGGGGGTATGATGCACAACGGCCTAGTTGCTTATGCCAAAGGCCAAAAATATACTGTGGTGATGTGGTCAGCTGACTCCACAGACTACAAACTGCCAGCTGTCCCAAAGTTAATTAATAATGTAATTAAAGATTCAAAGCCTGGTGGCATTGTGTTAATGCATGATGGTGGTGGTAACCGTTCCAGAACTGTGCAAGCTTTGCCAGAAATTATTAGTAACTTTAGAAATCAAGGCTATCGCTTTGTTACTGTTCCAGAACTTTTAGAAATTGAAGATACAGAAATAAAGTTGCTTGCTAACAAAAAATAATAGTTATTAACTATAAGTTATTGGCTAATACTAATTGGCTAACAACTAAAATTATATTTTTTGTCCAAAATGCTAGATGGCAATCCTAATTGATTTCGTTGAAGTTATAACAAAGATCCCCGACTTCTATAACAAGTCGGGGATCTTTATTATTTGTCAATATTTTTGATTGATGCTAGAAGCTTAATGACTAGTAGTTACTAAACTGAACTCAGTTGTTTTTTCAGGATCGGCTTGGGGACTATTAGCTTCAGAAGGCGGAACCAATTGCCAGAATTTCGGCAAAAATTCTTGCCAGTTTTGCAGAATTTTGTTCGCTTTTGGTGAACCAGTTCGTTCTGCATGAGTTTTGATTAACTCTTGCAATTGCTTTGCACCCGCTTCGGTAATCACTCGCTGCATTTTGACAATTTCTGGGTTGACGAACTCAGGGAATGAACCCTCTTCATCTAAAAAGTATGCCAGTCCACCAGTCATTCCAGCAGCTACGTTACGTCCTACTTTACCAAGAACAACAATTACGCCACCAGTCATGTACTCACAGCAGTGATCCCCAGCACCTTCAATCACTGCGATGCCTTTGGAGTTTCTCACCGCAAAGCGTTCTCCTGCTAAGCCGTTGGCAAATAATGTGCCACCGGTAGCGCCATAAAGACAGGTATTGCCAACTATGACGTTTTGTGATGAATTATAAGTGGCATCCGATGGGGGTTTGATGATGATTTCGCCACCGTGCATTCCTTTGCCTACGTAGTCGTTTGCCTCTCCTTCCAAGGTGAGAATAATGCCGGGGAGATTGAAAGCCCCAAAGCTTTGCCCAACACTACCTGTGAATTTGAGATGAATTTGTCCTTCAAAACCACTGTCACCGTATTGGGAAGCGATCGCTCCTGCTAATCTAGTTCCTACTGTTCTATCAGTATTGACTATGGGGAAGGTCTTGGTAACAGCAGATTGATTATTAATGGCAGCTTGAATGTCGGGATCGGCAAGGAATTTGTCATCTAAAACCACACCGTTGCTGTGAACTTGTTCATGGACTAACCAGTTACGATTTTCTTTGCTATCTGGTAGCTGAACTAAACAGTTGAGATTTAGCGATCGCGTTTTGGTAAGTTTTACCTCTGGGCGCACTTTCAATAAATCTGCACGTCCAATAATTTCTGACAAAGAACGGTAGCCGAGTCGTGCTAACAAACTCCGCACTTCTTCAGCAATAAAGTAGAAGAAATTGACGACTTGTTCCGGTATTCCTGTAAACCGCCTGCGGAGTTCTTCTTTCTGAGTAGCAACACCCACAGGGCAGGTGTTCATATGGCAAACTCGCGCCATGATACAGCCTTCAGCAATCATCGCAATGGAGCCGAAACCGAATTCTTCAGCGCCCATTAATGCCCCGATGACCACATCCCAGCCACTCTTCAGTCCGCCATCGACCCGTAAAATCACGCGATCGCGCAAACTATTTTCCATCAAAACGCGATGGACTTCACTTAAACCAAGTTCCCAAGGTGAACCTGCGTGTTTAATGGAACTGAGTGGCGATGCACCCGTACCACCATCATGACCAGAAATTTGGATAATATCAGCATTTGCCTTGGCTACACCCGCAGCGATCGTCCCAATGCCGACTTCTGCAACTAGCTTCACCGACACTTTTGCTTTCGGGTTAATTTGGTGTAGGTCAAAAATCAGCTGTGCTAAGTCTTCAATGGAATAAATATCGTGGTGCGGTGGTGGCGAAATCAGCGTCACACCTGGCTTCGATCGCCTTAACATGGCAATGTATTCGCTCACCTTCGGCCCTGGAAGTTGTCCACCTTCCCCAGGCTTGGCACCTTGGGCAATTTTAATTTCAATTTGCTTGGCGTTGACTAAATACTCTGGGGTGACACCAAAGCGTCCCGATGCAACTTGCTTAATGGCACTATAAGCGCGATCGCCATTTCGCAATCCTTTTAAATGAGGTAGGGTTGGCGAATGCCCTGATTCGTCTACATCATCTAAGACTGTATAGCGCACTGGGTCTTCGCCGCCTTCCCCAGAGTTAGATTTGCCGCCGATGCGGTTCATGGCGATCGCTAAAGTTTCATGTGCTTCTCTTGACAAAGCGCCTAAAGACATGCCACCAGTACAGAAGCGGTGGACAATTTCAGATACCGATTCTACTTCTTCTATAGATATGGACGGGCGATCGCCTTGGAAGTCGAGCAAGTCACGCAAAGCAGTTACTGGTCTGCCTTGGAGGTGTTTTTTGTAAACTTCGTAGTGGTCGTAGTTGTTGCCATCTAAAGCTTTATGCAGCGCCTTGACCATTTCTGGGCTATTCATGTGGTACTCGCCTTTGGCACGGTACTGCACAAAGCCCAAGTTTTCTAATTTGTTGTTTGTCAGTTCTGGGAAAGCTTTACTGTGGAAAGAAAGCACCTCCAGGGCGAGTTCGCTCACACTCAAACCGCCGATGCGGGAAGTGGTACCACGAAATCCCAGTTCGATTAAATCTCTACCAATGCCGATCGCTTCAAAAATTTGGGCTGCTTGATAGCTGGAGAGTAAAGAAATTCCCATCTTGGAGAGGATTTTCAGCAAACCAGACTCTACTGCTTTGCGATAATTTCCTAAAGCTTGCTCTAGGATGAGGGTGGTAATTTTTTTCCCCTCCATTAATTTTTGAGTTCTGGGATCGGACCACCAATCACGCACTGTGTCCAAAGCCATATACGGACAAACTGCACCAGCGCCATAGCCAATGAGACAAGCAAAGTGATGAGTACTCCAGCATTGGGCAGTATTGACAACCAGGGATGTTTTCATTCGCAACCCTTCCCGAATCAGGTGGTGGTGTACGGCACCCACTGCTAGTAGGGGAGGAATGTAAGTGTATTCTGTGCTAATACTGCTATCACTTGGGCGGTCGCTTAATATTAAAATCTTTGCACCTGCCCGTACTGATTCAGCAGCTTGTGCTTGTAAAGACTCGACGGCAGCTTTTAATCCTTCTGGGCCAGTGGCGATCGCAAATAAAGTTGATAACTCGGCTGTGGCAAATCCTGACAGCTTAATCGCTTCTAATTCTGCCTCGTTCAACACTGGGGATTCAAGTTTCAGTCTCCGGGCATATTCTGGCTTTGGATCTAATAAGTTACCCCGTTCACCCAGTTCGACTTTCAAAGACATGACGAGCTTTTCCCGTAGGGGATCGATCGCCGGGTTGGTTACCTGAGCAAAACGCTGTTTGAAATAGTCATAAAGCAGGTGGGGTTTTTCTGACAATACTGCCAAAGGAATATCATCTCCCATACAGAAAGTCGGTTCTGAACCTGCGATCGCCATTTGTTCAATCACCATATCCACATCTTCTGTGGTGTAACCAAAGGCAGTTTGACGCTGAAGTAAGGTTTGTTTGTCAATCGTCAATAGACTTTGGTCATTTGTCGATTGTCCTTTGCCATTGCCATTTCCATTTGATGTGTGACTAATGGCCAATGACTTTAATTCTTGACGGTACTGTTGCAGCCATTCTCCATAGGGATGCTGCTTGGCGATGCGCTGTTTTATATCCCAATTTTTCAGCACCTCATGATTTTCTAAATCCACGGCAATCATTTGCCCTGGTCCTAGTCTACCTTTCTCTATAATCTTGGCTTCTGGGAAGTCCACTACTCCTGCTTCGGAAGCTACAACAATGTAGTCATCTTCGGTAATCAAGTAACGAGCTGGTCTTAACCCATTGCGATCTAGTGTCGCCCCAACTTTTTGACCATCACTGAATACTAAAAGTGCTGGGCCGTCCCATGCTTCTTGCAAACCGCTGTAATATTCGTAGAAATCAACAATTTCTGGATAGTCATTTAAAGAAGGCTGATTTTTGTAAGCCTCTGGAACCATAATCATTAAGGCTTCCAAGGGGCTGCGTCCAGAACGTACCAGCAATTCCAGCACATTATCTAAAGTAGCTGAATCGCTGTTGTCAATGTGAACTAATGGCTTGAGTTCGTTGATGCGAGTCTCTTCCAAAGAATCTGCACCCATAGCCCATACTGGATGATTTAAGGTAGCTTCTCGTGCCATCATCCAATTGATGTTACCCAATAAGGTATTGATTTCGCCATTGTGACCCAAAAGCCGCATTGGTTGGGCTAGCGGCCATTTGGGCATCGTGTTGGTGCTGAAGCGGCGATGATAGACAGCAAAGGCACTTTTGTAAAGTGGATTTTTTAAATCTTGATAAAATTCTCCCAATACAGCAGAACGCACCATGCCTTTGTAGACAATTGTCCGGCTTGATAAGGAGCAGATATAAAATTCTTCTGAAATATTATTTGCAAGTTTACTAATTCGGCGGCGGGTAATATATAGTTCTCGTTCTAGTTCATCGCCGCTTTTGTCAACGGACGCTAAAAAAACTTGCTCAATCTGGGGTTGATTTTCTCTTGCTTGTACCCCCAGTAAATTAGTTTGGACTGGTACTACTCGCCATCCCAGTACAATGAATTTTTCTTGTGCAGCGATTTCCTCAACTGCTGCCCTAGCTTTTTGTGCTGCTTGTTGGTCTTGTGGTAAGAATATCATCCCCACAGCTGTATTGTTGGTAGATGAAAATTCCTTTTTTCTTTGGGCAAATTCTTCTTGAAACAACTCCCAAGGAATTGCTGTCAATAGTCCTGCACCATCGCCAGAGTCTTGGTCAGCGCTACAACCCCCCCGGTGTTCTAAGCAGGTCAAAGCAGCTAAAGCTTTTTCGACAATTTCGTGGCTGGCATGATTTTGACAATGAGCAATAAAACCTACACCACAGGCATCTCGTTCCTCTACTAACCACCTTTGCCCCTGACAGGTATTTACTGAGTCAATATCCGCTGTGATTTTCTGGTCTTGATTCATCGATTGATTATTCATACCCTGTACCTGAACTATTGAGTTACCAATTTTGCCACTACTTATGAGAAAAGTTTTTCAATTCAGCGATGCAGAAACACATCAGCACTGAATTTTAGGGAAAAAAAATTTTAACTTCGGTTTTACTTTTTAGTTAACCTGTGTTAAAATAATTACGTATTTTTTATGTATTTATGCAGTTGTTAGACAAGCTAATTTAGCCAAGACATTGTTATTGCCCTGACATTTTCTTTTGTATATTGTGAAGCTAAGTATTTTCTCAATTCCCTTGTTCCAGATGCACACTAGTTATTCATAGAGCCTGTCTTGGCTTACCTAAAACATAATTAAAACTGAAAGCTGCACTAGGTTTTAAAATCAAAATTATCCCGATACGGCAATAAAATCAGCGTATTACAATATATACCCATTTGACAATTCCCAAAAATTCCTCTCGATCCAGTTGCCACCTATCTCACTAGCAATTACACTCCACTGAAGTAGGAAGAGTTGCAACTAGCAGCGAGGATTAAATATCTTAATCCAGTTTTGATAACTAAGACTACCGTGTATGGTGTGATTGGTATCAGTGCCACTTAGAACACTTGGTTACAGTCGCTTAGGCGGCTAAATTGCTGTTTTTTTTAAAGAGATAACAATCCAATATATAGATTATCATGTTTTTTCGCCAAACAACTGATGTTTTTGATATTTGCAAATAATTAGTTAGTTTATACCTTGGGTGATAGTTTTGAAAAATACCTAGTAAATTATGGTAAAAATGCCGAATTGTTGCCAACAACAATACTCCAGTGTTATTTCGCTGATTGGGAATAGTAGGTTTATCCGAGCTAGTGTGTCATCAATACTTTTGACAGCAGTGTGCTTAGCTACTACCTATGGTAACGCCCAGGAGTCCCCTAAAAATAGTAAACCAATACCCAGGTTAATTTCACAATCACCAACATCTCCAATACCCGCGGTGCGATCGCCTTCTGTTGGTAATCAAATATCCCTCAATGGGCGAACCTTACCAGGAACTTGGTTGCAGCGGACTGGAAAATCTGGTCAAATCACGACTCATCTCAGTGACGGCGCATTCCGGCAATTATTTGGAGTAAATTTTTTAAACAGTAGCAACTGGACTAGGCAACCGATACAGTGGTTTTCTTCGGTGAGCAACCCATTAATTTTAAGCACTACTTTGCTAAAGGGATATCGCTATCTGGATATTACTAATTTTGCTCAAACAGCCGGATGGCAGATCCAAGCCAATGGTAACACCTTAGCGATCGCCACCCCGAAAGCACAAATAACAAACATCGTTCAAAACCAGCAACCTTCAGACGCAGGTGTTACTTCCTTGCAACCAACTCGAATTCTTGTGGATTTAGATCGTCCAACTCCCTGGCAAGTTGCACAAGGATCGACTATTAAAACAATTCCAACTTCATCCCCCGATCCAGACACACCACCACTTAAACCCACCACACCGCCGAATCGAGAGTGGACAGTTACCCTGGATGCAATAGCCGATCCCGTTTTAATAGAACGCTATACTCCCCAGCTACCACCAGCAGCACCACCAACATCATTACCAGATATACTCAAACAATTATCGCCAGCGACACCACCAGTAGTCCCAGCCCCACAACCACTAATTCAAAAAGTGGAAGTGGTGAAAAACCAAACTATTATTCGTTTGAGTGTTCCCTTTGGCTTATCACCTCAAGTTAGTACTGTAGCAGACCCCCATCGCTTAATTATCGATATTCGATCCGATCCTCTAGAAGAACGAGATATTACTTGGGCACCGGGATTGCGCTGGCGACAGCATTATATGAATTTAGGTACAGAACGCTTTCCGGTAGTTTGGTTAGAAGTTAATCCCCGCCAAGTTGGGCTAACATTACAACCTATGTGGGTTAGCCCTGATACACTTACAGGTACTGCTCCCTTAATCCAAACAGCACAACGCTACTTAGCAGTAGCTGGAATTAATGGTGGTTATTTTAACCGCAATAATAGATTGCCCTTGGGTGCAATTCGCCGAGATGGCCAGTGGTTATCAGGGCCTATTCTCAACCGAGGGGCGATCGCCTGGAATAATTCTGGTCAATTTTACTTCGGTCGCCTCACCTTAGAAGAAACTTTAATCACTGCAAATAACCAGCGCTTACCAATTCTCTTTCTCAATAGTGGGTACGTCCAGAGTGGTATTGCTCGTTATACCCGTGCTTGGGGAGCAACTTACACACCTCTAACCGACAACGAAATTATCCTGGTGGTACAGAAAGACCAAATTACTAATCAATTACCAGGCGGGAAAGTTGGTGAGCAGACGATTCCTATTCCCCAGGATGGCTACCTGCTAACTTTACGCGCCAGTGCTACTGCTAGTGCCTCACAATTACCTATTGGTACCACACTCAGTATTTCCAGCACTACTGCTCCCGCTGATTTTAGTCGTTATCCCCACATTATCGGAGCAGGACCGCTATTAATCCAAAATCGTCAAATTGTCCTTGATGCCAAAGCCGAAAAATTCAGCAACGCCTTTATTGCAGAAAAAGCAATTCGTAGCGGTATTTGCACAACACCAACAGGCACACTGATGATTACTGCCACCCATAATCGTGTCGGCGGTTATGGCCCTACATTGGCAGAACACGCCCAACTAATGCAACAGATGGGGTGTGTGGACGCTCTAAATTTGGATGGTGGTAGTTCTACCAGCCTTTACTTAGGAGGACAACTACTTGACCGTTTCCCCAGTACCGCTGCTCGTGTCCACAATGGCATTGGTATTTTTCTGCAAAAATAAGCGACTGGGGATTGGGGATTAGGGACTAGGAACTAAGGACTGTACATTAGGCATTCCTTATTTCCCCATGTTCCCAATGCCCAATGCCCAATGCCCTTTTTAAAGTTTAGAACAAGCTGCCCTTTTGCTTGATGAAGACTTAATGTAGACCTAAAAATTTTAATAGTAATGCTTTACACCATAAGGTTTGGTTTTGTTATCTTTAGCAAGGTGCAACAAAATTCCTGATTTTCAAGTTTGCAAGATAGCGCCAAATTTTTTCATCAATAGTTTAAAAGTACCCACGGTTTTTTATGTCTCCAAATGAGGTAACTATGGCTCGATATCAAGAAACTGTACAGACTGACACTCTACATCTACCTCCAGCTATTAGTTCCAAAGGTGTTGCTGCAACTGAGTTACGTCCTTGGGGTGCTTTTACAGTATTGGAAGAAGGACGCGGATACAAAATCAAGCGTATCGAAGTTAAGCCTGGACACCGCCTGAGTTTACAAATGCATCATCACCGCAGCGAACACTGGATTGTCGTTTCTGGTACAGCTAGGGTAGTTTGCGGTGAGCAAGAAGTCTTACTGAGCAATAATGAGTCAACCTATGTACCTCAATGTACAGCTCATCGTTTAGAGAATCCTGGTGTGATTCCTTTGGTGTTGATTGAGGTGCAAAATGGCGAATACTTGGGTGAAGATGATATTATTCGCTACCAAGACGATTATGCTCGTACCAAGGATTAAAACCAAAAGAACCACATAAAAGCTCTAACCCGAAAATTGAATAGGCTTTTGTGCAAACTGTCTTTAGTAGCTACTGCACACCAGAAGTCCCTACCCAACACGGTTCGGGGAAAGGGGAAAGGTTTCAAATACATCCAAATCCCCTTACCCCAAAACCATTTCCCAGACCACAAGGGAAGTTCATACTGCTTATCCGAACCGTATTGAGTCCCTACCTAGTTGAGGTGGGGACTAAACCATCTTAGTCATATTAAATGTAGTAGTATGTAGTTAAGAGCGATCGCTCTTTCGGGTAGCTACAATTGGCGTTCTCCATTCTAGATAAACCAAACACCCAGACCCTCCTAACCCTGTAAAACAAAATTAATTGTTAAGTGGAGACAAAAATATTTATCAAAAACTAAAAACTCAACAAAAATATTTATTTTTCTTTGGAATTTTCAACTTTGCTGTATAAATTGAGTCTTTAAGAATTGCAAATTCAGCTATTTATACATAGAAGCAAAATAAACGCAGTCTCTGAATAGAGAAGCACTGGTCAACAGAACTGTAAAATTAAGATAGGTTATTCAATTCCAAAAACGAATTTCATGATTCATCTGAGTCAAGCAGCCGCAAGTGAAATTGTCCGAATCAAGTCCAAGCAACAGCCAAATGTCTTGTTTCGATTAGGAGTAAAACCAGGTGGCTGTTCCGGGTTATTTTATGATATGTCCTTCGATGAAGCAATAAAAGTTGGCGATCGGGTTTTTGACTTCGATGAGCTTCAACTAATCATAGACACCGAAAGTTTAAATCAACTCAACGGCTTGACAGTAGATTATTCAGAAGACTTAATGGGTGGTGGTTTTCGCTTCCATAACCCCCAGGCGATCGCTACCTGTACCTGTGGCAATTCCTTCTCCATTAGTCATTAGTCATTGGTCATTGGTTCTCACAATTGACAATTGACAATTGACATAAACCCCTAAAAAACGATATAATCAGGATTTGTTAAAACTTAGACCATAAGCAGCTTTACGCGCTGTAACTCATGCCAACAATACAGCAGCTAATACGTAACGAACGCGAACAAGCGCGTCAGAAAACCAAGTCCCCAGCTCTGAAACAATGCCCCCAACGCCGGGGAGTTTGTACCAGAGTATACACGACTACACCAAAAAAGCCTAACTCAGCTCTACGCAAAGTAGCAAGGGTAAGACTCACCTCTGGGTTTGAAGTTACCGCTTACATTCCAGGGATTGGTCACAACTTACAAGAACACTCAGTTGTCATGATTCGTGGCGGTCGGGTTAAGGACTTGCCAGGCGTGAGATACCACATCATCCGTGGCACCTTAGACACAGCCGGAGTCAAAGACCGCAAGCAAGGTCGTTCCAAGTATGGAACGAAGCGTCCGAAAGAAGCGAAAAAATAGGATTAGGCGATTAATCGCATTAAACACGATTAATCGTCCAGCCTAAAAAAGCTCAGGGACAAAAAATCGCTCAGTACCTGTGTTCTAACAGCAGTTATGAAAACTGTTGTCTTTGTTTGAAGCAATCAAGCAATCTACACCCTACACTCAGCGAGCAAGTGTAGAATTTCTGAGGAGAATCCTGTAACAACAACAGAATTCTCATCTGGACATTAAGGTTTATAGTCTTGTCGCCTTGGGTATCTAGTTGCACGTAGCAAAACGATTTTAGATTTGCGATTTTGGATTTATCGAACCCCCAAAGGGATGAGAGTTACAGACTCTTGATTTTTGGCTTGTTACGACCACAAGGTTAGAAGCATATTAACAAAAACTTTTAATCCAGAATCTCAAATCCCAAATCCCAAATTGGCACCTGCAACGCTCGAAAAAATTAATTGAGGAAGTCTGAGGGTTGGGTTCCACCGCTTTTAGTTTCCGGTGTCTGATAGCATATAATTTCGTTGCCAAATCCGAATTAAAGGTGAAGTATGTCTCGTCGTGGTGTTATTCAAAGGCGCCCAGTTCCGTCTGACTCCGTATATAACAGTCGCCTTGTGAGCATGATTATCAGGCGGATCATGCGTCATGGCAAGAAATCGCTTGCCGCCAGAATTGTCTATGATGCATTAAAAACCATTGAGGAACGCACTGGCAATAATGCCTTAGAAACTTTTGAAAGAGCAGTGCGGAATGCTACACCTCTAGTAGAAGTCAAGGCTCGCCGAGTCGGTGGAGCAACCTACCAAGTGCCGATGGAAGTGCGTTCTGAGCGGGGTACTACCCTAGCACTGCGTTGGCTGGTGCAATTTTCTAGATCCAGACCAGGGCGGACAATGGCCAGCAAACTTGCAAATGAGTTGATGGACGCAGCCAATGAAACAGGAAATGCCATTCGCAAACGCGAAGAAACGCACCGGATGGCGGAAGCGAATAAAGCATTTGCACATTATCGTTACTAGGTAGAAAAGCGATATATCGTATTCCTGAAGCGGTATATCGTGGATTTACAAAAAAGACGGTTTTCCGTAAAAGTATAGAATCTTAACAAAGAGTAATATACAAGATATCATGAGGCAAAAACTATAGGAGGTAATTGTGGTACGCACGATCCCGCTAGAGAAAGTACGCAACATCGGTATTGCGGCGCATATAGATGCGGGCAAAACAACAACAACAGAGAGAATATTGTTTTACTCTGGGATAATTCATAAGATTGGCGAAGTTCATGAAGGAACTGCCGTCACAGACTGGATGGAGCAGGAGCGGGAGCGGGGAATTACCATTACTGCTGCTGCTATTAGTACCAGCTGGAAAGATCATCAAATTAACATTATCGATACTCCAGGTCACGTAGACTTCACAATTGAAGTTGAGCGTTCTATGCGCGTGTTAGATGGTGTAATCGCGGTATTTTGTTCTGTGGGTGGTGTGCAACCTCAGTCTGAGACAGTATGGCGACAAGCAGACCGCTACAAAGTGCCTCGGATCGCCTTCATCAATAAGATGGATCGCACAGGAGCGAACTTTTATAAAGTTCACGAACAAATGCGCGATCGCCTGCGGGCAAATGCGATCGCCATTCAACTACCAATTGGTAGCGAAAACGACTTCCAAGGGATTGTTGACCTCGTAAAGCAGTGTGCGTATATTTACGCAAACGATCAAGGAACTGATATCCAAGAAACCGATATCCCAGCCGAGATGCAAGCGCAGGTAGAAGAATACCGCACCAAGCTAGTAGAAGCAGTGGCAGAAACCGATGATACTCTGATGGCTAAGTACTTCGATGGCGAAGAACTTACAGCAGACGAAATTGCTGCTGCTCTGCGTAAAGGCACAATTGCTGGCACAATCGTACCAGTACTTTGTGGCTCGGCATTTAAAAACAAAGGTGTACAGTTAATGCTGGATGCCGTTGTCGATTACCTGCCAGCACCAAGTGAAGTACCGCCAATTCAAGGCATACTGCCCAATGGTGATACTGTTGAGCGGCGGGCTGATGACAACGAACCCCTAGCGGCTTTGGCGTTCAAGATTATGGCTGACCCTTATGGTCGCCTAACATTTGTTCGCGTTTATTCTGGTGTGCTGAAAAAGGGTAGCTACGTCCTCAACGCGACTAAGAATAAAAAAGAACGGATTTCCCGCTTAGTTCTGATGAAGGCAGACGATCGCCAAGATGTCGATGAACTGCGAGCGGGTGATTTGGGAGCAGCCCTGGGATTGAAAGATACCTTGACAGGTGACACCATCTGTGATGATGGTTCCCCAGTAATTCTGGAATCCCTATTCATTCCTGAGCCTGTGATCTCGGTAGCGGTTGAACCCAAAACCAAGAATGACATGGATAAATTATCCAAGGCTCTGCAATCTCTCTCGGAAGAAGACCCTACCTTCCGTGTCAACGTCGATCCGGAAACAAACCAAACTGTGATCGCAGGGATGGGAGAACTACACCTCGAAATTCTAGTAGACCGGATGTTACGAGAATTCAAGGTGGAAGCAAATGTTGGCGCACCACAAGTAGCCTACCGAGAAACAATTCGGAAAGCTGTGAACAAAATCGAGGGCAAATTCATCCGCCAAAGTGGTGGTAAAGGTCAATACGGTCATGTTGTGATCGATTTGGAGCCTGGAGAACCTGGTACTGGTTTTGAATTTGTTTCCAAAATTGTTGGTGGTAGTGTGCCCAAAGAATACATCGGCCCAGCAGAACAAGGAATGAAAGAAAGCTGCGAATCCGGTGTTCTGGCTGGCTATCCATTGATTGATGTCAAAGCGACGCTAATTGATGGGTCATACCACGATGTAGACTCTTCGGAAATGGCTTTCAAAATCGCTGGCTCAATGGCAATGAAAGAAGCTGTGCTTAAAGCTTCACCAGTACTATTAGAGCCTATGATGAAAGTTGAAGTGGAAGTTCCTGAAGACTTTATCGGGAACGTCATTGGCGACCTGATCTCCCGTCGGGGGCAGATTGAAAGCCAAAGCACTGAACAGGGACTCGCTAAGGTGGCATCCAAAGTTCCACTAGCGACTATGTTCGGCTACGCCACTGATATCCGGTCGAAGACCCAAGGTCGGGGTATCTTCACGATGGAGTTCAGCCACTACGAAGAGGTGCCTCGCAGCGTAGCTGAAACTATCATTGCAAAAAGCAAAGGGAACGCTTAATTAAAAAAGGAAACGAGGATTCATGGCACGCGCAAAGTTTGAAAGGAATAAACCCCACATTAATATCGGTACAGTTGGCCACGTTGACCACGGTAAAACTACCTTGACAGCAGCCATCACCATGACCTTGGCTGCTATGGGTCAGGCTGTAGCTAAGGGCTACGACCAAATCGATAACGCACCAGAAGAAAAGGCACGGGGTATTACCATCAATACCGCTCACGTTGAGTATGAAACCGCAAGTCGGCACTATGCTCACGTGGACTGTCCCGGACACGCTGACTATGTGAAGAATATGATCACCGGCGCAGCCCAGATGGATGGCGGCATTCTCGTAGTTGCTGCTACCGATGGACCCATGCCCCAAACCCGCGAACACATTCTGCTGGCAAAACAGGTTGGGGTTCCCAGTCTGGTTGTCTTCTTAAACAAAGAAGACTTGATGGATGACCCAGAACTGCTGGAACTAGTGGAACTAGAACTGCGGGAGCTGCTTTCTAGCTACGACTTCCCCGGCGATGATATCCCCATTATCAAAGGCTCTGGTCTGCAAGCCCTAGAAGCAATGACCAAGAACCCCAAGACCCAACGAGGAGAAAATCCCTGGGTAGACAAAATCTATGAACTGATGGATGCTGTAGATTCTTACATCCCCACCCCTGAGCGGGATGTTGATAAGCCCTTCCTGATGGCTGTAGAAGACGTATTCTCCATCACAGGTCGTGGTACTGTTGCTACAGGCCGGATTGAGCGGGGTGTGGTTAAAGTTGGCGATAACGTTGAACTAGTGGGTATCAGAGATACTCGCGCCACCACTGTAACTGGTATTGAGATGTTCAAGAAGAGTCTCGACCAAGGTATGGCTGGGGATAACGCTGGCGTACTACTCAGAGGTATCCAAAAGGGTGATATTGAACGGGGTATGGTAATTGCTAAACCTGGTTCGATTACACCTCACACTCAATTTGAAGGTGAAGTATACGTTTTAACAGAAAAAGAAGGTGGTCGTAAGACTCCATTCTTTGCTGGCTACCGCCCCCAGTTCTACGTGCGGACAACCGATGTAACTGGTACCATCAAAACTTTCACCTCTGATGATGGCAGCGAGGCAGAAATGGTGATGCCAGGCGATCGCATCAAAATGACAGTAGAATTGATCAACGCGATCGCTATTGAACAAGGAATGCGCTTCGCTATTCGTGAAGGTGGTCGCACCATTGGTGCTGGTGTCGTCTCCAAAATTCTCAAATAGCACCTTTTTGCTCATAACAAAGGAGCAGAGATGGTATGATGCCTCTCTGCTCCTTTCTCTTCCTTTTTATTGAAGGGAGTAGGGAATAGGCAGTAGGGAGTAAGAAAAAGCCAAGCAATTTTGTTTCCCCCACTCCCCACTCCCCACTCCCCACTCCCCACTCCCCTATTACGCAGAACCTGGACAATTAAAGATGGCAACTCTACAGCAGCAGAAAATTAGAATTCGCTTACAAGCTTTTGACCGACGCTTATTAGATACATCTTGCGAGAAGATTGTAGACACAGCTAACCGCACCAATGCTACAGCAATCGGCCCCATTCCTTTACCAACAAAACGTCGAATCTACTGTGTGCTGCGATCGCCTCACGTAGATAAAGATTCACGTGAACACTTTGAAACCCGTACTCATCGCCGGATTATTGACATCTACCAGCCATCTTCTAAAACTATTGATGCCCTGATGAAATTGGATTTACCATCGGGTGTTGATATCGAAGTCAAACTTTAATTAGTTATTAGTCATTAGTCATTGGTCATTTGTCAATA
This sequence comes from Nostoc calcicola FACHB-3891, assembly GCF_014697355.1. Classification (GTDB taxonomy): domain Bacteria; phylum Cyanobacteriota; class Cyanobacteriia; order Cyanobacteriales; family Nostocaceae; genus Nostoc; species Nostoc calcicola. The sequence continues at coordinate 73,938 of NZ_JACJRQ010000021.1, read as the reverse complement.
AATAAAGGACAACTGACAAAGTACAAAGTCTGATTGTCGGAAGCTGACGCTCAGAACTTTGTAAGAGTGGACAAATGACATTAGTATGAATATTTACCTTGCCCTGAAGAAATATATCTCAGGGCTTTTTATTTAGCCACAAAACAAATGATAGAATGTAGACAAAGTACGGGAAAAGCAGAGAAAAATAAATTTTAAAGATTAAGTTTATACCAAGGTAACAATGACATCATCTTCTAAAATTGCAGTCCGCGAACTACCTCTGTTCCCGTTACCCGAAGTAGTTCTGTTTCCTACCAGACCATTGCCTCTGCACATCTTTGAATTTCGCTACCGAATCATGATGAACACGATTTTGGAGAGCGATCGCAGGTTCGGTGTTTTGATGTTCGATCCAGTTAAAGGCACAATTGCAAACACAGGATGCTGTGCCGAAATCATTCATCATCAGCGGCTGCCAGACGATCGGATGAAAATGTTGACTTTGGGGCAACAAAGATTTCGTGTATTAGAATACGTTCGTGAAAAGCCATACCGCGTTGGCTTAGTGGAGTGGATTGAAGACCACCCACCAACTAAAGATTTGCGACCTTTGTCTTCAGAAGTAGAACAACTACTGCGAGATGTTGTGCGTCTGTCAGCCAAATTAACCGAACAAAATATTGAGTTGCCAGAAGATTTGCCCGATCTTCCAATAGAGCTATCTTATTGGGTAGCAAGTAACCTCTATGGTGTGGCAGCAGAACAGCAGTTATTGCTAGAAATGCAAGATACTGCAACTCGCCTAGAGCGGGAAGCAGAAATTTTAACTTCTACTCGTAATCACTTGGCAGCTCGTGCCGTTCTTAAAGACACATTTAATGAGAAATCATGAATTAGGAGTTGGGAGTTAGGAGTTAGGAGTAAATAAAAATAACAAAAAACAAAAATTGATAACTCCTAATTTATAATTCATCACTCCTCACTCCTAACTCCTAACTTTCTATTCAAGTATGCTTACTGGTAAAACATTGTAAGTGCCCAAAATTCTGAGAATCTCTGTGTAGATACTTAATTCTGCCAAAGCAGATTGCATTTGTGTTTCCTTAGCATCTGCTTCTACATCAATAAAAAACAAATATTCTCCTAGCGATCGCTTCGTAGGACGGGATTCAATGCGGCTGAGGTTAATTCCTAGTTGAGCAAAGATTTGCAAAGGTTTGACCAACGCTCCTGGGACGTTGGCAGGTACACTAAAAGCTAAGGATGTGTGACTAGCATCTGGTTTTGATTTCTGAGACCCAGCGTTGGCTTCGCCCTGACTTACCACCCAAAAGCGAGTAAAGTTTTCTGGATAGTCGTTAATACCACTGGCAAGTATGGGCAGATTGTAGAGTTGAGCTGCCCTACTAGAAGCGATCGCTGCTGTTGTCGGATCTTGTTCCAACTGCTGTAGTGCTTCAGTTGTAGAATTATTTGCAATAATCTGTATAGTTGGGAGAAATCGCTCCAACCATCCCTGGCATTGTGCCAAAGCTTGGGGATGAGAGTAAACAGTTTTAATTTTATCTAAGCTAGTTGCACATGAAATTAGCGTATGGACAATAGGTAATACTAAGGCTAGCTGAATTTGCAAATTGTCCAACTGCCATAGTGTATCTAGTGTCATGGTGACACTCCCTTCGATAGAATTTTCCACTGGCACAACAGCCAAGTGGGCTTGATCATCGGCAACTGCGTGCAGTGATTGGGAGATGCTGGGATAGGGACATAATATAGCTTCAACTCCTGTATTTTTGCCCAGCCAGTTGACATAAAAAACAGCTGCTTGTTCTGAATAAGTGCCGGGAGGTCCTAAATGTGCGATCGATATAGTCATGCCTTTTGCCTTAAGTTAATAGTTTCACTGGAACTGGGAATTGAGAAGGATTTGTAGAAAAGAATTTCATCCTAATACCATTTCTTTGTGAGGCTGCGCCAAACTCTTTTAATTTCTTTCTTTCTTTCTTTCTTTCTTTCTTTCTTTGTGTCCTTTGCGTCCTTTGCGGTTCGTTTTTTTCTTGTACTTAAATATGGTTTAGCGCATCTTCATACAGAACTGATATAAGATATTTTTATCCATATATGAGTTTAAGTAAATAAGCTATCCATAGTAGTCTTCCACCAATCGGATTTGTGGGTAGCTTTTTCGCTAAGTTTCTCTGAAGATTGAAGATAAATTCTATTAGGTCAGGAAATTTTTAACACATATTTTTACTTTTTTGTCAATAGTTAATTTCTAGTTGAGAGTATCTTCAATAGAAGATAGTCATGAGCGTACCAATTTTTTGCCGCTCGTGTATACCTCATCAGCAATTATAATTTTGGTGATAAATAAAGTTTCTACTTTTCTGTAGTCAGATCTAAATTGTTAAAAAATATTAAAATTAAGAAACAAATACTTTTATCCGCTCATGGCTACCCGGTTTACTGCCTCCCAATCGCTTGAAATCGCTGTTCCAGAGGAGCCTATTCCCATTCAGCACTACTTACGTCAACCCCAACGTCTGGTTAAAGCTTTGGTTGACAATAGTCGAATTCAGCAGGTTTCTGAAGAGGTATTTCGCTTAAAAATGCGTCCGCTAACCTTTATGTCATTGAGCATTCAACCGACTGTAGACATGAGAGTTTGGGCAGAATCAAATGGCATAATTTATTTGCGATCGCTAGGCTGTGAAATTCTGGGTTTCGAGTATATTAACCAGCGATTTGCTCTCAATTTAAAAGGGTATTTATCTCCGAAAGAACTAAGTACTGGTACTCGCCTGCAAGGAAAAGCTGATTTAGAAGTCCAAGTAGATCTGCCACCGCCATTTTCCCTCACTCCCAAGCCAATTCTAGAAGCTACTGGTAATGGTTTGCTTAAAAGCGTGTTGTTGACGGTCAAGCAACGTTTATTACATCAACTTTTAGCAGATTATCGCTACTGGGTGATATCACAAACGAAAAATAAAGGAATTGACGGTGACAGTGGTAAATTGCCAATATTGAATCCTGAGTAATTATTCCATCACTAACTATCCAGTATTTTAATTTTGCAAGGACGAAAAGACTTACGATGTAGGGGTGAAGGTCCATATTGTTGCAGAGCCAGCAAATGTTGCTGGCTACCATAACCCTTATTACACTCCAAGTTGTAAACTGGGTATTTTAATGCTAAACGCATTATCAGATCGTCACGCCAAACCTTGGCGACAATACTAGCAGCAGCAATAGCAAGCGATCGCTCGTCTCCTTTGACTATTGTTTGTTGGGGCACTAGTAAGTCTTTGATTGATTGATTGCCATCAACTAAGCAGAGTGCGGGCTGTACCTTTAACTTCAGTACAGCCCGCTTCATTGCTAACAGCGTCGCTTGCAAAATATTTATCTCGTCAATTTCCGCAGTGGAAGCAAACCCAATTTTCCAATCTACAGCCAGCCGACAAATTTCCTCTGCTAGCTGAGTTCTTCTTTGACTAGACAACTTTTTACTGTCTTTAATTTTAGCTGCCATTAGTTTTGGCAAAGCATCATCTGGCAGGATCGCGGCTGCGGCTACCACAGGACCAAATAAAGCACCTCGCCCTACTTCATCCACACCTGCAACTAGCCCTGGAATCCCTGACAAGGTAGAAAACTCCAGCCAACTGGATTTTTCCAGGGGTGCTGGCGAACAAATAGCAGCAGTTTGCTGTGTTTCTGCCATAAGGCGAATTAATTGTCCTCGATCGCTGACGAACGACGGCGGCGGCGACGGTTGGCAGTAGCGGTGCTATTGGCATCGCTTTCATCTGCGTTGGTCAAGGATGCCGAAGGGCTGTCAGTAAACCCTGATGGTTCAGTCGTCTCTTGGATTATCTCTTGGATTGAGGATTTTTTTTCTGGCTCAATAACTTTTGGTATCGGTATTCTGCTTGGGGTAAGTTCAGATGTTGCTCTTTGAACAGTAGCTGATTCTGGGATTGATTCAGTTGGTGTAGTTGGCAGCTGACCCGGCTGAATCACGTTAATAATTACAGACTTGGGATTTTTAACTTCTTGCTCCAATTTCACCAAGGGAGAGATTCCCATTAAAGCAAAAATATCCTGTTCTTGGAGTGTCATTTCTACAGTCCTAATTTCCGGTGGTTCTACCACTGGTTTGACTGGCTCTGCCTTGGTAATTTTAGTGCGTTCAATTCTTTCACTCCAACCTGGTTTACCCAGTGTGGGTGAGGGAATCTCTGATGTTACTCCTAGTTCTGGTTCAGCATCGAGGTCTAAGTCTGGCTCGTTGACAAAAGCCAGTGGATTGACACTAGTCCGGGCTTCATCTTTCCCGTTTAATCCATTGATACCACCAATTCGACTGCGACGAGTGCGGGTACGACGCTTATTATCGTTAAGTTCTTGATAACTAGGATGATTGATCAGATTGAGATTACTTAATTCCGAGTCACCATCGAATGTTTCTCCAAATCCATCATAGGTTTCTCGTGGTTCTGGGATGCGGGCTGATGGCTGACGCGGTTCTCTGTGAGGTAGAGGAGATACAAAACGCTCACGTTCTGGTGCTTCTGTTGGTGTCGGAAATCGGTTTTCGATTTCTCCAGGTAGGCGCACGGTATGTCCTAAACCACCGCAGGTGGGACAAGTTTCACCAAACAATTCGTAAATATTTTGACCCTGACGCTTGCGAGTCAGTTCTACCAAACCCAGTTCAGTTAGTTGAGCAATCTGGGGACGAGCTTTGTCTGCTTTGAGTGCTTTATTAAAGTGTTCGAGGACTTGCAGTTGGTCGCGTCGTGATTCCATATCAATAAAATCAACGACAATCACCCCGGCGATATTTCGCAGACGCAACTGCCGAGCAATTTCTGTTGCAGCTTCGCAGTTTGTCCACAAAACTGTTTCTCTGGCTGTTGCCGATCGCGTAAACGAACCTGAGTTAACATCAATTACTGTTAATGCCTCGGTTGGCTGAATAATGATGTAACCTCCAGAAGGTAGGTCTACCCTTGGTTTCAGGGCTTCTCGAATGGCGGCATTGATCCGGAAGTACTCTAAAATTGGTGAGCGATCGCGATGATGGTCAATTAACAATCCTTGGGGTGTTTGACCTCCACTCCAATTCTGCAAGTACTGCTTGACTCGCTTCAAACCAGTGCTGGAATCCACAACAATCCGATTGACATCCGCGCCGTACATATCTCGCAATACGCGCTGAATAAAGTCATCGTCTCGGTTGAGCAGGGCTGGGGCGCGGGTGGAATGAGCTTCCTGCTGGATTGCCTCCCACTGCTTTTGCAGCACCTCTAAATCTTCCATAATCGCTTCTTCTGGTTTGCCTTCTGCTTCTGTACGCACAAGCAAACCCATTCCCGCCGGTTTGATCAAAATCGCTAGTGCCCGCAAGCGATTGCGCTCGCTTTCACTTTTAATCCGTCGAGATAAATTTACGCCTCTGCCATAGGGCATCAGTACCACATAGCGTCCAGGTAAGGTGATATTACCTGTAAGCCTTGGCCCTTTCGTCCCCGTTGGCTCTTTCATAACTTGCACCAACACTTTCTGCTGTGGTGCTAATAGTTCTGTAATTGCGGCTGCGGTACGCTTTAGCTTTAATGGCCCCAAGTCGGTGACGTGAATGAATCCGTTGCGCTCTGGATCGCCAATATTGACAAAAGCCGCATCTATCCCAGGTAATACGTTTTCTACTACTCCTAAGTAGATATCACCTATTTGATGATGACCCGTAGCAACAACCAACTCCTGTATCTGATCTTCAGAAAAAACCGCAGCAATTTGGTGCTGCTCCGCGATAATAATTTGTTTTGGCATTCAATTTCCTCAAAAATTGGCAGCACTAACAGGTCTAGAGGTTTGTTGTATCAAGTCCGGTTAATTACTTATAAATGAAAACTTTCTGGTTTTGGTGTCTCCCTTAAGTTTTGTATCCTTCTCTTGAGGGAGACGCTCCGCAAACGGGATAGTACAGCCATCGTTGTTACTCCCAAAGGAGAACCTGCTCTTTAGCCTTAGCTCAAAGTTCTCTTTGCACGGCAGTTGCTATTCTTCGGGTTCTCCGTTGGCACAGTCTCCCCTAGTGAAGGAGTACAAGTCGGGGAACCCGCTGTTAGCATCTGCCTCGTCTTTGCATCAGTCTTCATTGTCAGTCTTAATTCCGTTCGATATTATACCTTTCTCTCCTGTAAGTCTTAAAAGACGCTACTGGTAATAACAATCGTCAACCTGAGCTTCTAAGTTAAAGATCTGTTGGCACTCTTAAGAGCATTCACACGTTTGATTATTCCAGAACTGCTGCATATTCATATTGTTTAAGCAATTAAATCAACCGTCCGTAGTTGATTTGTGATGCAATACTCTCAGTAAAGAGAGTTCTGAGTTGAAAGTACTAAATCCTGAGTAAGCTTTTAACTCAGGATGCTTGATTTGATAGTAACCTACTGAAGTCGTTAAGAAAAATAAACTACTTCTATTTTCCATTCCCCAGATTTATCCTTAGGGTTATATCCAGCAACACCAGTTGCTGGCTTGCCTAAAGTTTCCCCAGCCTACGGCAAGCTGCGTTTTGGCTTTGCGCGTTTGTGGGCGTCTATAAGGCAGTTGGTAAAGAGCGGGTTCTCCAAAAGAGTACAACTCTACAAGAGTAGCGCACTAGCTCTTGGGGACTACTCTGGATTAGACATTCAGCAGTTGTTTAAAAAGCATGGATTTAGAGAACCTAACCGAGCTTGCTGTTAGTTACTGATTCACAAGGTAGCTATAGAGAGAGTGTGTGTTCTTTAATCTGCCTCAGTTTGTCTGGGATAAAATCCTAGAAGTTGCACTCTAATATCTTTGCTTTCGCCCCCTGAATGCGAGGGTAGTGAACCAGCTAATTCAATGCAGCGCCAGAAAATTTCTCTTCATCCCATTCTAACGCAACCTTGCTAAAAATCAATTCCTATGATGTTCTATCTTATGACAACTACTAGCAAGCTGTCATACAGGGATTATACCCCTAAAACTAGGCGATTGCGGTGGATATGTAGAATTTGAAATTGTACATTGGCTACTGCTTCTAGCATAAACACGATTTGTTCGGGACGCAAGAGCCAACCATCTTGGCGATAACTACCTAAATAACGAATAACAGATATAGATTCTGCTGTGTTATTGTGGCTTTCTAGCAATTCTAATTCAAATAAGCGATCGCGCAGATTTATTAACTGGCTCTTGCCTGACTTGGTTGTTTGCTCGTACCAAAGTTCGTCTTTAGCTTTGATGGTATCAATCCAGTTTTGCCATTGTGCAGGCGTCACTTCTTTTGGTGCTGCTACATTTATCAAATATTCTGCTGACTCCAACAGTTGGCTAGCTGCTTTCGCTTTTAAATCGATTTCCACCACATCATATATAGGTATGTCTGTGGGCATTTCCCGAAATAGTTGCTCTTTAAAAGTATCGACTGACATGGATGCTGTCAACTCAAAATCCGCAATTTCACCACTGCTAGTAGCCCCTAAAGCCAAAGCAGTAGCTAGAGAAATTCGCGGCATTGGATGAAAACCACCAGTGAAAGCAATTGGCAAGCCTGCTCGTCGCACAACTCGGTCAAACAAACGGATTAAATCCAGATGGCTCACTAAAGCCATGTTACCTTGTTTACCAAACCAAACTCGTATTCGTTGTGTCTTAGCAGTGTTGGGGACAAACTCACCAGCGAATTTTGGTACAGCAGGTGGTTCAATGACGATGTTGTGCCCAAAGTCGGTGCCACAAACCCCGCAGTGAGAACAACCTTCAAAAGAGCAGTCGGGTACAATTGCAGATGCTAGAGCGCGTTCCAAGTCTTCTTTGAGCCACTTTTTATCAATCCCGGTATCAATATGATCCCAGGGTAGAGGAGTATCGAGGGAGTGGCAAGTAGATGACGACGCAAATATGGGGAGCTCCTCTGAGGCGGAGAGTGTTTGTGATAAATTCCCCGTATCCTCTTTAAGAGTGTCCCCGTGTCCCCCCTTTATGTCCTCTTTTTGAAACAGATTCCATTCGCCGTTTTCGATTTGGCGGTATTTCCAGTCTAGACCGGCTTGGGCGATCGCATCTCCCCAAGCAGCAAAAGCTCGATCTAAATTGTCATACCAAGAATCCATCCCTGCACCCAATTCCCAGGCGCGGCGTACTACTTTCCCCAAAGTGCGATCGCCTCGTCCAATAAAATCTTCCATTGCCGAAATCCGGACATCGGTAAAATTTGCCTTTGCTCCCTTGATCCGGCGGAATTCTTGGCGCAGCAGGTTTTGTTTGCGCCGAAATTCACTGGTAGAAACTGAGTGCCACTGAAATGGGGTATGCGGCTTGGGGGTAAAGTTAGAAATTGTCAAATTAAAGTTTAAGGGTTTTCTGCCTTTGCCTCGACACTCCCGCTGTAGCCAACTTACTGTTTCGGCAATACCCAAGACATCAGCATCTGTCTCACCTGGCAAGCCAATCATAAAATATAGCTTAATTTTATCCCAGCCTTGCTCCCAAGCGGTTTTTACTCCCCGCAAGAGTTCTTCATTAGTCAAACCTTTATTCACGATGTCTCGCATCCGCTGAGTTCCGGCTTCTGGAGCAAAGGTCAGTCCACCTTGTCGCGTACCTCCAAGGATATTAGCAATATTTTCGTCAAATCTGTCTACCCGTTGACTGGGTAGAGTCAGAGAAATATTGTCATTTTTTAAGCGATTTTTAATTTCCATCCCCACCGCTGGTAAGGATAAATAATCAGAACAACTTAAGGAAAGCAAGGAAAACTCGTTGTAACCGGTTGCCCGCATACCCTGTTCAATCGCTTCTACCACTTTATCCGGTTCTACATCCCGTGCTGGCCTGGTTAGCATTCCTGGTTGACAGAAGCGACAACCACGAGTGCAGCCACGCCGAATTTCAATGGTTAAGCGGTCATGTACGGTTTCTACGTAGGGAACTAGCCCAATGGAATATGCTGGTATGGGGGTTGCAACTCTTCGCAGAATGCGTTTTGGCACGTCTTGACGTAGGGGATGAACTGAGCCATCGTCTGCCATGTCGTAAAACTGGGGGACATATACGCCTGGTATCTGTGCCAAGTCTAGTAACAAATCTTCCCGACTCAAACCGGCTTGTTTGCCTTCTTCCAACACCAAACCAATTTCTGGCAGTAATTCTTCTCCATCTCCAAGGGCGAAAAAGTCGAAGAAGTCGGCGTAAGGCTCAGGATTTGATGTTGCTGTCTGTCCCCCAGCAAAAATCAACGGGTAAGAGGGGGATGGGGGGATGGGGGGATGGGGAGACGTGGTGATATTTTCATTCTTTGCGTCCCCGTGTCCCTTTGTCCCCGCGTCTCTTCTCTCCCGCCACGTCAAGGGAATCCCTGCTAAATCCAACATTTCTAGGATATTAGTTGCACCCAGTTCGTAACTGAGGCTAAACCCTAAAATGTCGAATTCTGTGAGCGATCGCTTTGACTCTACTGCAAACAACGGCGTATTAGTTTGCCGTAGTTTGGCTGATAGATCTTGTCCTGGCAAATAGGCGCGATCGCACAATTGGCTCTTTTGGGCATTCAAAATGTTATATAAAATGATATGCCCTAAATTCGATGCACCGACTTCATATACCTCTGGGTAGGTTAAGACCCAGCGTATTGTTGTCGTCTCCCAAGGTTTGTGTACTGCTAAACGCTCGTTACCCAAGTAACGCCCTGGTTTTAAAATATCCGATGTGATTAATTTTTCAACTGCAACAGCCACTATGCTATCTTCGAGCTACCTTAATTACAGTTACTCAAACCTAACATTAGCATTAAATCAGCTCTTCCAACAAAGTTTCTCGTTGCAGCTTATAACTCCTTTACATAAAGTCTGCTCCTTACCTGAACTTTGCTCGTTTTACATAATTTTTATATAAATTTATGTTGCAGACAAGTCAGTTTGACTTTCTAAAATTTCAAAAACTCTATCGAGTTGCGTCAGTTCAAAAATAATTTGAACTGAGGGAGCAACATTGCAAAGTCGCAAACTCCTTTCTAAACTAACAGCCAGTTTGTGTGCAGATAACAATGCCATCAAACCTGCGCTGTCTAAAGAGTCTACTGCTGCTAGATCTACTACCAAAATCGAAATATGATTTTTTGCTAGCTCTGTAGTCATATCTCGTTCAAATTCCAAGGCGTTTGCAGCATTCAAACAGCTTTGGGGTTGAATAACCGCAATTTTGGGATACTGAAGCACTGCTTGCATGGTTACATCCTATAAGAGTTATTGAAGCGTCAAGGTAAGAATTATTTGAACATAAACTTTTTTTTGTTGCATCGACCATATGTCTTAGGTTTCTTTGCTGAATCTTTATTGCTTTAGTATGTCTGTTTAAAGATTGTCATAATTCCAGTTTAAAGTGTGTTCATATATACTTTTTTTTTATCTCAGTTCAAAAACAATCAACATAGACAGTGGTAGAGCAGAGAAATTATCCGTAACTTTCCTGAGGAAACTTGCCTAGTCCATAACTTAAGCTAATTTAGCCAAGCCTTAACGGTAAGTTAAATCCCACACTTTACGGTTACTGTTGACATTGGGCAAAGTCTGAGAAAATTATTTATCTAACTAACTTAAATTGTGATCTAAATCACTAGTCAATTAGTATTCGATCGCTTTTTATACTTAGATTTATCTGGAATAATTAATGTCAATATAGAGTTGGATTATGAGTTATGAGAACTAGGTACGCTATTCGTAAATTGGTAGAAAAAGCTCTTGATATTAAAAAACTAACTCCTGAGATCGAAAATGAAATCAACTCAGAACTAACGCAACTAGGTTACATTTCTGACGTGGATTACGAGGCTTTAGAATTATTAATGGCAGAGATGGATGCTGGTCGAATTCAGTTGGTTTCTAGCCTGGGATATTAATCCTAATTCTTTGGATATAGAGGTTAAGAGCTATACTAAGTGAATTTAATTAAGGCTGGAGCAATCATAGTTATAGCGGTTCCCGTTTTGGTAAGGAACAGAAAAAACAATTCACCATAGATAACGATAATCCTTGTAGAGGCATCCCTACCTGTATACCTTATTCAAAGGCAGCGTGGGTAAAAAGAGGGATATCATTAGTTTTTATTTTTCTGTGAGATTGATTATTTAAATCCTAAGGTGGCGTAAACTGTGGTAATGACCATCTACATTGTGCATTCCTCATAATCGCCATGCAGTTCGCTAAACGCCTAGAAAAAATTCCTCCCTATCTGTTTGCTGAAATTATCCACAAACAGAATGAACTCGTTGCTAAGGGAGTTGATATCATCAATATGGCTATTGGCGATCCAGATAAACCGACTCCTAATCATATTCTCCAGGTAATGCATGAGGCGATTGAGGATGCTTCGATGCACAATTATCCCCCTTACCAAGGTACGAAGGAATTCCGGGAGACAGCAGCTAAGTGGATGGAGAATCGGTTTGGGGTGATGGGGTTAAACCCTGATACAGAAATTGTTTCCTCAATTGGTTCTAAAGAAGCAATTCATAATACTTTCTTAGCGTTTGTGGAAGCAGGAGACTATACATTAATACCAGATCCTGGTTATCCTGTGTATCGGACTTCCACAATCTTTGCTGGTGGCGAGTTTTTTCCTATGCCCCTGAAGGCAGAAAACGGTTTTTTGCCTGATTTGAGTAATATACCTGAAGAAGTAGCTCACAAGGCAAAACTGTTGTGGATTAATTATCCTAATAATCCTACTGGGGCATTAGCAACATTAGAGTTTTTTGAAGAATTGGTAGCTTTTTGCAAGCAGTATGATATTCTACTGTGCCACGATCACGCTTACTCAGAAATGGCATACGATGGCTACAAACCGCCTAGTGTGCTGCAAATTCCCGGTGCGAAAGATGTAGCGATCGAATTTCACAGTCTGTCTAAGTCGTACAATATGACGGGTTGGCGAGTGGGTTTTGTTGCCGGTAATCGTGTGGGCATTAAAGGCTTAGCCCAGGTAAAAACTAACGTTGATTCTGGAGTATTTAAGGCAATTCAACAAGCAGCGATCGCAGCTTATTCTAATACCACAGAGGCAGAACTCCAAGCCATCATGTCGGTTTACCAAAATCGCCGCGACATTATTGTTAGTGGACTGCAATCTCTTGGTTGGCCAATGCAGCCTCCTAAAGCTACCCTTTACGTCTGGACACCTGTTCCTCAAGGATATTCCTCAGGAGAATTTGTGAATTTGCTACTTGACAAATGTGGCATTCTCGTGCCCCCTGGTAGCGGTTACGGTGCATTTGGAGAAGGCTTTATCAGAATTGCTTTAACTATCTCTGATGAACGATTGCGAGAAGGAATTCAACGGATGAGAGATGCTGGTATTCGTTACGTGTGACTGGGGACTGGGGAAGATGAGGGAGATGAGGGAGATGACGGAGAATAAATTTTAACTCCTAACTCCTAACTCCTAACTAAGCACTCAGCACTCCAATACCCAATCCCTAATCCCTAATCCCCAGTCCCTCTTGATATGCTTGCCAAAGTTGGTGAATAAATTGATTGAGTTGCTGTTTGGCGGCTGAGTCAAGCTCGGCTTTTGGTTGTTTTGCTAAAACTTGGCTCAATAAGGTAATTACTTCTGTGTCTAAAGCTGGTTGAAATAAATCAGCAGGCCAAAGTAGGTCAGATGCATCGCGTAAATCGGTAATTAGCGGAGATTCTTCAATGAAGGTGACCATTAATAAAGGACGTACCCAGCACAACTGGCGAGAAACTACAAATTGAATGACTTCTGCATATAGATTCCTCTCACCATGCTTTAAAGACACTATTTGTCCCGGTTGAAGAAAATCTAGGCTCATGTCCATTATGAAAGCAGTTTGGGTAGCGACAAAAATTGTTTTGTAAGATTAGGGTAGCACTCTCACGCCAAGGATGTCTCAGAGATATGCCCTATCATTGCCTACGCAAAACTAATAGGACTAATCCCCGACAGCAAAGGTTTCCTTAGCATAGTATGTTGACAGAAATACTATAGAATAGGTAAACAACTGTTAAGCGATCGCTAGACAGAGGCTTTGTTGTAGTGAATTAACGATTAAAGAGCAAAGAGCAGTGTCAGTTGAAACCATTGAAAAGCGTTCTACGTCCCGCAAGCTCGCGCCTCGCTATCGCGTTTTGCTCCATAACGACGACTACAACCCTATGGAGTACGTGGTACAAGTACTAATAACTACTGTGCCGAGCCTTACCCAACCCCAGGCTGTTAGCATCATGATGGAAGCCCATACTAATGGAATGGCTTTAGTCATTACTTGCGCTCAGGAACATGCTGAGTTCTATTGCGAAACATTGAAAAGTCACGGTTTGAGCAGCACGATTGAACCTGATGAATAGTCATTGGTCATTGGTCATTGGTCAATTGCGATCGGTGACTTAATTGGTATGAAAAAAAACCTTGTCCGTTTAGCCGAACGCCCTGCCCCTATTAGGCTGGGTTATTTTATTGGAATTTTATTGCTGCTATGGTTACCCTTAGCTGCACCAATTTACTTACTAGTGAATGATTCAAATTTAGTAAGTATATTGACAATGGTATTGTTATATGCATTGTTTATTATTCTCTTGAGGCTCTGGGGTAAGCGTGTCTATCACCAGCCCCAAATTCTGCGGCATTATGGCTTAGAATTCACACGGCAAAACGGTGTGGATTTAATGCGTGGTTTGGCTATGGGGATAATTAATACTTTGATACTTTTTGGGGTACAGGGTTTGTTGGGTTGGTTGGTGTGGCAACAACCAAAAGTTTTCTTGGTGAAAGTGATTTTAGAGGGTTTAGTTGTCGGCTTGGGTGTTGGCTTTGCTGAGGAATTGTTATTCCGAGGTTGGTTGCTAGATGAATTACAACGAGATTATAGTCCGCGTGTAGCATTGTGGACGGATGCAATTACATTTGCAACTTTGCACTTTATTAAACCGTTGGCAGCAATTATTCACACATTACCGCAATTTCCAGCTTTAGTATTGTTGGGATTAACGCAGGTATGGGGAAAGCGCTGGCACAGGGGACGCTTAGGTTTTCCAATTGGTTTGCATGGTGGTTTAGTTTGGGGTTACTACATTATTAATGTGGGGAAATTAGTCAAATATTCTGGTCAAGTTCCTGATTGGGTGACTGGGGTGAATAATAATCCTTTACAAGGAGTGATGGGGGTGTTGTTGATGAGTATATTGGCGTTGTTGATATGGGGGCAATCGCGGCGATCGCCTGTCTAACAATATGAGCGTTGCCTTCAGTCGATCGTATGAAAGTCGTTTCAATCCGTAATCACTAATCTTTATAACAGCATTGCTTGCTTTACTAAGCAGTAATTCCTCTCCATCTAGAAGAGTTTGTCTGTCTATATCCATGCTTATGCACCTCGTTCATAGCGAGCAAATTAGATGATGATGTTACTGATTCAAAATTTGTTACGGATTCTGTAATTATTTCTGTTTTTGGAAAATTTGAATCAATTATAGCTGAACAGCAGCAAGCACAAAGAATATTTGAATTTCAAAGGGACTACAACGGCAAATGCTAAACTACATTTATCAAGCTTGAGAAGCAATTATGACTGCCCTAATTCTCAACTTAAGTCCGACCATTGAGCTAACAGATGACCAGTTCTTCCAACTCTGCCAGAATAATCGTGACCTCCGCCTTGAGCGCACAGCAGAGGGAGAACTGATTATTATGCCGCCAACTGGATGGGAAAGCGGAAATCGCAATAGTAAACTGACACAGCGTTTAGGTAACTGGACTGATGTTGATGGTACAGGACTAGCTTTTGATTCTTCAACGGGTTTTAAGCTTCCCAATGGTGCGAACAGATCGCCTGATGCATCTTGGGTAAGTCGGAAAAGATTAGCAGCCCTCAACCCAGATCCGGCGAAGTTTTTACCAATGGCTCCTGATTTTGCCGTAGAATTACGCTCTGCTAGCGATAGCTTGAAGACTGTGCAACAAAAAATGCAAGAGTACATTGATAACGGTGTACGTCTAGGTTGGCTGATTGACCCCCAAAACCAGCGAGTCGAAATTTACCGCCCAGGTAAAGATGTCGAGGTTTTACAATCCCCCACTAGTTTGTCAGGAGAAGATGTGCTACCTGGGTTTGTGCTGGATTTGGCACAGATTCTAAATTAAGCGATCGCCTGACTAAAAAAGTGTTAATGCTCTATGCCAAAATTAGCGTTGAAATTGTCTAATTAATTGCAGCACTTTTTGATATTTTTCTACATCACCTTGTTCTAGATAGAAACTAGCAGCTTTTTGTAAATTAGCGATCGCTCATTAATGCTTAATTGCTGTGGTTACAAAGTAGTAAAGATACCGTGAATTCGGGCGCGTACCTGGTCTAAGCGTAGAAAATTGACTACTTTGAGAGTATACATTGGGGTGGTTTAGTATTTAGCAGATAGCATCAATAGATTATTCATCACAAGTTGTATAAATTAACTCCTATTCAAAACGCAGCCTCCACAACTGTACCCACAACACACGCTTTATCCAAATTAACACCGCTTAAATTTGCGCCTTCTAACTCTGCACAGAGTAAATTCGCCCCAGAAAAATTCGCCCCTGCCAAATTCGCGCCCCGCAAGTCAGCTTCTTCTAGGTTTGCTTCACTCAATAATGCCCCTTGCAAATCAGCACGACTCAAGTCTGCACCTTTGAGATTTGCCCCAGTTAGGTTTGCACCACGCAAGTCAGCACCGCGCAAGTCCACACCTTGCAAGTTCACATTCATCAAATTGGCACCGCTGATGAAAGCACCCGCCAAGGATACATCGCTGAGTCTGGCTCCCATCAAATTAGCACCCCGCAGATTGCTACCCCGCAAGTCAGCACCAGTTAAATCTGCTTGCATGAGGTTTGCTCCCATAAGGTTCGCCCGCAAGTCGGTTCCTTGGAGGTTCGCCCCCATTAAATTCGCCCCTTCTAAATGCCCACCTTCAAGTTTGGAAGCTGCGAAGTTAACACCCACAAGGGTGGCACCAGCAAGATTAATTCGGTTTAAATCGAGTCGAGAAAGTTCCTCGTCTTCTAAATTTGCCCCTGGAAGTTGTTTGAGTTTTCCTAATTTGATAGCTTCAATATTCATTTGTAGTAAGTACCAATCTCCTCACTTGTCTTGCTGTGGCTATCCCACTGGGAATCAAGTAGCCAAACGCCGCTGCTGACTTTGGGTGTCATTATGGGCAAGTCGAGTCCCTGTTGTAAACCCATAACCAATAAAGCTAGGGTATCTATAAGTTTAGGGTCAAAGCGGGTTGATTGTTGCTGTCTGCACTCATCTAAAGCTTGAGTAAATATCTCTTGGCGATTCTGATTTGAGGACTTTCGCTGATTTACTCGCCATTGAAAGTCTGCCAATAATGCCAAAATTCTCGACTCTAGGGGAATTTCATCTCCAGCTAAACCTGCTGGTTCGCCTGTGCCATTCCACCACTCGGTTTGGTGAGTAATAATTTGGGCAACTGCTCGCAGTCGTGGCATGGTTCGCAATACCTGTGCCCCTGGTATTAAAGGACAACTGGGGGCTTCTTCTCGATCCTGACTGGCTATTATATCAGAAGTGAGAACGCTTTCTGCTTTTTGTAATGGATCTATGCGATGCAACAAAGCTGCTAGGCGCAATCTTTTAATCTGCCATGCAGGAAGATCCAAAAGCTGAGCGATCGCCTCGGCAAGTCCTACTACTTCCGCAGCTGCCATTGGATTGTTGACATCTGCTATGTCCAGCAGTTGCGCCATCCGCAAAAATGCCTGGATTTCGTTAGAAACCAAGTTCCGATCTAGGGTTTGTTGCTGGAGGGCTGTGGGGATAGATAAACTGTCTTGCCCAGTTTGGAGATAATCCACTACACGGGAGACAACTGCACCCAAATTTTCTAATCTGGCTGTGGATGGTACGATCGCCTGTTTATGAGCAATCAGTTGATTTCCTAGTTCTGGGTTATATTTTTTGATGTGAGCGATCGCTATTTCTGCTGTCTCTTGCACTAATTCTGGCTCAAATGTCCACAAGCCGTAAAATTTGCGCTCTAAGTCTGATGCCGGTATTCCACTGCTGCCGTAATCAGCCGCCGATAGTTCTTGACAAATTACCATTGCTGTGTAATTCGGTGACAAAATAATCAAGTGCCACTCTTGCGCTACTGGATCGGCTGGATCTAATGCTACTAAGTCTACATTGGGTAAAAGGCTTGTAGGATGTTCGGCAAAGCCAGCGTCAGGCGCAGCCATGATAGTAATTTCGCGGCTGCGTTGGGCGATGTCTGCATATCGTTCGGCTTCTTGCAGATACCATTTACCCTGTTGGAAGGCTGTGATGACTAAAGGTTTATCGTTGTCTGCTAAAATATGGTCTTCCAGGGCATGGCAGAGGGATACTAAGGTATTTTTGTAGTACACCCCGAATCGAATTGGCCTGGTGCTGTGGCGATGAGCTATTTCTAGCTGTTGTAGGATTGAACCTTCTAACATGAGTTTGGGATTTTATGAAAACGAACCGCAGAGGCGCTGAGGAAGAGAGGGGGGGGAGAAATTCAAAATTCTGAATATCCCCACATTCTCTTATGTATTTTAGGATACACCTGCTAGCTGTTTTTCTTTCTTCTCTATTGGTGAAGAAAGTGCTGCTTCTAAGTCGGCACAACCGAGTTTTTCTTCTAAAATATTCATAACTTCACGGCCGAAGTCGTTGGGATTTTGTTGCCAAGCTTGTAAACAGACTTCTCCAAAGAATGAACCAAGGGGTTCGGGGTTCCAAAGCAGTTTTTTGGCTGTCCACGGCATCAGGCTCATTGGATTATACCCTGGTTTGAGGATGCCTTCTTTGAAGGCGTATTCTTCTAAATGAGTATGGGGTTGCAGTCCAATAAAGAAAATGGCGGGTTCGACTTTATCAGCACCAAAAATTCGCTCTAGTTCTCGGTGGTAGGCGATGGTTTGGCGGATGGTTTCGGGACGTTCGTCAATGACGTTAAAGGAGTAGTTGACGGAAACCAAGTCGTTGAAACCAGCGGCTTTTAAGTCACGACAGTTTTGTAAGACGGTTCGGAGGTTGTACCCCATCCGCATTTTCCGCACGAGTTCTTGAGAACCGCTGGTAATGCCAATTTCAAAGTAGTTCATCCCTGTTTTGGCCATCAAGTCACACAATTGAGGTGTCAAATTGTCGGCTCGAATGTAAGCTGCCCAGTGGATGTCTGTCATACCAGAATCGACGATTTTTTGCAAGAGTTCTATGGCATCGTCAATAAATTTGCGTGCGGGGATGAATTGGGCATCGGTAAACCAGAAGTTGCGAATGCCGCGATTGTATAATTGGCGAATCTCGGCAACTACTTCATCTGCTGGATTGATGCGTACTTGTTTACCTTCGACAACCGTATAAACGCAATAGCAACAGTTGTGAGGACAACCACGCTTCGTTTGTACGCCTATATAAAAGTCTTCCTCTTGCAGATAATAGTTAAACTCCGGCCAGATACTTTCGATATAGTCGTAGTTGCAAGCTGTTTTTTCTATGGGTGTGGGTTGTTCGTGAATTAGGCGTTTTCGTGGTTGAGATTCTCCCACAACATAACAACGCTCATCTCGAAACTCTTGGCCGCTTAAAAGTTTTTCCAGCAGAGTTTCCCCTTCACCCACAGAAATAATTGTTCCTTGGGGTAAGCTTTTACCCAACTGTTCGTAAAATACACTGACTGCACCGCCACCCACAACTGTACGGGCATGAGAATGATATTTTTGGGCACGCTTTAAACCGCGCTCGATCAAGCCTTGGTTACGCCACAATTCTACATAGTAAGCGATGAAGATTCGCAAACCGCCCAATGCCCCGCGTAGTTTTAATAGAGGATTCTTGGCGTAGTAAAATTCAAAGGCATTTTGTAGCGGGTTACCACCACGTCCGCCAACTGGAGCATAAATTTGAATATCCCGCCAAGAAAATACTAGTAGTGTAGGTTTAAATTCATCTATACACCGATCCAAAGCCGAGGTGTAGTCTAAAGGTGGTACTGTTCCCAAATCAAAGATACGCTGTTCTATGTTGGGAAATTGCTTGTGGACGCGATCGCTCAGGTAGACAACCCCAATGGGAAAGATGGGGTTACAGGGAAGGCGAACGTAAAGAATTCGATTTTCCGTCATGGGTGTTTTGACTGCCATCTTGCCAATTCTGGGGGGAAAGCGAGAAAAATTTCAGTTTTAAGGGGTGTTTTGGTTGCTTTTATCGATCGCAACCTCGCTTGACATTAAAGCTGATTATTGATATGTGTTAACTTTTTATTCCCAATTCTAGGAATCAATAAAGTTACTTTTCAGACTAAATACATGTCATTGAGTGAGGTTTATGAAGATATTTTTCATATAGCTTTACGATAACATTGAGTTTATTCATTAAGCGACCATTTGGGCGTATTAATCTTGGGATGGATCGAACAGCAAAACTGACTTGTTCGCAAAGTGAAAAGCAAAGGGATCATCTCAGATTAATGTCGTATATATCTGTCTTAAGAAAATTAAAGTTTTTATACTGGGTAAAAATATCTAAAACTTTTACATATAGTGTATAATTGCAAAAAAAGCATAAATAATTACAAAATTTTCATAACCATAAGTATTTCTTTAGATAGAAATAATCTACAAATATTCAGTTGGTATTCACAGTTACAGCAACTGGGGATCAGTCGGTGCTAGGCTTGGGTAGTGTAATGTAAAATTGTGGCGTAAAGCTCCTCAGCAGTTATGGCTCAAATTTTAGATCCTCTACCACCTGAGCAATCGGGGAAAATTCTCTGCTGCTACATTAATGCCACGAGCAAAATACAGGTAGCTCGCATCTCTAATATTCCCAATTGGTATTTTGAAAGGGTTGTCTTTCCAGGGCAACGCCTAGTGTTTGAAGCTCCGCGAACAGCTCAAATTGAGATTCATACGGGTATGATGGCAAGTGCAATTTTATCCGATACGATTCCGTGCGATCGCCTGATGCTCGATGACTCTAGCAATTATGAGTTAGATACAGACTCATCATTTGGAAAAGAACCTATAGATACCACAAAAATGGTGCAGCAACTTAATACAAAGACCGGAGATAGTATAAAACCCTTACAAATCGCTGGTTTAGCAGCTATTGATTAAAAAAAAACAATTTGGCTCAATTTCTGGGTTGCTGAATTCAGCAGCCTTTTTTTTATTAGTCATTAGTCATTAGTCATTAGTCATTGGTCATTGGGCATAGGAATGGGGAAAGGGAAAAGGGTAAGGGGGAAAGGTTAAATTTATTCCTTTTCTCTTTTCCCTGGTTGGTGAGCTTGCCGAACCATAACCTTTTCCCCTGCCTCAAGAGCCTCTCCTGCCCCTCTAGCCAATGCCCAATGCGCCACTCTCATCTACAATCATTCTTATGAATCTGCCTTCATTTCTTTGGTTGTGGAAAATGGCCGCCTGGTCGATGGGGCTATCCTTGCTGGCATACCTAATGTTAGCAGTCACCGGCGTTTGTATGTTTCGGGCGAGAACTTCGCAGCAATTTCCTTTTATTCCGTTATTTATGGGCGGAAATAGAGGAGTGCGATCGCTCCACTATCTCATGGGCATCAGCATGGTAAGTTTAGTGCTACTATTGCTGGCGATCGGCATTGTTGGCACTTTGGGTCACTTTGGTTCTCTGGGACACTCGTCACACTTGCTGGCTGGATTGATTGTGGTAGCCTTGGTTTTACTGTCTGCTTTCAGTGGAACCCAAATTAATGCCAGACGACCTTGGGCTAGACCTTTACACATCAGCGTCAATATTATTTTGTTTCTAGGATTTGCTTGGGTATCCGTTACTGGCTGGAGTGTCGTCCAAAAGTATTTACCCTAGACGAAGTAGGACGAAAAGCTATCCTACAATGAAGAAAAGCATTGTAATTGAGCCGTGACAGCAAATTCAGCCAATACCTCAGCTTCTGTTTTTCAACTTTCTCCTTTGATTCGGATAACGCTGCTGAGTCTATACGTAGCACTCACAGTTCCATTACCCTTTTTATCGCAGGTAACAGCCGCATCAGTACCCCCGGCATTATTGTGGGTAGGGATTAGCATCGGCTTAGTTGCCTTGTACGCAGTGTTGACCGAACAAGTCCTAGTCGATGAACAAGGAATTCAAGTTACTTATCCCCGTTGGGTGCCCCGCTTTTTTCGTAAAGGCTGGTTTTTACCTTGGTTAGAAATCAAAGAGTTAAAACCTCGCAGTACTGGTCAAGGAGGTCTAGTTTATTATTTCCTCAGCCAAGATGGGAAAGCTTATCTACTGCCGATGCGTGTAGCTGGATTTGCCCGTTTGGTGCAGATTGTCCAAGCAAAGACCAATATTGACACTACAGATGTTCGTCCTTTAGCACAACCTTGGATGTATGCGATTTTACTAGGATTCACATTGCTGTTACTGTTGGTCGATGGTTGGGCGATCGCCACAGCTTTAACTATAAAATAGAGCATAGGGCAAAACCCTTCGGGTAGGGAAAAGGGAAAGGGGCAAAAAGGAAAGGGAATAAACCCTAGATACATCCCTTTTACCTTTCATATTTTCCCCTATCTTTACCCCTTTTACCTTGGCGAAGCCATATCCCCACTCCCTACTCCCCATTCCCCTTGAATAGTGTCACAGCAAAAGCCATACTCAGGCTAGAACAAGTTAATCTGTTTACAAAGCTGAAAACTCAAGCTTCAGGGAATCAGCAGGGATATCCCATATTGCAGGATATTTCCTTTGAGGTGTTCCAAGGCGATGGCTCCGCCAACACCTGCGGCGAACGCATTGCCATTGTAGGCGCAGTAGGCGCTGGTAAAACTTCGTTACTACGCCTCATAAACCGCCTCATTGAACCCAGCAGCGGCAAAATCTATCTAGAAAATCAAGAGTATCGCCAAATTCCCGTCATCCAGTTACGGCAGATGGTGACACTTGTATTGCAAGAATCAAAGCTATTGGGGATGACAGTCGGGCAAGCTTTGGCTTATCCTTTGGTTTTGCGTGGTTTGTCCAAACAAGCAATTCAGGAACGAGTCAGTTATTGGACAGAACAACTGCACATTCCCAGTGAATGGCTAGGGCGAACAGAGGTGCAACTTTCTGCGGGACAACGACAATTAGTAGCGATCGCTCGTGCCTTACTCATCCAGCCTAAAATTTTATTATTAGACGAGCCAACCTCTACCCTGGATGCTGGTACAGCATTGCATCTAGTACAAGTCTTAATTCAGTTGAGTCAGACTCATCAAACAACCATTTTGATGGTAAATCATCAACTAGATCTAGCTCAGATGTTTTGCACTCGATTATTACACCTACAGCAAGGTCATTTATCGCTAAATCAAAGTGTCTCTGAAATAAACTGGGTTGAATTACAAGAAACCTCGATCAAAGCAAAAGATCGAGACGATTTTGAATTTTAGATTTTAAATTTTGGGCATGGGGTATGGGGTATTGGGAAGAGGTGTGGGAGGAGGGGGAAGTATAAATTCTCTTTCTCCCCACACTCCCCACACTCCCCCATCTCCCTCATCTCCCCCATGCCCGCTTACACCTGACTACTACTAAGTGTTGAACGTTGATTACTAAATCTCTCTCTAGTTAACTTTGTTTGTGACTGTGGAATATTAGTGTTCAAAATTTCCATGTTAAAACGGTATCCTACATTGCGGATAGTTTGAATTAAGCTAGGTTGTCGGGGATCGAGTTCAACCTTTTTCCGTAGCGATAAAACGTGAGTATCAATGGTACGAGGGTTATCGATGGCGTCAGGCCAAGCACGACGCAGTAATTCTGACCTACTCAGAGGTACTCCCCCGGCTTGTGCTAAAACGTATAGTAAACTGAACTCCTGGGGCGTTAAGTCGATAAACTCTCCCTGGAAGCGGACACGGCGCTGAACTAAATCAATTTGCAAAGTGCCATAATCCAAATATGCTGGTGCAGTCGGTGTGCGCTTACGGCGAATCAGTGCCTCTACCCGCGCCAAAAACTCTTGCATCCCAAAAGGTTTGCTCAGGTAATCATCTGCACCCGCCTTTAAACCTGCAACAATATCAGCTTCACTATTACGGGCAGATAGCATTAGGATTAAAGGCTGTTGCTGACGATGCAACCAACGGCAAAATTCAATACCGTCACCATCAGGAAGATCTGCATCCAAAACCACAAGTGTTGGTTGATGGCTTAAAAATACTTCCCTTGCTTGATAAATACTGGCAGCTTGATGCACCCGGTATTCCAGTTGTTGCAAGTGCCAACCTAGCAACGACCTTAGATGGGGATTCCCTTCAATGATTTCTATACAAACCGAACCCACGGTGGCAAGACCCCTTAGCGTTGATGACTTTCAAAGTAACAAGCCCATGTCTAAGGTTTTGTAGCCTTTGTTACTTCAACTGCTATTAGCTTTACATTTCCTCATAAAAAAGGTGGCAATATCTTTAATTTTTCCTTTCCGAAAGGGGATTAGAAATATTCTTAAATTTTTGTTAAACTTATAAAAAGCGCTGTTGAACTTATCAAAAGTTCCTGTAGCTTAATATTCTCTTTTTAGATGGTCATAATATCCGCAAACCATAACCTAAGCAATTAATCCTTACCAAAAAAGCTTTCCAGCCTGATGGAAAATTTCTTTTTCATGAAAAGATTAGCGCTGATATCCACGAATATAGCACTAATAAAATTCCCCTGCTAACAGACAAAATCATGAAGATACCTTAGCAGATAAGTATAATCGGTGTTTTCTGGAATAGGATTGAAGTAGTTTGTAGCTACTAGGAGAGTACTACCCGAAGAATATATGTTTACTTTTAGTTGATCCCAAAGTGAAATTACACTTCACATTTGAGCGTGAATCATTTACAATTCTCATTCCAAAGACATTAATACAGCAGTTATGCTCCAAGACACACAAACCATCCGCTATTACCAAAGACTTACTGACGCCTTCGTCGAGTTATGGAATCGCGGTTATCGTATGGATGATATGCGGATGTATTTGGATGGATATCTAGCCGCACTGCGACATGGTAACACCATTGAACCTTTTCTGATTCATCGCTTAGAAGAGGAAGCCAGCCGCTACTTGTACGATGCATCAAATTTTGCAGTGCCGCAACCACAGCCACAGCCCGATTACTACTAATACCATTTGCTTGGTCATTGATAGTAACCGTAAATCAACGCAGATAATTATAGCATATTATTTGTATTGGTCAACGGGTTGTAGTGGTGTGAGATTTTGGAGATATTGTATTGATAAAATTTATCCCCTCAGCCTTGTATTGGTCTTGCCAATGCGACTGAGGGGATTTTTGGTTTTTAGAATTGGGTACTGGGGACTGGGGACTGGGGACTGGGGACTGGGGGGCAGTTACAGCAGTCTTTTCCCCTGCCCCCTGCCCAATGCTCCCTGCCCTTAAGAAGCTAGTGCTACTTCTACTTTTTGCTGCAATTCACCTTGTTGGTAGAGTTCAATCATAATGTCTGAACCGCCAACGAATTCACCATCGATATACACTTGGGGAAATGTCTGCCAATTGGAGTACTCTTTAATTGCCTGACGGATTTCATCGTCTGCTAAAACGTTAATATCCTTGAAAGGAACTCCCAAACTATTCAGAATTTGCACAACATTGTTGGAGAAACCGCATTGGGGCATTAATTTGGTTCCCTTGATGAAAACCAAAATCTTGTTCTCTTGTACCAAATTATCAATTTTCTCTTTGATTTCTGGTGTCATGGTATTTATGTTTCCTATGTTGTATTGAACAATCAGGAATTAGGAGTAAATAGTAAAAAATTTATCACTCCTAACTCTTGTACAGATGCCATTAATCGCCTTGTACAGGCACTATTAATCGCCTTGTACAGACGCGATTAATCGCGTCTCTACTCCTAACTTTATATTTACGAAGCTGATGTTGCTTGCCAAGCTTCGGGAGTATATGTTTTTAGAGACAAAGCGTGAATCGCTTGACTTGATATAGCTTCTTGCAACGCACTATAAATGAGTTGGTGCTGTTGCACTAGTCCTTTGCCTGCAAAGTGCGATGAAACTACTGTCACCTGATAGTGGTCATTGCCACCAGTCAAGTCTTGCACCTGAACCTGGGCGTCTGGCAGTTCCGCCTTGATTATTGCCTCAACCTGCTGCGGACTAATCATCGCAATTCCTGAAAAAACCTACTTCTCTATTATTAGCAGATATAGAGCAAATGCCTATGGCAACTTTAGGGATTGGGGATTGGGGATTGGGAAGAAGCAGGGGGGCAGGGGGCGGGGGGCAGAGGGCATGGGGAAGAGGTGTGGGAGGTGTGGGAGGTTAGGAAGCTTTTTTCTAATCTCCCCACACTCCCCCATCCCCCCTCACTCCTTCATCTCCCCCAGTCCCCAGCCCCCAATCCCCAGTCACTTTTACAGGGTGTAGGTAAAATCTTTGACCAACATACCAGGAACTAAACTACCTCCTAGTTGACGACTTTCATATGTTCCGACTTCGGGAATAAATTCTTGAAAAGTAGTCAAATCTATAAGATTCTCTCCCCAAAAGCGATAGAGACTTTCGTCAAAACGCAAGTTTTCGATGGGGGCGATAATTTCTCCGTTTTCTACCCAAAAACAAGCGTAACGCGTCATACCTGTGATTCTACCAGTTTGGCGATCGCTCCAATTCAAGTAATGCAAGTTTGATACATATAATCCTGTATCTAAACTTGGAAGAATCCGATCGAATACTATACTACCGGGACTCACTTCGGGCGCACGTAATGTCTCTGAACCGTTGGCACCATTGGCAATTTTTCCATATTCTTTAGCAGTACGAGAATTCACCAGAGTATTTACCAAGTATCCTTTTTCGATTACAGGTAACTCCAGTGCTGCTATTTCTCCTAATTCATTAAATCGAGGTACTAATCCACGTTGAAAATTTTCTTTAAAACTAAATTTTGGAGACAGTTGTTTTTCTTGACGCCATAAAGCAGCTAAAGCACTATTTCCTTGTTGGATATCAGCTTCGCTTACAGATCCCCAAGAAAGCATCATTAATAAATCTCCAACAGCAGCCGGTGCAAAATAAGTTTTGTACTGTCCTCTTGGCAATTCTTTGGCTGGACGAGAAAGTAATTCTAGTTGCTTTTTAGCTTCGTTGATTTTGGCTATATATGCAGTTTTATCCCAATCACTACCTGCAAATGTACCTTTAACTGCTTGTCCAGATGTAATAAATAGAGAATAATCTAAGGTAAAAGTATCAGTGGCGAACCAGTGTTTTTGACCGCTGGAATCACCATAAGCTTTAACTACAACTCCCCCAGCATATATACCAGTAAAATCTAATTCGTTAACCAGTTCTAGTAGATTTGGTACTACCGCTTCTTCTGGCAATAAATTTCCAGAATGTATTTCTCGGCTGGTATTATTTCCTGATGGCAAAACTAGATAGGGATCGATGGGTAATAAAACTAGTTCATCTCGTAGTTCCTGCAAAGCAATATAGGCTAACTCCCAGTCCCTATCCCAATTTCCAGTAAAGGGAAATAGCCGAAAACTACTTCGCCGATCTTTCATCAAAGTTAGTTCAATCCAACCATCAGCAACACAACCCGTTTGTCGGACTTTGGCACGATTGAAACGAGTAAATTGACTGCGTTCACTGCTGAGTCTTACAGTAAACTCTTCATTTTCTGCTTTTTTGATCGCCAGAGTTTCAATCAGTTGATTAAAGCTGACTTCTAATGCAGATAATTCCTCAATTTTCATGGATATTAACTATTAATAGAGAATAGGTTGAAAGTTAGGAGTTAGGAGTTAGGAGTGAAAAGTGAGGAGTTAGGAGTGAGAAGTGAGGAGTTATTAATTAAAGTTGAAAGTTTTTTAATTTTAAACTCCAAACTCTTAACTCCTAACTCCTAACTCCTAACTCTCAAATTTTTTCTTTTTCAACTTCCTCCACCAAAAACTTCGACATTAGCAAATACACAAACAGGTGAACCATGCCCCACCCAAATAGCTTGATTTGGTTCTCCTTTGCCACAATATGGAGTACCGTACATTTGCCAGTTGTTGGCATTTCCTACTTTAATTAAGCTATGCCAAAATTCTGGTGTTGTGGCGCGATAGTTGGGATTGCGGAGGGTTTTGGTAAGTTTACCGTTTTCAATTAATTTGGCGTATTCGCAACCAAATTGGAATTTATAACGGCGATCGTCAATTGACCAAGAACGATTAGATTCCATGTAAACGCCATGTTCTATGCCAGCAATCATGTCTTCAAAACTAGCGTTTAGAGGCTCTAAATTCAAGTTAGCCATGCGATCGATCGCTGGCCGATTCCAGGAAGAAGCACGGGCACAGGCTACTCCTGGTACACCTGCTCTGGCTTGACTTTCTAAACTGCCCAAGCCTCGTTGGAGTACGCCTTCTTTGATTAAATACTCCCGTGTTGCTACAGCACCCGTATCATCAAAGCCATAGCTGGCAAATTCACCAGGTACAGTGGGATCAAAGGTAATATTCATCAATGGCGAACCATATACTAGTTTGCCAAAATCACTTGTGTTAACAAAGCTGCCCCCAGCATAGTTCCGTTCATCTCCCAAAATTCTGTCAATTTCTAGGGGATGCCCGACACTTTCATGAATTTGCAGCATCATTTGATCTGGCGCTAATACTAAATTGGTACGGGTGGTTGGGCATTCTTCTGCTGTCAAGAGTTCTATGGCTTGTTCGCCAATTTGCCGTACCCGATGCCATAAATTCTCTTGTTTTAAAAGTTCTAGTCCACCTTGGTAGCAGTTTGCTTGGGCACCGTTGTGGCTGCGTTGCTGTACAATCGCCCCATCTTGGGCTGTGGCTCCGTAATGAGTGCCTATGGACGTAAATTTTTGATATACTTCTGAGCCATTGCTGCTGATAAACCAAGACTCCCTGTCGGTTGTGTTGGCGGTGGCAATGGTTTGCACAATTTTGTCGTCAACTTTCAGGGTTTGGCAGATACGAACCAATAAATCGTTGATTTCTCCGGGACTTAAAGCGTCCAATGGCTCAAGAAATGGAGATTTATATTCACCAACGACTTTAGGGCGCTCGGTTTCACGGAAGGGATGTATCCACCATTCACTGGCTGCTAGTGCCTGTTTATAAGCTGTTTGGGCAGCGGCTTGTAAAGATGGCAGTTCTAGGGAGTTAGTAGCTGCATAACCCAAACAGCCATTGACTAAGACTTCCAGCATTGCTCCCACGGTGAAGGATTTGCCGTTGACTTGGGGTAAGCCGTCACGGACTAAACGATTGGTGGAAGTTTCCTTGACAGCTCTGATACCAATCCAATCAGCAGGAATATCGAAACTAGCGATCGCTTTTTTCAGTTCAGACCACATAATTTAGGGGAATGGGGAATGGGGAATTGGGAGTTAGGAGTTGGGAGTTAGGAGTTGGGAGTTGGGAGTTAGGAGTTAGGAGTTATTTTTTCTATCTCCCTCATCCCCCTCATCCCCACTCCCCACTCCCCTCTAATTTCTGTGCCAACGTGTGCCATCGCGGCTATCAATTAGCGTAATACCTTGTGCTTGCAGTTCGTTACGAATGCGATCGCTTTCGGCAAAATTCTTGCCTTGACGCGCTGCTTGCCTTTGCTGAATTTTAGCCTCAATTTCGGCATCGCTTAAGCCTTCTGTTGTGGAAGTTTCTACTTCTGGCTTGGCTTCTAAACCCAATACTCCAGCCAATGTAACGAGTGTTTGCCATTGGCGTTGTAACTCATCTGGTGGTGTTTCGGTTTTTCCTTGATGCACAAGAATATTTCCTTCACGGTGGAGTTCTTTGGCCAATTCAAACAGCACTGTTAACCCACCAGGAAAATTAAAGTCATCATTGACAAGTTCTTGGAAACGCTCAACGTGTGAATTTTGGATTTTAAATTTTGGATTTTGGATTGGGGAATTTTCTCGATCTTCTAGTTCCCAGCCGAGTTGTTTGCCGTGTTGGTAACCGAAGAGTAAACCGTCTTTAAGGGTGTGCCAAGCGTTTGTTTTATCTGCGATCGCTTCGTCGGTAAAATCAATGGGTGTGCGATATTGAGCTGTCAGCACTAATAACCGCACCGCCATTGGGTCAACTCCTCGATCTAGCAATTCTCGAATGGTGATAAAGTTGCCCAAAGATTTGGACATTTTTTCACCATCCACTTTCACCATGCCGTTATGCAACCAGTAACGTGCTAGGGGTTTTCCTGTCACAGCTTCAGATTGGGCAATTTCGTTTTCGTGGTGGGGAAAAATTAAGTCAGCACCGCCAGCGTGAATATCTATGGTATCACCCAAGCGATCGCGTACCATTGCCGAGCATTCTATATGCCACCCCGGACGCCCCGCACCCCAAGGTGATTCCCAAGCTGGTTCTCCTGATTTTGCTGCTTTCCACAGGGCAAAATCAAAGGGGTCTTTCTTTTTCTGGTATTCTGGATCTTCGACCTTGACGCGATCGCTCGCTCCGGCTTGCATATCTTCTAACTTGCGTCCCGAAAGTTTGCCATACTCAGAAAACTGCCGCACTGCATAATACACATCGCCGTCAGCAGGATAAGCAAAGCCTTTATTCTCTAGATCGTGAATTAACCGCAAAATTCCATTCATCGTGTGAGTTGCACGGGGATATTCGTCGGCTTCCTTGATTCCCAACCGTGCCATGTCCTCAAAATATGCTTTGATAAAGCGATCGGCCACAGCCTCCATTGATGAATGCTCAACACAGGCTCGATTGAGAATTTTGTCATCAATGTCAGTAAAATTTTGAATATAACGGACTTCATAGCCGATAAACTGGAGGTATCGACGTACTACGTCCCAAACGATGCAAGCTCTGGCATGACCCAAATGGCAATAATCATATACCGTCACGCCGCAGTAATACATCTTAACCTTGCCTGGTTCCACTGTTTCAAACGGTTCTTGACGACGGGTGAGGGTATTGTAAAGGGTTAGGGTCATAATCAACTAATGCTGAAATAGAGAGATAATAATAAAGTAGGCAACTGGGATGACAGTCCAGCATCCCTATGCTAGTGTTTTCTGGACTATCTGCGCTACATTACTATTTTTGATTTTTTGATAACAGCGCTATGCAATCAGCAGCTACTTCCGAATCTCAGGCAATGGATGCACCTAAACAAGGAATGCCAGTAACAATTATTACGGGCTTCCTTGGTAGTGGCAAAACGACTTTACTTAATCATATCCTCAACAATCAACAGGGTTTAAAGACCGCTGTTCTAGTGAATGAGTTTGGCGAAATTGGCATCGACAATGAGCTAATCGTTTCCACTGGTGAGAACATGGTGGAACTAAATAATGGTTGCATTTGCTGCACTATTAATAATGATCTAGTCGATGCGGTTTACAAAGTTTTAGAACGCCAAGAAAATCTCGATTATTTAGTTGTAGAAACAACCGGATTAGCAGATCCGCTACCAGTAGCCCTAACATTTTTGGGCACAGAATTGCGGGATTTAACCCGCTTGGATTCGATTATCACTGTTGTAGATGCGGCAAATTACAGTCTAGATTTATTCAATTCTGAGGCAGCATACAGCCAGATTGCCTATGGAGATGTCATTATCTTGAACAAGGCCGATTTGGTTGATGAAGCCACTTTGAATGATTTAGAGAGGAAAATTAACGAAGTTAAGGAAGGAGCGAGAATTATCCGTACTTCGCGATCGCAAGTACCACTTCCCTTAATTCTCAGTGTAGGTCTGTTTGAGTCTGATAAATATTTTGACACAGTGGTGGATGAACACGATCGTCACGATCATCACGATCATCACCATCACGACCACGACCACTCAACATGCGGTCATGACCATCACGACCATGACCACGAACACCATCATGACCATCACTCTGACCATTTAGAAAATGATGGCTTTACTTCCATATCTTTCCAGAGTGACAAGCCTTTTTCTATTAAAAAGTTTCAGTATTTCTTAGACAACCAGCTACCCTCAAATATCTTCCGGGCAAAGGGGATTATGTGGTTTGATGAAAGTCCGAAGCGTCATATTTTCCACCTCTGTGGTAAACGCTTCACCTTGGATGATGATGATTGGCAAGGTCAACCCAAAAACCAATTAGTGCTGATTGGTCAAAATTTGGATCGTGAAACTTTAACGACTCAAATAGAAAACTGTATTTGTTTACCTTCTACCAGTCGCGGTAAAGGGTTTGGGAAATAAAAGTTAGGAGTTAGGAGTCAGGAGTTAGGAGTTAGGAGTTAGGAGTTAGGAGTTAAAACTGTGTTCTTGTTCCCAGGTTCAGCCTGGGAATACTTTTTATTGGTTGTGGCATCGATTTTGAATGATGAAAATGAGAGAATAGCGATCGCATTTCGTCCCCTGAACTCCTAACTTCCTATGCGTGTTGTCATCCAGCGAGTTAAATCATCTCAAGTTATCGTTAATGGCGAAATCATCGGTAAAATCGGGCGGGGACTCAACTTACTTGTAGGCATTGCCAGTAGCGATACTGATGCTGAACTCGACTGGATGGTGCGTAAATGCTTAGAATTACGGCTGTTTCCTGATGAACAAGGGGACGAACGCTGGCAAAAATCCGTACAAGAAATTGGCGGTGAGTTGTTGGTAGTCAGCCAGTTTACGCTTTATGGTGACTGTCGCAAAGGTCGTCGTCCTTCTTTCGATCGCTCAGCCGCTCCTCAATCAGCAGAAGATTTATATAATCGTTTTGTTACCAAGTTAAAAACCAGTGGTTTGCTCGTGGAAACTGGTAAATTCGGTGCAATGATGGAAGTTACAATCGAAAACGATGGTCCGGTGACTTTAGTAGTTGAAAAAGAAGCACCTTAAGTATATACACTAACAAAAATATGAATTACAGTCGCCTCTAGACTGTGGAGTTCTAATTAATGAGAGAATATTAAACTAACGATCGCAAAAATTTAAATTCATTCATCATGGCGAAAATCCAGTTTTCTAGAGGTGTTGACGAAGAAGTAGTTCCAGACGTGCGTTTGACGCGAGGGCGCAGTGGTGAAACTGGCACAGCAACATTTATTTTTGAAAATCCCAAGATTCTAGACCAAGCCAGCACCGACGACATCACCGGGATGTACCTGATTGACGAAGAAGGCGAAATCATCACCCGTGAAGTTAAAGCTAAATTTGTCAACGGAAGACCAGAAGCATTAGAAGCAGTTTACTTGATGAAATCTCCCGAAGAATGGGATCGCTTTCTGCGCTTCATGCAGCGATATGGCGATGAAAACGGTCTTGGACTCAGTAAAAACGAAGGATAGAATATAGGGGCATGGGGCATTGGGAGTGGCGAGTTAGGAGTTAGGAGTTAGGAGTTAGGAGTTAAGAGTTATTCCCCTTGTCTCCTTGTCCCTTTGTCTCCTTGTCTTCTCTTGCCTCCCCATCTCCCTACTCCCCACTCCCCTCCCCATGACTCAACAACCCCACCCAGACTCACCTGGAATTACGCTAACTTGTGCTGTGGTTACCGTTAGCGACACACGCACGCCCGAAACAGACAAAAGTGGTCAGTTAATTCAGCAGTTACTCTTTGCTGCCAATTATGCTGTAGGGGTCTATGCGATTATTAAAGATGAACCAACACAGATTCAAGAGCAGATAGAAAATCTGGGTAAAATTGCAAATTTGGATGCTGTAATTTTCAATGGTGGTACGGGTATTGCACCGAGAGATACTACCTATGATGCAATTGAACAATTATTAGAGAAAACCTTGCCGGGATTTGGTGAGTTATTTCGTTTTTTAAGTTATCAAGAAATTGGCTCGCGGGCGATCGCTTCTCGTGCGGTTGCTGGTGTTTATCAAAATAAATTAATCTTCTCACTTCCTGGTTCGAGTAATGCTGTGCGGTTAGGTATGGAAAAGCTGATTTTACCTGAACTGGCTCATTTAGTAAGTCAAATGCGTTACGCCTAATGTGAATTAAATAGGTTGAGATTGGAAAGTGAGAACGTTGAAAAGCTAGTATGGCGTTTCCTGGTCTAGTGAGGATGATGCCAGACGGGAGGTAAAACAAGAAATGATAATGAACTGGAAAGTGCGCGTCAAGCCGGATTCTAAAAAGCTATGTTCTTATTTCAAGTGAGAACGTTTCTGTTCCGAGCTAGTAATTCCTTGTTCTGAGGTGGAATGATGGTGTTGTAAAGGCGATCGCTCATCTAAATTTCATTAAACTAGATCGACAGCGATGCCTGCGGCGGGCTACGCCTACGCTTCTTGGCAAATCTTAAAGGCTATTCCATTCGGGCGATCGCTTCTCGCGCTGTTGCTGGTATTTATCAAAATAAATACTACGTACTATTGTGGTAATGTAAGTACGTTTGGTAAGCAAAAGAAAAAAGCATTGTTAAGCGAATATCATAGAAAAAAGTTACTGCATCACTTTCACTGTTTGGATGCCGATAATTCAGGCTTCATTGGGAAAGAAGATGCTGAGATTTTTGCTCAGAGGTTCGCCAACATCCGTGGCGCAGACCTTGGTTCAGAGATTCACAAAGATTTGTTGTTTAAGTGGCTTGATGTTTGGGAAAATTTTTGGTCTAAAGCGGATTTGGATGGAGATGGTAAGGTAAGTCCCGAAGAATTTTGTCAGGGCATAGAGAAAGCTGTTTCAAATCCAGATTACAATGACC
The DNA here is from genome assembly GCF_014697355.1 of Nostoc calcicola FACHB-3891. Taxonomy (GTDB): domain Bacteria; phylum Cyanobacteriota; class Cyanobacteriia; order Cyanobacteriales; family Nostocaceae; genus Nostoc; species Nostoc calcicola. The sequence goes on along the minus strand of NZ_JACJRQ010000021.1, from coordinate 40,181 downwards.
CTTTAATAGAGACTGTATTTGACATTGTTGATTTAGACGGTGATGGTCAGATATCACAACAAGAGCATCGTCTCTTTTTCAGTGTGTTTGACTTAGATGCTGAAAAATCAGCTTTTGTTTTTTCCAAGCTTGATATCGATCGAGACGGCATCCTCTCTAAAGAAGAGTTTGTTTCTGCTAAGAGAGAATTTCTAAGTGAAAAGGAACCCGGTGCTGTAGGCAACTGGTTTTGGGGTTCTGTGGAGTAATACAGATTCCAATTGACACTCCACCGCCCTAAAAGGGCGAGGATTCTTGGTTCAACGAGTCCACTTAGAGTAAACTCCTTGCGTTACTTACCCGCTTTGGTGGTTCTCTCCCCAAGCTATAAAAAAGAACCCCCGAAGCTTCGAGGGTTCTTTTTAAATTAACGTGAGTTCGATGAACCTCTTCCCAACCCCTCTCCGAGACGGAGAGGGGCAATAAGATCCTCAGTTTGGCACGAAAAATTAGGGTTTTTAAGCCTCTCCCCGCTTGCCTAACGGCAGGCTAACGCCAACGGGGAGATGAATGGAAGCGGGGTTCTTTGGAATCTGTCGAACTCACGTTAAATTAGTTTTTCAACAATTTTTAGAAAGGTGCGATCGCATCATAAATTCAGCTATTTCAAAATATCTAACGCCATCGATTGAGCCAATGTACTCGACCAACCCAATCTGTTGCTTGTGCGTCAGATAATAGGTTATCTAATGCCGCAATCAAGTCTGAAAGTGACCAACTATTCTGAGCAGCAAGGATAATACCGCCATGTTGAGGATACTTTTGCGATAGAACAATAAAGTCTCTCACGTTGAAAGTAAAGATACATCTGCCTTGAGCAGTTGAGCGTAATAATTGAATTTCATCACTAGCATCCAAGGGCATCCAGTCATTTGGAGTACGAGTCACATCATAGCCTTTAGACACCAATGCTGAATGCAGCGATTTAGATGAGGTATCTGCATCCAGATGAAGCTTAAGTTTAACCATTAGCAATTTCTAAGGATTGCTCAGAAGCGATCGCCGCGTCAATCTGCTCTTTATTTACTGCATAAAAACTTAGAGCTTCTCTTACCTGTGCTTCGGTAAGTTCATACTCATTAGTAATTTGGCTTGGACTCATACCCCATTTTTGAGAAGCGATCGCCACAGTCTGCACTCTAATTCCCGTCCCCTTAATAATTGGTACAAGTTGTCCATTTGTCCCCTGACGATAAGCAATTTGTGGAAAAGATGCCTTGAGGGTACTTACTTTTTCTGTTACAGCCCACAAAATAAATTGGTCAAGGGAAACGCCCTGACTCTGGGCTAATTGCTCAACTTCATGCTTCAATTGGTCAGGTAAATTTAGAGCATATACTGTCATTTTTATTCTTTAGTTTTTGGCTTTAGAAATATCATATTGTAAATCTAGATAAAAAGATTTTGATTCAAATAAATAAAAAATAACCCCCGAAGCTTCGAGGGTGGTTTTTCTTAAATTAGTTTTTCAACAATTTTTAGAATGGTGCGATCGCTAAACAAACAGCAGCTAAAATTGCAGCGATGATATAAAACACTCCAACTACTTGCAATTCTGACCAGCCAGTTAGTTCTAGATGATGGTGTAGGGGTGCCATTTTGAAAAGACGCTTGCCTTTGCCATCAGGGCCTTTAGTGGCTTTGTAGTAACTTACCTGTGCCATCACAGACAGAGTTTCTACGAAGAAGATACCGCTAAGGATGAAAAGTCCTACTAAGCTGTTTGTCAACAAGGCCACAGCGGCTAAAGCTCCTCCCAGTGCGAGAGAACCAGTATCTCCCATGAAAACGCGGGCTGGGTTACGGTTATGAGCTAGGAAACCTAAGCAACCGCCACTTAAAGCAGCACAGAAAACCATCAAACCCGGTGCTGTCGGTGCGATTAGGGCACCCAAGGCTAAAAGAGCGATCGCTACTGTTCCGCCTGCCAAGCCATCAATACCATCAGTTAAATTAGTAGCGTTACTTTCTGCAACTAGGACAAAACCTGCCAGAGGCCAAAATAGAAATCCTAAGGGTAGTGTAAAGCTAACCCAAGGCAAAGCTATATTTGTAATATTAGAAGGTTGATTAAACATCAGCCACAGACAAAACACCACGGCAAAACCTACCTGTAAAGCCAGTTTCATCCGGGGAGATATACCTTTATTTGACTTCCGGCGGAGAATTTGCCAATCGTCGAGCCAACCAATAAATCCGTAGCTGATTGTTAACGCTGAAACTGCAAGCACCTCTGTGGCGAAGTTGGACAATACGCAGGCTAGGATCGCAGCTACGGGTACAAAAAATATGCCGCCCATTGTGGGAGTACCTGCCTTTTTGAGATGGGCTTGGGGTCCATCTTCGCGGATTATTTGTCCAGTTTTGAGAGCTTGTAGTACAGGTATTACTAGATAACCCATAATACCAGAAGCTAGGGCACACAACAATAATGGCAAGGTTAGCGACATCGCTTGCCAGGGTGACCGATTCGCCATCCAATCCAAGAAAAATGCGGTTGTGCCTAACCCTACGGCTAATAAAGAGGCTAGAGCGATTCCAGAAATGTTTAATCCTTGCTCAGGAGATAATTTAGCGTCCACAGAAGTTTCTCTTCACTCCACACTTATAAAACTAAATACCAGAAACTAGGCAGATCGCCAAGTTTCTCAAGATAAAAGACTAATCTTCAGCAATTCCTATATCGTCGTCATCATCAAGGTCGTAATCCACAATTCCATCTTCTACACCCATTAGGGAGTCTATTTCTTCTTCATCATCTTGAAAATCCGGTTCGTGAACGTTACGCGCAATGAGACGGCCGTTAGTTTGTAACCAATCTAGGAGCGAGGATTCTTGCTTTAGGGGGATTACACCAGCTCGTTGATTACGGGGTTCTTCACGTAATGGAGAGTTCAACATATCGACGAAGACAAGAAAAGGTTTACGTAAGTTGACATTTAGAGTCTATCACTCGACACGGATTAATTTAGTTATCCTTTCAACCCTTGAGTCGAGAAATCCGCATTCAGATAGAAATTTTTTATTTAATACGCTGATGATTTACGGAAAGTCGTTATTAGTAATTTTTTTGGTTTTACACATAGGTTATGAATAACTTGTTTATGCTGATGAAAAGTGAGTGATTTTTGAGGTCACAGACAATGATTGGAAAAGCGGCTCTTATCGATGCCATCGCTGGTACAAATCGCGGTCTATTGGCGACCCAAGTACAGAAACAGGCTATCTTAGCAGCGATCGCCAACTTAGAAGGCTTTAATCCTACACCACGTCCGGTGGAAGCTAACGACTTGCTAAATGGCAATTGGCGATTACTATACACCACCAGCAAGGCTCTTTTAAACTTAGATCGTCTACCTTTGTGCAAACTAGGTCAAATCTATCAGTGTATCCGGGTAGAAACTACCAGCGTTTACAACATAGCAGAGATTTACGGCTTACCTTATCTAGAAGGATTAGTCAGCGTAGCTGCCAAATTTGAGCCAGTTTCATCCCAACGTGTCCAAGTAAAATTTGAGCGGTCTATTATCGGCTTACAACGTTTAATAGAATACAATTCTCCGGTAACTTTTATCCAACAAATTGAAGCAGGTAGAAAATTTCCGGGGATTGATCTTGCTATAAACAACAATCAACAGCAAGGCTGGTTAGATATTACTTATATAGATAACGATTTGCGAATCGGTAGAGGTAATGAGGGAAGTGTGTTCGTATTGAGTAAAACATAAGGTGATGCAAAAATCCTGTTTGCGAACGAAGGTACATGATCGCGAAAACTTTGTCAATAAGGGTTAGGCACTATTTGGGATTGGGGAGATGAGGGAGATGAGGGAGATGAGGGGGATGAGGAGGTAGGGGAAAAGGTTAAAGGGTAAAGGGTAAAGGGATAAATTTAACCTTTCCCCCTTATCCCTTTCCCTTTCCCCCTTCCTAATGCCCCATCCCCGAGTCCCCATGCCCCATACCCTACACCCAATTCAGACAAATAACTTAACAAAGCCTCTTGGTGCGACCTTCAGGTTGTAGAGTGAAATCAATTAGCCCTCTAAATTGGCAATTGATAACTAAAAGGGAAATTAATCATGGTTCAACGTGGCTCTAAAGTACGTGTTCTCCGCCCTGAATCCTACTGGTTTCAAGATGTAGGAACTGTGGCTTCTGTCGATCAAAGCGGCATCAAATACCCAGTAATTGTCCGTTTTGAAAAGGTAAATTACTCTGGTATCAATACCAACAACTTTGCCGCAGACGAGCTATTAGAAGTCGAAGCACCAAAGGCTAAGGCTAAAAAATAAGCAGCAAACCCACAAGGGGACTGTTTAATGGGATGATGAAGGGAAGTCTCAAGTATGAAGTCTGAAATATGAAACTTTCAGTTCTTTTATCCTTGCTCTTAGCCTACCTTAATCTATGAGAAGCCGCCCTGCGGGTATTTACGGTTTCTCCTCAGTAGTATGGTTTTGGTCACCTACGGGTGTCTACACACTACGTTATCTCTAAATTGCTTAGTCCCCAAATATACTAAAATTTGCTTGCTTAATCAGCTTGAATGCCTGAACTGCCTGAAGTTGAAACAGTCCGGAGGGGTCTAAATCAATTGACCCTCAACCAAAAAATTACGGGTGGAGATGTGTTGCTCGATCGCACCATCGCCTACCCGTTTTCTGTTGGTGAGTTTATTGATGGAATTAAAAACAATGCGATCGCCATTTGGCATCGTCGCGGCAAATATCTGCTAGCTGAACTCACCCCTTTAGAAGAGGACGGGGGGACGCGGGGACAGGGGGACGCGGGGAAGAAAAAATTAGACGATATGAAAATACGGGAAAACGAGGATGTAGAAAGAAAAAATTTCCCCGCGTCCCCGCGTCTCCCTATCTTTGCGTCTCCCCACGGTTGGCTAGGGGTTCATCTGCGAATGACTGGTCAACTACTTTGGGTGCATGGAGATGAACCATTACACAAGCACACGCGAGTGAGATTATTTTTTGGCGATCGCCAAGAATTACGCTTTGTGGATCAGCGTACCTTCGGCCAAATGTGGTGGGTTCCGCCTGGTGTTCCTGTAGAAAGTGTCATAACGGGTTTGGCAAAGTTGGCAGCAGACCCATTTTCAGATGAATTCACTGTTGAGTATCTAGCAGGTAAACTCCAAAAGCGTCGCCGTCCCATTAAGACTGCCCTACTGGATCAGTCGGTGGTGGCGGGATTAGGTAATATTTACGCTGATGAAGCTCTATTTAAGAGTGGAATTTTACCTGAGACGTTGTGTACCGATTTGCAGCTAAAGCAAATCGAGGATTTACGAACAGCGATAATTCAAGTCTTAGAAACCAGCATTGAGGCTGGTGGTACGACTTTTAGTAATTTTCTGAATGTTAAGGGTGTCAATGGCAACTATGGGGGGGTAGCCTGGGTTTATAACCGCGCTGGAGAACCCTGTCGAGTTTGTGGTACACCAATTATGCGGATTAGGCTTGCTGGGCGATCGAGTCACTTTTGTCCTGAGTGTCAAAGGATGTAGGGAATGGGGAGTTGGGAGTTAAGAGTTAGGAGTTAGGAGTTAGGAGTTAGGAATTGGGAGTTATGCTATTTAACGAAAATTTTGATACATATAGATTTACCGTAGGGTAGCACAGCTGTGCTACCCTACCAAGGTATTTGTATCAACCTTAAAGTGAAACGGTATTAGGAGTTAGGAGTTGGGGGTTAGGAGTTTTTAGACCTCATTTGTTACTTGTGAGTTCTAACTCTCTTAAAATGCAGATAAAGCAAGTTACAAATTTGAGAGGGGAATTCATGGCAGTCAAAAAAGGCGATATGGTTCGTGCTGTCCGCGAGAAACTGGAGAACAGTCTGGAAGCAAAAGCTAGTGATAGTCGCTTTCCTTCCTATTTATTTGACTCTAAGGGCGAAATTGTAGACCTCAAAGGTGATTATGCACTTGTTAAGTTTGGGAAAGTGCCAACACCAAATATTTGGTTACGTGTAGATCAACTAGAAGAGTTTAAATAAGAATTCAGAATTCAGAATTCAGAATTCAGGAGTCAGAATTGAGCATTCATTCTGTCTCCTGGATTCTGAATTATTTTTGAAAAAAATTGCATTTTAAGAAAACAGAATTCACGAGTCAAGAGGTAGAATTATCCAATTGAATTCTGTGTGAATTGTGGATGAATAGACAGGTTTAAGTTCCCTAGCAAATCTAAAATTTGGTGGTCTAGAATTAATAGTGGGTTTGAATCGCCCATTAATTGATTCTGAATTCTGAATTCTGAATTCTGTTTTCTTCTTTAATTTATGTCTTTTTCTTCTAATTCTCCAATTCTGTGTAATTTACCCCGTGTAACTATTGTTGGCGCGGGTAGGGTTGGTAGTACTTTAGCTCAACGCATTGCGGAGAAAAACCTGGCAGATGTGGTTTTGCTAGATATTATTGCGGGAATGCCTCAAGGTCTAGCACTGGATTTGGTTGAGGCTAGGGGAATTGAATTACATAATCGTCAGATTATTGGCACAAATAATTATGCTGATACATCTGGTTCGCAAATTGTGGTGATTACCGCAGGAATCCCCCGAAAAACAGGTATGAGTCGGGATGATTTGCTGAAAACTAATGCCAAGATTGTAGTCGAAGCGGCGAAGAATGCGATCGCTCACTCTCCCAATGCTATTTTTATTGTCGTCACCAATCCTTTGGATGTGATGACTTATTTAGCTTGGCAAGCTACTGGTTTACCACGCAGCCGAATTATGGGTATGGCTGGTGTGTTAGATTCTGCCCGTTTTGAAACCTTCATTGCCCTGGAATTGGGGGTTTTACCTGCCGATGTCAAAGCAATGGTATTGGGTAGCCACGGCGATTTAATGGTGCCCTTATCTCGTTATGCCACTGTTAACGGCATTCCCATTACAGAATTACTGGATGCAGCTACAATTGCACGTTTGGTAGAAAGAACTCGCAACGGTGGTGCTGAAATTGTGGAATTAATGCAGACGGGTGGCGCTTTTTTTGCTCCGGCATCGGCTACTAGTGTGATGGTGGAATCAATTTTATTGAATCAGTCGCGGTTGTTGCCGGTGGCGGCTTATCTGCAAGGTGAATACGGTTTAGAAGATGTTGTGATTGGTGTTCCTTGTCGGTTGGGATGCGGCGGAATTGAGAGTGTGTTGGAATTAAATCTCACCGATGAAGAAACAGAAGCTTTGCATACTTCGGCTCAATCTGTGCGAAAAAATATTGAGCGATCGCAGGAAATTTTGGCTAATAGATGATAGCAATTTTGGATTAAAAGTTTTTACTGTAATTGCTATGAAACTCCCCATGCATAGAATGTATGGGGAGTTTCAAAATATTAGTTTTCTGTTAACGGCGGTAATCCTGGTCTGCGGGGTCGCCATAGGGATCTTCGCTAGCTGGGCGGACATCGCCGTACGATCCCAGGTCTGCGGGGTCGCCATAGGGATCTTCGCTAGCTGGGCGGACATCACCGTAAGATGCTAGGTCTGCGGGGTCACCGTAGGGGTCTTCGCTAGCTGGGCGGACATCACCGTAAGATGCTAGGTCTGCGGGGTCGCCGTAGGGGTCTTCGCTGGCTGGGCGGACGTTGCGATCGCGGAATTCAGCGTCTTGCTCACCTCGATCGCTGTTCGACCCCAACAGCAAATCCTTCGCCTTTCGCAAAAATTCATTTACCATGTTTTGTCTCCTTGTTTAGTTTCGTGTATTCCACGTGCGCGATCGGCGTTATCCTCCGGGAAACCCGCTTGAGATTTACACACGCTTGGCTGAATCTAGAGAGCTGGAGCTGCGGATGAAGTTATGCCAGTTAAGTCACGGCCTGAGGAACTCCCGTTGTAGCCTTGGAATTGCCGATACTGTTGCGCCTCAGATTCTGGTACTCGAATTCCTTCTGATGGTGGAGTTACCCAATGAGCGCGATGTTCAGCATCACGGTAGTATACACGCCCGTTTTTGGAAAGATAGTACTTACCTTGCGCTCCTTCTTGTGGAGCATTTTTATGCTGGTTGTAGAGGTAATAAAGTGCTGCTGCACCCGCCAATATTGCCACTTTTTGACCACCAGACAAGCCCTTTTTAACTTCGGGTGTGGTGCGATCGCTTACTGTTCTACCAACGGTATCATCCACAGGTGGTGGTACAGATGCATTTCGGGAACCTCCTCCGCAGCTACTCAGCAATGGCACTGTTAGCAATGCCGACAGCAATACTGCCAGCAAACGTGAAACTACTTTACGTTCTTTAAATATTGTAATCATCGGATCTCATCATCACCTACGTTTACTAAAAGCCTTGCTGTTGCAACTACAGAGTTTAAGTTCCTGTTATTTTGCCTGGGATTGCAAAAACATTTACCGCTGATTTACAACAGCACTATTACAGCACTTGATTAACATAATGAGCGAATTTATCAAATATTCCATCCTGCCTTTGAGAGAAACTCACTTCATCCCAACGAAATATCTTGTTGATTTTTGATGAATTTTTTTCCTGGAAAAATAAAAATATTCAGCAATTTCTCGGTTATTTTTGCGTGGCTCAATAACTTAAAAAGATACAGATACTACGATTATACTTGTCAAAAAATACACTAATTATGACATCACAAAACGCAACCCAAACCAGAACTCGTGTGCTTTTAGCTTTGTGGGATTTGGGAGGAATCCAGCAACAAGTCAGTAAAGGTGTACTTACGAAACGAATTGTATCCAAAAATAAAAAGGTAGCAGATTATCAAGGCATATTCGAGGAATTACAGAATCAAGGAGCGATCGCCATTTCCAAAAAGGGATATTCTCTGGTATCTCCTAAGGGATTAGAGGTATTGGGTGAAGGTTTGAGGAGTGATGATTTTAAGTTTGAAGGGACGATTGTCGGAACTTGGGCGGCGAATGCGTTGGTTAAGTGGATTGGTGAGATAGGTGTTCCGGTAGCCAGTGCAGATGTAGCGGTTAATGGGAAGAATGGGGCGATCGCTTCTTACGACGAGTTTAAATCTGCGGCATTGGAAGTCTACGACAAGCTGAACTACGAGTACAACTTTAATCATCTGGTGCCAATTTATCGGATTAGGAGAGAGATTGGCGATCGGGTTAGTCGGACAGAGTTTAATGATTGGCTGTTGGAAACACAAGCTGAAGACATTTTGCAACTACAGGGTGGAACTGTAGAAGATAACTCACCTGACAAAATAGAAGATTCCATCACCACAGTGTTAGATGGATTACGCTGCTACGCCAAGCTTCTCAAAGCCTAAACTTCCTTGTACTCCTCACTAAATGAATTTCACAATACTATGATTGCTACTACATCTACTATCAATGAACTAATTACAAATCAAAATCCATTTGCAGGACATATTGTTGTCAGACCCCAACAGATATGGGGTAAAAGTTATCCCGATGTTTCCTCAATTAATTCTCACGCTTCTAATGCAGTATTTGATGCAGTTGAACAAATTCGTAAAGGTAAGCGTGAAACTGTAGGTATCACAATAACTGCTGAAAAGGGCTTAGGTAAAAGTCATATTATCAGCCGTGTTCGCCATCGCCTAGAAACAGAAGGTCATGCCTTATTTATTTACATGGGTAAATATGACAGTCTGAATCAGATCAAGTATCAATTCCTTCAAGCTGTTGCTTCTAGCCTTAGAGCCTTTGGTAGTCAAAAAGTAATGCAGTGGCAAGAAATAGCTGCTGCTTTAATTAATGAAGCTAAAAATTGTAACTATACACCACAGCAGTACATCAGTAATATTTACCCAAATTGGTTAAGCAAATACTCAACTAAGACAATTGACAGCTTAACGGATTCAGTTTTGAAAATTAAGCCTGATATTGCTAATCCTTATATAATAAGAGCTATTTTGTGGACGCTTTCCACAGCACACGCTCACTATGCAAATTATTGGCTATCAGGTTTAGAAATCACACAAACAGAAGCTAATGCACTAGGTTTACCAAATTATAAAAATGATGATAGAGAAGCTGAAGCATTAACTAATGTACGCCAGATTTTAGATATCATCAGCCATTATAGAGTTCCAGTGATTTGCTTTGATGAATTAGATATTGCAGAAATTTCCGACACAGGTTTTACAGCAGCGCAGGTGATTGCAAACTTAGTTAAGGATTTATATAACAATCTAAAAAAAGGTATTTTCCTTTTGGCTATGTATCCTGAAACTTGGAATGAGCAAATCAGGACATTACCACAAACTGAAGCAGTCGTTGATAGATTAGCGAGTGAACAAGCTGACAGGCAACCAATTGCATTAAAATATCTAAATTCTGATGATATTGTGATTCTAGTTAGTCAATGGTTGCAAGATTTTTATCAGGAACATAAACAAACACCACCTGATTCTCTTTACCCGTTTCATGAAACTAAACTCAGAGAACTTGGTAAGAGTAAACCTACTGTCAGGTCAGTTTTAAAATGGTGTGCAGACAATTTCGCACCTCCTTTAACTTCAGATGAGAAAATATTGCCTCCTCCGCCAACACCTGGGGTAATACCGCCTCCACCACCACACCCAGTTAAACCATACTTCAATAGTGAATTAGCAAATGTTGAGGCTTCTATTGATTCATTAATGGAAGAACAAGAAACTATGGGTAATGCTCTTTGGCTAGCTTTCAATAGCTTAATTGGTGAAACTGTAGAGGGAGTAACAATTAAAGACATTGAAGAAATAGAAGCTAGTGCAGCAGATGATGGCTATATAGATTTCAGAATTGTTGACAAAGATAGAAAAGTGAGAATAGGAGTAACTGTAGTTCAGCAAGACGGCAAGTTTATAGGTGCTGCATTGAATCGATTAATTGACTATAGAAGGTTTGACCTAACTCGCGGTTGCTTAGTTCGTTCAAAGAAGATTAATCCAGGTGCAGGATTAGCTAGAGAACGTTTAAGAATACTGTTGAAAGAAAAGGGTGGAGAGTGGGTGGGCTTGCAAAGCCAAGATATTAAACCTCTTTTAGCTATCTATTTTGTTTGGTATAACAGAGATAGTTATCAAGTGACAGAGGAACAGATATTTGATTTTATTGAGCAAAAACAACTAGCAATCAATAATCCTTTGATTCGAGAAATTCTCAGCGATCCTTCTGGGCAAGAACCTACTAATTTAACTGATGATGAATTACCTATTAGGATTCCTCAAAGTGTTACTACTACCGATTATGTCGAACTAAATCTATAACTAAATTAGAAATGAATCAGCTGTTCTCAATTCCAACAGCACTGTGTCTACCCGCCTCTGATATTGAAGCTTTAATACAGGGGCGAACAATTGCAGCTTTACCTAAGATGTTTATTCGTCCTGGGCAGAGGTTTGCACTTTATCCTGGCGATCCTGGTGAGTCTTCAGTTTCAATTAAAGCTTGGGCTAAATGTGAACTTTGCCAAATTTTAGATGAGACTAAGCCATTAGATATTTTGTCTAAATTAACAATATGGACACCACAAGGGCTAAAAGAGATACTACGGCAGCAGCAGCACCTTTTTTTTACTTATTTACGTGTATATCAGTTACCTCAGTTACAGGAAATACCAATTAATCCTGATATTCAAGAAAAGCTAGGAAAATTTGTTAGTTTACCTAATCCTTTAAAGGTTTCTGAAGACAAGCCAGTATTAACCGATCGCACTTTCACCCAACGCAAGCATCAACTAGAAAATCTACAGCCACCACTACATCCTGAACTTGAAGAATTACAAAGTGCGATCGCGCAATTATCTATCACAAACTCAGCTGCACAGCAACTAGATAATGACATCAAAATTTTTCTAGGTTGGAATAGTAGAAAACTACAAACTCTACAAGATTCAGATTTAGTTTGGATTTCCAAAATTGCTGAAATGGGAAACTCTAGCGACGGACATACATTTGAAAAATTAGTTCGCAGAGGATTACTAAAATTAGGCTTTAGAGGCTCAGGTTTAAATCCAGATGCAACTGGTGGCGCGGGAGGTATGGATTTTTACGCTGAACATCCTTATCCAATAGTAGGAGAGTGCAAGGCAACTAAAACTGAAAAAGTTACTGATGGTACACCTGCACAGTTATTAAAAATAGGTATGAACCATCTTGGTAAATTTCAATATGAAAATTCTATTAAATTAATTGTAGCCGCTGGAGAACTAAATTTTTACGCCCTGAGAACAGCAACTGAAAATCAAATGAATGTAATTCGTCCTGAAACTCTACAAAAATTAGTTGAACTGCAAGCACATTACAAAAATTCTATCAACTTGTTAGAATTAAAAGAGTGTTTGCAACAAAGTCCTTTTGGTTTAGCCGAAGATAAAGTTAATAGCTATATTGATAAAGTTGAACAATCTATAAAGTTGCGATCGCAGATTATTATAGCAGTCAAAGAACTCTCTGAACAAGACAACGAAAATTCAAAAGCTACACACCAGAATTTCACAGTTACAGAAATTCGTGTTCATTACAATGCCACTCATAATCCCAAGCTAACTGATGAAGTAGTTCACGATTTATTGATAGAACTTTCTTCACCATTAACAGGCTATTTAGGACGAATTAAAGGTAGTGATTGGAAGAGCGATCGCTTTTACTATTTACGCAATTTACCTATTAATACCAACAGCGTCTTTTCCTAAGGGTTCGCACTTATCCCAAAGTTAATATACCAGCCTGATAATTAACTACTAACGGCAGAATTTTTAGCCATTCTGAACCTAACAAAACCTCTGTAATTTGATCACCTGCATAAACATTAATTTCATACTCCTGTTCATTTAATATCACCTTACCTAAATAAATATCAAATCTGGATTCTCCCTTAGCTGTTCGTAAAGGTTCTTCACCGATGTAAGTCCAATCAAGGCTCTCTAAATCTTGTTTGTTAATAGCCAGAAAGCCTGTGAAACCAGTATCTAACATGGCATCCACAGGCAAGTTTAATCCATCATCAGTTATGAACTCAATTTCAAAAAATAGTTGCCCTTTTTCTCCAAAGTTACCCTGAATCATATTGTGCCAGTTGTTCCCGTCTCATTGAGGCAAAATACACAATGTCTATTATCTGGGTACTTTTCAAGGGCTTTTTTATGAGCTTGCATGATGTCGGCATCAATCAAGTAATTACCACTATCTGGCTCCACAGCAATATACCAGCCATAGTGTTCTTCGATCAAATTGGGACGTACACGCTCAAAAATTTCCCGACAGCGCCGATAATATGCTTCATCTTCAGCTTTGCGTCTAGCAAGTTCTTCTGGTGGTAAGGTACGTTCTGGAAAGATTCTACCTCTACGTGCAGGTTGTTTTGCAGTTGATTCAGTCATAGTAATTAACCTAATTTATTAATTCTGGCTTAACTTTATTTTACAGAAAGATAAACGCGATCGCTTTTACTTTCAGCGATCGCTGCTCAACCCAACCGTAGCTCGTTGTTGCTTTTTTTCTCAGTAACTTTGATTTATGGTGATAAACTTTACAAAAAATTAATACTTAGCCACTGTGTAACTTCATTTACAGTAGATAATCAATCAAATACTGTCGAAGAGTCTTCTTATACTGACTACACTGGTATTCACTAATTACAATCCAATAGCAAGTTGAAGACTTAGGAAAGATGAATTATGTATTATCAAATTTGGAACTTTTTTCTTCAAGAAGAGAAATATAACTATTGGAAAGAAAAAATAAAAGTTAACAAAAGTTTTAACAGGGTTACATGGCAAAAGATTATTGATTTTTTGTCATTGGTAGAGCAGACTTTCCTACTAAAATATCAACTAGGAGAAACTGATAGTCTTGAGCCATTTCTCAAGTTAGCAACAGAAAATGGTTACAATCTAACCGCAGAAGAACTTGCTTGGTTTTTAATCACCAGAAAACAGATTTGGGATCTTTTTGATTTCGCACAAAAAACGCCGTCTCTTAAAGAACAATTACTAACAGCTAAAAGCCCACAGCATTTTGTCGATATAGGTGCGGAAAATGGTTATTACTTTTCTGTAGAAGAGTTAGCTTGGCTGTTAACCGAAATCAAATCATCGTCCGAATTAGTATCAATTAACAACAGCGTTGGCGAGATTCTGACGGTATCAAACTACGGCAGAATTGAGACAGGATATTGGATTTGGCTGGCAGAAGACTGGGGAATTGTACCGCCATTTTGTCATCGAGATAAGCCAAGTACTTTTTTGTCTCAAAACGTCAACAATCCTTTTTTACCCGATCGCTGTTTCTTACCCAAAAGCTACTTTAACCAGCGCCTAATGGCAATTCACAATTAAAATAGCGAATTATACCAATTTGAAAAATGATTGCGACAGATGGATTCACTAAACCCACAATCAGAACGCTATTCCCAATCCAAAATCTAAAATCTAAAATCCAAAATGGTATTGACAATCATACAGTGAAGCATCCTAGATTGAAGATATACCTTCTATCTAAGATGCTTCACAGTAAAGAATTGTTGCAGATACAACAATCATCCACAAAATGTGATATCTGCACTAGAGTTATCAGCTAGCAGAAACTCTCAAACTACTGGGTTTATGAAGATCGCCTTCCAAAACCACACCGCGCTGATTGGCATGGAGATGACGCAAAATCTTGTAAATTGGCTCAACTTGTTCTGATGCACCTGCCTTTTCGGCGAGTTCTTCCAGAGAAAGGGGAGTTTTTTCTTTTTGTAGCACTGCCACGACTCGTGTTTGCAAGTCAAGAATACTGGCGGCAGCTTTTTTGCCAGCTTCTACCCCTGGTTGATGGTAGGCGTTGACGTTGACCAAGCTAGCATATAAACCAACAGCACGTTCATACAAAGCAATTAATGCCCCTACAATTCGCGGGTTAACTTGGGGAATAGTAATTGCGATGGAATCGCGCTGATTTTCATAAAGCGCTTGTCGGGTTCCTTGGAGAAAACCGGAAAGATAATCGCCTGATGTCACTCCAGGATCTATTTCTGCCGATGCACCCTGACGATCTTCTAGAACTTCAATGAGGGTAGCAAAGAAATTCGGCACACCTTCGCGTAACTGCTGGACGTAAGCATGTTGATCTGTTGAGCCTTTGTTACCATAAACGGCGATGCCTTGATAGACAGTTTTGCCGTCTAAGTCTTTTTCCTTGCCCAAGGATTCCATTACCAGCTGTTGCAGATAGCGGCTGAATAACAATAAGCTGTCCTTGTAAGGTAGAACAACCATATCTTTTTCACCCTTGCCATTGCCAGCAAAGTACCAAGACAAAGCAAGCAAGGCTGCTGGGTTATTCTTCACATCTGCGACGCGGGTAGCGTCATCCATTTCTTTTGCACCTTGCAGCATGGCGCGAACATCAATGCCTTGCAGTGCTGCTGGTACTAGCCCCACAGCAGACATTTCTGAAGTGCGTCCTCCCACCCAGTCGTACATGGGAAACCTAGCTAACCAGCCTTCTTCTTTGGCTACCTTATCAAGGTTGCTATCAGGGCTGGTAATGGCTACCGCATATTGGGCAAACTCTAAATTGTGTCCGGCGTAAGCTTTTTTAACTTCAATCATGCCGTTGCGAGGTTCTGGTGTTCCCCCAGATTTGGAGATTACCAATACCAAAGTGCTGGCAAGGTTGTTTCGTAGATGATTGAGAACGCGATCGATACCTGCGGGATCGCTGTTATCAATAAAGTGAATTTTCAGGGGCGGGAAATCAGCCGCCAAAGCTTCAGCGACGAATTGGGGACCGAGGGCGGAACCACCAATACCAATAGAGATAATATCAGTGAAGCGGTTGGCTCTGGGAGGATGAATAGCACCTGTTTGGACTTTTTCCGCAAAGGCTTCGATTTGTTCGAGGGTTTGGACAATTTCTTGTGTGAGTTCTGGAGTTGGCGCTAAATCAGGATTTCGCAGCCAATAGTGTCCAACCATACGGTTTTCATCGGGATTTGCGATCGCTCCCTTCTCCAGTTCAGCCATATCCGCAAACGCCTTGTCAAACTTCGGCTGCAACGACTCCACAAAGGCATCATCGAACCGCATTCGACTTACATCTAAGTACAGTCCTAATCCCTCGTGGAAATATAACCAGTTTTGGTATCGTTGCCAAAGTGCCCTAGCATCCATAGGGAAATCTCAAATAAAGTGTTTTTCAAAAACCAGTTTAATGGAAGGTCATAGCGATCCCTGCCTAGCCTTATACAGTTTACAGTTTTAAGTGTTCGCTTAACTCTTTACCTTAAACATCTGGCATAGGGATGACACGCAAAAATTTCACAATTTCACCCCTAATTTCTATACCAATCAGATAATTATCTAGAGTGAAGCGGTGAAAAATCCCTTCACTATCAAGCTGTCGTAGTTCTTTTAGTCCACTCAGTTGCCATTTTTGGGCAAACTCAATAAACACAAAATCATACACCCGCTCGTAAGCAGCAGGTTCTAAATTTTTAAGGTCTAGCAAAAAAGACCTTGCATAGCGCACTTCCAGACTCACTAGACGTTATACCATTTTGGATTTTAGATTTTGGATTTTAGATTGTGTACTCCTGCAAACAAGCAAGCTACGTATACTGTTACGAGATCGCAAGCGTTGCTGCATCAAAAAAACATTAACAGTCGTATTGCTTCATCATGGGTTAAGATATCCCACGGCTGCTGCGATCGCTTGACTTTTTGTATGGCTCTTAGCATATAAAAGTCACAATGTAAAGCTTCAAGAACGTTCCAAATGCTTTGCAGATCGTCATCGGCTAACTGCTCGATTAAATGATGCATTCTCAGTCGGAGCAAATTCATAGGTTAATTATTCCTTATAAACAAACACTAACAATAAATAGTATTCCCAAAAAATTAGTTAAAAAAACATCCCCTACTGGGGTCGCACAGCGGTGCTACCCTACAAATTTACAAATAATTTGGGATAATTTATTTTTTGGAAGTCCCTAAGCCCCGACTCCACAAAATTCGATAATTTATTTCTTATAAATTCCCCACCCCGTAGTATGGTTGAATATCTCATTTTCTTAGCAATTTCTACAGCCAGTTTTGCCCTATTCGCTCTCGGACTGAATTTGCAATGGGGCTTTACCGGATTAATTAACTTTGGTCACATTGCTTTTATGACCCTGGGAGCATATACAACCGTGTTGTTAAGCTTAAAGGGCGTTCCCCTACTGATATCGGCGCTGGCTGGGGCAATGGTAGCCGCTTTGTTGGGTTTGATAATTGGTTTTGCAACTCTGCGCTTGCGGGAAGATTACCTAGCAATTGTCACCATCGGTACAGGAGAATTAATTCGTTTGGTAGTGAATAATCAAGAATTACCTGTGGGAAATTCTTGGGTTTCTGGGGCGTTTGGGGTACAAAGTTATCCCATTCCGTTCTCCACACAACCGAGTTTGTTTTTCAGATTAGTGATGATTGGGCTGTTAACACTGTTAGCCGTTGTAACTTTATTTACGCTGTGGCGATGGATTCGCACTGCCCAAAAATTTCGAGCTGCTGATTCCAGCCAAAGGTTGAGTAGCAAACAAGAATTTGCATCGCGCTTGGGAGTGGGAATTGTGTTAGCAGTTTTGGCAGTAGCAATTTATATTTCTGGGGTAATTGGATTGTATAATTACAACCCAAAAGCAGGTTTAATGTTGGTGCTGCTGTTGGTTTTAGCACTTGTATTCTGGCGGTTAGAAATTTTGGTGCGATCGCCTTGGGGTAGAATTCTCAAAGCTATCCGCGAAGATGAAGAAATTCCCAAGGCGCTGGGAAAAAATGTCTTCTGGTATAAATTACAGTCTCTCATGCTTGGAGGTGCGATCGCTGGCATCGCTGGTGCGTTCTTTGCTTGGCAACTCGGCGCTATTTACCCTGATAATTTTCAACCACAGCTGACTTTTGATACTTGGATCATGGTAATTTTAGGCGGTTCTGGTAATAATATCGGCACAATTTTAGGCGCGGTAGTTTTCTTTGCTTACGATGCCATTACGCGAGAAGTTTTGCCGAGAATTGTACCCCTTGATGAAGCACGTTTGGGCGCATTTCGCATCATGGTAATCGGATTTATTTTAATGGTACTGATGATTTGGCGTCCTCAAGGTATCTTAGGGAAAAAGGAGGAACTCACCCTTGGTAAATAACCAATCATCACCACTTCCTCTGCTGGTAGCCACCGGACTTTCTAAAAGCTTTGGTGGTATTAAAGCAGTCAATGAAGCGAAAATCGAAGTTGCCAAAGGCAGCATCACGGGTTTAATTGGCCCTAATGGTGCTGGTAAAACCACTTTATTTAATTTACTCTCGAACTTTATCCGCCCAGATAAAGGACGAGTAATTTTTGATGGCGAACCTATTCACAATTTGCAACCATATCAAATCGCCCAGCAGGGAGTAGTACGCACCTTTCAAGTTGCACGCACTCTCTCGCGGTTGTCGGTGTTAGAAAATATGCTGTTGGCGGCGCAAAAACAAACCGGTGAAAACTTTTGGCAAGTGCAGTTGCAACCGCACATCGTTGCTAAGGAAGAAAAGCAGCTGCAAGAACGAGCAATGTTTCTGTTAGAATCCGTGGGCTTGGCAAAAAAAGCTCAGGATTATGCTGGTGGGTTGTCTGGTGGACAACGCAAGCTGTTGGAAATGGGACGCGCACTAATGACTAATCCCAAGTTAATTTTGTTGGATGAACCAGCAGCAGGGGTAAATCCGAGATTAATTGATGATATTTGCGATCGCATTCTCACTTGGAACCGCCAAGATGGCATGACATTTTTGATTATTGAACACAATATGGATGTCATTATGTCATTGTGCGATCGCGTTTGGGTACTTGCTGAAGGACAAAATTTAGCTGACGGTACACCAGCAGAAATTCAAACCAATCCCAAAGTTCTCGAAGCTTATTTGGGAAAATAATTTGTGAACTAAAAATATATTTGCTTATGAAGACCACAGATTCCCCACTTCCTAGAGAAGTCGGGGATCTTGTAATTCACGATTATTCATCCATAAAACCTGTAAAAGTATTTGTTTAAGTCTCCAATTCGAGGAGTCTAAGTAGCAGCTTTTAAAAGCTAAATGCCTGTCACAAAACTTGGTATTCGATCTTGTTCTCACACCTATGTCATACGCCAATAAATTCCATTTTCTCGCTGCATTAACTGATAGCCAATCAACTCCCGTCGTAAAGTAGCGCAGTCAGGATGGTAGCGTTTAAGAATCTCATTTACGAGGCGTTCCGGGTAGTTGATTCCTACCTCAAACTGACTCGCTAACCACTTGAGAATCACTAACCGCTTTTTGCGACTAGCAGGAATTTCTTTGAGGCGTTGGACGGAGTTTTGATTACACCTATCCTCTTCTATATAGTTTTTCAGAACTTTGCTTTCCCAATCTTCAGTACCCATATCTTCTATCAAACTTGCTATTTTATCAGGTGTAAAAATTTCCTTGCTGATACTTTGCAAAGCATCGTTATCTAATTGATATAGATAGCTATTGCCATCAGAGCGCATTGTCACCAAATTTAGCTGCTTAAGTTTTGTCAAATGATGGGATATCGTCGGCTCCTTGAGTTGCATTTGTACCGCCAACTCTTCAACGCTACACTCCTCATTCGCCAAAATACCTATTATCTTCAATCGACTATTGTCTGCTAACGCCTTGAAAAAGCGCAGCAAGATGTTAAGTTGTTGTGGTTGCATAACTCACTTCTAATTAGACGGATATCTAATTAGAAGTATATCTAATTTTAATTAATTCAACCACATCACCGATCAATCTGAACGGCAATAAACCCCATTCTCTCGCTGCATTAGCTGGTAGCCGATCAATTCCCGTCGTAGGGTGGCGTAGTCAGGATGGTAGCGCTTGAGAATATCATTGACTGTACGTTCTGGATACTGAACCCCAATTTCAAATCTATTTGCTAACCACTTGAGAATTACTAAGCGCTTTTTGCGACTAGCAGGGATTTCTTTGAGGCGTTGAACGGAGTTGTTATCAAAAACATCGCCTTCAAAATAGTTTTTCAATACTTTGTTTTCCCAAGCTTCAGTATCTACATCCTCAATCAAAGAAGCCATTTGCTCAGGTGTAAAAATTTGCTTGCTGATACTTTGCAAAGCGTCGCTATCCAACTGGTACAGACGGCTATTACCCTCAGGGCGCATGGTGACCAAATTTAGTTCCTTAAGTTTTGCTAGATGATGGGATACTGTGGGTTCCTTGAGTTGCAGTAACACAGCCAATTCTTCGACGCTGCACTCCTGATTCGCCAGGATACCTACAATCTTCAATCGGCTTTCGTCCGCTAAAGCTTTGAAAAATCGCAGCAGGGTCTGAAACTGTTCTTTCTCCATAATTTGTTATAATCAAATTAGATCTCAATCTAATTAGAAAAAAATCAAATTAGCTTTGCTGTCCTCTTCTGACACAGCATTGCTTTGTGTTTGCTAATTGTGAATTAATGTTAATTCTTAGATTTTTTTCGGAGAAAATTGAGATTTCTTAAGTTGTTCTTTACATTTCGCCATGATACGCCCCTCATTAATTAGGAACAGAAGAAGAGGGAGTATCCTCCAGCAGGGTACTTCACTTGTACAAGCAGCGAGATTTTTGGGTGTAGATCAGAGTACTCTATACATGGCTCTGCAAAGAGGACAGATTCCCACTACCAGAAGAAACGGGCGGACTGTGGTTAGTCAAGGAGCCTTGATGGACTATCAAGCTAGAACCAGACCACTGTTATAGTTTTTTGTAATTGAGTAGAATACACCTCACCTGCGTAGGGTAGCACAGCTGCGCTACCCTAAACCTGTACTTGATTCAAATAAAATCGATCGCCTAGTTATGAAAATTAGTTTTATTTTATACCTTAAATTATAATTTGCAGTTCTCCAACAACTAGAGGAAGAACGCCAACGATATCAAGATTTATTGATACGAATGCAACAATGGGGAATTGATCCAGAACAACTTTTGTGAAACTTGAAAATCTTCAGCTCCCCGACTTCTTTAAGAAGTCGGGGAGCTTGTTTTTGAGTTTAACTAAATTGCTCGCCTGCGTCTAAGTTAAACAGCATTTGCAGAGTTTGCATACAACGCCGTCTGGCTTCCACATCTTGCTGCGATCGCAATTGCACCATCGGATCGTGTAAAATTTTATTAACAATTCCTCGCGTTAAAGCTTCGATCACCTCTTGATGTTTTTCTGCGAATTCCGAACCCAATCTGGACAAAGCTTTTTCTAATTCTTGTTCGCGGATGGTTTCGACTTTATTTCGCAGACAGCTAATTGTGGTGACAGTTTCTAAACTACGCCACCAAACATCGAAAGCCTCCACCTCTTCTTCTAAAAGTCGCTCTGCTTCCTGGGCAATTTTTCGACGGCTTTCGTAGTTTTGCGCCACTACAGCCTTCAAATCATCCACATTAAATGCTTGCACATTTGCCAATTCATTCACATCTGTATGAACGTTACGCGGCACAGAAATATCAAATAACATCAGAGAACGCTGAGTTTCTAAAACCATTTCCAATTTCGCACGGTCAAGTATCGGCTCTGTTGCCGAAGTACTTGTAAATACCAAATCACTATCGGCAATTACTGTCATCATTTCCGATAGCGTGTGAATTTGAATAGGTTGTTCGGCGAACTGCTTGGCTAATTCTTGGGCGCGTTCGCGAGAGCGATTGACAATACTGATTTGCACCGCACCTTTAGAAAGCAGGTGTTGTACCAGTAGGCGCGACATTTTCCCAGCACCCAAAATTACCACTCGGCAAGCAGCTAAATTTGCTACTTTCATTTGTGCTAATTCCACAGCTGCCGAACTGATAGAGACAGCGCCAGTACCAATACTAGTTTCAGTACGAACTCGCTTCCCGGCTGTTAGCGCTTGTTTAAATAATCGATTCAAAATGGTTTTTATACCGCTATATTGCTGTCCCAGTTTGTGAGTTGTCTTCACCTGAGCCAGAATTTGACCTTCTCCAAGTACCAGACTATCTAAACCACCTGCTACCCGCATCACGTGCATGACCGCATCATCATGCAACAACATAAACAAGTGTTGTCGCAGAGAAGTCACAGGCAATTTGCTGTGTTCTGCCAGAAATTGAGTTACTTCCCGGATACCTTGGTCTGTTTCACTGGTAACAATGTAGATTTCCAGACGATTACAAGTGCTAAGAATTGCAACTTCGTCAATATGGGGACAACTTGCTAGATGAGCGATCGCACTTTCAATTTGTGGTTCTGGAATGCTCAACTTTTCCCGGACTTCTACTGGGGCTGTTTTATGGCTTAGCCCCACCACTGCTATATTCATTTGCTAAATCGTAGTTACTAGTTGGTAGTTGGCAATAAGGCATTGAGAATGGGGAATGGGGAATTAGAGGTTGTTGCTTGGAAAAATTACCAAGCAACAAACAAAAATTAATTACTAACTACTAACTACTAACTACTCTATGGATAAAGCATTATGCTTCACCCCTAGTATTACCATTCCCCATTCCCTAAGAATTAGTACAGTTGGAGGCTCTTCGGTTCACCAAACATGTGGATTGTATCAACAAACCGAGCAGTTTTCGACTGGTTAGAAATTACCAAGCTTTGAGTTCTTGCTCCACCGCTGAAAAAGCGTACACCTTGCATGAGATTACCACTGGTAATTCCGCTAGCAGCGAACAGAACAGTTTCACCTGATGCCAGTTCATCAGCATCATAGACCTTATCTGGGTCATTGATACCCATCGACTTCAAGCGATCGAGGTTGGCTTCTTTGCTTTCTCCAATCAGACCTGTTTTCACTACTTCTGGATCGTAGATCAGTTGACCTTGGAAGTGTCCACCCAAAGCACGCATTGCGGCTGCGGAAATTACACCTTCAGGAGCCGCACCGATACCCATCAGTCCGTGGATGTTAGTTCCAGCAAAACCGCAGGATATGGCTGCACCCACGTCACCATCAGAAATCAGTTGTACTCTCGCTCCAGCCTCACGGATTTCTTTAATTAAATCATTGTGGCGATCGCGCTTCATGACTACGATTACAAGTTCATCAATAGCCCTGTCTAAACACTCAGCAAGAATCTTGAGGTTTTCCGTTGCTGACTTGTTGATGTCTACCTTGCCCTTAGCTGCGGGAGGTGCTGCTAATTTCTTCATATAAAAGTCAGGAGCAGCAAATAATCCACCCTTTTCAGAAATTGCCAACACAGCCATTGAACCAGGTTGTCCGTACGCGACCAAGTTGGTGCCTTCACAGGGGTCAACGGCGATATCAATTTCAATTAGTTCATCAGGGTTACAGAGAGCTTCGGCATTTGGTTGGGTACAGATACCTACTTCTTCTCCAATGTAAAGCATGGGAGCGTCATCGCGTTCGCCTTCCCCAATCACAATGCGACCACGCATGTAGATTTTATTCATCCGCTCCCGCATGGCTTCCACTGCTACCTGGTCAGCAGTGTTTTTTTCGCCTTTACCCATCCACTTTGCGGATGCGATCGCTGCTTGCTCTACTACCTCAATAATCTCTAACCCAAGTGTATTTTCCACGAAGTCTGCCCTCTCAACTGCTTGAATTTGCGTTACTTTATCTGGCTATTTCAGTCTTTAAGTCTACCAAAGGGCGGTTACCAATTTTCGATTACAAATGTTAACGAAGTGTCAATTCCCACTTTATTGACACTATTCTCAACAACAGGCAGGGGCAAGGGGGCAGGGAGCAGGGGGAAATGACCCTCGTACTTGTGAGAATTCATACCTCATATCCTTGCCGTCATGTTAATCTGTGGTCTTAAATATTTATAAACATAACAGTGTTAGTAACTTGGGATAATTCATATCAACCCAGAAAAGCATTGAGAGGTTAATTGTGTTTATCGACTACATCACACTCATGTTAATCAACATGGTAGCTGGGTTATTTATACTAGCTGACTACGTGTATCGTGGGATAGATAGCTCACATCAAAAACAGTGGATTCCCGGTTTTGGAATTACAGGTGCGATCGCTTTAACAACTGGTTTACACATGAGCTTCACCTGGCCAATTGGTGGTAGTTTTAATATTGCCTTCGGTGAAACAAGTGTTTTATTTGGCATCTTATTTGTGGCCGCTGCAATTGCCCTGTCTGTGGGTTGGGATTTATTGACAATCGCAGTTTACGGATTTTTTGCGGGTTTAGTGGCGATCGTCGTGGGTATCCGCATTATCAACTTGAATATGACAAAACAACCCTTGTTGTCAGGAATCGGTTTTATCTTAACAGGATTAGGTGGTATATTTGCGACACCAACTCTCTATTGGAAAACCAACCGAACTTGGCGGCTAATTGGTGTTGGTGTATTAGTAGCAGCCGCTTTAATTTGGGCATTGACTGGATATTTAGCTTACTGGAATCATCTAGAAAGTTTCCAAAAGTGGGTTCCAGCGCCGATGCGTAAGTAATGCTGGCAATGATCTAGGCTAGAGATATAGTAAAAACCTTGCTTAAGATTAAATATGCTGGACTTTCTTAATCCCCTTTTAAATCGCCATCCAGAACGAGTTAAAGCCAACGTCGAAATTTACACATGGCAAACTTGTCCTTACTGCATTCGTGCCAAAATGCTGCTGTGGTGGAAAGGTGTTAACTTTACCGAATATAAAATCGACGGCGACGAAGCAGCCAGAGCGAAAATGTCAGAACGTGCTAACGGACGGCGCACAGTACCACAAATTTTTATCAATAACGAACACATTGGTGGTTGCGACGATCTTTATCAGCTAGATACACAAAGTCAACTCGATCTTTTGTTGGCTCGTTAGTCGTTAGTCATTGGTCATTTGAGAAACGACAAATGACAAATGACGAATGACCAATGACAAAATCTATTGAATTGTAAAAATTTTATAAAATTTTTATATTACTTAGAGGATGCTGAATAAATATGGTGATTATCTTATACATCAACAATGGATGAATCGTGCCTTAGAATTAGCACAAGCAGCAGGTGATGCAGGTGAAGTCCCTGTAGGGGCTGCGATCGTCGATTCAGCTGGCAATTTAATTGCCGAGGGAGAGAACAGAAAAGAACGCGACCAAGACCCTACGGCTCATGCGGAAATTCTTGCTCTTAAGAGAGCTGCCACAACTTTACAAAATTGGCATCTGAATGAGTGTACTCTGTATGTAACTTTGGAGCCTTGCCCAATGTGTGCAGGTGCGATCGTCCAAGCTCGTGTACGACTCGTTGTATACGGGGTGGACGATACAAAAACTGGCGCAATTCGTACAGTTATTAACATACCTGACAGCGCTGCTTCTAATCACCATTTGCAGGTAATTGGAGGCATTCTAGAATCAGCTTGTCGTCAACAGTTACAGGCTTGGTTTGCGACTAAGCGGGGTAAGAGAAAATAACAGACAGAGGTAAAACTGTCCATCTAACACGACACAAGTCACGCAAGAGAATCTACGGTGTAACTAATCAGGCTTTTCGTTAAATTTTATCCGTCAATCAGCTGTCTCCATCATGATGGAATTTTACTCTTTATTTGATACTTGCCAGGAAACACCAGCAAATCCTCAAACGGATGTTATTACCTCAAGGGTTTCTCCTTGGTTAAGTCCTCTGGCGTATTTATTTGGTCGTCACTGCCTATTACCATTATTCTTTGGGCGAATTAGAATAACCGGACAAAAAAATATCCCCACAACTGGGCCTGTTATTTTCGCTCCTACCCATAGGGCACGTTGGGATGGATTGCTCATACCTTATGCCGTTGCTAATTGTATGACAGCAAAAGACCTGCGGTTTATGGTCACTATTGATGAATGCCAAGGATTGCAAGGCTGGTTTGTGAAACGTTTGGGTGGTTTTCCTGTAAATACTCGACACCCCTCAATTGGCAGTCTACGACATGGAGTTGAGCTGCTTAAACAGCGAAAAGCCGTGGTAATTTTTCCAGAAGGTAATATTTACCGTCATGCTCAAGCCCCTTTGAAACCGGGAATTGCACGTCTGGCTTTGACTGCTGAATCTAGCGATCGCTCTTTGGGAGTCAAAGTTATACCCATCAGCATCAATTACAGCCAACCATATCCTAATTGGGGTACAGATGTGAGTATTCACATTGGCTGTCCAATCAGAGTTAAGGATTACATACGTGGCTCTATAAAACAAGATGCCAAAAGCCTCACAGCTGATTTAGCAAAGGTACTTCAACAATTAAGCCACCAAGAAACAGAAATTACTAATCACACATTTGCAGAAATTACCAATTCTTGATTCTGTCAAGACTCTGAAGACAGCTAATTACAGGAAAACCCCACAACCTAGTATTCAAACAGGAATATACTCTACTTTCTACTCCCAACTTCTCACTCCCATTTTCAAGTTAGACGTTCATGCGATCGATCAAACAAAGAGGGATGGGAAAGAGGAGACTCTTACACGGGGACACAAGAGGATGGGAGGACAATGAGAAATATTTGTTGCAAGTTGTTTCCTTGTCTCTCCAGTCCCAAATGATTCCCAATCCAAAATCTAAAATCCAAAATCCAAAATGATATTAGAGGATTTATATCTATAGATTAGCCTCTATTGACACAATATTCAGCCAAATTGGCACTTTTTGAGCAAATAACTAATTATTGGCTACAAAGTACAGAATTAGTCAGTGATGAAGATTATACAGGGGTAATGGGAACTCTATTGCAGCAATTTTAAGTCTAAATCTGAGAAACTGAGTTATGTGGCTTTGTTTTGCCGAAGACCAAAACAGAGTTAAGATACCGAAAGTATCCATAACTTTTCTATATAGTTGTTGCACTAATTGATCCCATGAACACTGCTGCCGCTGTTACCTTGATGCACCGCGCTTTTTTATCAGTCTTAGCAGTCCTTAGCTTGCTATCACCTGTGAATGCTCAGGTACCACAGTTACCAGGCACTACCAGCCAACCACAACCCATCGATCCCAACGATCCTAATAACCTCCGTCCGGTAACTCAAAATAACAGCCTTTTGAGCATTGAAGGTGGCGATCGCTTAATGAAAGATGCAGAACAAGCCGTTTCTGCTCAAAACTACACTTTAGCTGCAAAGAAACTCCAAGAAGCACGTCAGGTTTATAATCAGCTATCTAATTTTTATCAAGATTTAAACGCTAGCTTTTCAGGAATTGACAATAAAGTTTCTGATTCTCAGCGTCAAAAAGCTTTATTAACAGCCCAAAAACGAGATGAAGCTACCTTTCAACTAGCATTGGTACATCGGGCACAAAATCAGCCAGAATTAGCAGTGCCATTGTTGATTCAAATAATTAAGAGTCAAAACCCAACGCGGGATTTAGGTAAGAAAGCCTATAAACAGTTGTTTGAATTGGGTTTTGTTGATTCTCCCTATCCCAGAGAAAGTGGTAGTTCATCTTCCTCATCTCAAAAATAACTCAATTAAAATCTGGATATGGGGCATGGGGCATGGGGCATTGGTTATCAATTCCTATCCCTCACTCCCTCATCCCACGTTCTCACAGCGGGCTAGTATAAAGCTAAGTTGGTAGGAATTGCAGTCATTGAGCAAGAATAATTCTGGCTCCTAAATTATTATCTGTAAACTGCATTAATCACAATATCTTTGATAGTTAAGTAAATAATTAATAGCGATAATAAAAATTGTTCAATTTGAAGAATTGGGTCTAAACGCCAACCTTGAAAAAATAATATTACTCCACATAATAACAAGACAATTGGTGTAAATATCACTTGAGTAATATAAAGACTTAAAGCCCAACCTCTAAGTCTGGTTCCACGTTGGACTAGCCAAGCCAATGTTAAAATAAAGTAGACAATTGCCAAAAGTAAATAAATAATTCCAATTAAACCAGCTAGATTTAATCCAAAATTAACTTGAGCTAAAATGAGCATTTATTATAATCCTGCTTAATTATACAAGCCAAAATATTAAACTTATTACTAATGGGAGAAAGAAAAAATAAAAAGCCAAAATACACTTATGAATAAGTCTATTTTGTAGGCTGTTTTCCTATAATAGTGGGTTTATATAGGTCATATTTGACTAACAGAATATGGAAGCCCAAAAGTTTTTTTAATAAGAATTGTTGGGTTAAGCAGTCGCAAAACCCAACCGATAATTCTTGCTCATTTTCTCAGAACCTTTATCTCTTGTTACCAGGAGGTGAATTGCGTTGTGTAATGTTATCAGATCGCAATTGTTGCCGTCCATTGGTGATAATTCGCAACATTTCTTGGAGATCCTGCTCAATATTTTCTAGGACGCTATCGGCATATCGATCGGCACCATCTTCAATTTCTTGAGCGTGAGCGATCGCTGTTTGTCGCATTTGCTCCAACTCTTGCTGACAAGCATACCGCTTGCGCTCAATTTCAGCCAGAGTTTCTTGCATTATTGCCTCACACTCTTGTTGCACTTCTCGCCGCATTTGTTCAGCTTCTTGTTTTGCCTGTTGAAGAATATCGCTTTCAGCTAAAATTTGAGCTTTTTTTGCTTGGGCGGCTTCAACTATTTGCTGGCCATATTCTTCTGCTTCGAGGAGAATTTCCTCCTTTTGTTCCAGAATTGCCGCTGCTTCTTGAAAAATTCCTGGCAAACCAAGGCGGATGTAGTCAAGCTGATCTAGCAGCTTTTCTTCATCGATGAGTGTGCGTCCCGTCAGGGGAATCCGGAGACTAGAGAGAACCATTTCCTCTAGGCGGTTGAGTTCCTCCTGAATATCTATGCTTCCTTCTGTGCCGACATACTCTTGAGGGGGGGGGTTGCTTCCGTTGAGATTGGGTTCAACATTGGGGAGTTGTGATTGTAGCATTGGTATATATCCAGGGCAATGTGTGGGGGAACGAGATGATCGATAGAGCCACCAAACCTTGCAATCTCTTTTACCACACTACTACTTAAAAAACTATACTCATTTGAGGTTGCG
Source organism: Nostoc calcicola FACHB-3891 (assembly GCF_014697355.1). Classification (GTDB taxonomy): domain Bacteria; phylum Cyanobacteriota; class Cyanobacteriia; order Cyanobacteriales; family Nostocaceae; genus Nostoc; species Nostoc calcicola. The sequence continues at coordinate 11,201 of NZ_JACJRQ010000021.1, read as the reverse complement.
AGAAAAACTGTTTCTATTTGGGTAGAAAGAGTTTTATTTGTGTGAGCCATTTGCAGTTCCACTTCAAAATCTGACACAGCCCGTAAGCCCCGTAGCAAAACTTGTGCATGTCGCATTTGGGCATAATTGACGGTCAAACCGTCAAAGCTATCTACTTCCACATTAGGTAAATGTTGTGTAGAAAGACGGATCTGATCTAGCCGTTGCTGAACACTAAAGAGTGGCATTTTGTTAGGGTTCCGCAGTACAGCGACAATTACACGCTCAAACAGCCGACTACCGCGCTGAATGAGATCGAGGTGTCCCAAGGTGATGGGGTCAAAGCTGCCAGGATAAATCGCAATCACAATGATATATCAAACTTAATTTAGGTGATTATATTGAAATTGTTTTGCGTAACTTACTTAAATCTATCATCTTGCACTCTGAGTAAAAATGCTAAAGTCAATTGTTCTGGTGGCACAAGTTATGCTCAACTAAGCTTTAGGAATTAGACTCCTAAATATGGATGCTAGATTTCTACCTCTGTCTTCACAATGTTGTAGAGGATTCAAGGTTAGTCTGGTATTCGAGACGTAAGAAACTCCGTACTTGTTAACAAAGTGCGCGGGTAGTTAACGAACTCTTCTAGGTAATTTTTCATGGCACTGGATTTTTCCACCTTGCCCTTGGCATTTCAATTTACTTCTCCAGGACCGATTCTGGTGAGAATAGGGCCATTGACTATCCGCTGGTATGGCTTGTTAATTGCTACAGCTGTGTTAATTGGCGTCATGCTTTCCCAGCATTTGGCAAAGCGCCGTCATGTTAATCCGGAGTTACTGAGCGATTTGTTCTTTTGGTTGTTAATTGGTGCAATTCCTGGGGCACGACTATACTACGTTTTGTTTGAATGGCCAAAATATGCCTCCACTCCAGAAAAAATCTTTGCTATCTGGGAAGGAGGTATTGCCATTCACGGAGCAATTATTGGCGGGGTTTTGGCAGCATTAATTTTTGCCAAAATCAAGCAGGTTTCTTTCTGGCAACTGGCGGACTTAGTGGCGCCTTCGCTGATTTTAGGGCAAGCGATCGGACGTTGGGGTAATTTTTTCAACTCAGAAGCTTTTGGCGATCCTACTGATTTGCCCTGGAAGCTATATATTCCACCAGAACGTCGTCCTCTAGAGTATGTTAATTTTGATTACTTTCATCCCACCTTTCTCTACGAATCTCTGTGGGATTTAATGGTGTTTGCGCTGCTAATAACGTTGTTTTTCCGGTCTTTATCCGGCAAGCCACGCCTGAAAGTAGGCACTTTATTTCTACTTTACTGGCCAGCATACAGCTTAGGACGCTTGTGGATTGAAGGATTTCGCACTGATAGCTTGATGCTGGGTCCTTTGCGAATGGCACAAGTAGTGAGTTCTCTGGGAATTTTATTGGGATTATTTGGGTTAGCTTGGCTTTATTTACTCAAGCGTCCTTTGCCTGATGTGATTCCTAGTCCTAAAGGAAATGGGGAGATGAGGGGATGAGGAAGATGAGGGAGATGAGGGATAAGAATTAATAACCGATACCCGATGCCCGATGCCCGATGCCCAAAAATAAAAAATGCCCCAGAGTTTTCTCTAGGGCTTAACCAGGGTGCATCTACCATTACTCTCTACTAGGGAAAGAGGGTGAATCCGGAAAGATACTGAGAAAATAACAAAAAAATTTTTTGAGGGATTGCTGTGTGTTCTGATAAAAGTAAATATACAGAAAATCTGAGCTATAAAAAAACACCATACACTATAGAACCATCTGTGTATATTGTCGGAGCAGGGCCTGGAGATCCCGATCTTTTAACGGTGAAGGCACAGAAACTATTGGCTGTTGCTGATGTGATTTTATTTGCTGATTCTTTAGTTCCAGAACAGATTTTAGAAATTTGCCGAAAAGATGCTGAGATAATTAGAACTGCAAATCAAACTTTAGAAGAGATTTTGGCGATTATGGTAGAAAAGGTGCGATCGCAACACAAATCTCTAGTCCGTCTCCATTCCGGCGATCCCAGCCTCTACAGCGCTATCCACGAACAAATGCACCTCCTCGCAGAGGCAAATATTCCTTTTGAAGTCATACCCGGTATCAGCGCTTTTCAAGCTGCTGCTGCCAAACTCAAAGTAGAACTAACTGTACCTGGTTTAGTCCAAACCATTATTTTGACACGCATCAGCGGACGTACAGAAGTCCCCGCTCCCGAAGAATTAACTTCCTTAGCAGCACATCAGGCTAGCCTTTGCCTATATTTGAGTGCGCGTCATATCGAAAATGCTCAAGCCAAGCTACTCAAACATTACCCAGCCGAAACCCCAGTAGCAATCTGCTTTCGCATCGGATGGCCGGATGAAAAAATTAGGGTTGTGCCTTTGAGTCAAATGGCAGACTGTACTCATCAAGAAAAACTAATTCGCACCACACTTTATATAATCAGTCCGGCACTGTCGCCAGCCACAGGGCGATCGCGTTTATATCATCCCGAACATAGTCATCTATTTCGTTCGTCTCATTGAAGATTGGGGATTGCGAAAGTGTTCTAAAATTTGGGAGGAGTCAAAGCAAATTTCATAATTTTGCAATTTTTTACCCAATCCCCAATCCCCAGTCCCTTTTACTATGCCATTAATTAAAGTCCAAACTTCTGCATCTGCTCCTCAAAAACCTGAAATTGAATCAATGCTTTTGAGCTTATCAGCCAAGTTAGCAAAACATTTGGGAAAACCAGAATCCTATGTGATGACAGCTTTTGAACCAGAAATTCCTATGACTTTTGCGGGTAATACAGACCCAGTTTGTTACATTGAAATTAAGAGCATTGGCACGATGAAGCCCGATCAAACTAAAGCGATGAGTGATGATTTTTGTCAGCAGATTAACCAAACACTGGGCGTGCCTAAAAATCGAATTTATATCGAGTTTGCAGATGCTAAGGGTGCAATGTGGGGCTGGAACGGCACTACCTTTGGTTAATTCGTCGTGTTCTTTGGTTAAGACGAAATCCATCTGGCAGGTGTAGGATAGAGATTCAGCATCAACTCGTGATTTTTTATGTCTGCTACGCCTCTTGTATCTCAGGTTGACTCACACAACCCAGTCAAATCAGCATTACTTCCTCCCCTACTTGGTGCAACCGTCGCGGAGTTAACTGCTTGGGTGCAACAACAGGGACAACCTGCTTACAGAGGAAAGCAACTACATGAATGGATATATCACAAGGGGGTGCGATCGCTCTCTGATATTTCTGTCTTCCCGAAGCAATGGCGTGCAGAACTTGCAGAGATTCCCATTGGACGCTCAAGTTTACACTATCGCTCTGTAGCACCCGATGGCACGGTGAAATATCTTTTGCGATTAGCAGATGAGCAAATTATTGAAACTGTTGGTATCCCTTGGGAAAATCGGCTGACGGTTTGCGTGTCTACTCAAGTGGGTTGTCCGATGGCGTGTGATTTCTGCGCTACTGGTAAAGGAGGCTACAAACGCAACTTAGCAGTGCATGAAATTGTCGATCAGGTGTTGACTGTCCAAGAAGATTTTCAGCAACGGGTTAGTAATGTGGTATTCATGGGTATGGGTGAACCGTTGTTGAATACTGAAAATGTTCTAGCAGCCCTGAGATCTCTCAATCAGGATGTCGGTATAGGAGCGCGATCGCTGACTGTTTCTACAGTTGGTATCCGCGATCGCATCCGTCAGTTCGCGCAACACCATTTGCAAATCACTCTTGCGGTTAGTCTCCATGCGCCCAACCAACAACTCCGAGAAAAACTCATCCCCAGCGCCCGCGCTTATCCTCTAGAAGATTTGCTGGCTGAATGTCGGGAATATGTGGAAATCACTGGACGCCGCGTTACCTTTGAATATGTTCTCCTGGCTGGTGTGAATGATTTGCCAGAACATGCATTAGAACTATCGAAATGTCTGCGGGGATTTCAAAGTCACGTGAATTTGATTCCTTACAACCCCATCCAAGAAGTAGACTATAAACGCCCTAACCGCGATCGTATTCAAGCATTTCTCAATGTCCTCAAGCAACAACAAACTGCTGTTAGCGTCCGTTACTCTCGTGGTTTGGAAGCTGATGCTGCTTGTGGACAACTCAGAGCGAGTAAATAAAACAGAATTCAGAATTCAGAATTCAGAATTCAGGAGTAAAACAGCCTTCATATCTTGTAAAACTTATACCAATTTGAAAAATGATTGCGACAGATGGATTTGCTAAACCCAAATTCACCAAGACTATTGCCAATCCAAAATTTAAAATCTAAAATCCAAAATGGTATCTAGTCGAACATAATATTAACTATTTGAAGATGTCCCTTGCTGGTATTGCATAGCTTTGGCATAATCGCCCAAAGCATAGCAAGCGACTCTTAGACTGGCAAGGGCTTGTTCTTCACTGCGCCGATCTTTGATTGTTCTAGCTAAAAGCAAACGTTCTTCATAATATGTAATTGCTTTGTGATGATCCCCCAAGGCTTCACAAGCAACGCCTAAACTACCTAACGACTGTTCTTCGCCACGCTTGTCTTGAATTTCTCTGGCTAATTGCAGCCGTTCCTCATAATACTTAATGGCTTTGGTATAATCGCCCAAAGCATAACAAGCATTACCTAAATTTTTTAGCACCTGAGAAGCACTGCGAACATTTTTTAAGGAGCGTGCTAGTATTACACATTGCTCATAGTAGGCGATCGCTTTTGGGTAATTATCCAAACCATACCAAGCATTACCCAAATTTTTGAGTACCTGTTCCTCACCCCAATTATCTTTGAGTTCCCGCACAATTTCTAGGCTTTGCTGCTGATACTCAATAGCTTGTGTAAAGTTACTTAAAGCTTTATATACCAATCCCAAATTATTTAGTGCAGCTACTTGACTGCGTTTGTCTTGTAGCTGCTTGGTTATTTTTAAACACTTTTCTAGAAATTCAATTGCTTTGTTATGGTCATTTAGGTGACGGTATGCATTGCCCAAATGCGAAAGTGCTTGCATCTGCAATGCTAAATCTGAGGTCTCCTCGCTTAAAGACATACACTCTTGAGAGTAAGAGATAGTATTTTTGTAGTCTCCTGCGCTGTAAGTTACCAATCCCAAAAAAGAAAGTACCTGTGCCTGTTTTTGTAAATCCTTAACTGCTTGAAACAATACCAAAGATTGTTGTAAAGACTTCATCGCCGCTATTAATTCACCACCTTGCTGCTGTTGAATACCTTGTCTTAGCAGCCGAGATGCTTCGGATAAATGTTCGTCACTTTCCGCTGGAGGTGGTATTTCTGCTTGTGAACCAGAGTCAAATTCATGGGTAATTGTATTGCGCTTCACTAGTTTTAGGTGTGTTATGGGTAATTTCAGGGGGACTGTATTTTTTGATCTATTATTCCATCTGTCTTTAGACATCAACCCCTTCCTATTTAGTCTGGTGGTAAATCTAGTGTTCCCAAAACCAGAATGCATCTTTCATGAAGCTGGTTTACCACAACGTGGATACCAAATACTTGCATTGAATAGCCCCATTGAGGATAGTACCAGTGAAAGTTAATCGATGAAGCGATCGCGCTTAACTTACCACTAATAAACCTCTTGTAAAAGTTCTTCTTTGCGTCCTCTTCTCTGCGCCTCTGCGCCTCTGCGTGAAACAAAAAATATTTATGCAAGAGGTCTAAACAACAAGCATAACTATAGTGATTACTCACTTAGCCGACAAGCAACTTCCAAACTTAAATAGCCTAAACTAACAGACTGGAATTAGGCAATTGATATTTATGTACTTTTTAATTTATAAACTTTATCTATTTATTGGTGTTTTTGTATTCCAAACTTGTTCAAATTCTCCCTTTGTAATTTCAAAGTCGCGTATATCATCTTCAGCCATACGTTGATCGGATAACATTCCGTAATCATCAGCAAGATGGCTACTATCATAAGATAAGACGTTGCCATTTTCATAAACTTCTATTTGTCTAACCACATGGAAATTATTACCAATTTCCATAAAATAGGTGCTAGTACCCCAAGTATCAAACTCACCTCCAAGAGATTCATCCCAGAACCATTTGCAATATTTTTTTGCTTTTACTAAAAGAGACATAATTAATTTACTCCTTTGACGAATTGCTGCTTTCAAGCTACTCTAGGAAAACGGAGTGTTTGCGAAGTTTAGGCATTCATCGTAACTATATTATTCTACTGTACTATTATCAATATCTGTGCTGTAGGCATGGCATAGGATCTCTCGCACCTCCACTAAAATTTTGCCTAGCATGTTTTTGCCACTACCATCAGCTCCGCAACCCCAGTAAAAATCGATGGGCGAGTTTTCAACAATTTCTTCATCGCCTGTGGAAAGTAAGATATCCCTGATATCTGTATGAGTTTGAAATTTACATAGCACTGCTTGGCGCATAATGTCGTCTTTAACTTCTTCCCAGTCTTGACGTAATGGACGCTTTCTTTCACGCCCCATTTTTGCAGCATCTTTAGGCATTTTAACCAGACGGATTTGTTCTGCATGAGGCGTACCAACAAACTTTTGTGCTTGAAAGTAATGTTCGCTAGTCGGCCAATACAATCCATCTAACTCGAAGCCGTGGGCTGAAAAGTTAGAGAAACAGCCATATTGTTCATGAATGCTATAAAAGTAGATTGTCATAGAAGTTAGTAAAACTTGGGGGTGAATAAATAGTAATAGCGATCGCTATTCTATTAAATAAATTATTTAATAGTAATAGATCGTCATATATTTTGCCAATGCTAGTTTTACTGAATAATCAACTCAAGCTTTTAAAATACCTTATTTCAACTAAGTTCATAAAACAGATGACTGATTTTCTGGCGCTTCAATAAATGCCTCAAAATCACGATTTGGTGACCATTGAATAGCACCATCTCGTCCTGTAAAAAATAGTTTTGTGTCATTTTGATTTAGTTCAGATAAAGTTTTTTCATCAAAATTGGCAGCAGAAGCGATCGCCACTTTTGGTTGGAGAGCAAGAACTAAATTTTTCAAAGACTGAGGGGCACACCACAACACTTGCGGGCGAGGTAAACTCCCATTTTTCACTAATTGTTGTACCTCTTGAGACTTGATATTACCTACTAATAACCAGTTCCGATCTAAAATTTGCAATTGTAAAATAGGTAATTCATCATTTATTAATTGTGCAACTATCGAACCAGCTTGTATAGCTTGACCAACAGCTAGAGGTTGGTAAGATCCTTGATGTTTTTGTAGTTCCTCTTGAATTGCTTGAATTGCAATGGAATTTTCTGGTTTAGGGGAATATTCATAAAAATTTTTGATTGGTAAACGTTGCAGTAATTCCAACCAAGCATTACTTTCATTGCCTTGAAAATCAGTGGCGATCGCCCAATTAATTTGATTTATACCCTGCTGTTGTAAAAACGGTAGAATTGTAAACCGTCCTGTACCTTCATCACCACTATTAATCAGAGTTACTGTTCCTTTATCTTGAACTACTATAATTGGTTCCGTACCAGACTCTAATATCGTGATCCTAAATAATGTATTGGCAGAATGCCAAAGTGGTATCATTACCAATGCAAGTGCAATTACACTAGCAAACCACCACCGCCGCTGCCACCAACCTACTAGCCAAACTAATATAATTAGTCCATAAATTGCCAGCAATTGCCAAGTAGATATGCTACCCACAGCAACAGAGTTTCCTGGCAAATTGCTAAAAAATTCTACTAGCTTAATTAGCCAATCAGTAGGGTAATGCAACAGTCCAGCCGAAAAGCTTCCTGCTTGAGTCCAAATTAATGCTGCTATGGCACTAATAATGCCACCTATACTAATAATAGAAATTAATGGAGTACTAAGCACATTCAGCAATAAACTGTAAGTTGGTACAACTCCAAAGACAAAAAGTTGCACAGGTAAAGTCCAAATAGTAGCAGCTAGAGGAACGGCAATCAAAGAAGCGATCGCAGGTGGTAACCAACTCAAACGCTCAATAATTGGCGGTACCGTTACAACTAATCCCAATGTCGCCAAAAAACTCAATTGAAAACCTAAATCCCAAATCCATAGCGGATTAAATACTAACAATAGTGTTGCTGCTAATAACAGCGAACCCAACTGTTTTACTTTCCTTTTTAATAACAGACCAATTAACGCTGCAAAACCCATAATTACAGCTCTGAGAACCGCAGGTTGAAAACCTGTTAAACTCAGAAAAATGATTAAAGCCAACAACCCAAGCGTAAATTGCATTCCTTTTTTTGTACGCTTCGTTAACTCTAAGATCACACTCAAAATCAACGAAGTTTGAAATCCAGAAGCAGCTAAAGCATGAGCTAATCCTGCTTGTACAAACAAATCGCGGATATCGTAGGGTAAATCCACAGCTTTGCTGCCTAAAACCATTGCACTAACAAGGGAGCCTTCTGGAATACCTAAACTACGAACTTGCGATTGAACAATTCGCTGCCGAATTTGCCACCATCCCCATTTCCGTTCTTGTTCCAAAACATTGATTTGTCGCCCAATCAAACCAGCAAATGTTCCTTCTTGCTTGAGAAACTTTTGAAAATCGAAACTACCAGGATTGGAAGCCGCCTTTGGCTTGTACAAAATTCCAGTCACAGCGATTTGTTGACTAGGGTATAAACCGGTAGCTTGAAGAATCGGCACTGTCACATATAATTTGCCTGTCACTCCTTTTGGGACACCTGCTGAGCCTTTTTCATTTTTCACCTCATCTATTTGAGTCGCTTCCAGCCAAAATTGTCCCCGTTGACTGCGAGTTAAACGGGGATTACTCGCCACTTCCCCGCGAACAATCACAAGTTGTTCTTGGTTACTACTATTTCCAGGCGGAACGAACTGACTGATATCTTTTGCACCTGGTTGCGGTACTCGCCATTGAAAATACAGAGTTGCCAACAGTCCAACCAAGCCAGCAGCTAGCCATATTCGAGCTTGAGGAATAGTTTGCCAGGTGTTAAGCACCGTCTTGGCTTTGCCTCCAGCATTCTCTGGTTTCTGAGCAAGTTTCCTTGAAATGATGTAGCGTCTTCTAAAAAAAATTGCTGCCACTATCCCCATAATCAAAATCCACACACCACCCCAAGGAATTGCCGTAAACAGCAACCCGATAATGTAGCCAAGACAAATAATTACACCACTAGTTTGAATCATAAGATTTTTTGTAAAAGCATCTAGCAAACATAATTGGCCGCTGACTTAAAAACATAGGACTTACGCAAGAAACTTCTCAAACTCTTATTCCCATTGAAGTTCTGTTCTCAGGAAACCCTAGCTGTAGGCGTAGCTTGCTTCTCCATAGGGTTACGGCGAACTGATCCAACTGCGAAAGTCACCACTCGAACTTCTCTGTGCGTGAATTTTTCATCTCTATTAATCGGCAACACCGACAAATTTTTATGCTTGTGGTGAAGTATAGTCCAATACAGCTAACATAAACCCAAAACCCTCATCTAGAGACGCGATTTATCGCGTCTTCAAAGACTCCACAAATAATCCTTAACCCAAGCATATTGAAGTATAGTCCATGAAGTTTATACGAACAAAGCCCGTACAGACGGGCTTTGTTTGTGTTTTTATGGTTTAGAGTGAGGTTTTAACAGTATTTATGATTGTTGGTAATAGCTACATCATAAAAATATGCCAGCTTAAACCCCAGTGCGGCGTAAAAAAAGAGAACACAAAACGCTAAACAGCCCAGAAGATACGTATCTATCGCCTGTAACCCCTTTTTGACTCCCTGCAAATGCACTCCCAGAAATTCCACCATTAACTAGTAACAGTAAGAACCAGTTAGACTCGATCCCTTCGGGAGGATCTTGCCACCTAATCGCAGCACTTTTGATGGTGTCAAGGTTCCTATGAACTCACTGCATCTTTGAGTAACGGAAAACCCAACTTCTCCCTTTGCTCCACATATAAATGAGCCACCTTCCTTGCTAAATGACGAATCCTGGCAATGTAGCGAGTTCTCTCGGTCACAGAAATTACCCCTCTGGCATCCAGTAAATTAAAGGTGTGGGAACACTTCATCACATAATCTAAGCTAGGTAACACCAATCCTCGCTCCGTCAATTGGGTAGCTTCCTGCTCATACAAATTAAACAGTGTCAGTAACAGTTCTGGATTAGACGCTTCAAAGTTATAGCTACTTTGCTCAATCTCATTTTGCAGAAAAATGTCTCCATAAGTAATGTTATCCGTCCAGTGAATTTTTGTAATTGCTTCCACTTGCTGGAGATACATCGTCAAACGCTCTAACCCGTATGTAATCTCAATAGATACCGGGCGGCAATCGATTCCACCACACTGTTGGAAGTAGGTAAATTGAGTAATTTCCATCCCATCTAACCAGACTTCCCACCCAGTACCCCAAGCTCCCACCGTTGCATCTTCCCAGTTATCTTCCACAAACCGGATGTCGTGTTCTTCTGGACGAATACCTAAAGCCCTTAAAGAATCAAGATAAATATCCTGAATATTGTCTGGCGACGGCTTAATTAGGACTTGGTACTGATAATAGTGTTGAAAGCGGTTAGGATTTTCGCCGTAACGTCCATCCGTCGGACGACGACAAGGCTCAACATAGGCAACAGCCCACGGTTCCGGCCCCAATGCTCTTAAAAATGTCTGGGGATTTTTAGTACCTGCCCCCTTCTCGATGTCGTAAGGCTGAGCGATCAAACAACCGCGATCTGCCCAGAACTGATGCAACAAGGCTATTACCGACTGAAAATTCACGCTCTATCCTTCCTTAGTCAGCACATTGCATAAACCATTGTTGCTTACAACCCTACATAGTGGGCAGTTTCAGCGGACTGAAAAATGATTTCCAAGAAATTTTGGAAAAAGAGTTGACACATCAAGATAGGTTAGCTATATTGAATAAGTGCCTGAAGCGAAGCAAAGCAAAGCGACGCGTGAAGGACACCGAACCATGAAAATATTATAGTTTGAAAGCCATTATACAACAAGTGGCCTGCGTCAAGTAAATAAGATAACCAAGCTGAGGTTAAAAAAGAGCAGCTAATTGAGCTAAAAAACAAACAAACCAAAACGGAGAGTTTGATCCTGGCTCAGGATGAACGCTGGCGGTATGCTTAACACATGCAAGTCGAACGGTGTCTTCGGACATAGTGGCGGACGGGTGAGTAACGCGTGAGAA
>NZ_JACJRQ010000020.1 GCF_014697355.1 Nostoc calcicola FACHB-3891 | reverse complement strand
TTGCAGGTCGATGCAATTGAGTTGCAGGTTGATGCAATTGAGTTGCAGGTCGATGCAATTGAGTTGCAGGTCGATGCAATTGAGTTGCAGGTTGATGCAATTGAGTTGCAGGTTGATGCAATGCGAAAAAGTGAGATCGTCGTGAAATGAGTAGCGAAAGTTATTCTTCAGCAGGGGGAGCAGGGGAAGAAAAGACTCTGACTTTTCACGTTATGTGGAAAAGCTAACGATTGACCTAACCCCCTAACCCCCTTCCCTACGAGGGAAGGGGGAAAATTCAAAGTCTCTCTTACCTTCGCAATGACAACTGTTCAACCGGATATGATACAATTCCCTGATTTGAGGTACTGATTTTTAAGTTTTTGCCTGACGAATTGGCAGTTCAACTACAAACTCTGTGCCTTTGAAAGGTTCAGATTGGCAGTAAATCTTGCCCTTGTGTTTATCTGTGACAATCTGGTAGCTGATGGAAAGCCCTAGCCCTGTGCCTTTACCAACACTTTTGGTGGTAAAAAATGGATCGAACAACCGAGAGAGTGTTTTTTCATCCATGCCAAGTCCGTTGTCGGCAATGCGAATGGCAATCCAATCTTTATTGAGCAGTGAGGTAGAAATTCTGATTTGGCTGGGGTTTGCTGCCATTGCTTCGGGGGTAGTTTGGGCGTTTCGTTCTTCTAAGGCATCAATGGCGTTAGACAGTAAATTCATAAATACCTGATTCAACTGACCGGGATAGCATTCAATCAGAGGTAAATTCTCATAGTCTTTGCTTACATGAATGGTGGGGCCGTCGGTTGAGGATTTTAAGCGGTTTTGCAAAATCATCAAAGTGCTGTCAATGCCTTCGTGAACATTTGCTGCTTTGAAGTCAGCTTCATCTAGGCGCGAGAAGTTCCGCAGGGAACTGACGATTTCACGAATGCGTTCAGTCCCGACTTTCATGGACTGGAATAATTTAGGTAAGTCGTCGAATAAAAAATCAATTTCGGCTTTCTTTAAAAACTCTTGGATCTCTGGTGCGGCAGTGGGATGATATTCTTGATAAAGCTCGACACAGCGCAGCAAATCTTGGGTATATTGGTGGGCGTGTTCTAAGTTACCGTGGATGAAATTAACTGGGTTATTAATTTCGTGGGCAACCCCTGCTACCAGTTGCCCTAAGCTGGCCATTTTTTCAGAGTGAATAATTTGCAGTTGGGCAGTGCGTAGCTCATTCAGTGTTTGGGCGAGTTGATTTGCTTCTTCACGGGTTTGACCAAGCAAACTCGATTGTTGGAACAACTTGGCTTGACGTAGTGCTACACTCGCTTGAGCGGCAACTTGGGTGACAAATTCTAATTCAGCTTCTTCCCAATCACGTACATGGGTGCATTGGTGAATGCATAACAATCCCCAAAGTTCATCGCCTTCCATCAGTGGGACAATAATCTGGGCTTTGACTTGGAATCGCTCAATGACATCAAGATGGGGTACTTTCGAGCCAACGCTGTTGACATCAGAAATTACTTGCACTTGTCCTTGACGATACTGCGGTGCGTACTGGTCGCCGAAGCAATAGTCTTGCACTTTCACGGCGAGGGCAGAATCAAACTTGGGTAGGACATCTTCAGCGATAAATTCACCACTGCAAAAACCCACATCGGAGTCAAAGCGAAAGATGCCTACTCGATCTGCTTTGAGCGATCGCCGCACTTCTTGTACTGTAGTCTTAAAGATTGTCTCCAAATCCAAGGATTCCCGAATTTTGACGACTAAATCGTATAAGATGCGCCGCTGTTCAGCCGATTTGTGCAGTTCGTCAGCGCGAGTTTGGATTTGGGTCAGCATCTCGGAACTTTGCATTGCTACTCCGAGTTGGCTGGCGACTTGTCCTAAAAATTCTACCTCTACGCTACCCCACTGACGCGGTGCAGAATGTTGATAGGCAGCCAGCAATCCCCAGAGATTCCGTCCCACAAAAATTGGAGTCAAGGCATAAGCACGAATCTTGAACTGTTCCAAAATATCTAGGTGACAGCGCGAGTGTCCGGCTTGGTAGATGTCATCCACGGCAAAACTTTCGTTGTTGCGGTAGCGTCCGCCTTTGGTTTCTTGGAGGTGAGTATCTTCCCAAACCAGATTTTTGCCGAATAAATTGATGCTGTCCCACTGTGCCTCTACCATGCCGAAATGACTGACAAATTCGCCACTCCAGTCTTCATTAAAGCGATAAACGCCGACTCGCTCGACTCGTAGCAGTTTACACACTTCCTGGCAAGTCGTTTTCAGGATTAAATTAATATCTAAGGAAGAGCGAATTTTACCGACGACTTCCGTAAGTGCGCGTTGGCGAGCGATCGCATTTTGTAACGCCGTCGCCTGTTGTTTCGACTGGGTTAAATTTTCGGCTTGCTGAATCGCCACTCCCAGCTGTGCCCCCACCTGTCCCAAAAACTCGACTTCATAATTTGCCCATTGACGCGCCCCTGAATGTTGATAAGCTGCTATCAATCCCCAGAGTTTTGGGCCGATGAAGATGGGCGCTAAGGCATAAGCCCGAATTTTAAATTGCTCTAAAATGTCGATGTGACAGCGCGAGTGACCTACTTGATAAATGTCGTTCACAGCAAAAGTTTCGTTATTGCGATAGCGCCCGCCTTTGGTGTCTTGGAGGTGGGTATCTTGCCAAACGAGATTTTTGCCAAACGGATGGATTCTATCCCACTGTGCCTCAACCATACCGAATTGGCTGACAAATTCACCGCTCCAGTCTTCATTAAACCGATAAACTGCTGCCCGTTCTAACTTCAGGAGTTTGCAGAGTTCCTGACAAGCGGTGTCGAGAATAATTTCGGTGTTCACAGAGGAGCGAATATTTCCCACCACTTCCGTCAAAGCACGTTGCCGCGCAATTGCATCTTGCAATTCTGCTGTGCGTTGTTTGCTTTGTTCTAAAATTTCTGCCTGCTGCATTGCTACGCCGAGATGGCTGGCGGCTTGAGCTAAAAATTCCACTTCATGAGGATGCCATTGTCGGGTTGTGGAGTGTTGATAGCCTGCCAGTAAACCCCAGAGTTTTGCACCAATGAAAATAGGTGCGATCGCATATGCGCGAATTTGAAACTGTTCTAATACTTCAACATGACAACGAGCGTGTCCAGCATCGTAAATGTCAGCTACAGCAAACGGCTCATTTTTGCGATATCGCCCTCCCTGAGTTTCTTGCAAATACGAATCTTCCCACACTAAGTCCTGTCCAAAAGCGTTGAGTGTATCCCAGCGTGGTTCGGCAAAGCCAAAACGATTGATAAAACTACCACTCCAATCAGCGTTGAAACGGTAGATTGCAACTCGCTCAATCTTTAATTGCCGGGAAATATCTTGACAAGAAGTCGAACACAAAGATTCGAGGTTTACAGATGCCCGAATTTTTGCCAGAATTCTCGCTAAAATTTTTTGGTACTGAACCGTTAGCTGTAGCTGTTTGTGACACTCTTCCACGTCTTGGACGTTTGACGCTTTGTAATCGTGTGTTGTCATAAAGTGTAGGAAATCGTAAAATACCTACTTTCAGTGTTCCCACTTTATTTTTGCGATCGTAGTTTTAAATAAAAACTTAGCCTTTGGCGCCGAACTAGCAAGGCTGTCATCGGGAGCAAAGTGAACGAAACACTCGTTAGCCTAGTCGGTCTAATTTTACTTTTTTACTCAGCACTCCTCCCTAAGCACTCAGTACTGTTTCGGTGACACACCACTTTTACGGCTATTTTCAGGTAAATAGCCCACGCGGTAGGGGCGCAGCAATGCTCATTGGTGTCAACTTAACGTGAAATCTATGTCCTGCAAAGAACTGAAGTTCCTTGCTCATAGCGAAAGTTATCTAAAGATGACTAAATATCTCCATAAATCTTTAGTCTACTTCAGTAGACTTTAGCTATCAGCCAAGAAATTTATTTCTTGGCGGGTGACAAAGCCAACAGTTAAGCCATTTATAGCTTAAGTTGACACCAATAAGCAATGCTGTGCCCCTACGACAGATGTGGTTCAAATACATGAAAACTGCTGTAATACCATTTCACGAAATACCTGATAGAGATACATAGGTAGGGGCGTACAGCTGTACGCCCCTACAGTCGATTCATGTGTTGCAAAGATTTTTGGAAATGGTATAACTTTGTCTAAATTGGGTTTTTCTAGGCTAAGTTAAGCCCACAACGAGAAAAGTTTCCAGTATATTTATTGACTTTGCAGATATCCCCTGATAGCAATTCTCTGTGAGACTGCACATTATTTCGACCCCTCCCAACCTCCCACCCCCCTTGCTAAGGCAGGGCTGTTTCGTTCCCTAAAATGGTTAAAATTGCAAGGGTCAAAGAAATCAAAATTTAGGGCAAGCGTACAATTAGGGCAAAAAATTTTGCATCTTCAACCCCAAATAATGTTGTTTTTCTTTGCGCCTTTGCGTCTTTGCGTGAGAATATCCCCTTGACAAATCTCACAGACTAGCGAATGAAACGGCCCTGCCTTGCTAAGGGGGGATGAAAGGGGGGTTGCCGCAGGTAGTGGGGTTCTTTCTATGCATCTTCATACAGAATTGGTATGACTACCCATATTATTTTTAGGAAAATTTTATTTACTTTTGTCCAAGCTTCACATTAGCAACATGTATTTAGCAAGGTAAAGCGGTTATCACAGAATGATACAGGATTTTGATGTATTCGATACGCGCTTAAACATAGATTTCCCAAACAGGTTCTTTGAATTATAAGAATTGTCGTGTCAAGGAAAATAAAAGTGTTGAAATACTAATGATTCCTATTTGATTTTGGCAAAGTTAGGTATAACTACAAAGGCTTCTAGCCTAATCTCTACTCCCGTTCGCCTAAGCGTTCACGTCGAAGCCTACTGCCTACTCTATGTCTACATAAGGAAGTTTAAAAATCAAAGCAGACTACTATATTGCTGTTAATATCCAAGACATGATTCTGTCTAGCTTTTTGTTAAATCTATTTTTTCATAAGACAGAAAATCTTTCATAATCTACCGTAGTTAGAAGATGCATCTACCAGAAAATTCAAATTTAAATCTAGCCAACTGTCAAGCTTGGCTTTGCCCAAATCTTCAAATCCACTGGCAAATACTTTCTGTATCTGACTCAGACAAAGTGCTTTTACAAGCAATTAAAACAGAAAGAAATTTTTTATTTTCAGCAGATGAAGGCTACGCTCTCAAGCATTTTGATGGAACATTGACGGTCAAACAGGTTCAGGAAAAATGTCAACAGGAGTTGGGGGAGAAAATTGACCATAGTTTCATCATAGAGCTATTGAAAAAAATGGTGGATTTGAAAGTTTTAACATTTCCTAAAAACAATAAAATATCATATTTAAATACCGATTCTAAAACCACTGAAACCATAAAATTATATCGATTAAAATTTTCTGTCCAGTGGATATGGCACACAGATAAATATTGGTTATTACGACTCCAAAACACAGATACAATTGCTTACATGCAAGTCAGCGATCGCGATAAAATCCTGATTTTACAACTAGGAAACCTACCGATAGAAAATATTGTAGCTAAATATAAAATCAGCCCTCAGTATCTGCAAGAAATATTGCAAAATTTAGCAGTTAAGGGAATGTTAGAAGGTATTGAGCCAGCCAAGTATCAGAAAAAATTTAGTATAGTACAATTACTATTTTTTAAATTTCACCTATTTAATCCCGATAATTGGCTCAACCGCAATATTACTAAAATCACTTTTATTTTTACAAGAGAGTTTTACTTGTTACTCTGCATTTTTCTCGGTTTTGCTACTGTAATCGCTTTTTCAAAACAAGAGAAAATTTATAACATGGGGCAGGAGTTATGGAATAGTCAAGGTTATAGTTTAATACTTCCTTTCGCTCTGTTGATGATGTTGGTTGTATCTATTCACGAACTGGGTCATGCTTTCACATTAAAACATTACAAAGGTGTTGTTTTAGACATAGGACTAATGTTTATCTGTCTGTTACCAGGAGCATACACTAATACTACTGATGCTTATGGCTTAGTCAAACGTAGACAACGCAGTTTAGTAATGGCAGCAGGGGTAATTTGTCAAGTAGTTATTTGGGGAATTGCGTTGTGTTTATGGAGTATATCAACCCCAGGAAATTGGTTTTATACAACTACTTATTTATTAATGTTAGCAGCCCAATTTACCTTAGCTCTTAATCTCAACCCACTTAATAAATTTGATGGCTATTATTTGCTAGAAGCCATGACTGGAATTAACCATTTACGTAAAAGGTCATTTGCATATTATGGTCAACTATGGCGAAGAGAACCTAGTCCAGAACGCACCGAGGATATAGGGATTCTAGCGGTTTATGCTCCTGCTTGTTTACTTTATATCACCTGGCTTTTGGTTAACTTATTTTTCTGGATTTGGCATTTATATACGCCATATTTTCCAGGAAAGTAGTTGAATTAAATTCTAAACATCATTATCGATAGGAAAGTAAAAATCATGAAATTTTCTCAACTAAAACTCACTAGAACTGTTTTATTTGCAGGTGTGTTGGGAGTAATGTCTTTTATTTGGCTAATAAATATCGAGCCTTCACGCGCAGGTAATTATTATAACTCTTCTACTCCCTGCAAAACATCTATTCCTGAGCCTTATCCTTTTATAGGTATATTAGCTTTGGGGATTTTAGGTGGAGGATATTTACTCAAGCAGCGACTGAGAAAAAAAGTTGATGACTTAAATAATAATAGTTATCTATCAGTTAATACTTTCCATACATTAAATAATCAACAATCTCGACAAATACCATTTATCCACTCAGATAAACAGAGTGAACAAAATTATCATGGTCTTTCTCCGTCCTTAGAATTTCAACTAATTGATCCCACGGAAATAATTTAAAACAATTGCCAGTAAATTGAACTGGCTAATACTGTACAGCCATGCTTCCGACGAGTGGCTAGCGCTAATACATCTACCTCAATTAATTGTTTACTGTTTTTAAGGGTGCATTTATGAATCTATTTGGATTTGGTGGAAAGAAGGGTCAAAAGGCTAAAAAATCCAAGAAATCGAAACCGAAAGAAGTATGGCAAGGTAAAAGTTTTGCTTTAGATGATATTATTACTCCTAGTGTTCTTGTTGGTGGTGGCGAAAATTCGCCTGAGCCATTTTCAATTGATTTACATACTATTCCAGGCTCGGAAATAGATTTGAGTCAAAATGACTTATTACAGGCACTAGATCCAAATGGCTTGGAGTTACTAAATCAACAATATACTTCCTTATTAGATCATCAAATAATGAGTGATTGGCTTGTTGATCCTAGTTCTCAGTTTTGGCCATTCTTTGATAATCCGGGAGTATCTACAAATTCACTTACTGAAAATCTATCAGCACCGCAAAATTTAGATGCCTGTTTAGCAGATAATAGACCAATTACAGAATCTACAGCAATTTTGAATGGTGAGAGCATTTCAGGCAAAGGTTTACCAGGAGAGCCAACTTTTCCCGGTGCTATAGCCCCAGTTGTACCACAAACTAATGTGGATACGGGTGGAAATGACTTGGCAAATCCTACAACATTAATACGTTCCGCCATCCAAGATGTAATTGATCGAGTCAGCGATATTGATCCAATAGACATTTATCGAGTTAATATCAACGACTTGAAAAATGCTGATATTTCTGTATTGTCTGGTGAGATATCGGTCAATTATCTCATGCCGTCTGGACAGTTTTTAGGAAGTCAGATTTTTTCCAAAGGCAACTATACTTTACAACCACCTGTTGGGATTTCTGGTGATGTAATTGTCAAAATTGATTACCAAGGTAGTACACCAGGAACTTATATTTTGAATGGATTCGAGAGTAAGACTGCTGAACCTTTCAATATTGACTTGGAATTTGAAGGTGGTTTAACTGCTTCACAACAAGCCACCATTCGGGCTGCTGCTAAGAGCGTTGAATCGATGATTACTCAAGGCTTACCCACCGCCATTGTTGACGGTAAACTTATCGATGATGTCAACTTTAAAATTTCCGTGACTAATTTAGATGGCGAAGGTGGTACAGCCGCGCAGACGAAGATTGATTTTATGCGCTTTGGGACAATGCTGCCTGCTCAGTCTATCACTCAGTTTGATGCTGCTGACATTGCCGAATTAGAAAGTTCTGGAGAGTTGTTTAGTGTAGTGCAGCATGAACTGTTGCACGGTTTAGGTTTTGGCAATCTTTGGGAAGCTAAGGGTTTAGTTGATTACGCTGGTACGCCGTTGGCTCAATATAACGGGAAAGAGGCGGTGAAAGCCTTTAACAAATTGGGCGGTTTGACGGATAATATTGCTCTGGAAAATGAGGGGAATGGTTCAGCAGGTTTGCATTGGAATGAAAGTCTCTTCCAAGATGAGGTGATGACGGGTGATTATAACAATGCTAAAGGCGGGAATGCGCCGATTAGCATTGTTACTATTGCATCTTTGGCTGATTTGGGATATCAGGTGAATTTGAATCGCGCTACTCCTGATTTTGGCTTATTTGGGGGTCAGAAATTTAAGCCTGAAGACTTGACTCCTGAGCAAATTGAGGCATTCAGAGAACTTGCTGAAACCTCTTTTGGTAATCCCGATGAAGAGTTTATCTATGCCACCATGCCGGAGGTTGACCCCGATACAGTAGCACCGGAAATTTGGGCGCACGCTGAGAGGTTCTGGAAAAATGGACAGTATTACGATTGGCAACGTTACCAAATTAAATCGGGAGATACCCTCAGCGGAATTGCCCAAAAGACTTTAGGTAATGCTGGTTACGACTACTATATGTGGATTGCTAACCACAATGGTATTCCCAATGCAAATTATATTGTGACGGGGAATTGGATTGACATTCCTGTATATCATCCCAACTACGAATGGGAGATGGAACAAGAACGTCTACGTCGGGAAGCAGAGTTAAGGCAGCGACAAGAAGAGGAAGCAAGGATTCGACGGGAACAGGAAGAACAGTTCCAACGAGAACAGGAACGAGTTCGGCAACAAGAGGAAGCACGGCGACGAGAAGCAGAAGCCAAACAACGGGAACTAGAGGAGCAGGAACGGCGGCTGCGCGAGGAGATGGAACGCCGTCGTCAAGAGGAAGAACGCCGCAAAGAAGAGGAACGCATCCGAGAAATGGAGCGACAGGCGGAGATTGCCCGTCAACAGGGTAAGGGTGGTTTGGATTGGTTCATTGCCAAGTCGTTGCCAGAGTTCGGTCTAGTCGATCCGTTTGAAACCAAGTTAACGGGCGAGACGGTGGGAAATTTAGTTCCCGATGATTACTATCGCTTTACTCTATCCCGTCCTGGACGGATTGATGCGCGGTTGATGCGATTGTTGGCAGATGCTGATTTAGTGCTGTATGACGCTCGGAATCGGCCAATTTCGTACTCGATGCGGGACGGCATCACCGATGAGCAGTTGATTGCTGATTTGATTCCGGGAACTTATATGTTGCGCGTTAATAGTCCTAAAGGGGTAACGACGGACTATGACTTGGTAGTAAAATTCCAACACTTGCTGTCAGCAACCCAAAAAGGCCCACCTCCAGGGTGGCGTGTTGGTGGTGGTAATGGCGTTAGTAGTAGTGGCAGTAATGGCGGTGCTAGCATCCCTCGTGGTGCAACTTTTGCTGACCCACGGATTGAGAAAATATTTAAAGAAGCAGTAGCAAACTTTTCTGTTCCAGAGCGCCAAAAAGCAAAAAGTAAAGTAGATGCACTCAAATCTGAACGCGATCGCCTAGAAAGCGAGAAAAAGACTCTCATTGACGCTAAGTCGGCTGAGTTGCGCGGCCAAGTACACAGAATGCTCGATCGCGTTAATTCAGATCAGCAGGGAAATGTCAATGGTATTGCCAATAATATTAAAGGCGGTATTGACGGGATTGCCAATGGAGCTATTAACCTCATTGGTGGGCTAGTTCCAGATTGGGTATTTAACTTACCCTTTGGTGTTGGTGGATGGTTCAGAGATCGTTTCAACCAAGCTAAAGGTGCTATTGAGGGAGCTATCAACGGTGCGAGAAACTGGCTGAAAGCAAAAGTTGATGAAGTCAGAAAAACTATTAACAGCGCTATTTCCTGGTTTATCGATCGAGCTAAAAATCTCTACTTTACTGCAGGTGAAGCGAATATAGCGATCGAAGGGATTGCTAATCAGTTTCGAGGCATGATTGAGAATGCAACAGCAGCACTCAACGGTTTGATTGGCACATTCAAAGGGATGGTTCTTGGGCAGATCGAGTGGACTCGTAACATTGGTGTCCCAGGATGGAATCTCTATGACAATGCCATTGTTGGTTTAGTGAATAACTTGATAAATGGTGTTCAAGATAAAGTAAGAGATACTGGGCGCTTCTTTATGGATCGCGTGGGAGATGCAGAACAGGGCGTTCAATGGGTAATTGCTGAAATTGGTAATTTATTAGGCGATCAAACTGGGCAAATTTACAACCAGTATCAAGATCAAATCAGGTCGCTGAGTAGCCAGATTGAGGGTATTACTAATGAGACGGATAGGAGAATTCGAGCAAAAGAGCAAGAATACCAGAATCAACTCCAAAACTTCCTAAACCAGCTAGGGGATGAAGGCAAGAAGCTCCTCGATACAATTCTCAATTTTGCTGATTCACCTGGCGGCCAAGTCAGTATCGCTGTTATCGAAGTTCTTATTGGAATCACTCCATTTGGACCAGTTCTTGACTTTAAAGATACAGCTTTGGCTTCTTATAAAGTGATAAACGGAGATCGCAGTTTGGGAACCATAGTTGAGTTACTAGCTTCATTAGCTGGCTGGTTTCCTGGACTAGGAGATTTGTTAAAATCTTTTGCGAAGCTAGCTCTGAAAGGACCTTTAGATAACCTGATTAAGCAATTTGGCCCTGAAGTTACACAAGAAATTGCTAAAACTTTCAAGGATTCTCACAAGTGGAAAGAAGCTCTCATTGACCTTGTTGCCAAGTTATCTAAGGTATGGCAAAAATTTGATGGTGTTATAGCTAACTCTGCTGGATGGATAATTGATTTTTTGCCAGGATTCAAGCCAGCTTTCAAAGCTGTTAGTAAAGCAATTGAAGAGTTGACCGTTCAAACTCCTAAGATAGGAGATGCACTAGAGGAGAGTAGCCAGTGGATATATCAAAAAATTGATGATTCAATCCTCATGTTACCTAAACCTAATGATGTTCCTTTATTAACTGGACCTAATGATGTTCCTTTATTAACTGGACCTAATGATGTTCTTTTATTACCAGGCTCAGTAACAGGGTAATTACTTTCAAAAGGTTACAGTCACTTGATTTATAGCAGCTGCCATACTAGTTAAGACAAGTCTACTATTGATAGCTGTGACAGCTGCTCTCTTAGATTTGCCAAAAGAGTTCTTACGAATCGTCTAGGATTACTCTAAAAGTAGATGATATGCAACAACTACTGACGCACACAAACAAGATTTGGTTCAGCTACCCTGAAACTGCCTCAGAGACAGTACTTCCCCTATTTTACATCCGTTGCAATTTCACAGAAGTTATTAAAAATCTGCTGCAAGGTGTCAGCAATTCTGTCACTTTAGACACTTTAAACACAACTCAAAATCAAGACCCATTACCGGAAATTGGGGAATTTTTTAACTCAATTCAAACCAGTAAGCAAGTTTACAAAGCCTCCCTGTCCCGGCAACTCAGCGCCGATTTATCCCCCGATGTTGAAGAAACTACTTTCAAAGACACAGCCAAATCCTGGTTTATCAAAACTGCTGACTTCGGCGACGACTACGACCAACTGCTTCAGCATCCCGATGGCAGATTCACCCAACTTCTAGAAGATATCGCTCGCTACCATCAAATATTTCAACAAGGTTATGACAAAATCATCCTCTTGCGCCCCCCCATCTACACAGGCTACGATATCCAACTCACAGCCGCAATGCAATGCTTAGGTTACACAAAAGAGCAATTTCAATTTATCATCGTCCAGCCAATTAAACTCTACGCCTTCCACAAAGCTAACCAAAAAATCCATCCTCTTCCTGATTTAGCCGCAGAAGAATTAATCTCAGCTATTGGTATGGATGCACTGCGCTGGTACAGCCTACGCGTTCCCCTGACTACTGTCGCCCCTATTAACATCAGCACAGCAGGACAACCAGATGATAGTCTCTATCGCGTTCAATCAGCCCATTTCCGTTGCTGTACTCTGCTGCAACAAGCCAACCAAGAAATAGAGGCGGAGGTTTGTCCACCCCTACCAATAGCTGAAAAATTAGATAGTCTACTGAAAGCCGTTCCCCAAATCCTGGAACACAGCGGTAATGAAATTGCCCCTCATTTAGTTATTCAGCATTTAGAGACTATTAGCGAAATCTGTCATCAGTGGTTAGATTCTCTCAGCCTAAAACCGCCAGATTACGCTCTGTTATTAGCTACCAAGAAAACCATTTTTGACCTGCTGGTTAATATTTTAAATGTCACTGCACCAGAACCTGGTAATTAAAGTGCGATCGCCCTTTTTCAAAGATGATTTTGACGGAGCGATCGCCTATAGTAATATCTGCTGCCATACCTCTAAACAAAGATATTGTCAACTCTTGGTTCTAAGTTGAAAAATTAGGGAACAGCAATCAAACTACTTTACCAATCACTTGCTTTAGTTTCATCCCAGACTTCCAACTCCAAATCATGGAGATAAGCGAGTCCACTCTGAATTTGCGCCTCTGTTCCTTTGAGTTCCAAGTCAAACCAACCATCACCGACAGCATTAGCTCCCAGAATTGCTGCTGTGATATTTACAGTCAAATTGTAATCAGACACCAGGCGAGAAATCACTGGTTCTTGATGATAATCCTTAGGAATTCTGAGTCGAATCCGTTTATTGGTAGGTGTATTGTCACTAGCCATAGAGAAGAGTGGGAAGTAGGGAAATGGGGGGATAAGGGCAATAGACTTCTTGCAAAAGTCGGGAAAAGGGGAAGGTGGGGTCCCCTCTGGGGATAAGGGGCGGGGGAAAGGGGGAAAGGTTTGTTATTTTCCCTTTACCCTTTAACCTTTTCCCTTTTCCCACCTCTTGCAAAAAGAACTTTTGCAAGAGGTCTAATAACTAATGGCTTTTGACAAATGACAAATGACAAATGCCCAACCTATTCAACATCTTTAATCCGGGTTTTGCGTTCTAAAATCTCTTTCAGCACTAGGGTGACTACTGCTAGCAACGCTAACAGTACAGCAGCAGAAAAGGCAGCTTCGGTTTCATACTGTTTGTAAGCGTCTTCCACAAACAGCGGTAAGCTCTGGGTTAAGTCAGCAATGTTGCCGGATACCACCGAAACTGCGCCGAATTCACCCATTGCTCTGGCGTTGGTCAAAATTAAACCGTAGAGTAAGCCCCAACGGATACTGGGTAAGGTGACGCGCCAAAATATTTGCCAATCTTTAGCACCTAAAGTTCTAGCTGCTTCTTCTTGATCTTTGCCAAATTCTTCTAAAACAGGAATTACTTCCCGCGCCACGAAGGGCATACTTACGAAGGCTGTAGCCAACACCATACCTGGAAAGGCAAAGATAATTTTGATATCATGCGCTTGCAGCCAAGGGCCAAACCATCCTTGCCGTCCGTATAGTAGGACAATCATCAATCCTGCGACTACGGGGGAGATAGAAAAGGGCAGGTCAATAATGCTCAAAACTATGGCGCGTCCGGGAAACTTATGGCGAGCGATCGCCCAAGCTGCACACAAACCAAATACTGTATTTAATGGTAGAGCGATCGCAGCTAATAACAGCGTCAACCAAGCCGCATGAAGAAAGGCTGGTCGTGTCAGGTTGGACAGAAACGGCCCGACTCCTTTGCTGAAGGCTTGAATAAAAACGTTAATTGCAGGGATATATTGAACTAAGGCTAAATAGGCGATCGCTATACCAATTAAAACTATTGGCACCCACTTTTTCTGCTCTTTCGGCTTGGTTGTATATGGAATATCATCAGATGCAGATGAGTGAAAACTTGGCTTATCTACTGTCATATCGCCTTGCCCATGCTTGTAAGAAATTAATAGCCAATAGCAACACTAAGGAAATTGATAGTAGAACTATGCCAATTACTGTTGCACCAGAATAGTCATACTGCTCTAACCGCTGGAAAATCAGCACAGGGGCGATTAAATCTTGGAATGGTGTATTGGAAGAAATAATCACTGTTGAACCATATTCCCCGACTGCACGGGAGAAACCCAAAGCAACACCAGTCAATATTGTCGGAAATAATGGCGGCAAAATCACTTTCCAAAAGGTTTGCCATTGAGAAGCACCCAGACACCAGGCGGCTTCTTCAATTTCATGTTCCATTTCTTGAAGTACAGGTTGCACAGTTCTCACCACAAAAGGCAGTGAGATAAAGATCATTGCCACTGCTACTCCCGTCCGAGTGAAAGATACTTTAATTCCTAGAGGTGCTAGCAGGGAGCCTATCCAGCCATTATCGCTGTAGACTGTTGCCAGTGTTAAACCTGCTACCGATGTTGGCAATGCAAACGGTAAATCTACTGTGGCATCAATCAAGCGTTTCAAGGGAAAGTCGTAGCGGACTAAAACCCAAGCAATCAAAGTACCAAATACGCCATTGAGCAGGGCTGCAAACAATGAAGTCACAAAAGTTACATTGTATGTTGCTAATGCAATCTCACTAGTTGCGATCGCCCAAAACCTAGCCGGAGGTTCAGTACTCGCTTTGAGAAACATGGCAACTATGGGCATAAACAACATCACTGTCAGGTATGCAATGGTGATTCGCCAAGTCCACGGAACTCGCTGCAATGTCTTCCAAAACGATGTTTTATGTTGGACTTCCACAGAAGGAGATACAGTCGTCATAGTCAAAAATCCAAAAGTTGAAATTGAAGAAGAATTCAAGAATCAGAATTCAGGAGTCAGAATTCAGAATTCAGAATAATTAATTGCGGCTCCTGAGTTTTTTGAAGAATAAAGTATTCAGGAGGTAAACCTGAAACATAGCGTCTCCGTTCAGAAGCCAGAATTCAGTTAGGTATTCTGCATGACTGGCAGATGTAGCTTGCTTCAACCCAGGAGTATAAACGGTGAAACACTCGCACGCAATTGAAAATTTTGTGGTCTACAATTTATGATTCTGATTCCTGAATTCTGAATTCTGAATTCTTCTTTTTAATTACCTTTTCTTTTGGGCTTGTATCTTATCAAACACACCCCCATCTGCGAAGAACTTTTTATCAATTTCTTCCCAACCACCAAAGTCCTGAACTGTACCTAAAGTTTTTACCTTAGGAAACTTATCTGTAACTTCTTTAGTTTGAGCTAAAGTCTCATCTACAGGTCTGAATCCTAATTTAACAAACTCTTGTTGTGCTTCTGGAGTATAGAGGTATTTGACAAAACCTTCAGCAACTTCCCGCGTACCGTGCTTATCGACGTTTTTATCTACTACAGCGATGGGATTGTCGATGGATATATTT
The DNA here is from genome assembly GCF_014697355.1 of Nostoc calcicola FACHB-3891. Taxonomy (GTDB): domain Bacteria; phylum Cyanobacteriota; class Cyanobacteriia; order Cyanobacteriales; family Nostocaceae; genus Nostoc; species Nostoc calcicola. Next base: position 135,730 of record NZ_JACJRQ010000020.1, on the reverse strand, counting down.
ACTTCGGGAACCACATAATCAACTTTTTCACCTTTTTGTTTTGCCAGAATAACTTCGTTTTCGTAGTTAATTAAGGCATCTCCTTGACCTTGCTTGGCAAATGTGTCTGTAGCTTCCCGTGCGTCTTTAGTCAGGATTGGCACGTTATTGTAAACTTTTGTGACAAATTCAGTAGCTTTAGTGTCATCTCCACCGGTTTTAATTACGGAGTTCCACAGTGCCAGGAAATTCCACTTAGCAATGCCTGAGGTTTTGGGATCGGCAGTAATCAGTTTTGTATCTGCTTTGGCCAAATCTTCCCAAGTTTTGATACCTTTCGGGTTGCCAGGGCGAGTTATTAGCGCTGCCACGGATTTGGAGACAATTGCATTGTTGGGAACTTCTTTTTCCCATCCTGGCTGAATTAATCCAGCTTTCTCAATCTTTGTGGTGTCTCCTGCTAGTGCTAGGTGGACAACATCTGCTTCCAAACCATCGATGACGGCGCGAGTTTGAGAACCGGAACCGCCATAACTCTGCTTAAAGGTGACAGTTTGGTTATGGTCTTTTTTCCACTGTTCTACAAATTTAGGAATGATGGCTTCGTGAGCGGCTTTGGTAACCGCAAAGGAAACGAGGGTTAATTCAACATTACCTTTACTTGCAGCCACAGGACTAGCAGCAGGAGTTTCTGTGGAAGAATTGCTCCCATTCCCACCGGAGCAGGCGGCAAGCGCCACACTCATTAAAGCCCCTACCAAAAATAGCGATACAAAACTTTTGAGCGAATTCAGTCTGAACCGATTAATTCTATGTTCAGCGTAGGCGTAGCCCGCCAGAAGCATCGCTCGTAATATTTTCAGTGGGCGCTGCCACAAACTCATCCTAATTTCCTCCGCTAAATCTACAGTTACTAGATGGGAATACAGTCATATGCTGTAGTATTTTACTAGATTTTTGCGGCAATTTATTACAAATACACAAAAACCTCATATTCCCGATAGAAATTATGGTGATTCTATCAGTTCTATGAGCAATTACAAATACTCTGAGTTGCAAATATTAAATTGTCATTACATTAGCTAGCGACTAATCAAGCAAGTGGCTAGCAAATAGATAAATTAATTGATTCTAAAGATATAGTGAAATTACTGAAAATTACAGAAAAGGAAATAATCTACATTATTAGGACTTACGCAAAAACTCTCGGAAACTCTTATTTCTTCTCTACGAGACGCTGCGCGAATGTGTTCTTTGCGTCCTTTGCAGTAGCCTGCGGCAAGCCGCTTTGCGTCTACGTTTTTTCATGATTTTGCGTAAGTCCTGATTATGTCACTTAGGGACTTCCAGAAAATAAATTATCCAATTTTGCCGAATCAAAACGACTATCTCTACCCCTGCTCCCTTGCCCTCAAAGCGATGGGATATTTTTTGACTTGGAAGTCCCTTACGAACTTTCCGAATAAGGAAATGAAAATTTTTATACTAAAAATTTAGTTGAATTTTGGGAATTCATCTGATAAGCTCTATTCTCAAGACAAACAACGGTAAATCGACTGATTTACCGTTGTTTGTCAAGCAATTACACAACATCCAGCTACCATGACACATCTTCAACCCAAGGATTTACAAGTTTTTCGTCCAGTCAAACAACAATTTCCTCAATTAAAGCCTGCCTCAACTCAAACCTCTGCATTGTTATTAGCGGCTGGCTTGAGCTTAAGCACCTTTGTTCCTGTTTATGCTGCGGGTACTGCTTCTGAAACTATTCCTGTTAACCAGAAGCCTCAATTGATTAGTCAAGGCCGCAAGACAGTTGAAATTACTCTAGTTTCCTACGCAGTCACCAAGGCTGCTTACGATAGGATAGTTCCGAAGTTTGAGGCAAAGTGGAAACGCGAAAAAGGTCAAGATGTAGTGATTAGGCAGAGCTATGGTGGTTCTGGCTCTCAAACCCGTGCAGTGCTTGACGGATTAGAGGCGGATGTTGTAGCTTTAGCGCTGGCTTTGGATACCAAAAAAATTGAAAAAGCAGGACTGATTGGGCCAGGTTGGGAAAAAAAAGCTCCAAATAACTCAATTATCACCCACTCAGTGGTTGCCTTAGAAACTCGTGAAGGTAATCCGAAAAAGATCCAAAACTGGAATGATTTAGCCAAACCAGGCGTCAAGGTGATTACAGCCAACCCCAAAACTTCAGGAGGTGCGCGGTGGAACTTTCTAGCTTTGTGGGGTGCGATCGCCAAGAACGGTGGAACTGAAGCTCAAGCGTTAAAATATGTTACCCAAGTCTTTCGGAATGTCCCTGTGTTGCCTAAAGATGCACGGGAATCTAGCGATGTTTTTTACAAGAAAGGTCAAGGTGATGTTCTGCTTAACTATGAAAACGAAATTATCTTAGCAGCGCAACAAGGAAAAAGTTCACCCTCTTATGTAGTTCCCCAGATCAACATTTCCATAGATGGCCCAGTCGCAGTTGTGGATAAAAATGTTGATAAGCATGGTACACGACAGGTTTCCGAAGCTTTCGTTAAGTTTCTTTTTACACCAGAGGCTCAACGTGAGTTTGCCAAAGTTGGTTTTCGACCTGTTGACCCTACTGTTGCAAAAGAGGTACAGAATAAATTTCCTAAGATTTCTAAGCTTTATAATGTCCAAAGTCTGGGAGGTTGGGACACTATTCAGAAGAAATTCTTTGACGATGGTGCAATCTTTGATCGAATACAAAGTAGCGGACGCTAATATAGGAATCTGTTTTGATTTTTGAACAAAATTAAGTATTTGTATGGTGCGTTAGCGCAGAGAGTATGGCACTCAATCCTGAAGAATGAATAGTGCGTTACGCTGTAGCTAATGCACCCTATGTAATAAATTGCTTAATTTATTCTCTGGAATTTCCTAAGTCTATTCTAATTCTGAATTATACTAGAGATTTTTCTTGACTATAAAAGAAAATCAAATAACGTCTTGATTGCAAGCGCAATTACAGTGGTGAGAAATATACGCCGCAACCAGATGTTGTTGAGTTTAAGGGCAACCTGCGATCCAAATATTCCGCCAAGAAACATAGTAATACTCAAAATAATACCAAGCTTGTAATCAACTATTCCCTGTGTAAAGAAAATAATGGTGGCAATTAGCGAAGAAAAAATGTTGATAAATTTTGTGTTTGCTACCGCCTGAACAAATGTCATCCGAAATAGGCTGACATAAGCTGCTGTCAGCATTGTCACATACCCACCACTAAAGAAACCACCATAAACACCAAGCACAAAGGTTGCTACATATCCACCAATTTCTACTATTGGTGATGGATTAGTTGTTGTTGTAATGATTCCAGCCTTACGATTAGCAATTGAAAATATAGCAACTAAAATCATCAAAATCGAGATAATTGCAGGCATCGATTTTGCAGGTATAACTAAAACGAGTAATGCACCAATAATCGATCCTAAAATTGTTAGAAAAATGATTATTGGTAAGCGATTATGGTCAATTAATTTTTTACCAATAAAAGGCAATGTACCACCAACACTCATAAAGCTTAATGCCAGCATATTGGTGGCAAGAGCAGTACGCGGTTCAATACTAAATTGCAACATTACAGGGACGGTAATTAAAGAAGTGCTTCCTGTAATGACGCTTATGACACTTGTTATAAAGAAAATAGCTATGAGTAATAGTAATTCAATACCAGGCATACAAAAATATTTTTTGTTATTAGCAATACATTTTTTGATACTGCTTATAATAGCCAATAGATGTTTTTACCTATTAGATTTACAACCTTGATTTTCACTATATTAATATAGTTAAACTTACGTGTAAAATTATTTTTTATACCAATTTAAATGGTATTTATTTGGAAGCAAATTGGTAACAACTAAGTTGGGTATATTGATTTTCAAAAGTTGGTAACCTATAACGGTTTTTCAGTAGGTGAATTACAGCAAAATATGATAGTGTATAGAATTATTGTTATGTAATTTTTAAATATTTCTGCAACTAATTGACTGTAGGAGCGTACAGATGTACATCAATACTTGTCGGGTTTTGGGGAAAAGGGGAAGGTGGGGTCCCCTCTGGGGATAAGGGGCGGGGGAAAGGGGAAAGAAAAAACCTTTAACCTTTACCCTTTAACCTTTTCCCAAAACCAAATTCCGAGTTGAAAATGCACAAAGCGAGCAGTATTGAGATGTACATTGGACTTAAATGTCGGCTTTATAATCAGCCAAAAAATTTATTTATTGGCTAATAGCTAAAGTCTACTGAAGTAGACTAAAGATTTTTGGAGATATTTTAGTCATCTGAAGATGACTTTTGCTATCAGCAAGGAACTTTAGTTCCTTGCAGGACATAGATTTCACGTTAAGTTGACACCAATGACAGATGTACGCCCCTATCTATGTAGGTGTTATCTACGAAATATAATAATTATGAATATTAATAAATAATAAGATTCCCGACTTCTGAAATAAATCGGGAATCCTTAGGCTTGCGATTTGAACAAAATCAACTTGTGGTTGCTAGCTCGGATATTTTCAAGAAAACTACCAAAGCATTTGTTGAGTAATATTATCAGTTTACCCAACCTACACCGACTGTTAACAGAAGGCATATTTTAGGGGTAACCCGTCCTGAAATACTAGCAATTCTCCGGGTTGGATTTGCGTCCAAACTTCGTTGTCAGTTAGGGGAGTGGTAGCGATGACGGCGACGCGATCGCGTTCGGTAGTCACTTCCCGAAAATCCACGGTCATATCTTGGTCAATCAAATGGGCAGCAGCAAAGGGCGCTTGGCGTACAATGTAGCTGAGTTTGGTTGAGCAATAAGCAAAAAAGTGTTCTCCATCTGACAGCAAGTAGTTAAACATACCTAACTTGGCAATTACACCAGTAACTTCTTGTAGCACACAATAGAGTTCTTTAAGGGAAGGCTCACCTCCAGGAAAGCGTTCTCGTAATGTTTCTAGCATCATACAGAATGCTTTTTCACTATCCGTATCACCTACAGCTTGATAAAAGCCCATATTTTCTGGATGAAAATCTGGTAAATTACCGTTGTGGGCAAATACCCAATACTTACCCCACAATTCCCTGCGGAAAGGATGGCAGTTATGTAAGGCAACTTCGCCCTGAGTGGCTTTGCGGATATGGGCTATGACATGGGTTGAGTGGATGGGATAACTCCGTACAAACTCCGCTACCGGAGAAGCAACAGAAGGTTGGTCATCTAAAAACATCCGACATCCCTTTCCTTCAAAGAAAGCAATGCCCCAACCATCGCTATGATGATCTGTTTTTCCTCCGCGTGCAGAAAAACCTTCAAAAGAAAAGCAAATATCCGTTGGGACATTGCAATTCATTCCAAGCAATTGGCACATAGATGTTGCAGCTTTCAATTTTCGACTAAGGCCTTGCTGTTCAAGATACTTCAGAATGTTGCCTTGATTCTGGAGCGATCGCTTCAATCTGAAAATTTAGTTGAAGTACGGAATAGGGAATAGGCTTAAAAGTCTCTTGATGCCGGCGTTTGACGATGGGTTTATTTCGTTTGAGCGCTTGAGGTTGTAGTTCTGGCGCTATGCCAAAAGATGATAACGGCGGATATCTGGCGTAGTAGCCACTAAACCTTCGAGTTTGGCTGCTGCCGCTTGGAAATGGGGTGAGTCCATATGACTATTCAGGGCTTCATCAGAAGTCCACTCTTCCACAAAAGTAAAGTCCGTTGGGTCATACTGATTTTGCAAAAGTTCATACTTGATTGCATCTACTTCCTGTCTGGTTGGTTCAATGAGTTCCAACAACACAGCTTTAAGTTCTTCTACTTTGTGAGGCAAAGCAATAACACGGGCAATAACGCGAATAGTTTGGTTAGTCATTTGTCATTTGTCATTTGTTATGTCATTTGTCATGTGTCATTCGTCATTCCCCGCGTCCCCGCGTCCCCGCGTCTCCCCAGTCCCCACTCTTCCAACAGCTACTATGTACCGAAAAATGTATTCTACCAACTCAATGTAATTACGGGCAGATTCAGGGCAAGATGCCCAAACTGTAACACCGTGGTCACGGATGAGTAAGGCTGGTACTTGGGCGGGAGTAACTGCGAAGTGTTCTTTAATGTCAGCGGCAATTTGGGAAACTTGTAAATGGTTAGTGAAGATGGGAATCACACAATTGGTATTTTCTTGGTAAACTCCCAAACCTTTGAGCATTTCCAAAGGTGGTAAGGGTAAAGAGTCTCCTGTTACAAAGCGAGAAACCAAATTTGCCTCTATTGAGTGGATGTGGTAGCAAGCTTTTGCTTCGGGAAACAAGGTATAAAGTACCTGGTGAATGGCGGTTTCTGCTGAGGGTTTTAAATTATTTTTTAAATTATTTGAGGAATCCTCCTTACCATCTGGATAAATACGAACAAAATCACTCAGTGATAACTCTCCTTTAGACCGACCACTGGCTGTAATCCAGAAGCTACCATCGGGTAAAAGCACTGAGAGATTGCCGGCAGTTCCCACCATCCAACCTTGTTGATAAAAGTGACGAGCTGTAGCAATTAACTCAAGACGAGGGTCAAGATAATTCATAATTCATAATTCGTAATTCGTAATTACCCCACAAATAATGCTCGGCTAGGGTTTAGGAACTTCCAATTAAAAAAACATCCCACCGTAGGGGCGCACAGCTGTGCGCCCCTACAAATGTAAAAATAATTTGGGATAATTTATTTTTTGGAAGTCCCTTGCTGTGGAATAAAATCATACTGATCTCCATGATTTTGCTAAATAATCGCGGATATCGGAGAAATCATTCCAGGGAATGTACGGTTTTTGGTATTTATTAAGATACTCTGCTAGGCGATCGCGGGCAAATACCACAGATGCCTCAAGCCCCATATTTAAGTCGGTAATGGAGTCACCAATGGCTATTTTCTCATCAGCAGGATACTCTGCCATTACCTGTACCTTCGCCACCAGTTCTGTTTCTCCCTCATAATCAGAGCGGACTTTTAACAGAGTATCACTGGTATCCACATCAACGGCGTGGATGGCATGAATTCGCTGTTGCGTCGCACCCAAAACAATTTCTACCATCCCTCGCAGTCCCCCGGAAACCACCACTAGGGGTACTCCCTGAAAGTCCAGAAAGTCCAACAGTTCTATAAATCCTGGGCGTGTTGCCTGGGATAGAGTAAATTCTAAAATTTCGGCATAGCTGGAAGATGGGATTGATTGCAGGATTTCTCGGACACCTTCTCGGAGTGTTAACCGTTGTGCGTACATTTCTGGTAGCAATTTTGTCGAAAGTTCTGGAGCAAACTTTTTTATAATTGCCACAAAGGTTTCTTCAACTGTGATAGTACCGTCAAAGTCGCAAAAAACAATCCGCTTCACTTTCTGTCCTGCCAGTTCTTCGTTTTTGGGCATTTCTCAAGCTACCGCCCGATGAACCCGGATTTCTTTATTTGTATACTGAGGAACCCAACCTTCAGCGCTTATAAAATAGCGCACTGCTTTAATTCGCCGTGCTGGGGTGAGATGAAACCAGTGTTCGGTTCCGCCTGGTACGTTGATATACTCTTGTTTTTGGACTGTCAACTCTACCTGGCTAGCATCGGGACGCACAAAGCCAAAAATGGCTTCTCCATCAATGACATAGCGTACCTCATCATCGGCGTGGGTGTGGATTTGGTCAAACTTTACCATCAGTTCATCGAGGTTGGGAACTCCTGGATGGAGAACAATGAGATCCCGTGACTGATAGCCTGCTGTTTGTTGCAGTTGGTTAAAATAACCATCCAGTGCTTTTAGTACCTGTTCTTTTTCATCGTCGTTGAGGCTATCTTGTGCCAGCAAACGATGTAACTCTGGATTTTCTCCTACAGCCCAGCGGTTGAGTTGGATGTTTAAGGCTGTGAGTTCTTGAGCAATATCATTGATATCCGTGAGGATTGTATCATCTTCTAATTTGAGAATCGCCATAGCTCACCTGATATTTTTTTATTTCACCCAGAGATGAGTTTCAGACAAGGCTTCCTGATATCGGACATCTCTGTGGTTTGATTACTAAGGTATTGATTTTTGTATTAAAAGTAACGCATATTTCCAGAATTTCTCCGGAAATAGCGGATTAATCGAGCAATTTACAAACAGGTTATCACAAGTTTACTTAGAGGCGATCGCTAGTTAAGGGATTGGGGACTGGGTATTAGGTACTGAAAAAGTATTCCTAAATTATTTATTCCCCATTCCCCATTCCCCAGTCCCCATTCTCCATTCCCCATTCCCCAGTCCCCATTCCCCAGCCGAGAACTATTTTTCTCAACTAAACCGAGTTCAAAGTACCTGTAATATGGGAAACTTGGCAATATTCCCTATCTATTCCGATTCCAGATGAGTAACGCAATTTCTGATATCGTGGTCAAAACCATCAACGGCCAAGACAAACAATTAAACGACTACGCAGGAAAAGTACTTTTAATCGTGAATGTGGCTTCCTACTGCGGTTATACATCCCAATACAACGGGTTAGAAGACTTGAACCAAAAGTACAAAGAAGCTGGGCTACGTGTTTTGGGGTTCCCCTGTAACGATTTTGGGGCGCAGGAACCCGGAAGCAATGAACAGATTGTGAAATTCTGCACAAGTCAATATGGTGTTACCTTTGAATTATTCGATAAAATTCATGCCAAAGGCTCACAGCAGCATCCACTTTATGAGCGACTTACCAAAGCTGTTGAGCCATCGGAGGCTGTTGCTTGGAATTTTGAAAAATTTTTAGTGAATAAGCAAGGTGAAGTGGTAGCTCGATTTAAAAGTAGTATTCACCCATCTTCACCAGAGTTAATTAATGCCATTGAGAGCGAGTTAGCAAAATAGTTAATAGTCATTAGCCATTAGTTACATTCCCTGTCTTATTGGCTATTGACTTTTGGATATGGACTGTGAAATTTATTGAATTTCAGTTTCTTAAATCGAGAATCTTCTCTGTAAGAATTCAGCACCCAGAAGTCAGAAGCCAGAATTGTTCATGAGTCTAGTATGATTGATATATTCATTCATCAAATATTCTCATGATTTTTTAGTTGTTTTGACTCCTGAATTTCGATCCATGAATTCTGACTATTCTCTCCAATGAGTAGTTTAATTTATTTGCGTCTACTTTGCTATGAACGTTGCAATCATTGGTTGTGGTTATGTTGGTTATAAAGTTGCTCAATATTGGCAGCAAAATATGAATTTTGTTGTCAGTGCAACCACAACTTCCCCTGAGCGTGTTCCTGTACTACAATCAGTAGCTCAAAAAGTTGTAGTCACCAAAGGTAATGATTTAGATAGGCTAAAATCAGTTTTACAAAATCAAGATGTTGTACTTTTGAGTGTTGGTGCAAAAGGTGGGGAGGTTTATGAAGAAACTTATCTGCAAACTGCCAATGCTGTAGTTTCCGTCTTGCGGCATATTCCCAGTGTGAAACAATTAATATACACAGGAAGTTATGCAGTGTATGGTGACAGAAATGGTGTCTGGGTAGACGAAGAAACACCGGTTGCACCTGCTAATTTAAATGCCCAAATTCTCTGCAAAACTGAGGATATCTTGCTATCAGCATCTAGCGAAAATCTGCGGGTTTGTATATTCCGCTTAGGAGGGATTTATGGAACTGGCAGGGAATTGGTGAAAATATTTGGTAGATATTCTGGTGCAACCCGTCCCGGCACTGGCGAGGATATCACGAATTGGATTCACCTGGATGATATTGTTGGTGCGATCGAATTTGCCCGTCACCGTCGCTTGGAAGGCATTTATAATTTAGTGGATGACGCACATCTGACAAGTCGAGATTTGCTAGATGGCTTATTTGCAAAACATAATTTACCTAAAGTTATATGGGATACTTCAATCACGAGTACCCGTCCATATAATGCTTGGGTATCTAATGAAAAGCTCAAAGAAGCTGGATACGAGTTGATTCATCCACAGATGATTTTTTAGCAAGTACTAAAACTAGGAATTATGCAACCATCTGCTGTAGCTAACACAACCGATTTCACAGCATCTCCTAGCCAATTTTACACTTGGCAAAATTATCGTTGCGCTTACGAAGTTCATCAACCAAGTAATACAACACCTGAGGGTATTCCTTTAGTTTTAATTCATCCCATTGGTGTCGGATTATCACGGCAATTCTGGCGACGATTTCAACGCGAATGGTATAATTCTGGTGAGCGGAATTTGATTTATAACCCTGATTTACTAGGATGTGGTGAAAGTGAGATGCCACATCTGGCTTACACTCCTAATGATTGGGCAGAACAGTTGCAATATTTTTTGCAAACAGTAGTGCAAAAACCTGTGATTTTAGTTGTACAAGGTGGCTTATTGCCAGTTGCGATCGAATTAGTTCAAAAGCAGTCAAATTTAATTGCTGGACTTGTACTTTCTGGCCCACCAGCGTGGGCTGTAATTAGCAAAAAATTACCACAATGGCAGCAAAAAATTTTTTGGAATCTGTTAGATTCGCCTTTTGGTAGTGGTTTTTATCGTTATGCACGCACGCCCAAGTTTTTGCGTTCTTTCTCGACTCGTCAACTTTTTGACTTAGAGAATGCTGTGGATGCAGAGTGGTTAAATACATTGGTTGCAGGTGCAGAAAATATCGCTAGTCGCCATGCAGTCTTTTCTTTTTTAGCAGGGTTTTGGCGACAGGATTATGGTAGTTTAATTGCTTCTATCCAGCAGCCAACACTAGTAGTTGTAGGAGAAACAGCATCAAGTATTAGCCAAGAAGGAAAAAAAGAAACGCCAGATGAACGCTTGGCTGATTACCTGGCTCGTTTGCCTCAAAGTCGAGGTATCAAAATAAATGGGCGCAATGTTTTACCATACGAATCAACTACTGAATTTGTAGCAGCGATCGCTCCATTTATCAAGAAGAATTCAGAAGTCAGGAGTCAGAACTCAGAATGAATTGGAGTCCAACTGGGTAATGAATATTAGTGCCTATTTTGGACGAAACGAAATTCAAATATTCTAACTGATTAAAACTCCATTCATTTATCAGTGGAGTATTCACCAATTCTGAATTCTGAATTCTGAATTCTAAATTAGGATATTACTGGTATTGATTACTTGAGGAAGCAAAATTATGTTGCCTAATCGTCGAGGACAAAGAGTTCCCAATGTCACTTTTCATACACGTCAAAATAACCAGTGGGTGGATGTCACAACTGATGAGTTATTTGCTGATAAGACAGTAGTTGTCTTCTCCTTACCGGGTGCTTATACTCCCACTTGTTCATCAACTCACCTCCCTGGTTACAACGAGTTGGCTGAGGTTTTCAAACAAAATGGTGTCGATGACATTATTTGTATTTCTGTGAATGATGCTTTTGTGATGAACGAATGGGCAAAGGATCAAGAAGCAGAAAATATTACACTAATTCCCGATGGAAATGGTGAATTTACTGAAGGCATGGGAATGCTAGTAGATAAATCAGACTTGGGATTTGGTAAGCGATCGTGGCGTTATTCTATGCTGGTACGAGATGGTGTAATTAACCAGATGTTTATTGAACCAGACGAGCCAGGAGATCCCTTTAAGGTGTCTGATGCTGAAACAATGCTCAGATATCTAAACCCGCAAGCAGCCAAGCCAGAACTAGTTTCTCTGTTTGCAAAAGTGGGTTGTCCCTTCTGCGCTCGTGCTAAGGCGATGCTCAAGGAACATGGGATGGATTACGAAGAAATTACCTTAGGCAAGGATATTACCACACGTTCTTTACGAGCGGTTACAGGTGCGACAACAGTTCCCCAAGTATTTATCGGTGGTAAATTAGTTGGTGGTTCTGAGGCTCTAGAAGCCTACTTCGCTGCGAAATAAGTTTAATCGGGGTAGCACATTTGTGCTACCCGAAAGCTTATATTTATACCCACTTTCCTCTGAAATACAGTTCATCTCTATTAAACAAACCATAAAGGACTCATACTCCTAGGAAGCAAGCTACGTTTAGTATCTCGTAGAGAAGAACGCAAAGGAAGAAATAGTTAAGAATTATTCAGTGTCAGTTTACAAAGAATTGGAATTACAGGCGATCGCGTAAAATTAATCTTGATTAAATTACCATTTATTCAAAAACAAGATGTTTGCCAGAATTCGCCGTCTTTTAAATCAATTTTTTAGTAAATCAAGAAATATCAACAACGAACCACTCAATAAGGTGAGTTTGATTGTCATTATTTTTATTGATATTTTTATCTTAATCAATGTTTTTATAGGACTCGATGATATTAGTAGATGGCACATCAGTCCGGCAGAGGCTTATCCATGTTATTCAGAGTGGCAAAATTACCGGGTACAAAAGACTAAAGATAAAAATTATGAGATTGTCAAGCTTTCATTTCCCTATAGCCCAAACAATCAATTCAGTTTTCAGCAAAACTATCAACAAAGGGAAACAGGACATCTCGGTAAAGTCGAGAAAACGTGCTTAAAATATGGCGAGTATAAAGATAAAATTAACAATTCCCAAAATCAGCAAATCATCAAAAATATTGAGCAGAAACAAATAAAAATAAGTAACCTTGAACAAACTAATGCCAATATTCGTGCTAAATATGATTCGACTCTTTTAGAAAAAATTGCAGGTCAACCTCCAGAACAATCAATTAATCAAGTCAGCGCAGAAAAAGCGAAACAGGAGTTAGACCGAAATAACCGCCAAATTTATAGCCTAAAACAGGAAAATTCCAATCTTCAAAATCAATTATTGACGAAGGCAGAAAGCACTAGTTTTCTTGCGTTTATCCAGGATGAAAATCAATTTACAACAGTTGAAAAAGGCTATCAAAAAGCATCGTTCTGGTATCCAAGTATTCAACTTGGTTTTCAGTCACTTTTTCTTTTACCACTGATTATCATCGCCTTATCAGTTCACAGGTTTGCCCAAGGAAGAGGATATGGACTAGTTTCATTAATTAGCTGGCATTTGCTAGTTATATTCTTCATACCGCTGTTAGTTAAAATATTTGAATTTCTGCAAATCGGGACACTATTTCAATTTATCTTTGATTTAGTTAGCTATCTTTTTGGCGGGTTGCTTTTCTTAATCAATTATGTTTATATCTTGCTAATTCCACTTGTTGGTTTTGGAGTTATCAAGTTTTTTCAAAAATTTGTCTTTAATGCTAAAGTCCAAGCAGCTAACAGAGTTCAAAAATCATTATGTGTCAATTGTGCTAAGAAAATTCGGCGTAGCGATCGCCACTGTCCACATTGCGGTTATTATCAATATTTAGAATGCGAAAACTGTCATCATCTTACTTATAAACATTTGCCGTACTGTAAACATTGTGGAACTTCTCAAGATTCCATTAAAAGTATTAACTAGTGACAGATGACATTTAATACTCGATCTAAATAAAGTATTCAGGAGTCAGAATATGCAAAGTCTTAAAAAACCCAATCAAGAAAGTCAATCACCCCTTTCTTTTCTGAAAAATTTATTGATTGCCCGTTGGCGATCGCTCTTACTCCTGTTTGTCGGAGTATACTTACCTTTACAGGTGTTTGAAATCTTGGCAGTGAAGCTATGGGAAAATGAAGCTGGCTTCCCCTGGGATGTGCCAATTCTGTTAGCAGTTCACTCCACAGCAAACCCCCAACTTGATGTTTTAGCAGTGATGTTAGCTATCATTGGGTCACCTTGGACGGGGCTACCAATTGTCACTGCCATCGCATTAATATTACTACTTCAAAAACGCTGGCGATCGCTAGCTTATATTCTCACTGTTTCAGTGGGAAGTTTCATCATCAACCTCATAGCAAAAGAATTCATGCATCGAGTTCGTCCGCAATTGTGGGAGTCCATTGCACCTGAGTCTAGTTTTGCATTTCCCAGCAATCATGCAATGACCAGTGTAACAATGACTGCAATTTTGCTCATCTTAAGTTGGGCTACTCCTTGGCGTGGATTGGTTTTCATCTCCGGCAGTTTATATGTAATAGCTGTTGCATGGTGTCGTCTTTATTTGGGCGTTCACTTTCCCAGTGACATTCTCGCCGGTTGGATGGTTGCATTAGCTTGGGCAATTGGTGTCAGTCTAATTATTAAACCCTATTTGACTACAGCCAAATCTGTAGATGAAGAACCCGCCAAGGATGAAACGACGCTACTACCCGAAGAAAAAAAGTTAATAGCGAACGAATAAAAAGGAGTCATACCAGTTCTGTATGAAGATGCGCTAAACCATATTTAAGTACAAGAAAAAACGAACCGCATTCGCGCAGCGTCTTGTTAGAGAAGGACGCAAAGGACACGAAGTGGCTTCCCGTTCGCGTAGCGTCTCCGAAGGAGAAGGGTAGGACACAAAGAAAGAAGTTAAAAGAGTTTGGCGCAGCCTCACAAAGAAATGGTATCAGAATACAGAATTCAGAATAGGTGAATACTCTACCCCACATTCCGCACCCTTAACTGTCACAGATAATATATGAGGCACTGTTCGGCTCAAACTGATCTAAAAACCATTGGCAAAAATGCTCGTCGGTGATGTCACCGGGAAGCGCAACCGCTTTGCGCCCTGATTGTTCAATCAATTGGATGACCTCTTGAGCATCAGCCTCCTCGCTTTTAAGATAGGCGATCGCGACATCAGCACCTTCTCGCGCAAATGCGATCGCCTACGGCGGGCGGGTACGCCATCGCAACAGCGCGCCCGATACCAGAATCGGCTCCCGCGATCAATGCCTTGCGACCTGCAAGCTTTCCACATCCAATGTAGCTTTGTTCACCGCGATCCGGTTGGGGCTGCATCTTTTGAGCAAGTCCTGGTACGGGCTGCGGTTGTTGGGGAAAGGGCGAAGCGGGATATTGTTGCCGGGGGTCTTGCATCTCTAATCGATCGTCTTTCATCACTTGCTTGTTTTGATAGTTTTTGCCATTCAAGACTTAAGTATCAAAGATCGAGGAGAACGATTCCTCACCCTTTTAGCAGAATCATGATGTTTTTACAGGCTTTGAACCGTCGTAAATTGTCAACGGTATGTAATGAGAATTGCTGTATAGTTTGAGGTATGCCAGACAATACTCTCAAGAGTTACTTTATGATTGCTCTACCTGGTATCACCATCCAAGAGAAGATATACGAAAGTTCTAATTCTCTTGTGTATCGAGGCATGAGAGACAATGGGGTAGGGATCATCGTTAAAATGCTAAAGCTTGATTATCCGTCTCCCCAGGAACTGACTCGCTACAGACAGGAATATAAAATTACCCGTTCCCTCAATCTGGAAGGAGCGATCGAGGCATACAGCCAGCAGGATTATCAACGTACTCTGGTGATTCTCTTAGAAGATTTTGGGGGAGAGTCCCTCGAGCAATGGATGCACAAGCGCCCAGATATTTTCTGCCCAATGCCTTTATCGACTTTTCTAGGTTTTGCGATCGCCCTCACCGATATTCTAGGCAGAATCCATGCAGCCAATGTCATTCATAAAGATATCAACCCGGGAAACATAGTCCTCAATCTAGATACTGGCGTTATCAAAATTATTGACTTTGGAATTGCCACCCAATTTAACCGCACGAATACGACTTTCAAGAACCCTCATGTTTTAGAAGGAACCCTCGCCTACCTGTCTCCAGAGCAAACAGGGCGGATGAACCGTTTGCTCGATTACCGGACTGATTTCTACTCGTTGGGTGTGACATTTTACGAACTGCTTACCGGACAACTACCATTTCCCAACACAGACGTGCTGGAGCTAGTCCATTGTCATATTGCCAAACATCCAATTGCGCCTCATGAAATAAATACAACGATTCCCAAGCCAGTTTCAGATATCATTCTCAAACTGATGGCGAAAAATGCTGAAAATCGCTATCAAAGTGCCTGGGGCATCAAAGCGGATTTAGAAATCTGTGCTGAACAATTAGAAAAAATCGGTCAAATCTCTAGCATTCAACTGGCGCTTCAAGACGTTTGCGATCGGTTTCAAATTCCTCAAAAACTGTATGGACGGGATAAGGAAGTTGCAATGTTACTGGCGGCGTTCGTTCGCGTAGCGTGTCCAGAGTCAAATTCCGTTGCTGCTTTACCAAACAATTCAGAAACAACTTCACCAACCCAACAGACGGGCAACCCAAAATTCCAAGTCGAAATGATGTTGGTATCTGGCTTTGCTGGCATTGGCAAATCAGCGTTAGTGCAGGAAATTTATAAACCAATCACCCAAAAGCGTGGCTATTTTATCTGGGGTAAATTCGAGCAATTTCAGCGCAATATTCCCTATAGTGCGATCGCGGTTGCCCTGCAAAAATTGGTACGGCAATTACTGAGTGAGCCAGACGAGTATGTGCAACAGTGGCGCAATCGCCTGCTAACGGCTTTGGGAAGCAACGGACAAATCATCATTGATGTGATTCCGGAAGTTGAATTGATTATTGGCAAGCAGCCGCCTGTATCAGAAGTTGGCGCAACAGAAGCTCAAAATCGCTTTCATCGGATTTTTGGGCAATTTGTGCGGGTGTTTTGTTCAAAAAAACATCCCCTGGTGATATTTTTAGATGATTTGCAATGGATAGACTCAGCAACGCTGAATTTAATTGAGTTGATGCTGCTGGATGAGCAAGCCCGATCGCTATTTTTGATTGGAGCTTATCGAGATAATGAAGTCAAGCCAACGCATCCATTAGCATTAATGCTTGAGAGACTGCGAAAACAAGGGGTAGTAATTCAGGAAATTACCCTAACACCATTAACGCTCTTGCCGTTGAGTCAGTTAATTGCCGAGACGCTGCATCAGAATGCAGACATCGTTCGTCCCTTAGCTGAATTAGTTTTGCGTAAAACCGAGGGCAATCCGTTCTTTGTCAATGAATTTTTGAGAATGCTGTATAGCGAAAATCTGCTGACATTTGATGTTGAACACTTAAACTGGCAGTGGAACATTACTCAGATTCAATCCCTAGATATCACCGATAATGTTGTGGAGTTGATGCTTCACAAGTTAAAGAAACTACCAGAGAACACACAGCAAATTCTCCGTTTAGCCGCTTGTGTTGGGGCTGAATTTAATTTAGATACATTGTCGATTGTTTGTGAAAAAACTCCTAAAGCGATTTTCCAAAATTTACTGGCAGCCATCCAAGCTGGGTTAATTCAACCTCTATTTGAATTAGACGAAGACTTGTTAATTCAAGAGTATAAGTTCTTGCACGATCGCGTGCAGCAAGCAGCATATATCTTAATAAATGAGTCGCAAAAACAAATTGTTCATTTACAAATCGGTCGTAATCTACTAGAAAAGACCTCACTAGAGCGAATATCAGAGCGGCTGTTTGAAATTGTCGATCATCTCAATCATGGGATTGAGCCGATCGACAATCAACCCGAACGCAATGAAATTGCTAGATTGAATTTAATCGCAGGTCAAAAAGCAAAAGGGGCGATCGCCTATAGTACGGCAAGAAACTATTTAGCTATCGGTAGACAATGGCTAGAAGCCGCTACTTGGCAAACAAATTATGAGTTGACCTTAGCGTTATATGTAGAGACAACAGAAGTCGCGTTTCTGTGCGGCAATTTTGAAGATGTAGAAAGATGGGCAGCGATCGTTCTGCAACATGTTAAAACAGTTCTTGATAGCATAACAGTTTACAGAGTCAAAATTCAGGCTGACATCGCACAGAACCAACCTCTGCAAGCAGTCGATACGGGATTGCAGATTTTACAACAATTGGGAATCATTTTCCCTAAACAGCCAAGTCACCCGGATATTCGTATTGAGTTAGATATAATCACATCCCTCTTGGATGAAAAAACAATTGAGGATTTGAGCCATTTGCCTAACATGGTTGAGCCAGAAAAGTTGGCAGCTATGCAAATCCTATCAGACATCACGACCGCAGCTAAATTTGCTGCTCCCAACTTACTGCTACCAATCACATCTAAACAAGTCAATTTGTCAATCTTGTATGGCAATGCGTCTGTGTCGCCCTTCTCCTATAGCATTTTTGGATTAATTCTTTGTGGTTTGGTTGGAGACATCGAGTCTGGTTATCAGTTTGGACAGCTTGCTCTCAGGCTGTTATCACAACCGAATACCTATTCACTCAAAGCCAGGACATTGTTCACGGCACATGAACACGTCTTGCACTGGAAAGAACATGTTAAAGAATCACTGGAGCCATTGCTAGAAGCCTATCAAATTGGACTAGAAACTGGGGATTTAGAATTCGCAGCTTATTGCGCGCATTGCTATTGTTTTCAGCTCTATGTTGTTGGGAAAGAACTCGTAGAGGTTGAATACGCGATGACAACCTACAATGAAGCGATTAGTCGAATCAAACAGAAAACAGCACTGACCTGGAATCAAACGTTTCAGCAGGCGATCGCAAACTTGATGGGATATTCGGTTAATCCAATCCATCTAATTGGTCAATTTTACAATGAAAAGGACGGATTACCAAAACACGAAGTAGCAAATGATGGAACAGCAATCTTTGATGCTTATTTTAATAAACTTTATCTGTGCTATCTCTTTTGTGAGTATGCTCAGGCAATTGAAAACTCAGATGTAGCAGAACCTTATTTCATCCCAATTATGGGCACACCGCTTGGTCCTTTATACTATTTCTATGATGCGTTAGCAAGGTTGGCTATATATCCTGAAAGCAGCGCCGAAGTACAGGCAGAAATCTTCAAAAAAGTTACGGCAAAGCAAGAGGAAATGAAACGCTGGGCATATTATGCGCCAATGAATTATTTGCACAAGTATCATTTAGTTGAGGCAGAGAAAGCGCGAGTCTTGAGTCAGTTGCTTGAGGCAGAAGAATTCTATGAACAAGCGATTCAAGGTGCTAGAGAAAACGAGTATCTGCAAGAAGAAGCATTAGCCTATGAGTTAGCTGCCAAATTTTACTTAGCTCGTGGTCGGGGAAAATTTGCTCAAACTTACATGAAAGAAGCTCACTACTGCTATGAACGCTGGGGAGCAAGAGCAAAAGTCAAAGATTTAGAAACTCGCTATCCACAGTTTTTTTCTCAATCGTCGGGTGTGAACGCTCCTTTAATTCGCACCACTGCTGGAACCACCTCTAATACCTCACAGGTTGCTTTCGATTTAGCAGCAATAATGAAAGCATCCCAAGCGATTTCCAGTGAGATTGAACTGGAACAACTGCTTCACGCTTTAATGCAGATCCTCATTGAGAATGCTGGAGCACAAACCGGATGTCTGCTTTTAGAAAACGCAGGAGAATGGGCGATCGAAGCAACCTGTGAACTGGTTGAGGGTGTACAGACCTGTGCAACCCAAGTGCTGCAATCGACTGCGATCGCAAATCGTTTACCTGAATCGATCGTTTATTATGTGATTCGGACGCATGAATTGGTCATCTTAAATAATGCGGCTTGTGAAGGTAATTTTATCAATGATCCCTATATTCAACACCACCAGACTCAATCGATCTTTTGTTTGCCGCTACTCAATCAAAGCAAGCTCATCGGTGTGTTGTATCTAGAAAATCAGTTGGCAACTGAGGCATTTACACCGGAGCGAACGCAAATTCTCAGCCTACTTTCTACCCAAGCAGCGATCGCGATCGAAAATGCCAAACTTTATGCAAAGCTTCGGGCAAGCGAAAGCAGGATGACTCAATTTCTAGAAGCAGTTCCGGTGGGCATTGGCATAGTCAATGCAGAGGGCCGCCCTTATTACGCCAATCAACGGAGCATTCAACTCACGGGTAAAGGGATCGATCCTGCGGTGTCGCCGGAGCAAATCTCAGAAGTTTATCAATTTTATGTGACGGGAACGGATCGAATCTATCCCACTGAAAAACTGCCAGCCATCCGGGCATTGAGCGGCGAACGCACCACCATTGATGACATGGAAATTCGCCAAAATAGCACCACCATTCCCATTGAGGTATGGGGAACGCCAATCTTTGACGAACAGGGCAAGGTAGCTTATGCGATTGTAGCCTTTCAAGATATCACTGAGCGCAAACAAGCCCAGAAGCTTCTAGCCGACTACAACCAAACGTTAGAACAGCAAATTACTGAGCGGACTTTGCTCCTTTCGCAGGAAATTGAAGAGCGCCAACGAGTGGAGAATGCCTTGCGACAGAGTGAAGAGCAACGCAGGCTGACGATGGACTTCACGTACATCGGCAGTTGGAACTGGAATATTACGAAGAACACAGTAGATTGGAACGACAATCATGCTCGATTGTTGGGGTTAGTTCCCGGTGAAGTTGAAAGCAGCTATCAGGCATGGCGCGATCGTGTTTATCCAGAAGATATTAATCGGGTTGAGCAAGCGGTTACAACCGCTCTAGCAACTCATACTGATTTTGAAGCTGAATACCGAGTGATTTACCCAGATAATAGTATTCACTGGCTCGTTGGCAGAGGTCGAGGCATTTATAACGAAGCCGGACAGCCAGTGCAAATGTTGGGGGTAATTCTGGATATTAGCGAACAGCGAAACGCTGCACTGCGTGAACGCAAACGAGCTGAGCAAGCTTCCATTCTGGAAGAACGCAACCGGATGGCGCGAGAAATTCATGATACACTAGCTCAATCTTTCACGGGTATTTTACTTCAGGTTGAAGCCGCAACACAAGTGCTGACGCACGACCCAGAAGCAACCCAAGTACATCTGGAAATGATTGAGGAACTAGCACGTGCTGGGCTGGCAGGGGCACGGCGATCCGTATCAGCACTCCGTCCGCAGCTACTAGAAGAAGGTAATTTAGAGAGTGCCCTGCATCGTATAGTGGCTCAAATGCGCTCTACGACCGACACGGCTATGATTTGCGAAACTCAGGGTACAGCCTATTCCTTACCAACCGAAGTCGAGAATAACTTACTCAGAATTGGGCAAGAAGCATTAACCAATGCGATTAAATACGCTTATGCCAGCGAAATTCGAGTTGAATTGGTGTACAACGAGACACAGTGTATCTTACGGGTTAAAGACGATGG
Organism: Nostoc calcicola FACHB-3891; assembly: GCF_014697355.1. Taxonomy (GTDB): domain Bacteria; phylum Cyanobacteriota; class Cyanobacteriia; order Cyanobacteriales; family Nostocaceae; genus Nostoc; species Nostoc calcicola. Next base: position 114,766 of record NZ_JACJRQ010000020.1, on the reverse strand, counting down.
CAAGGGCTTTGGAGTAGGTAGCATTCCTTTGAGTGGTGGGTTTGGCTTATTAGGAATTAGCGAAAGGGCAGAGCGCATTGGCGCACAACTAACAATTCAAAGCCAACCGGGTCAAGGAACAGAAATTATTGCCACTATCAATCGAGAGTGAGAATTACAATGAACCAATCCACTACGATTCGGGTGCTGATTGTTGACGACCATGCCATAGTCAGAAAGGGTCTAGCAACCATAATTAACCGCGATCCAGAAATGACAGCGATCGCTCAAGCTGAAGATGGACAGCAGGCGATCGCCGCGTTTCGAGAATACCAACCTGATGTCACACTAATGGATTTACGAATGCCCAAAATGGGAGGTGTTGAAGCCATTATGGCGATTTGTGCTGAGTTTAAGCAGGCTCGGATCGCGGTACTCACAACCTACGATGGCGATGAAGATATCTATCGCGGTTTACAGGCAGGCGCTCAAGGCTATCTGCTTAAGGATTCTAAACTTGGCGAGCTTTTGAATGCGATTCGCGCCATTCATAATGGTCAGAAATACATTCCGCCAGAAGTGGGCGCAAAATTATTGCAGCGAATCAGCAATCCAGAACTGAGTGAACGAGAGTTGGAAGTGCTGCGTTTGATGGCACAAGGAATGGGTAATCAGGAAATCGGGACTGCTTTGATTATTGGTGAAAGCACTGTCAAATCCCATGTGAATCACATTTTAAGCAAACTGGGAGTGAGCGATCGCACACAAGCCGTGATTACTGCTGTTAAGCGTGGAATTGTCAGTTTGTAAGCTGTACTAAAGTTGGTATCCAAATTCCAACTAAAGTTTGAGACAACCTTCCACTACGAGCTGGACGGGTTCATCCATCACTCGATTGTACAAAAATGTCAACTCAGAGTGGACGACAACAGAGGGTCAATTGTCTATATTAAATCCATAGCAACATTAACGCAGTTGGGTTGTAAGGCTTAGTTTGCTTAATACAAACCGAAACATGACTTACGACCCCGATAATCGTTCTTTATTCGTTCTGCCTTCAACCCAGGATCGTATTCAAGGTGCACTGAATGCTGCTGTAGTCTTCGTCATGTATGGAGATTATGAATGTTTTCAAAGTGCTAACGTCTATCGATTGATTAAAGTTGCCGGGCAGCAATTGAAGGTTTCGTTTGGAGAAAACAATTTAGGTTTTATCTTCCGTCATTTTCCTCAAGTACAGATTCATCCACATGCTCAACGGGCAGCGGAAGCTGCGGAAGCAGCAGCGGCTCAAGGGCAGTTTTGGCAAATGCATGAGATATTGTTCATTCATCAACAAGAGTTAGAAAATGGCTATCTAGTAGAGTACGCCAATCGTTTGGGACTTAATATTTCTCAATTTTTGCAGGATTTATCCAGAGGTGTGCATGTCAATCGCATCAATGCGGATATCGAAGGTGGACTACGAAGTGGAGTGGAGGCTGCACCCGCTTTGTTTATTAATGGAATTCGCTATCTCGATCGCTGGACTGTTGAGCAGATAATGGCAGCCATTGTTGCTGCAAATGATTAAGGTTTTTGATGCTTATCCCAACAAGTATTTCAGCAGGGAGTATTTCATAATTTCTATACGGACGACAAGAACCAGAGATTTCAGGAATTTAGTAAGAATACAGAGGCGATCGCAATGATGGTTTTTACATGGAAAAAAGTTCAAAGATTGTTACTGTCGTTACTTGCATTAAGTGCTGTCGTTGGGATATTAATGCATCCAACATCAGCCACCGCCAAGGAATTACCTCAAGCCTCCAACTCTAAACCTGCGCTCGTTCTCGGTCACGGGGCTTTTGCTGACGGTACATCAAAATCATTTTGGCTTCTTAATAACTACCTTACTATCGTCGCCGATCGCACCACAACTGATGGTAAATATGACCTGATTGAGGGCTATTTCCCTGCTGGTGCCCAGACTCCACCCCATCGCCATACACGCTATTCAGAACAAATTTATGTGTTGGAAGGAGAGTTCACTGTCTGGGTTGGTAAGAAGAAGGTTGTGCTAGGCGTAGGTGAAAGTGCCTTCATTCCGATGGGCACACCCCATGTTGTCGCTGCACTCAGTGGCCAGCCAGCTCGCGGGTTAGTCGTTGCTTCGCCCAGTGCTTTTGCTCACTTTGTTGAAGCAACAGGGACGCAAAACCAGAATGAGGCACCTGACATGGAATTGTTGAATCGCATCTCTAGCGAAATTGGCGACGAAATTCTGGGTGCGCCTGGAGATATCCCTTAGAGAAGACGTTTTTCTTTCTTCTTCCACTCTTTGTAATGATTAAGCTTTTTGATGCTTATTTTAAGCCTATCTTCCGGACAAGAACCAGAGATTTTAGCAATTTAGCAAGAATTGCAATTTAGCAAGAATTATAGAGGCGATCGCAATGATGGTTTTTACATGGAAAAAAGTTCAAAAATTATTGCTGTGGTTATTTGCATTAAGTGTTGTCGTTGGCATATCAATGCATCCAACATTAGCCACCTCCAGAGAATTACCTCAAGCGTCCAACTCTAAACCTGCGATCGTTCTAGTTCATGGGGCTTTTGCTGACGGTACATCATGGCAACACGTTATTCCATTGTTAGAGCAGGATGGCTACAGAGTGACCGCTGTGCAGATTCCGCTCACCTCGCTTGCTGATGATGTGGCAACGACGAAGCGAGCGATCGACAATCAAAAAGGTTCCGTTGTTTTGGTCGGACATTCCTATGGTGGAAATGTGATTACAGGTGCGGCGGCTGGCAATTCACAGGTGAAAGCTCTGGTTTATGTTAATGCTTTTGCACCAGATGTCGGAGAAAAGACGAGTGATTTGAATAAAAAGTACGCAGCACCTCCGATTAGCAAAGCGATCGTACCTGATGCTGCAAACTTTCTCTATATAGATCGCGGGAAGTTTCACGAATTTTTTGCCCAGGACGTATCGAAGGCCCAAGCACGAGTGATGGCAGCAACCCAAAAGCCGATCGCTAGCGCAGCGTTTGAGCAATCATTGAACGAAATCGCCTGGAAAAAAATTCCTTCCTGGTTTATCGTGACTCAAAGCGATCGCGCCATCAACCCTGAACTTCAACGATTTATGGCTAAACGGATTGGTGCTAAGACAACCGAAGTTAACTCCAGTCATGTTCCTTTTATCTCTCATCCAAAAGAGGTTGCCAAAGTGATTGAAGCAGCAAGCACGGCTCTGTGAAGTAATCCCAACTTAACGATTTGTTAGTGAGCCAAGTCTTGCGAACCAATGAATGAGACGCATTTCTGGCACAACATTTGGTGGATACACCATTGGTACGCAGTTAAAGTCAGCAGATTTAATTAAAGCGGAGCGTACTTCGCAAAGCTTTCCAACAAGCTTAATGTTCAAAATTTGGCACACTTGTCTATCTAGAAACGGCATGAGAGCCTGCTTTATCTGATCTGCAAACTTGAGCGTTCGTAACACAATTCATTCATTAGAAGGAGTAATTCCATGACACAATCGTTCTGGCTTCGTGGTTCTCGCCTCACCATCCTCGCCGATCGCACCACGACTGACGGTAAATACGACCTGATTGAGGGCTATTTCTCTCCTGGTAAGCAGACTCCACCCCATCGCCATACACGCTATTCCGAACAACTTTATGTGCTGGAAGGAGAGTTCACTGTCTGGGTTGATAAGAACAAGGTTGTGCTAGGCGCAGGTGAAAGCGTCTTCATTCCTATCGGCACACCCCATGTTGTTGCTGCACTCAGCGATCAACCTGCTCGTGGGTTAGTCGTTGCTGCGCCCAGTGCCTTTGCTCAACTAATTGAAGCAACAGGGACGCTAAACGAGAATGAGGCACCTGACATGGCATTGTTCAATCGCATCTCTAGCGAAATTGGCGATGAAGCTCTGGGTGCACCTGGAGATCTCCCTTAGAGGGTTTTATGAACTTTTATAGAACCTAGTCTAGAAGCAAAGTTCAGCCCTCGTTGTGATTTTTGAGGAATGGTTGGAACTGACTCACAAAGCCGATGATTTTCAGAGTTCATCACACCCTCTATGTCGCTTGAGAACTGGTCTATCACTTAAAAGGAAAACTCAAAACTATGAATTTACAAACAACTTAAACCACCACTACAGCTGACGAGTCGGCAATCCGTGCTTTCCATCGCCAGATGATTGATGCTTGGAATCGAGGTAGCGGCGAAGACTTCGCTGCCCCGTTCAGCGAAACTGCCGATTTCATCACGTTCGAGGGCACGCATCTCAAGGGTCAAAAAGAAATTGCTGCATTTCATCAGCAAGCGTTCGACACAGTTGTCAAAGGAACACGCCTGGAGGGTGAGGTGAATTTTGTCCGCTTCGTGAACTCACAACTCGCGCTCATGCTCGTAGATATCAGAGTAATACTGCCCGGACAAACTGAAACTTCACTGTCACGAAATTCGCTGCCGCTATACGTCGTAACGAAAAGCGGCGAAGGTTGGCAGATCGAAGGGTTACTCAATACCCGGAAGTTAACGCTAGAACGTCAATTCTTCTTAGACGACTTTGACTCACTGAGCGCAGAGGCTCAACGTCAAGTGACCGACCTCGTTTCAGGTCTCAAGCAGCAGGTGAAATGATTTCGACGGTGCAGATAGTAATACAAGCTCAGATGCCCTATACCGTTTTGCGCGATGCGTTTTCACTCATCCAACAATGACTGAAGGGTTAAATCTGCTGTTCTCAAAGCTCTGATGCAACAGAACCGATAACACTTCAATGGTTCACACAAATCCAGAATCCCCATCAAATTAACCCATGAAAAAACTAGAAAGAAAAGTTGCTCTAATCACAGGTGGCAATAGTGGTATCGGTCTTGCCACTGCCAAACAGTTTGTTGCTGAAGGTGCCTATGTTTACATCACGGGTCGTCGCCAAGTCGAGCTGGATGCTGCTGTAGAAGCCATCGGTAAAAATGTTACGGCTGTCCAGAGCGATGTTTCTAATCTGGCAGACCTCGATCGCCTGTTTGCCATCATTAAGCAAGAGCAAGGACACCTCGATATTATCTTCGCTAATGCTGGCGGTGGACAAATTGCCCCACTTGGAGCAATCACTGAGGAACACTTTGACAAAACATTCAACATAAATGTCAAAGGTTTGCTTTTCACCGTGCAGAAGGCATTGCCTTTGTTGCCAGAGGGGGCTTCTATTATCCTGAATGCTTCGACTACTTCTATCAAAGGCACCCCAGCGTTTAGCGTTTACAGCGCCACCAAAGCCGCTGTGCGATCGTTTGCACGTAACTGGATACTCGACCTCAAAGAGCGCAAGATTCGTGTCAATGCCATCAGCCCTGGTGTCGTGCCTACTCCTGGCTACAATCTCATGGGACTGAGCGAGGAGCAGGTGCAGGGATTTGTAGCAAGTCAGGCTGACAATATCCCCCTTGGGCGGGTGGGCACGCCAGACGAGATTGCTAAAGCTGTCGTCTTCCTTGCATCCGATGACAGCAGCTTTGTCAACGGCATCGAACTCTTCGTCGATGGGGGCATGGCGCAGATTTGAAGCGTCTCAACTTTGCCCAACGAACTATGCTACATTGCCAGACTGGATATTAACGAAGGAGGAACTGAAATGGCCGCGAACAATGAACAAGCAATTCGCCACCTTTACCACGTGTCAAGTCGCTTCGCTCCAATTCAAAATTAAAAATTAAAGAGAATTAGTGGGAGCTTGGACTCACCACTAATTAAAGACCACTAAATCAAAGATTGTGGTGGGGGCTTTGACTCGTACCCCTTTGGGGAAGCAAGCTACGCGTAGCGTCTCCGTAGCAGAAGGATAATTAATTCAAAATTATTCTTATTCTTCATTTTGAATTTTGAATTTTGCATTTTGAATTCAAAAAAGGTCAGTTTTATGTTTGAACAACAACCTCAAAATTTACAACTTCATGTCCAACAGTTAGCTAACGAAGCACTACAAAAAGCAGAGCCATCAGCTTGGTTTGAAGTTTTGTATGCCGAAGCTCAAGGCGACACAACACAGATTCCTTGGGCTAAGTTAGCTCCACATCCTTATCTTTTAGAATGGTTGACGAATCATCAACAGTTTGTTAGAGGTCAAAAGGCATTAATCATCGGTTGTGGTTTAGGCGATGATGCCGAAGCTTTAGCTCATCTGAGATTTGAGGTAACTGCTTTTGATATTTCTCCAACTGCGATCGCTTGGTGTCAGCAACGATTTCCTGATTCTTTGGTCAACTATGTAGTTGCAGATTTATTCGCAGTTCCCGCACAATGGCATCAAGCCTTTGACTTTGTGTTTGAGTGCCGTAACATTCAAGCTTTGCCGCTAAATGTGCGCTCTGGGGCTATTTCTTCAGTTGCCTCTTTTGTAGCTCCCGGTGGCACACTTTTGCTGATTACCCATCTTCGGGATACAGAAGCAGAACCAAATGGCCCACCTTGGGCATTATCAGACTCAGAACTGGAACGGTTTGAAAGTTTAGGATTACAACAAGTAGAAAAGGTATTATTCCAAGAGTCTGAGGAATTTGATGTTAAGCAAGTGCGGATCGAATATCAAAGATCATAATGTAGGGCGAGAAATTATTTGACCGTAGCGACAAACTATATGTCAAGTTCTTCATACCCGCAAGCTTTACTTGGAAAGACATCTGATTTTTAGGGTTTCTAACATGAAGTTATATATAGCAATCCTAAATGAGTTGTGAAAATTAATCGTTGAGGTAGGGAACAGGGAACAGGGAATAGGGAACAGGAAATAAGGATTTAGAAATGTACTTTGTTTTTTCACGAATGATTTAGGACTGCTATAAATTAGTGAAATAGTCTATCTAGAAGGATTTAGATTGATGACAAACAATCTGCCGTTATGGTCAAATAATTTTTCGTTCTACAAATATCTTCGCCAAAAAAAAGAGTATGAACAAAGAGGAATGATGTAGTAAAAAACGGCTGGAATCGTCAAAAAATGACCAAATAAAAAATACCTACCTTTGTAAGGGCTTTTATTGAAAAATTAAGGAGGATTGGTCATGGCAGCAATCGATACAGCGCCGTTAGAAAACAGCCTGGGATTTCTAGCTTTAGGAGCTTATATTCTCACCTTAATGCCCACGAATCTCAGAATCATTTTTCCTCAAACTAAACAAGCGAACCTTCCAAAATGGCTGTTAAAATATCGACGAATTATCGGTATTTTGGCTTTCTGCTTGGCTTTACTTCACGCTTTCCTCTTAGTGAAAAAGAGAGACCTTGATTTTTTAGATCCCAATACCTATTGGATTTATATCCAAGGTATATCTACTTTCACAATTTTTACTCTATTGGCAATTACTTCTAATGATTGGAGTGTCAAAAAACTGAAAAAAAATTGGAAGCGATTACACACCCTAACTTACTTAGCTATGTTCTTGCTCACTTGGCACGTTTGGGACAAAATGTTAGAGCATTGGAGCTATTTAACCCCGATTGGGCTAGTAGGGATTGTCACGACAACCTTTTTATTTCTGATGCGACGCTGGATTGAACATCGGAATAAACAACAAAAAGCGAAAGGAAAAGCGTTCTCATCTCAAATTCCAGAAAACAGTACTCTATGATACCGCTAGTAGTCTACTAACCCAAAATTGTTAGGTAAGGGCGGGGTAAAGGGGAAAGGTTAAAGGTTAAAGGAGTAAATATCTTTTCCCTTTCCCCCTTGCCCTTTACCCCGCCAAGTTTCCTTGGCGAACTACTAGTCTCCGACACCGTTACGCAGTGGGTGCAAGTCAGATTATTCTCCCACTTGCACAAGGAAGGTTCTGTTATGAGATCGAAACAAATTAAGAGGAAATCTTCAGCAGCATTGGCAATCAGCACCATCACGATCTTGGTTGGTAGTAGCAGTTGTGCTAGCCGATTGTCTTCCTTCCGAAACGCTAGTGTTGCTACTACCTCTGTTGCAACCATTCAACCCTTACGTTCTGTCCCAGGAAATTCAACTTGGGTTTACGCGATCGCAATCAGCCCTGATGGACGCTTCCTCGCCAGTGGTAGTTACGATAAAAAAATTAAAATTTGGGATCTGCGTAGTAACACCTTACTTTATACTTTAGAAGGACACAGCGATGCAGTGGTAAGCCTTGCCATCAGTCCAGATAGCAAGCTACTTGCTAGTGGCAGTTGGGATAACCGGATTAAACTCTGGAATTTAGAGACGGGGCAACTGCTTCGTACCCTAGATGGCCATACAGATGATGTAGAAGCCGTTGCCATCAGCCCCAACGGAAAGTGGTTAGCCAGTGGTAGTGCTGACACAACCATCCGCATCTGGAACGTGCAGACTGGCGTACAAGTTCATCAGTTATCGGATGGAAAGTGGGTAAGAACTGTTGCTTTTAGTCCGGATGGGCAGACCTTAGCTAGTGGCAATGAGGATGGTAAACTCAAAATTTGGCGGCTCATGGATGGTGCTGTTCTAAAAACCCTGAATGCTCATTCACAAGCCTTGCGCTCAGTGACTTTTAGCCCTGATGGAAAGACTTTAGCAAGTGGTAGTGCTGATAGGACAGTCAAACTCTGGCAAATGCCCACTGGTAAATTGTTGCACTCCCTAATTGGACATTCAGGAGTTGTGTGGTCAGTGGCTTTCAGTCCCGATGGCAAGAGATTAGCTAGTGGTAGCAACGATAGTACTATCAAGTTATGGGGGTTGCCTAAAGGCAAGCTCTTGGAGAATTTAATAGGGCATAAGCGAGGCGTACGGTCAGTAGTTTTCAGACCGCATGGAAACATGATAGCCAGCAGCAGTGCCGACAAAACCATCAAACTCTGGTTTCTGCTTAAAGAGTGACAATAAGCTTTCACCAAACAAGATCGAGTAATTTATTAAAGGAGAACGTCATGGTTGCTCAAGCAAACTCCCAAGCAGCAAAAATTCTCGAAGTTGCCGACGATCCACGTCTTTCCAAAGGAACGAAGGAATTTTTGAAAGTGCTGAATTCAGGGGGTGTGGCACTGGAAAAACTCACTCCACTCGAAGCGCGTCAAGTCCTTGTAGATGCACAAGCTTCTGTTCCAGTAGACCTTTCAGGCATTGAAGAGTCCCAAAAGACGATTACTGCTGACGGTTATCCAATTACCCTTAATATTGTACGACCTGCGGGTGTCCAAGGCACATTGCCTGTTTTCATCTTTATTCATGGTGGTGGTTGGGTGCTGGGTGATTACCCAACACACAAGCGCATGGTTCGCGATCTGGTTGTGCTTTCAGGGTTTGCAGGTGTCTTTGTCAACTATACTCGCACGCCAGATGCTCAGTACCCACAGGCGATCGACGAGATTTATGCTGCGACCAAATGGGTTGCTGAGCATGGTGAGGAGATTGGCGTGGATGGCAAGAATTTGGCAGTCGTTGGCAACAGTGTCGGCGGTAACATGACAACTGTCACTGCTTTAAAGGCGAAAGAAAAAGGAGGGCCACACATCAAACTGCAAATCCTGATGTGGCCAATTGTAGATGCAGATTTTGAAACAAATTCTTATCACGAATTTGGCGATCGCCGTTTTCTGACTGTACCAACGATGAAGTGGATGTATGACATGTACATCCCTGACCCAGAAAAGCGGAAAGACATCTATGCTTCTCCCCTACAAGCAACGGTTGAGCAACTCAAAGGCTTACCTCCGGCGTTAATTGTGGTTGCAGAGAGCGATATCTTGCATGACGAGGGCACAGCCTATGGACGCAAGCTCGATGAAGCTGGGGTCGAGGTAACAACTGTGCAGTACAACGGTATGATTCATGACTTCGGACTACTGAATGGTTTAGCAGAGTTGCCAGAAACCCGTTCTCTGTTTGTTCAAGCTGCTGCCCAATTAAAGAAATATCTGCAATAGGATGCGATCGTTTACAGTGCTAGTATTCGGAAACTGCAAAGATTCGAGGAGCTTTCCCCATTGCTTCAGCAAGAAATTAGATCGCGAGTCCCGGTTTATCGCACGGCTCCTACTTGCTATTTAGCTGCAAGTAGCAAAACTTCCTGGACTTACTTTCGCGAATACTTTGACAATTATCTTGCTGGCGATCGATTCCCCATTTCTGAGACAAAGAGTAACCAACCTTGTCAAACTCATTAATTTAACAACACTCATGAAAAAATCCGCGTTACTTCTTGCTCTGCCAATCAGTATCTTAGCTAATTTTTCCTTAAGAGCTTCTGCTGATTCTACTGCTGGCATCCTCCTGAGTACAAAATGCCAGGGTGGTTACAACATCAATATTTGGCAGAATTATACTTCCCATGAACTGCTTTATCGCGCGACCAGTGCCAACGGTAATTTAAGTTTGGGCAAAGGAACTAGCCAAGCAACGGAAGGTGTTCGAGTGTATAAGTTTCGGAATGGAATTTATGAATATTGGGTGTGGGATGGCACGTTAGATAATCCGCAGTCTGGAACTTTAGAGGTGTATAAAAACAACCGTATCCTGATGAAGCAAGCTTGTAGAAAAAGTTGAATCTTCTCGCAGGTGTTATGCACTTTTTTGAAACCCAGTTAGGGCAGCATCGTGAGTTCTAATCGCTAAATCCTCTCAAGAAGTCAGTCTTTTTTGAAGTTCATAATACCTTCGAGACATCGTATTCACCCGATCAAACTCAAAGGATATGGAAGTGGACACTCAACACTATGACGACATTATTATCGGTGGCGGCAAAGCAGGTAAAACACTTGCACCGGCACTAGTCGCTGACGGACGTAAAACTGCTCTGGTTGAACGCAGTTTAAATATGATTGGTGGCGGGTGCATTAATATTGCCTGCATTCCTACTAAAACTATGGTGGCGAGTGCCAATGTGGCAAACACAGTGCGAAACAGTGCTGCTTATGGTGTTAAAGCTAATACACCCATCGTTGAGCTAGCAGAGGCGATCAAACGAAAACGATCGGTTGTGCAATCTGCGCGTGCAATGAACTTGCACAATTTAGAAACGGCTCTGGATAACAACTTGATCGTTGGCGAAGCAAGGTTTGTTGCTCCCAAAACAATTGAAGTGACGACGGCTGAGGGGAACAATCGCTTACTTACTGCCGAACGGTTATTTATTAATACAGGCACACGACCATTAATTCCATCCATCCCCGGACTCAGAGAAGTTGGGTTTTTAACGAGTGAGTCGATTATGGAGTTAGAACATTTGCCTGAACACTTGATTGTTCTTGGTAGTGGCTATATTGGTTTAGAGTTTGCTCAGATGTTTCGGCGCTTTGGCTCTCGCGTTACTGTGATTGGGCAAAGTGAGCAAATCCTGGCACAGCAAGATCCAGATATAGCGATCGCTGTTCAAACCCTCCTAGAACGAGACGGTATTGAATTCTTGCTGAAGGCGAAGGTGTTAAGGGTAGCTTGCACTGGTAATCAAACCATCCTGCAAATCCAAGTTGGCGATCGCTCCCTTAGCCTTCAGGGGTCGCATTTGCTCGTCGCCATTGGTCGTGCGCCCAATACCGATAGCTTAAATTTAGCTGCTGCTGGTGTGGCAACCGATACACGCGGATTTATTCAAGTTAGCGATCGCTTAGAGACGAACATACCAGGGATTTGGGCGTTAGGCGACATCAACGGCGGCCCGCAATACACTCATATATCGCTCGATGATTATCGCATTATCAAAGCTAATTTAATTGATGGCGGCAACCGTAGTACGCGGGATCGATTGGTTCCATCGTGTCTATTCATCGATCCAGAACTGGCTCATGTGGGTTTGACTGAAACTGAAGCACAGCAACAAGGATATGCCATCCGCGTGGCGAAAGTCGATGCGTCAGCCGTTCCCAGAGCAAGAACACTCGGTCAAACCGATGGACTACTGAAGGCGATCGTGGATACAGCTACAGGTCGGATTCTAGGGTGTTCTTTGTTGTGTCATGAAGCAGGTGAAGTCATTTCAACAGTGCAGATGGTGATGCAAGCTCAGATGCCCTACACCGTTCTGCGCGATGGTATTTTGACTCATCCCACGATGACCGAAGGGTTAAATATATTGTTTTCCAAGTTGTAAGAAGACAGCAATTGCAGACCCAAGGACTTACCAAACAAACGACATTTCACTCTTGAAGAGAAAAAAGTATATATAGCATGATTAGTAAAACATCTAAAATCGGTATTATTGGTGCAGGTAATGTAGGTGCAGACGTTGCAAATGCTTTAGTTCTACTCGGTAAATGTGTAAGGGTTGTCCTTTTTGACCGAACCTTATCAAAAGCTGAAGGGCAAGCATAGGATATCGAAGACAGCATTCCCCTACTTAAAGAGATGGAGATTATACCATCAAATCAGTATGAAGATCTAGCTGATTCAGATGTCATTATTGTGACTGTTGGGGTGCAGCATAAACTTGGACAGGCCCGATTAGATACATTGAGCGACAATGCAGATATTATACGTTCGACAATCAAAGAATTGGATCGAGTAGCACCGAATTCAATCGTAATTATCGTTAGCAATCCAGTGGATATACTTACGCGGATTGCGTAGGCGTAGCCCGTCATAGACATCGCTACTTCCACCAGAGCAGAAAACCTAATTTTCGGTTCGGGAACCGTTCTTGATACTGCTAGACTGAGATATCAACTTGGAAAGCGACTGAATGTTGCAAAACTTGACGTTCATGCTTATGTGATTGGAGAGCATGGAGACAGTCAATTTGTCGTTTGGTCTAGTGCATTTATTGGGGGCATTCTGTTAACTGAATTTCCCATCCCACAAGGAGCAACGCTAGAACAAATTCAGCAAGAATACGCACAATTCACTCGTAAATGAGGCTATAACATTTTTGAACGTAAAGGAAATACAAGCTATGGTATATCAATAGTAGTTTGTCAGTTAGTTGATATCATCCTGCGAGATGAAAAGCAGATATTTCCAGTATCGGCCAGAGCAGATTCTAACTATGGAGTTGGCAGTAAAGTTGTGCTTGGACTTCCATGTATCATTGGCTCAACAGGTATTGAACGCCAACTGCTGTTATCAATAAATGCTCGCGAACAACGCTTATTAGAAGAATCAGCCAATAAACTCAATGAAGCCCATAATTTTTTGTTTGCATAATTAAAATTAAGGTTCTTTAGTACCTGTTAGAGGATGTTTTAAAAGTAAAAATCAGTTAAAAATCATGCCAGTCGTCTGACCATGATACGAATCATGGCAATATAGATGAATGTCTCTGAAGTTTCGGGTAATCTTTCATAATCCGTGACTTTTACGGCGACACCAATAACGCCATGCACCCATTAATGGGCAAATACTGAAGTCATATTCGTATAAAAATTTCTCTTTCTCCCTCAACCCAAGGCACGAGAGTTTTACTTCACAGGCGCGATCGCTATCCCTCTTCTGTCACTTTCCGAGTATTCGGAATAAAAGGATGAAAAGAAAAAACTCTCTTCAGGTAAGCAGGGCAATGGATGTAGAATTACAAATCTTGAAACATTTGGCAAGAGATGCCCACCCAACAGTTGCGATAGTAGATGAATATTGTGCAGAGTATAAAGACTTATTTAAAGAAGTAAGGAATTATGAGTGCTTCAAATATTTACACCTGGGGATAATATCAACGATAAAAAGAAAATCGTTACCAGAGATAGCAAAGGTAGTGAGCATAAATTCGGCACAGTCATTACAGCATTTCTTAGCAAATTCAAATTGGTCAGTCAATAAATTAAAACTCTTAAGATTAAATAAATTGAAAAAACAATTAGATGGTCGTGCAATTACGTTAGTAATAGATGAAACAGGAGATAGGAAGAAAGGGAAGAAGACAGATTACGTAGCTAGACAATATTTAGGAAGCGTATGGAAAGTAGATAATGGAATAGTTTCAGTCAACGCCTATGGAGTTTACGCTAACATAACTTTTCCATTAACCTTCAAAGTATTTAAACCGAAAGGAACACTAAAGGAGTCAGATAAATATAAAACTAAAATAGACTTAGCATCAGAGATAATTACAGAGTTAATGGAATCACGCTTCAATATTGAATTGGTATTGGCTGATAGTTTATATGGTGAAAGTAGTCAATTTCTTAGAAAAATAGCTGAATATAACTTAGGCTATGTGGTCTCAATTAGAACTAATCATGGAGTCTGGTTACCATCAGAGCAAAGCGTTAGAGCGAATCAGTGGTGTAAATTTAAGAGAACATTTAGCAATCAAAAATCAGAGACTAGATATATACGAGAAATAATTTATGGTAAAAAAAGAGCCATAACCTACTGGGAAATAACTACTGACCCAGAAACCATGCCAGAAAATTCTACCTCCTTTGTGATGACGAATCTTCAAGGGAATTTGAAGAAGACTTTAGGTGACTTATATCGCACATTCCGCAGGTAAGTCAGCAAAGGAGATAATATTTGCGACAAGAAGCACCAAAAAATTGGAGAATCCAAGACCGCTCCTGGGTAAGATTGGCAATTTGTTTGGTTTGGGCGATCGTGTTAAATGGGGAATTACAAAGGCTGATGGCAGTAATCTTGATTATCACCAATTTGAGATAGCCCTTACCACTGAGGATTTGCCATAATTAATGCTTCTGCTTTTGAACTATTTAATGGAACAGAGAAAAAATGTCCTTGGCCGTATTCACAGTTCAACTTTCTCAGAAGTGCTAGTTGCTCTTTAGTCTCTATTCCTTCGGCCAGCACATCCACGCCCAGCTTGTGTGCTAATGTCACAAGTATCTCAATAATTTCTAAATTTCTACTATTAGCGCTGATTGAACTGATAAAAGAACGGTCTATTTTCAACAGACTAATGGGAAAGTTATAAAAACGACCTAATGAAGAATAGCCTGTACCAAAGTCATCAATTGATAACTGAATGCCCATCTCTCGAAGTTGTGAGAGTGTAGCAGTTACGCGATCGCCATTTTCTAAAATTATATTCTCAGTAATATCCAACACTAATATGTCAGCATTCAAACCAGTTGATTGCAAGATTTCCCTAATCTGATCGATTAAATCCGGCTGGGAAAATTGCTTGAGGGAGAGATTAACACTGATTTTCTGGAGTAAGTTGTCAGGATAGGACGCCCGCCAAGTTTGCATTTGGCTACAGGCTTCGTGCAACACCCACTTGCCAATGGAGAAAATTAGTCCAGTTTCCTCTGCTAGGGGAATAAAATCTGCTGGATTCAGCAGACCACGCTCTGGATGTTCCCAGCGCAACAAAGCTTCAAAACCTAAAATGGAGCCACTAGTCAGGGAAACAATCGGTTGGTAATAAACCTGCAACTCAAGGCGCTCAATTGCTCGGCGCAAATCTGTCTCTAACTGCAATTTCGCCAGAGCATTAGCATACATATTTGAGTTAAATAGTTCATAACGCGCTCTACCCAGCATTTTAGCTCGGTACATTGCCGTATCAGCATCTCTCAACACATCTTCTGGCTGTTCATAATTTACTGTTGAACTCAAGGCGATGCCAATACTTGCTGTTGTGAAAATTTCTTGTCCGTCAAGCTCAAAGGGTAACCTCAGCTCATGTTCAACCCGCTCAGCGACTTTGATGGCGTCTGACACATCTTGAATTCCCTCCAGCAGGATTGTAAATTCGTCTCCCCCAAGCCGTGCTGCTGTATCTATGGAGCGTACACATACTTCTAGCCTACCTGCAATGGCAAGTAGAAATTGGTCTCCTTTGAGGTGTCCAAGACTGTCATTAATCAGCTTAAATCGATCTAGGTCGATAAACAGTACGGCAAATAGATAATTTGAATGCCGTTTGGAATAATTGATTGCATGTTTTAAACGGTTAATGAATGCAGCACGGTTTGGCAGACCGGTGAGTGCATCGTGAAATGCAAGGTGCAGTAATTGTGACTCGGCTCGTTTGCGTTCTGTAATTTCAGTCAGCAATTTCTGATTTGCTTTTACCAGTTCTGCTGTGCGTTCTGCTACCCGTATTTCTAACTCATCATAAGCTTGGTGCAACATTTCTTGAGCTTGTTTGCGCTCGGTGATGTTGCACAGCAGCCAACGCCAGCCAATTTGCTTTTCTTTTTCGTCGTATGCCGCAGATACCCTAATACTGGCAGGGAAAGGCTTTCCTCCCCGTGGCTCTAGATTAATTTCCCAGTTGAGTGACTGCTGCAAATTGTTTATTTGAGAGCGAAAGAACTGGCGGTCTTCTTGAGCAATAAAGAGAATTAATGGTTTACCTACCAGATAATTTTGGGGGACATAAAGTAAGGTTGCTGCTGCATTGTTAGCTTCTTGGATTGTCCCTGCGGTGTTAGTTACCAAGTAAGCGTCTGGAGCAAATTCAAACAAATCTTGGTAACGCTGGCGCTCTTTGTCTAGTGCCGCTCGTGTTAGCTCTAACTCCTGGAAAACTGTCAATAGATCTTCCACTATGGTGTGAAGTTCCTCAAAAGCTTCTATTATTATTTCTTGCTCTAAGTTGGGCTTAGTTGCACTGCATTGCAGTATTTCCTGTACTTGTGAGCGCAATTTTTCTATGTGTTGGCTAAACCCGTCTACGTTCATGCGGCTCAATTCGACAAATTATGAAGGGTAGCTGTAAAGGATAAGCAGATTCTATGCCTTCCTTAAGCTTGAAACCCTGTTGAGCAGGGAAGCAGGGAATAGTTGCAAGAGCAGACAGATTCTAAATAAATAGAACAGGACTCACCTTGTTGATAGTTGAATATTAGTCAGCAATACTATAATTCGCTTTACTTGTTTTTTAAAATACCTCTTAAGATACATTTACTAGATCGACAACTTTTGTCAGATTCTGACCAAAGCCTTGGCTGCCTATTAGTATAGAAAGCTTTCTACTATTGTTACAGTCGAGCAATGATCTTGGCATTCTCTGGCAGTTTGGCTTTTCTTTGTCCAATTGCACGCGCCCTGGCTGTAAACAGACCAATGGGAGTATTTAATAAATCTACCAGAGTGGCTTGACCAGCGATCGCCTTCGTAATATCTTTTGGTACTTCTTTCAATAACCAACGCACTAAACGATAGCCGCATTCACCAAGTGTAATATCTCGCATTAAATCTACACCGTGCAGTTCGTGTAAATAGCGATTGGAACGCCCATAACGCCGCCATTGACTTTGCAGTTCCAAAAGTGTGGTGCGGTGGCGGTGCTGGACGATGGCATTGGGGGCAAATTCCAAACGCCCGATGTTTTCGGCCAAAATCCGCCAGCAAATGTCTGCATCGCCACCAGTGGTAAGATGGGGACGAAATAAACCCGCTTTTTCTAAGGCGATGCGGCGAATTGCCAAGTTAGCGGTTTGTCCGTAGGGAGCAAAGGAATGGCCAAGGGTGTGTTTTTGCGACAGGGTTTCTTCACGGTCTGCGTGTTGTTCTAACAAAGTTTTGCCTGGTAGTGCCAAAATTTCACCAGCAACAATTACCACTTCCAAGTTGACAAAAGGCTGAATTAATGCATTTAGCCACTGGGGTTGGGGACGGCAATCTGCATCAGTAAAAACTATAATTTCGCCTACAGCCGCACGAATTCCAGTGTTACGAGCAGCGTAGGAGCTTTGAATTTGATTTTCGCTCAAGAGGCGAATTGTAATTGGGCAATTTTCAGCGGTTGTTTTGAGTAAGGTAAGAGTGCGATCGCTACTGTTATTGTCCACCAATAAGTACTCTACCCGGTCTTTTGGGTAAGTTTGAGATAATAGACAATTGAGCAAATCTGGTAAATCTGCCTCGCCGTTATAAATAGGAACAACCACCGATACCATTGGCAAAAAGCTGGTGGCGGTGGTTGCATCAACTGGCTGATAATTCATAAATTTGAGATTTTGGTGATGGAACTACTAAATAGTATTCCCAATCCAAATCAGAATTCAGGAGTCAGAATTCAGGAGTCAGAATTCAGGAGTCAGGAGTCAGAATTCAACAAGCAAAGCTAGAGAAGCTTTGCCAAGGCGTCATAATTAAACGCTTTTATTCTTTCATTAATAAGACTCTCAAACATTGCTGAATTCTGAATTCTGAATTCTGACTTCTGACTTCTGAATTCTAAAATTTCAAATCACCAGCGCGGACGCTCATGGGTTGATTAGGTTGATTGCTCGGCGGTTGGGCGAAGTTGTTACCTGATAGAATTGCGATCGCTCTGGCATATTGGGGATCGCTCTTAGTTCCGATTAAATCTGGATTAGAAGCCAATTGCCGCTCTTGTGCCTCTGTCAAGTCTAGCTTGATATCTGGCGTAATCCCTTTATGGTTGATATCGGTTCCCAAAGGTGTGTAGTAGTGAGCAATGGTGACTGCTAGGCCGGAACCATCCGCGAGTTCATGGACTGATTGCACTAGGGCTTTGCCAAAGGTTTGACCGCCAACAACTACGGCTCGCTTATTATCCTTGAGTGCGCCTGTGAGGATCTCGCTAGCACTGGCTGAATTACCATCTACCAATACTGCCAAGGGACGATTCGTTAAGGCAGTGCGATTGGCTTTAGTTTCCTCTGTGCCTCCCACACGGTCTACAGTCTTGACAATGCCGCCGTTATCGTACCACATCCGAGCAATTTCAATGCTGGCTTGTAACAAACCGCCGGGATTTCCGCGCAAATCCAACACATAAGAATCAACCTTCTTACTGTTCAAATCGCGGATGGCTCGTTGCATTTGCTCTGCGGCGTGGGCGCTAAATTCCCGCAAACGGATATAGCCAATGCGGCGATTTCCTTCTTGCCTGAGGGTGTAACGTACCGTTGGCACTTCTATATTTGCTCTGGTTAGCTTCAGTTCAAAGGCATTTTGCCCCGCACGTCTGAGCCGTAGGCTAATGGGAGTGCCAGCTTTGCCGCGAATTAGTTTGGAGGCGTCATCCACTTTCATTTTGAGAGTGGGTTTGCCGTCAATGGCCACAATTTCATCGCCTGCTTTGATTCCAGCTTTCAGCGCTGGAGAATTTTCGATCGCTTCGACAACAGTCAGGCGCTGAGTTTTTTCGTTGACTTCCATGCGGACGCCGATACCAGAGACTTCCCCAGAGGTTTGGCTAGTCAGGGCTTCAAACTGTTTGGGGTCCATGAACCGAGTGTAAGGATCTCCCAAGGTTTGTAAAGCTTCACGGATGGCAGCATAAGCTTCTTCACGAGAGGAATAGTCTTTGCTCAACAAGCTTTGCCTCGTTGCTTGCCAGTTTTGTTGATTAAATTTGCCATCAACATATTCGTGATTCACCAGTTGCCAAACTTGGTCAACTATCGCTTTTGGGCTGTCTTGTAGGCTTAGGGCTGCACGTACACCGCGAGTCCAAGCAGAACCGAACACAGACATGGTAGCAGTCGTAGCGATCGCTCCACCAATCAAGGCTACTTGGAGCGGCGAGTAACTTTTCGCAGATTGGTTCATGTATATTTAGCTGGAATAATTGTGTTGTTGACAGTTTAGCAATCAGGCTTTCTAAAAATTTTTAAGTTTTTATACCCCAAACTCAGCGATGCTTTTTCGATCCTTTGGCATTTTAATGATGCCAAAAATAGTGCATGAGTTATTAATAACCATTTCTGAGTTTGTTTGCCTTCTCCGGAAGGCTATACTGACGATGTGACACTTCGATCGCCGTCATCTTTGTACCTTAGATTACTTTTATAAGATAGCACTTCGATCGCCTAATTGCAGTGATGTTGGACAGTCATCAAATCGGTTTTTTTGATATCAGTCATGAAACATAAATTTATTATCAAATCATTAATTTCCATTAAAAAAAGTTTGGATAATCGGTGGCAATTGTTACAAAAACTAACTCTTGGATTGTGCTTTGTTTTGGGTGCTTGGTTGATTTTTACTACTATAACCTTAGTTTTTGCTTCTTCGCAGCCAGTGGATGCCTTCTTTGTGCTTGGTGGGAGTATTCGTCGAGAAACATATATTGTCCAACAAGCAAAACAATACCCGCAAATCCCAATTTTAATTTCTCATGGCTCCCCAGATCCTTGTATATGGTTAATTTTTCAGCGGGAATCCGTAAGCTTAGAAAACGTTTGGTTAGAAAAGTGTGCAAATTCTACCTTTGAAAATTTTTATTATAGTATTCCTCTGCTGCGTAAATGGGGTGTACATAAAGTAAAACTGATTACGTCCCCAAGTCATTTACCAAGGGCTAAATGGATGGCGCAGATTCTTTTGGGCGCTCATGGTATTTGGCTAGAGCCAGAAATCGTGCAAGAGTTAGGTGTTCCTGGTAATCAAGAATCTTGGCTCAAAACTGGACTAGATTTAACCCGCAGTTTATTTTGGGCGATTTTAAGTCAAATTATTCAACCGCAATGCTCAAATATCATCAAACTTAGCGAAGTAGATATGCCAGATTGGCAGAATCGAGGTTTTAAGTGCGAACATCAAGGGGGAGTGGAAGGGGAAAAGGGGAAAGGGAAAAGGGGAAAGGGGAATAATTCATAACCAATGCCCAATGCACAGTGCCCCATGCATAATAAGTTTTAGAGCGATCGCTCTCTGATATTCTGGAAAAGAGGCTTGAGAGTTAGTTGAATATGGCAGAAATTCAGTTGGCGATTGAGGGTGAAGATGCGATCGCAGCCACAGAGGCGCTTTTGGAAATTCCCGGTATAGACGCTATTCATCGGGTTTCCGGAATTGGCGGTGGTAGATTTGGGGTAAATACTGAAGTTTTAGGATTCAGAACGTGCAAACGCTCCACCTCGACCTCAAGCCAGTTGATGAGAATTACGTAGAGTTACGTTATTTTATTGATAATCCAAATAAGTATGAAAAGCGATCGCTCGCCATATCAGAAATCGCCGATTTGATTAAGTTGGCCGAACGAGATTATTACGTTTCGTTTTTCCCAGAGGATTATACGGTAACAGGGCGGCGGTTGTATAACTGGTTGGATGGGAGCGATCGCTGGCTGCAACCCTTGCTAGATAGGCATCGACGGGAGGGGATTGTTTTGGCGATCGGCACATCTGTAAAGACGTTACATGTAACGTCTCTACACCATCTTCCTTGGGAAGTGTTGCACGATGGCGTTAGCTTTTTGGTTGAGCGAGTCCCGGCTGTTGTCCCGGTGCGCTGGGTGTCAGATAGCACGGTAAAAAAATTAACTATTGACGGCGAACCTGAAAATCGGGCGCTGCAAGTTTTGTTTATGGCGACTTCGCCGTTGGATGTCAAACCTGTGCTGGATTTTGAGGGAGAGGAAGCACGGATTTTGGAGGCGACAAAGCGGCAACCTTTAGCATTGACGGTGGAAGAAAGCGGCTGTTTATCCGAGTTGGGTTATTTAGTTGATGGTTACGACAGAGATTATTTTGATGTTTTACACCTGACTGGTCATGCTACTTTACAAGACGGGCAACCCCGATTCATTACAGAAACGGAAATCGGTGAAGCTTTCTATGCCAGTGCTGGAGATATTGCCCAAGAATTACAATTTCGACTGCCTAAATTGATTTTCCTTTCTGGTTGTCGCACTGGACAAGCTGGCAATTCGGGATCTGTGCCGTCAATGGCAGAAGAATTGTTGAAATCTGGTGCAAAAGCCGTTTTGGGTTGGGGTCAAAAGGTTTTAGAGTCTGATGCTACAGCCGCAGCTGCTGCATTATACGAAGAATTATCAGCCGGAAAGCAAATCACCGAAGCTGTTGCTTGTACCTACCAAGCATTAATTAAGAACAAGGCGCGGGATTGGCATTTGTTGCGGCTGTATGCAGCAGGTAATTTACCAAGTTCTCTAGTTACACCTTTGCGGACTCGCGGACGGAAACCAGCGCCACCGCTTTCTGTTTCTACCCAGTTTTTAGATCCTGCGGGTAAGGTGAAAGTCCCGACACGAGAAAGTTTTGTTGGTCGTCGCCGTCAATTGCAAAATTGTTTAAGAGTGTTGACACAATCAACCGATGAGGTTGGGGTATTGATTCATGGCATGGGCGGTTTGGGTAAAAGTAGTTTAGCAGCTAGGCTTTGTGACAGACTGGCGAATTTTGAGCGTGTTGTCTGGGTGGGGCGAATCGATGAAGCTAGTTTGGTGAATCGCTTGACTGAAAACTTGGATGATGACGAACAACGCAAACGCCTACAAAATTATGATGAAGAATTAAAGTTTCGGCTGCGGCGAGTTTTCCAGCAGTTGCATGAGCAAGCAAAGCTATTTTTGTTGGTGCTGGATGACTTTGAAGTGAATTTAGAGACCTCTCCCCCAACCCCTCTCCGAAGCGGAGAGGGGAGTCAAGTTCCCCCATTCCCTCGTAGGGAAGGGGGGTTAGGGGGGTTAGGTCGTCTGCAATCAGAAGCAGCAGAGGTGTTGACGGCTTTAGTTTGGGCAATTAGAGAAAATTACACATCCCACCGCATCATTATTACTTGCCGTTACGACTTTGAATTTACCCAGTTGCAGTATTTCCATAAGCAACCGTTGGATGCACTGCAAGGCGCAGATTTGCAAAAAAAGTGCGATCGCCTCACTGCCTTTAGTGCAAAATCTCAGGTGGATGAGGTGTTAAAATCCCAGGCGCAGAAGTTAGCAGATGGTAATCCCCGCTTGCTGGAATGGTTGGATAAGATTCTGCAAAATACAACCGTTGATGTGGCGGCAATTTTGCATCGGTTAGCAGCAGATCCGGTGGAGTTGCGAGAGCAAGTTTTAGCAGAGGCGCTGCTGCAACAGATGGATGAAACTATGCGGGAGATGTTGTCACGAGGTTTGGTCTTTGAATTGCCAGTTCCGAGGGAAGCTTTAGCCGCAGTTTGTGAGAATATCCCCAATTTGGAAGATTATATTAATCGGGCGGTGGCGTTGGGGCTGTTGGAAGTAAGCCATGATGAGGCGTTACGAGTGCCGCGTATTTTGCCTGTGCAGTTACCGGAAGATGGGGAGGGTTTGTATAAGCAAGCGGTTGAGGTCTTGTATCGTCTTTGGTGGGAAAAGGGTAAAAACAGAACTCAGGAACAACAATTAGAAATTCATAGATTGGCGTTGTTGAGTAAGGAAGACAAAAAAGCCGCAGAAATAGCTAGACATTTAGCAATGCGCTGGTCGTATGAAAGCCAATTTACGAAAGCAGTGCAGCTATGCAAATTAACCATAGAAATTACTGAAGATTATCATGTTTTTAAAGAAATGGCTTATTGTGAGATGCTAGTTGGTGAAGTTGATAAGGCACTGGAGCATTACCAACAAGCATTAAACTTTTGTCCCCTAGAAGATAAAGGACAACAAGCATCAATTAATCACAATTTGGGGATACTTAAAGCGAATAGAGGAGAAATCAACGAAGCGATAACTTTTTATGAACAATCGCTTGGTCTCACTGATGTGCGAGGTCAGGCGGGGACGTTACGCCAATTGGGAATACTCAAAGCCAATATAGGAGAAATCAATGAAGCGATTGCCCTTCTTGAACAATCCCTTGCCATCAATAAACAAATAAAAAGTATCCAAGGTGAGGCGGCAACGTTACATCAATTAGGGAAGCTCAAAGCTAATACAGGAGAAATCAACGCAGCACTTATCCTTTATCAAAAATACCTTGCCATCACAGAACAAATCGGCGATGTCCAAACCAAGGCGGCGACGTTGCACGAAATGGGGATACTCGAAGCTAATAGAGGTGAAATTAAAACAGCGATTGCCCATTATAAACAATCTCTTATCCTCACAGAACAAATCGGCGATGTTCAAACCCAGGCGGCGACGTTGCACGAATTGGGAAGACTCAAAGCTAATACAGGAGAAATCAACGAAGCGATGGTGCTTTTTCAAAAATCCCTTGCTCTGACAGAACAAATGGGCAATGTCCAAAACAAGGCGGCGACGTTACACGAGATGGGGAGACTCAAAGCCAATACAGGAGAAATCAACGAAGCGATGGTGCTTTTTCAAAAATCCCTTGCTCTGACAGAACAAATAGGCAATGTCCAAATAAAGGCTATTACCTTGTGGTGCTTGGGACAAATAGCACAACAACAGGGCAATTACAATCAAGCACTAGATTATTTGCAGCCAGCCTTGGAGATATTGCAGCGTATTCAATCTCCTCATGTTGAGGGAGTTAGGCAAGCTGTAGCGAGAGTGCAAGATTTAATTTGTAATTCGTAATTCGTAATTGAGAAAGTCGGAATTGAATTTGGCTTTGCAGGTTGGCAGCGATCGCTTATTTGAAAGTATTGGCATAAGCAATACATCTATTTTGAGTTAACGTGACTCATCCACAAGCCTTTGATACTCGTCGGCGAATCTTTGATATTCACGCGAGAGTCTTTGATATTCGCGCGAGAGTCTTTGATACTCGTTCATCAGTTTTTTAGACTTGTGGCTTTGTTGTTGGAGAGTGCGATCGCCCTTTTTGAACAATCCCCCGCCATCAATCACCCCCCCTTGTAGAGACGCGATTCATCGCGTCTTCCTAATTCATCGCGTCTTCTAAAAAATTAGTCAACAACATAAAAGCGATCGCCCCCAGCCTCAACCAAAGGTGCAATCGCTTTTATTCTTCAATTTATATGTGCGACGGTAACACCACTCCCCCCATCTGCTTGTTCTGCGGCTTCGTAGTTGTTAACTCTCGGATGCTGATGCAAAAAGGCGTGGACACCTTGTCGCAACTTCCCAGTACCGTGTCCGTGAATAATCCATACTGGGCCTGTAGCTTCCGAGATGGCTTTATCGAGAATCAATTCGGCATCAGCTACCCGTTTACCACGCAAATCAACTGTATTTCGGGAGGTACGAATTGCTGGGACATTTTGTGGTGGTGGTGTAACTGCGGCTGGGGCTGGTTTGGGTTTGACGACTGGTTCGGCTTTTTGCCCATCTAAAGATTCTACATCTTCCAACTTCACAGTCATTTTCATTAGCCCAAACCGGACGCTTAACTCTCCATCTGCGTCAGGTGCAGTTAACACTTCCGCTGTCTGTCCAAGTTTGGGAACACGAATGCGATCGCCTACTTTGGGCATAAATCCAGGTTTGGGTTTGGCTGGGGTTGCTGGCTGATATTGCTGGGCAAT
This sequence comes from Nostoc calcicola FACHB-3891, assembly GCF_014697355.1. GTDB lineage: Bacteria > Cyanobacteriota > Cyanobacteriia > Cyanobacteriales > Nostocaceae > Nostoc > Nostoc calcicola. The sequence goes on along the minus strand of NZ_JACJRQ010000020.1, from coordinate 89,765 downwards.
TTGATTTAAGGCGTTAGTCGCTTGCTGTGCTTCTTGGGCGGTGGGTGTACCTTGTTGCAAGCGGCGAATTACTTGGGCAATTTCAGTTTTTGCTTGGGCGATCGCTTGTTGCACTGCTACTTCCTGTGAAGCCCGCAAAGCGCTTTCCCTCTCTTCCAAGGCTGTAGCTTTGGCGGATACTTGTTTATACAAACGTTCCGCTTGCTGCAACAAACTTTGGGCTTCCGCAGCTTTGGTTTCTTGACGGCGGCGTTGGGCTTCTAACCCAGCAATCACCTGATTAACTTCATCTGTTGCTTCTCCCACTTGAGTTTTCGCTTGTTCTACCACTTCTGGTTTCAATCCCAAACGCAGGGCGATTGTTAAGGCATTAGAACGCCCAGGTATCCCCCACAGCAAACGGTAAGTAGGTGAGAGAGTACTTTCATCAAATTCTACAGAGGCATTTTCAAACCGCTCATCGTCATATTTCAGGGCTTTGAGTTCGCCAAAGTGAGTAGTGGCAATGGTTAGCTGGGCGTGATTAGCCAGATATTGGAGTAGGGCGATCGCTAAAGCACTACCCTCAACTGGATCGGTGCCTGCGCCGACTTCATCAAGTAGGACTAGGGAATTGGGCATAGGGCATGGGGCATTGGACTCTCCCTCATCCCCCTCATCCCCCTCATCCCCCTCATCCCCTCCACTCCCCAGTGCTTCCAAAATCCGACTAATCCGCCGGATGTGCCCAGAGAATGTAGATAAACTTTGCTGTAAAGATTGTTCATCGCCAATATCTGCCAGTACTTTGTCAAACCAAGGAATTTCCACTGGTTCGCGGGCGGGGACAAATAAACCCACTTTGGACATCAATGCTGCTAACCCTAGAGTTTTTAAGGTTACAGTTTTACCGCCTGTATTTGGCCCGGTAATCGTCACTACCCGAATGTGGGGACTGATGAGTAAATCCACGGGAATCACTGGCTGCCCTTGTTCGTGCTGTTGCTGCCACACTAACAGAGGATGCCGCAAGTTCCGCAAAGTAATCATTTCATTTTCTTGCGGCTCGATAAATCGCGGCGGATTGGCTCCTAGCCAGTAACTATATCGGGATCTAGCGGTTGCTAAATCCAATGTGGTGACGATCGCTAACAACCTTTCCAAATCTGGTTTGACTGCGGCTACTTGTTCTGTCAAAGCGCGGCGAATCGCTTCTTCTTCGGCTTGCTCTCTCCTGATGATTTGCCGTAGTTGGTTGCCCAGAGGCACGACGGAATTCGGTTCGATGTAGAGCGTCGCACCACTAGTAGAGGTATCGTGAACAATACCGGGAATGGCGTCTTTTTGGGGTGCTTTGACGGGGATGACAAAGCGATCGCCCCGTTGGGTAATAATCTGTTCCTGAACTGCTCCAGATTTTGCCTGTATGATATTTTGCAGCTTTTGGGTAATTTGCGTGCGTAATCGCCGCAAGTCGGTGCGAATTTCACTGAGTTTTTGACTGGCGCGATCGGTTACCTGTGAGCGTTCATCTATACAGCGGTGAATTTCCTGTTCTAGTTCTGGGTAAGTCCGCAAATCGGCAACCAAATCAGTGAGTATTGGCAAATCTTCCTGATTGTCAATGACACGGCGCAAATTTCTCGCACCAGCCAGAGTGGTGGCGAGCGCTAAAAGTTCATCTCCTGCCAAAATTCCGCTGCGTTCTGCCCGTTCTAGGGAATCACCAATATCTTGAATTCCTTCAAATGACAATCCTGAAGTCAAGCGACTTTCCAGTTGATAGACTTCTTTGGTTTGCTCTAACAACTGCTGGCTTTCTGCCTGAAAATCGGGGATTTTTAAATGACGCGCGGCTATAACCCCCAATTTAGTTGCCGCAAAAGTGGAGAGGTGCTGGCACAAACGATGCCATTCTAAGAGTTCTAAGGTTTCAGATTGGATCAAGGCTTCAACGTCTAATCTGAAACTATCGTAACATTGGGCATGGGGCATTGGGCATTGGGTATGGGTAAGGGGTAAGGGGTAAAGGTTAAATTTATCCCTTTACCCTTTACCAAGAAGGGGAAAAGGGGAAAGGGTAAGGGGGAAAGTGTAGGATAAAGAACTTTTCCCCACAAGGTATAAAGCCCCTATCTTAATTGCGGAGAATAAAAAAAGAAAATCTTTCAGACACGTAGTGCGATAAAAATCAGTGCGGAGCCGGAGCCGCTCCGCCTCCGGTCCATATTTGAAACCCCTGCTTTTAAGCCACTGGTTCCCTTTCACCTTTCCCCCTTTCCCTTTACCCCTTTCCCTTTACCCTTTACCCCTTTCCCTTTACCCTTTACCCCATCTCCCTCATCCCCCTCATCCCCCTCATCCCCCTATACCCCATGCCCCAGTCCCCAGTCCTCTATTCATAATTGAGGGGCAATCTCCCCATGCTTGCTTTCACTAATAAAAAGCATTCACAAGGCGATCGCCCCTAAATATTTTGAGCGTTTTTGACGACTGCTCTTTCCCCAGAAACACTTATGAATTATCTTTCATCAGTCTATCTGGAATAATGACTCCACACTCCACACTCCGCATTTAGAACTCAGCGCTGATTATACCAATTTGAAAAATGATTGCCACAGTATGGATAGCCAAAAAGCTGATCTACTAACTATTTCACAATCTAAAATCTAAAATCCAAAATCCAAAATGGTATTACTCAGCAGTAGCAAGTTCAGTACTACCGCGTGTACGACGCCGTGTGAGGCTGTTGTACAGCATGATACCGATCGCTTTGATCAAATTGCCTTCCAATTCTTGGAACATCTTCATGTTCACACCAAAGGCGGCGTTAGCTTCATCAACAATGCGATCGCCTGTAGCATCATCCAAGGGTAATTCATCCAAATTCTGACGATATTTGGCTTTGAATGCCTTTTCATCGGTAATATCTGCAAATTCATAGAAGGCAGTACCTTGCCCATCAGACAAATTCATTGCCGTGACAGCAATATTTTTGAGAATTTGTCCCCCGGATAAGTCACCCAGGTAACGAGTATATGAATGGGCGATTAACAGTTCTGGTTCTGTTGCAGATATTTCCCGAATCCGCTTGACATAAGCTTCACCCGCAGAAGATAGTCGAATTTGCTCTTTCCAGTTTGCACCAAAGTAATAATTCAGGTCTTGTTCTAAGGTATGCTTGCGGTTTAACTGGGGAAAATAAATTTTAGAAACAATTGGATGCTGGCGGTGCTTTTCCATCTCCTCTTCCATCGCTGAGTAGATGAAGTAGAAGTTAGCAACTAGTTTCCGGTAAGAGTTTTTCTCGACGACTCCTTTTAAAAAGCACTTGACAAAACCTACATTTTCTGCCATTGTGTGGGCTTTTTTAGTGCCTACACGTAATTTGGTTGCTAAATTGCTGCTCATGCTAAATTTCTCAACTTTAAAAAGTCAACTGCCGGAGTTTTAACCGACCAACGGCTAAAAAGGCCATTAAAACGTTACCTTAAAACTATTTGATGAGAATTTATATTAAAATTTTTTAAGCTTTGATAGTTTTGTAGCTTTTTACACAACAACTTCACAAAATGAATAGAAATTTATCTTGCTGGAATTTTGATTTTTTGTTTTTATCGGTTAGATTTTACTTGCATTCTCAAGTTTTCTGGAAAAGCGAACTAATTACTAAAAGTAATATTTATTACCTTTAATTTAAAAAGACTTTAAGTATTAGATAATACACAGAAGAGTCAAGATTAAGATAGAGCGTATAAAAATAAGAATTCGCTAAAATGAGTAAACTTTACTGATAACGTAAAAAGCAACACCGACTTCATGAAATATTTACAATTACAGAAGTAATCCTTAAGTATTTTTACGTACAATTGAGTTTATCTAGAGCGAATTTTTAAAGAGAATAAAGAATGTCGAAATTGCTGAATCAAGTCTCAAGTGCTATTTTTCAGTTTGTTGTGTGGAGTGTTTAGACATATGGTTTCATCTGTAACTCGGACATCGGGGATTGCTGGGAATTCTGCTTCCGAAGCTAATGGATTGGGCAAAGGGATTGAGAGCAGTTTTGGGTTGAATTTACTACCACTACCGGCAAATGCGTTATTTGGCACAGATGGTATTCGCGGACGAGTGGGAGAATTACTGAGTGCGCCCCTAGCATTGCAAATTGGATTTTGGGCGGGTATTGTTTTACGTAACCATGCTACTGGTGTGGGACCAGTGATTCTGGGACAGGATTCTCGAAACTCTAGTGATATGCTGGCAATGGCTTTGAGTGCCGGGTTAACAGCAGCAGGGTTAGAGGTTTGGTATTTGGGATTATGTCCCACTCCTTGCGTTGCCTATCTCACCAGCATCAGTGATGCCATCGGTGGAGTGATGATTTCTGCCAGTCATAACCCCCCAGAAGACAACGGCATTAAAGTTTTTGGTGCCGATGGTGGGAAGTTACCCCAATTATTGCAAGCAGAAATTGAAGCCGGACTGCGTGGCAAGATTTCAACTGCTGCTACTGAGAGTAATTGCGGCAGACATTACTCACGTTGCGAGTTAATTAGCCATTATGGCGAGGCGTTGAAAAAACCCTTGGATGGTGGTTTCAATCTTGAAGGAATGAAGATTGTTTTAGATTTAGCGTGGGGAGCAGCAGTAGGATTAGCACCAACAGTATTTACACAGATGGGTGCAGAAGTAATTTGCTTGCATAACGAAGCAGATGGCGATCGCATTAACGTCAACTGTGGTTCCACCCACCTAGATATTTTGGCAGCAACCGTCCAAGAACACAACGCCGACATAGGCTTTGCCTTTGATGGCGACGCCGATCGCGTCTTAGCAGTAGATAATACTGGCAGACAAGTTAACGGCGATTACATTCTCTACCTCTGGGGACGCCATCTACAACAAAAACAACAACTGCCAGATAACTTGATTGTATCCACGGTCATGGCTAACTTAGGCTTCGAGAAAGCTTGGAATGAAATAGGCGGGAACTTGATTCGCACCGCAGTCGGCGACCAATACGTGCAAGCCGAAATGCTGCGGACAGGGGGAATGCTGGGCGGCGAACAATCAGGTCACATCCTTTGCCGTCATTATGCTGTAACTGGAGATGGCTTATTAACAGCGTTACATTTAGCAGCTTTGGTAAAACAAGGTGGTGTTTCCCTAGCAGAATTAGTAGAGCAAAGCTTCCAAACCTATCCTCAATTATTGCGGAACGTGCGCGTTGTAGACCGCGATCGCCGTTTAGGATGGAAAGATTGCCAACCAGTGCAAAAAGCGATCGCACTTGCCGAAGCTGCAATGGGCGATTCTGGTAGAATCTTAGTTCGCGCCTCTGGTACAGAACCAGTAATCAGAGTTATGGTGGAAGCCGCTAATGCCGAACTTGCCAACCACTGGACAAATGAATTAGTCTCAAAAGTCGAGCAACACATAGCATAAAAAGTGCTGAGTGGCGAGTAGGGAGTAGGGGTTTAGCATTGCTAAACCCTTACAGGGACTGGGGGATATAGAGAGGGGCAAAACTTGCTGCAATTTCCCCCCTACCTCATCTCCCTCATCCCCCTCATCCCCCTCATCCCCCACTCCCCACTCCCCCCTCCCCCCCCAAATGGCAAAACCCAAGAAGAAATCCAAAGGCTCAAACAAGCCAGAAACTCCAACCCTTAGCCTCAAAGAACAGTTAGCCCAAAAGCGCAAAGCAGCCCAAGCGCGTAAAGAACTCACCAGCTTACTCACCACCGCCACCTTTGGCGGTGTCTTCTTGGGTATTGTGCTTTTTTTCGTAGCTGGAATTAAAGCAGCAGTTCCCGGTGTCTTGGGGATAATTGTCATGTCCCTTTCCTACAAATACCCCCGCCAAGCCTTATATGCGTTCATCATTTACGTGCCTATTGGCGGTACTATCACTTACTACTTGGGCAATAGTCCCATACTGCAACTAGCTAAAGATGCTTTTTACGTTCCAGCGCTGATTGGACTTTGGCAGACTTGCCGTAAACAAGGGATACCAATAATTATTCCCTCAGGAATTAAAATTCCCCTTTATATTGTCTTGGGTTGCAGTCTGCTAACACTGTTGTTTGTCAATGGTGGACAGCAGTTTAATCCGCCTAGTGTGGGACTTTTACAAAAAGCACCCAAAGAAATACCCTTAGGTATGGGAATTCTGGGACTGAAAGTACTTTTAGGCTATGTGCCTCTGATTGGTTGTGCTTATTATTTAATTCGAGATAAGCGAGATTTTCTATTTTTATCGCGCCTCCAAATTGTCCTCATACTGACTTGCTGTGTCCTGGGATTAATTCAATATTTGTTACTATTAACTGGTGTATGTAAAGGCACCAGAGGCCTTGAAGGAAATGCTCTATTTGTCACATCACTAGAAGCCCGGTGTTATTTTGGTGGAGCGCTTTTATATAGTCCTGAAGAAGGAGTGATTCGTCTACCAGGAACATTTGTAGCCCCTTGGCAATGGGCATGGTTCTTAATTTCCAGCACCTTTTTTACCTTTGCCACTGGCTTCACCGACCCCTCGATAATTTGGCGGTTAATAGGTTTAGGTTCTTTAGCGACAGTCTTTATCAATGCTGTCATCTCTGGACAGAGAATCGCCTTAGCTTTAGTACCAACCTGCTTTGGAATTTTGCTACTGCTCACTGGTCAAATTGGCAACCTCAAACGCTTTATCCCCATAGGAGTAGGACTAGCTTTCGTTTTGGCAATAGCGATGGTAACTAACCCTGCTGTCGTCCAAGAGAGAACTGAAAGTTTTACCAGTCGTTGGGAAGCTTCACCACCCCAAGATTTTATCGTCCAGCAATTTGAAGAAAACTGGAAAAACGTAGACGGCCCCTTAGGAAGTGGCTTAGGGAGAGCAACTAACTCTGCTCGTTCAATGGGTGAAACTAAGCTGGTAGAAACCTATTACCCCAAAGTACTTTTTGAAGTCGGGATTGTTGGAGTACTAGCATTTTTAGGTTTAGTCACTACTTTAACCATTATTGCCTTCAAAACCTATCGCTCCATAAAAAACCGTAATTTCCGCAGTTACGGAGCAGCTTTATGGGTGTTTATATTGTTTATTAGCTACAACACCTACTATTATCCCTTGGATGTAGATCCAGTTGCTGTGTATTATTGGTTTTTTGCGGGAGTACTTTTTAAATTGCCAGAACTGGAAAAACAACAACGAGAAGATGATGACCCCAATCAAAAAAACAAAAGAAAACGTCTAAAAACAATTTAAATGCAAACAAAATGGTAAAAGTTATCATAGGAGGTCAAAAACACCTCAGCATTCCTAACCTACCTCGTAATTCTCGGCATACACTGATTCGTCCTAAGCCTTTTCCCGCAGGCAGATATCCCATAGAAAAAATTTGGTATCCTTTAGCCAGCTTTATTCCCTGGCAACCTTTATTGGCAAGATATCAAGCTATTCATTCTTTCAACAGAATTCTCTATACAAATAAGCCTTGGTTTCTCACCTTTGAGGATCATCGTGTTTTATACCGAAATCCAAAAAATCAAGTTGAGGCGGCGATTTATGAATTATTAAATAATCGCTTGGGACTAGAAAATTGCCAAAAACTGATCGCTATTTCCGACTATGCCAAGTTGAGATTCAGTAAACGAATAGAAGGTTGGGAGATAGAAAAAAAAGTCAATCAAAAATTGGATGTAATTCATCCGAATTTTCCAGTTAAAGTTAATCAATCTAAAGTTTATCAACAACAACAAAACCTACAGCTTATATTTATAGGCAACCACATTGCCCGCAAAGGCGGAATTGTTGCTTTAAGACTAGCTAAAAAAGCTGAAAAATTAGCTCTTCCCATTACTATACATATTATATCAGGACTGGAACACGGTCCAGGTGTGCCGACTGATTTTCCCGATCGCACCAAATATTTAGAAGATTTAAAGTTACTCAATTTAAATAACGTTGTCTTCCATAAAAATCTTCCTAATGACAAAGTTATTGAGTTACTATCTCAAAGTCATTTTCAATTTATGCCCACATTACATGATACTTATGGCTATAGTATCATCGAAGGATTTTCCGTTGCTACTCCGGCAATTACAACAAATGTATGCGCCTTACCAGAATTTATTCGTCATCAGGAAAATGGCTATATTTTAGATTTACCAATTAACGACATTAGACACTGGGCTAATTGGCTGCACGGCGAAAAAACCAAAACTAATGAATATTGGGAAATTGTCAATAGCACCTATGATTATTTAGCAGAACAAGCGTTACAACAAATCATGCAATTTATTGAAAGAAGTGATAAACAAGAACATTATGAATTTTTAAGTGCGGGAGCATTAGCTAAAGCACAAATTTTACATAATTCTGAAAAACAAAATGAGTTATTTGATACTTTATATGCAGGAGGAACCGGAGTCTAAAATAGGGTGGGGAGACGCGGGGACGCAAAGAAAAACAAATGACCAATGACTAATGACTAATAACTAAAATTATGAATAACTTTCCTTTAATTACAGTGGTTATCCCGACATATGGTCGGGAGGAACCGCTACGAGATAGCATTGTAGATGTCCTGAAACAGGACTATCCAAATTTTGAAGTTTTAGTAATAGACCAAACCGCAAAACACCAACCAGAAATTCAAGCCTACTTAGAGGAAATGGCGGGGGCAGGTAAAATTAAATGGTTGCGGTTAGATTGGGCGAGTTTACCAGGGGCGCGGAATTATGCTGTGCGGCGGTCATCTGGTGAAATTATATTATTTATTGATGATGATGTTCAGCTAACCCCTGGATTGTTAGCAGCCCATGCGAAAAATTATTTGCAAAATCCAGAAGTAGGGGCTGTTGCTGGACGGGTATTTGACAGAATGAAATTGGGTGATTCTGGAGGAGATTTAGAGATTGAATATTTGCCTCCCGAAGCTATGGACCCTGGTATTGCTTGGTATCATATTGATTTAGTACATACGATCAAACCCCAGCAAGTACTGACAGCAAGGGGGTGTAATATGTCCTTTCGCCGGGAAATTTTTACTAAGTATGGATTGAGTTTTGATGAGAGATTTCGTGGTAGTGCAGTGCGGGAAGAATCAGATTTTTGTTTGCGGGTGCGACAGACGGGATATAAAATTTGGTACGACCCAGAAGCCCATTTGGTGCATTTAGGTGAAGAGACTGGGGGTTGTCATGATATTAGTATGCGATCGCTCAAATATCAACTCACCTTTTACCACAATCATTTCCTATTGGGGCTAAAAAACCTCACTGTTACCCAAGCTTTACGCCTATACGCGCGTTTATTTGATTGTCACGTCTTGGGACGCCCACCTTGCCATAAAAGCGGTTCCCTCATCAAAATTCTGACTCGCGGTATTTTTTACACTTTGGGTTTTTTCAAAGCCTTAGGTACTGTCATCCAATCAGTATGGAATGATGGTCAAATTTACACTCGTTTGGATCAAAAAGTTTAGTTAGGAGTTAGGAGTTAGGAGTTAGGAATTACTGAATAAAAAATCACAAATCACAAATAACAATGAAAATCTTAGTTGCTAGTCACACTTATATTGTAGACCTCAACTGTGAAAAATTACGCGCTTTATCTCAGCTAGAACCTGACATTGAAGTGACAGTTGTAGTTCCAAAACGCTGGAATCCTGGTGGTGTACAAAACAAAATCATTGAAACTGAATACCGCGATGAAGGCTCATTTAAAATAATTCCGGTTTCTAACTTCAGTCAAAATCATCAGGGACTCCTTACCTTTGGGGCTGATTTGATATCTTTATTAAAACAATTCCGCCCCCAAATCATCCAGGTAGAACAAGGGTCTAGAGGATTGGCTTATACTCAAATGATTGCCTTAAACAAACTATTAGGACTCAAGGCAAAAAATGTATTTTTTACCTGGTGGAACCTCCCCTATGAATTAAAATTACCAGTTGCTTTATTAGAAAAATATAACCTCAATAACAGCCACGGCATTATTTCTGGTAATCAGGATGGGGCAGAAGTTTTGCGACAACGGGGATATCAGAGGGCAATTAAAGTCATGCCGCAATTGGGTATAGATGAAAGTTTATTTACTCCCAAACCGCAACCAGAGTTAGCAGCTAGTTTAGGTATTGAAAAAGAAGATTTTGTGGTGGGTTTTGTTGGGCGTTTTGTTCCAGAAAAGGGTTTATTAACGCTTTTAAAAGCCTTAGTGAGTTTAAAAAATAAACCTTGGAAATTACTCCTCTTGGGACGAGGAGAATTACAAGCTGAATTAATTAAAATAGCAACAGAGAACAATATTGAAGACCGATTAATTTTAGTAGAAAGCGTTCCCCATAACGAAGTACCAAACTATATCAATTTAATGAGTACTTTGGTACTGCCTTCAGAAACAACTTACAAATTTAAAACCTTAACTTCTGCTGGTTGGAAAGAACAATTTGGTCACGTGCTAATTGAAGCAATGGCTTGTCAAGTGCCTGTGATTGGTTCTGATTCCGGTGAAATTCCTCATGTAATTGGTGATGCTGGTTTAATTTTTCCTGAAGGTGACGCCGAAGCCCTTGCTAATTGCTTACTTGAATTAATAGAGAAACCGTATTTTGCTCACTCCCTTGGGGAAATGGGTTATCAAAAAGCAATGGTTAGGTATACAAATAAAGCTTTGGCTAAGGAGCAATTAGAGTTTTATCAAGAGTTGGTTATTAGTAATTAGCCATTTGATTTATTTTAAAATAAAATGAAATTTTTAGCTCACGCAGAGGCGCAGAGGCGCAGAGAGTAATGAAGATTTTACAAATTGTTCCCTCAATTTCTCTGATTTATGGTGGTCCTAGTCAAATGGTACTGGGATTAGCTCCAGCTTTGGTAAAAGAGGGAGTAGAAGTTACAATTCTCACAACTGATAGTAATGGTGATAATGGTCAAGTACCTCTGGATGTTCCCTTAAATCGCCCGATTAAACAAGATGGTTATGAAATTATCTATTTTCGTTGTGCGCCATTTCGTCGCTACAAATTTTCTCTAGATTTACTCAAGTGGCTAAAACTTCATGCCCACGAGTTTGATATTGCACATATTCATGCTTTATTCTCACCCATAAGTAGTGCTGCTGCTATTGTGTGTCGTCAGCAAAAGCTACCTTATATTTTGCGTCCTTTGGGTACTCTCGATCCGGCTGATTTACGCAAAAAAAAGCAATTAAAACAGATTTATGCTGCAATTATAGAACGTCAAAATTTAGCTGGTGCGGCGGCAATTCATTTTACTAGCGAACAAGAAGCTAAAATATCAGAAAGATTTGGAGTATCGACGCCAGATTTGGTAATTCCTTTGGGTGTGATACCGCCTCAATGCCCTGTTGAAAAGGTGAGAAATTTTGTATCTAGTCAATTTAAAATACCAGAGGATATTCCGTTGGTGCTATTTATGTCACGGATTGACCCAAAAAAAGGGTTGAATTTGTTGATTCCGGCGCTAGAAAAATTGTTAGGGGTTGGTTATAAGTTTCATTTTGTTTTAGCTGGTACAAATCCTCAAGATCCAGATTACGAGGAAAAAATAAAATCCCAAATTCAAAATTCAACACTGCGATCGCACACTACAATTACTGGTTTTGTGACTGGTGAATTAAAAGCTAGTTTACTACAAGCTGCTGATTTATTCGTCTTACCTTCCTATTATGAAAATTTTGGCATTGCTGTAGCTGAAGCGATGCTAGCAGGGATACCCGTAGTCATTTCTGACCAAGTGCATATTTGTCAACAAATACGTGATAGTGAGTCGGGTTGGGTGGGTACAACAGATGTGGAAGCACTGGTAGATTTATTGCAAGCAGCTTTGGAAAATCCCGCAGAACGCCAACGACGCGGATTAAATGCCCACAAATATGCTGATGTAAATTTTAGCTGGGATGCGATCGCCAAACAAACAATCCAAGCCTACCAAAAAATTCTGGCAAACAAATCATACCAATTTGAAAAATGATTGCGATATCAGAGACTATTTCCAATCCAAAATCTAAAATCTAAAATCCAAAATAATTTAACCCAACGCAGACAACAGCAATTTTTGCCAAATAGGGGCTAGAACTGCTTTGACAAGAATATCTGCAATCACAAAACCAATTCCAATTAACATATAAGGTTTAGGAAATGAAGATTTAGGAACTTCGCCTCTGATGCGAGTGAATAAATTTAATCCTAATGCAGCTAAAGCCACCCCAGTTGCAATAAACCCAATTATCCGCAGAAGTGACCAAGGATACCAGCCTAAAATAGCTGCTAACCAAGGTTTTGCACTCATTTTTACCAATTCTGCAACATAGAAATTCATATAATTTAGCATCCAAGTGCCAAAGATTAAGGCGGCGCTACTGAGAGTCACAACGCAGAGAATACAAAAAATTCCGTAGTGCAATAAATGGTCTGGTAAAAACAAACGCACTGTTCCTTCCATACCTTCTCCTGTGCGAATCCAGTGCAACATTTCCGTAGTGTAGGACTGGCCACGAAGGATGACTTTTGCTGCTGTTTGTGGGGCGATGGTGGTTGCTACAATTACAGCAATACTCTGCAATACTCCCCACAATAACATCCACCAAAAAGCACTTTTATATTTTTGACGACGCACTTGTAAAAAGAAAACAGGATAAGGTACAGCAGCACCTAAAATCGGCATCAACCACGGAACTCCAAAAACAAAACTCGCAGTTGTGCTGAGGATAACCCCAACAGTCAAAAATATTACTATCATTGTCAGGAAAAAGGAGTGGGGAGCAAAGGGGCAGGGGAAAAGGTTAAAGGGTAAAGGGATAAATTTAACCTTTCCCCCTTACCCCTTTCCCTTTCCCCACTCCCAATCCCTTTGTACCTTATCCGAGAGTGTTGAGAACCTAAAATTTTGTTTCAAACCGCTAAAGCCCGATTGAGGAATAGGGGTTTTATGTCATGATGACAAAGTAGAACACATATGCTTTTCTAACTACAGGGAATCTCACATGGCTCTCCGTTTAGGTGATACAGTACCCAACTTTAAACAAGCCTCAACACACGGCGACATCGATTTTTACGAATGGGCAGGTGACAGCTGGGTTGTGCTGTTCTCTCACCCTGCTGATTTTACACCTGTTTGTACAACAGAACTCGGCACAGTTGCCAAGCTGAAACCAGAATTTGACAAGCGCAATGTCAAAGCGATCGCACTTAGCGTTGATAATGTTGAATCACACAATGGCTGGGTGGGAGATATTGAAGAAACTCAAAGCACCACTCTTAACTACCCAATTTTGGCAGATGCCGATCGCCAGGTTTCTGACCTTTATGATATGATCCACCCCAATGCCAACGCGGCTGTAACGGTGCGATCGGTTTTCGTAATTGACCCCAACAAAAAACTCCGTCTGACTTTCACATATCCCCCCAGCACGGGACGCAATTTTGACGAACTTTTGCGGGTGATTGATTCTCTGCAATTGACTGATAACTACAGCGTGGCGACACCAGCTGACTGGAAAGATGGAGAGGATGTCGTAATTGTCCCCTCACTCAAAGATCCAGAAGTCCTCAAAGAGAAATTCCCCAAAGGCTATCAGGAAGTTAAACCTTATCTGCGCTTAACTCCTCAGCCTAACAAGTAAATCTAAAAATGATTTCCTGCATAAGACGCAAAGCCGCCAACCTATATCTTGGCGTCTTTGCGCGGCAGTCGCTCATGAGGGAAACCCCCAAGACCGCGCTGCCTTGTCTTTGCGTGAGAATAAAGTCATTGGGCTAGAAAGCGGCATCTGGAGGAGATCCCCATGTTTTCATCCCCTTTGGTTTTGCAAATTCCGTCATCAATGCAAATCACAGACGAACAATTTTTTGAGTTCTGTCTGGCGAATCGTGATTTACGCATTGAACGCAATAAATTTGGAGAATTGGTAATTATGCCTCCTACTGGTTCAGAGACAGGAAACCGAGAAATTAATATCTCAGGACAGTTATGGGTGTGGTCAGAACAGGATGGCACAGGTATAATCCTGCTAGTGTTAGTGGCGATCGCGTATTGCCTGGTTTTATTTTAAATATGAGTAAGGTTTGGTAAAAAAGTAGGTCTAAGCCCCTACAAAACAAAAAACCCGCCGTAGCGGGTTACACAACAAAACTATGAACGATGAAAACTTGATTTAGTGGGAATACCTCATCTCAGCTTCTAGCTGACGAATCAGCTGTTCGTCACCTTTCGCTCTGGCTACTTGCAAACGATGCTCTAGGCTTTTTTGAATATTCTCTCTGTGAGCTTCTCGTGCTTTCCTGGCAGCCTGTAATCTACCTTGATTCATAGGAATTACCTCTTTAATTTTTGACTTTATGTCTTGTATTCTTAACATAGCATAGATTTTGTAGCTGTTGCTACAGAAATTTTGAATTTTATCAAAATTTTAATCAAATCATGTCTGAAAATAGGATTGGTCAACAACCACTAGTGACTTTGCTGAGCGATTTCGGCGATCGCGATGTCTATGTAGGGGTGATGAAAGGAGTAATAGCCCAAATCAACTCTCAAATCATGGTGGTAGACCTGACACACCAAATTCCGCCGCAAGACATAGCCGCAGCCCGGTTTTGTTTGATGAATGCTTACCCCTACTTTCCAGTTGGGACAGTGCATGTAGCAGTGGTAGATCCGGGTGTGGGCAGCAAGCGACGGGCGATCGCAGTAGAATTTGCTCAAGGGTTTCTTGTGGGACCTGATAATGGCATTTTCAGTGGAGTATTAAGTCAAAGTCCGGCGATGTCTACGACGGGCTACGCCTACGCAGCGGTGGAACTCACAAATCTTAACTATTGGCGAACTCCCGAACCAAGCAAGACTTTTCACGGCAGGGATATTTTTGCAGCAGTGGCAGCTAATCTTGCCAGTGGTGTCCCTCTTAAAGAACTAGGACAAGAAATCGATCCAGCAAGTTTGGTGAAGCTGGATATCGGCGAGTGCAAGCAGACAACAACTGGTGTAGTGGGTTGCATTCAATATATCGATGGCTTTGGCAACTTAGCAAGCAACATTCCTGGAAGTTACGTCCAAGGTAAAAGGTGGTACGTGCAAGTTGAGCGGTTGAATATACCAGGGTGTGAAACTTATAGTAACGTCAAAGTGGGAGAGGCGATCGCTTTAGTTGGCAGTCACGGCTGGGTAGAAATTGCCGTCAATAGCGGCAATGCTCACTCACAGTTACAGCTTAATTTACAAGATGCCCTACAAGTTTTGTTTTTTGACTGATTAATATCCTAGAGCATACTTTTGCAGATACCCACATTAAATTCGTCTTATTGCCCATAATAATAAAGGTAACCGTACCACTCGACTAACGAATCATAACTATATTCTTCACTATGACTACGCAAATACTACCTGCACCAGAAGTTTATCAAGGTCAGTTTGGGGAATTTACAATTACCCAGAGCGATCGCACCGGAGTAATTATCTACCGCGCTGGCTTAATGGTAGCTGCACTCAGCTTTGCCATCGGTAGTGCTTTGGTTTTGCTCAACAATAACCCAACTGTTTTAAGTGCGCTGACACCTCTATATGCTTGTTTTATTCTGGCTCTTGGTGTAAGTTTATTTACCATTCATATTTACATGGCATCATTACACCGAATGTTACAAGTTTTTTGGGCGATCGGTACTATCGCATCGCTGATATTGGCACTATCTAGTAGTCAACCTTTGGCTGTTACTGTTTACAATCAGCCGATTACTTTATTTGGAGTTGGTTTTATCTTTGTTGCTCTGACAGGTATTTATTTTAAAGAAGCTTTTTGCTTCAATCGCCTGGAAACCAAAGTATTAACTCCAATAGTACCACTACTATTGTTAGGACATTTGGTAGGAGTTTTACCAATTCAGTGGGAAAGTGTTTTATTAGGAATTTGGGCAACGTTATTTTTGGTATTTGCTCTGCGAAAGACAGTGCAAGCAATTCCCGCTGATATTGGCGATAAATCTGTATTTACTTACTTGAAAGAACAGCGTTTAGCTAAGGTTTAATGCAGGCAAAAAAACATAGGCGTCTAAAATTGACCAAAATCAAACTCATAAAACGCCAAGAAATATGGACACTTACGGCTCCGGGATGGGCGATTGCGATCGCTGTGATTGCCTATTTAATATTTTTCAGTATTACTCATGTACACTCATATCTCGCCGTAACTTCTCCTATCAAATCAGCAGAAATATTAGTTGTTGAAGGATGGCTACCAGATTCTGCTATAGAACAAGCTTTTATAGAATTTCAAAACGGTTCTTATCATCAAATAATTACTACTGGAGGTTCATTAGGAAGAGGAAATTATCTGACTGAATACAAAAATTTTGCAGAAGTGACAGCCGCCACTTTGAAGAAACTCGGTTTACAAGCAGATAAAGTAGTAGCTGTTCCCACACCTACTGTAGTTAAGGATCGGAGTTATGCCTCTGCTGCTGAATTTTATCGCTGGCTATCCAATTCCAATTTAAAAGTGCGATCGATTAATCTTTTTTCTTTGGATGCTCATACCCGTAGGAGTTGGTTAATTTTCAAAAAACTACTGAATCCTGACATTCAAGTTGGTGTCATTGCTGCCAAAACCAAAGATTACGATTCAAAAAAATGGTGGGGTTCCAGCGAAGGTGTGCGGACAGTTCTTGGTGAAATAATTGCTTATACTTATGCCCGGTTTTTGAGTTGGAAAAACTGAAAGTTGTCAGAATTCAGGAGTCAGAATTCAGAATTCAGATCAGATCCCCGACCTCTTCAAGGATACTGTTGGCGAATCAGGGGTCATACCCTACGATTTTTCGTTATTCCAAGAGATGTAAAGACGTTGCATTGCAACGTCTCTTGGCGATCGCCTTCTTGAAAGTTATTTTTTAGCCGGTTCTGGGAACTCTATGAATACGGTTCAGTAATTCGCGCAGAGTTAACCACGAAAGCTGACTTTATAGGTAGCAATTGACACTGATTACTGTGCAAATCTGAACCGTGTTGTAAGAATTGTTTAGAGTTTTGAGGATCGGCTGATGGATAAATCAATTATTCAGTTGGTTGACGAATTACCAACTGACAACATCACTATCAAAGTTTTAAAGGCTCTTGATTATGTAGCGCCAGGTGAATGGAACAATTTGGTGGGGTTTGACAATAACATCCGCGCCATCACTGGAGAAAGCGATCCTCAGGTAATTCAGAAAATCCGCGATCGCGCTGTTGCTTTATATCAAGATCCCCAAAAAGGCTACCAGGCTGCAATCAAAGTTTATCAAATAATTGATAAAGCAGATACAGCTATGGCGACAGCGGCTTTAGCTAATAAAGTTGGCGAGAAAATAGGTTTTCTTTCTTTTTTAAGCAACATTACTCCCAAAGCCGACGTAACTCAATCGATAGATTTAGCACTGAAAATCGCTGTTGAAATCATCGCCTTCTGCAAACTAAATGGTATTCCTCAACCTAACCCCCAAGAGTTTGCCAACTCCTTGACTAACAACTATCAAAATGCATCTCTCATGCGGATGGTTGCTTTAGTTTGTATAGACGGAATTTTGCCCTTAGGGCCAGATTTCTTAAGCAAAATCCACTCAATTATTAGTGGTGCTGATACTAGTGTAGTAGCTCAAAATCCTGTTTTCTTAGCTGTCAATAGCTCTCTACCAGGGAATAACCCCTCTGATAAACTTGGTTTTATTAATCAGGGTTTTAACGCTGTGCAAGGGTGGATGAATAACTTAGTATCCAAAACAGGTATCACTCCGCAATCAATTTCTAGTCATTTGGGTAATTTTATTCAGATTGCTGATGATAATTTAGATTTTGTAGCAGCATTTCTAGACCAAACTACAAACTACTACGAACATACAGGAATTCAAACTGTTGCTCGCAGCGTAATTTTGGAAGCATATCCTTTAGTAAAAGAGGAAATTAAACAACAGGCGCAAAAGCCTATTCAAGATGTTTCATCTGCTGTGAAGTCAGATAATAGTCAGTATGCGGTGAGCAAAACAGTAGAAGTTTGGGATGGTGATGATGAAGATTGGTATCAAGGAACAATAGAAAAAATCAAAGATGACCAATTTTTTATTCATTACCTTGGTTACGGTTCATCTTATGATGAATGGGTAGGTGGAGATGATATTCGTACTCGCGATCTTTCCTCTGCTGATGGCAATGGATATGCAGTTGGTCAAAAGGTAAAATGTTGGGATGATGACCAAGAAGCTTGGTATTCTGCTACTATTCAACAAATCCAAGGTCAGCAATACTTTCTTCGCTACGCAGGTTATGACTCATCTTATGATGAGTGGGTTGATAGCGATGAAATTCGCTAACTATTGAATGATTACGGGGCGATAGCGCCCCGTATAAACAGATAGTATTTTTCAAAATTCATCATTGAAAAATAATTCTCCAAATCACAATTCTTTCGCCGAGAGAGACGCGATAAATCGCCGTCTCTACAATCATCAATCTTTTGTAGAGACGCGATTTATCGCGTCTGTTACTTTTTGTAGCATTGCCAGAAAAACCCTTTTTAGTTACGAATTACGAATTATCTTGATACTTGCGCTAGGATATCCCCTATTGCCTTTGTGCAATGTGAGGAGTAGTACAGGTCAAACACGAACATGATAGAAGAATTCAATACACAGGGCGCAGAAAATCTAGTTGCGATCGCCAATCAATTCGCCCGACTGGGGAAGGTTATAAGTACCAAAGCATTCGGTAGTGGTAATATAAATGACACCTTTGTAGTAACTCTAGATTCCTCAGAACAACAGCATTTTGTCTTACAACGCATTAATACACAGGTATTTAATCAGCCAAAACTGATTATGCAAAATATGTGTATCTTCACTGAGCATGTTCGCAAAAAATTACAATCTACTCCTCTAAATCGTCGCTGGGAAGTACCCCAAGTACTACTGACCAAAAACGAACAAGACCACTGTCGAGATGCTGACGGTTCCTTTTGGCGGGCGATTAGCTTTATTGAAGATTCACAATCCTTTGATACCATGCACGATCGCTCACATGCACAAGAAATCGGTTATGCGTTGGGAATGTTCCACAATTTGATCAGCGATTTGCCACCAGAAAAACTCGCTGATACCCTCGAAGGATTCCATATTACACCGCTTTACCTCCAGCATTACAATGAAGTTTTAGCGACTACCAAAGTGCGTAAAACGCCTGATGTTAATTATTGCTTGGAATTTGTTAGCGATCGCCAAACCTTTGCACATATCCTTGAAAATGCCAAAGCACAAGGCATTCTACCGCTGCGTCTGATGCACGGCGATCCAAAAATCAATAACGTCATGTTCGACACTGCAACCCAGCAAGCCGTCAGTGTCATAGACCTCGACACCGTGAAACCCGGTCTGGTACATTACGATATAGGCGATTGTTTGCGATCGGGTTGCAATCCGGCTGGAGAAGAAACGCAGAATTGGGAAGATGTTTATTTTGATACCGATTTGTGCCAGGAAATCTTAGCAGGTTATCTTGGTGTGGCCAAGGCTTTTCTGACAGAAAATGACTATGCCTATATCTACGATGCAATTCGTCTCATCACCTTTGAACTAGGATTGAGATTTTTTGCCGATCATTTAGCAGGAAACGTCTATTTCAAAGTGAAGCACCCAGAACATAATTTAGCAAGAGCGATCGTCCAATTTAAACTCACCGAGAGTATCGAATCCCAAGAAACGCAGATTCGCAAAATCATCAAAGATATTAAATGAATAACCAGATATTTTCTTTGCAACCATTTGTTTCTACCGAATCCTCAGCTAATTTGCAAATCGCAGGTAATATCAGCCGAAATATTAATCAACTGAGTATCTCTTATACCCTTACAGGTGATTTAAAAGAAATAGTGTTGGCAAAGCCAGCTAGACCATCACGCAAGCATCAACTATGGGAAAATACTTGCTTTGAGTTTTTCCTTGGCATCAAAAACTCTCAACAATATTGGGAATTCAACCTCTCACCCGCCGGACATTGGAATGTCTATCGTTTTGATGGATATCGTCAAGGAATGCGGGAAGAAACAGCCTTGACAATACTTCCGTTTAATGTTGAAAATAACCCTGATAAATTAGTACTTACTTTGAGTCTTGATTTAGATCAAATGATTTCTTCAGAACAAATAATTGAAGTTGGCATTACCACTGTTGTTAAAAATAGAGATGGTGGCGTTACTTACTGGGCATTAACTCATCGAGGTGCAGAAGCTGATTTTCATTTACGAGACAGTTTTATTCTTGAACTGTAAGTTATAGCTTAATTTATAATGGGAATACTATTAGTGGTTTAGCAATCGAAAAGGCTTGTGAGAATGTCTGATAATTTTCCGTTTCCTAATCCTAGCGAACTACAGCAATGGCACCAGGGTATAAAACAAGCAAACCGCAATAATATTTTCTGTCACTGTCGTGGTTGCGGTTATGAATGGATAGATTCAACTTTTGATGTTACTTGTATTAAATGCAGTAGCAAAAATGTAGAAAGTATTTCATCTTGGCAATTTCCAGATGATTAAGTGAGAGTATTAGATATGCAACAAAACTGGTCACAAGAAACTTATATCAAAGCCTTAAATAAAGCAGCACAGGCACATCAAGGTCAGAAAATGCCAGGTTCAGACAAACCTTATATCATTCATTTGAGTTGTGTCTGTATGGAAGTAATTGCTGCCTTAAACGTCGAAAAAAAACGTGACGAAAATCTAGCCATTCAATGTGCTATTTTGCATGACATAATTGAAGATACCGTGACAACCTTCGAGGAAATAAAAACTGAATTTGGGGAAGCGATCGCTAACGGTGTACTTGCATTGACTAAAGATAATTCTTTAGAGAAAAATCTGCAAATGACAGATAGTTTGCGAAGAATAAAAAAGCAACCATCAGAAATATGGATGGTAAAGCTAGCCGATAGAATTACTAATCTCCAAGCACCACCACATTATTGGAATCAAGACAAAATTATTCGATATCGAGAAGAAGGTATTCAGATTTATGAAGCTTTGAAAGATGCAAGTCCATTTCTTGCATCACGCTTAGCTAGCAAAATAGAAGACTACAAAGCGTTTATTAAGTAAGAACATATAGCAATCCTGAGTTGTGAAAAATATTTTTTTAACGAACCATAGAGACACAGAAATATTAGACCTAGTGCAAACGTCTTTCTTTGCGTTCTTTTCTCTGCGTCTCTGCGCCTCTGCGCGAGGTCAAAAAATATTTATCCAATAGCAACGCTCATTGGTATCATAAAGCTTTATCCCACTCTAATTGATGAGCTAAACCATACTTAATAAAATCTTCTATTTCAGCTTTATCGCTTTTACCAAAAACACCTAAGCTGTAAGGATTGTCTTGCATACGTTGTGTAACTTGCTCTTTTTCAAATTGCACCACCTCCTCTCTAGAGAGATCCGGTTTAAAAAAGTCTATAACCAACACCGTTCTATCATAATCAGTATAATTATGCGGACAATGGGGATAGCTGTGATCTAAAACCATGATTTCTCCTTCATGCCAATAAAGCTGTTCATGGCATATTTTCATAGCCACATCGCCCTCTGGCACAATTAATCCTAAATAGCCACGATTCATGTGAGGATTATAGTTCACATGTAGCTTGATATCTAAGCCTGGATGAAATGTACCAAAATAGGCATTTCTGATGATTTCGTCATGATGAAAGTTGACTTTTTCTATTACTTTAGCTAAATTTGGGAAATATTTTTCTCTTAATGCGAGTGCTTTTTGTGATGCATCATCTGAACTACAATCAGGATATTGTATTTGATTGACTTGGATATATTTTTCAATAAAAAGACCTTGAAATAAAATCCCAAAAGCACTGTATTTAGAATTTCCCTTTGTTTTAATCGTTTTATTTTTAGGACCGAGAACATCGTAAGTAAATGTTAACTCTTCCTGAGATGCACTTTTAATAAAGTGTGTAAACTCATCTCTAATTACTTGCCAGTTATCTTGGAAACTTTTGAGAAAAGGAAATTGCTCTGAGTCTAGATGATATTCATTAAAACTTTCCATTGTCTTTTGTCCTGAAAACGATTTCATAAAAAACTGTTACGTGGCGATCGCATTTGGTATGCGTCCCGGTAGGATGTGGGAATTCCTAACTAAACTCATTTTAGTGTGAGGTCTACTGTGTCTGAAGCTTCCCTATTAGATCGAGTTATCAAAAATGTGCGGGTGGTTCGTCCCCATCATAATGCGAGCGAACTACTTGATTTAGGAATTAAGGATGGAAAATTTGCTCAGATTGCTTCTCATATTAGCCCAGACACAGCTAAAGAGGTATTTGATGGCAAAAACCTGCTGGGCTTTCCTGGGGTCGTGGATGCCCACATGCACATCGGTATTTATCAGCCCCTCGACAAAGATGCTGTAACTGAAAGCAAAGCAGCGGCAATGGGAGGCGTGACTACCAGCCTAAATTACATCCGTACAGGACAGTATTATCTCAATAAAGGCGGTTCATATCAAGATTTTTTTCCAGAAGTGTTAGCGTTATCCGCAGGTAATTTTTTTGTCGATTACAGCTATCACATCGCCCCAATAGCCAGCCAGCACATTGACGAAATACCTTTATTGTTTGAGGAACACGGTGTATCTTCGTTTAAAATTTTCATGTTTTATGGCGGCTATGGCTTGCATGGTTTGTCAGACCAGCAAAACCTTTTTTTGATGATTAATAAAGAAGAAAGGTACGATTTTGCCCATTTTGAATTTATTATGCGCGGTCTAACTCGCTTGATAGAAAAACATCCCCAAGCGCGAGATACAATCAGCTTAAGTTTGCATTGCGAAGTTGCAGAAATTCTTAACGCCTATACCAAAATAGTTGAAAATGATTCTAGTCTTAGCGGACTCCACGCTTACAGTGCAGCGCGTCCTCCTCATTCCGAAGGTTTAGCAATTTGCATTGCTTCTTATTTGGCGCATGAAACAAACTGTGTAAATATTAATTTGTTGCATCTGAGTTCGCGTAAGGCAATGGAAGCAGCTTTGACTATGCAAACTGCTTTTCCTCATATCAATTTTCGCCGAGAAGTTACTATAGGACATTTGCTATTAGATGTCGATACTCCTAATACAATTTGGGCAAAAGTAAACCCGCCTATTCGTCCTCGTGCTGATGTAGAATATTTATGGGAAGCAGTACTTAACGATCGAGTAGATTGGATAGTTAGCGACCATGCTTGTTGTTCTGCGGAACAAAAAAGAAGTGCTAAAGATCCGAATAATATTTGGTTAGCAAAATCTGGTTTTGGCGGTACAGAATATTTACTTTCTGGTGTATTTAGTGAAGGTAGTAAGCGGGGAATGTCTTACAATCACATGGCTAAATTACTATCTTGGAACCCATCGCGGCGTTTTGGTTTGTTAGAAAAAGGTGATATTGCTATTGGCTATGATGCTGATTTGGTGTTGGTAGACCCCAATGAAAGTTTTGTGGTACATGCAACTGAGTCGGAATCACAACAAGGTTATACACCTTTTGAAGGAATGGAGTTAACTGGAAGAGTAAAAAGTACCTTTTTGCGGGGAAATTTGATTTACAACAATGGAGAGGTTCTAGGTTCACCTGTTGGACGTTATTTAAAAAGATATTCTAGTAGTTTATCGCGTTAAATATGATGGTTTTAAGGAACGAACCGCAAAGTACGCAAAGTACGCAAAGAAAGAAAAAAAGAGGAATTAAAAATGGGTTGAATTGATTTTTATCGTAACATTAAGGGTTTAAGAGGTTGTTTGAAAAGTACTCTTGTTGGTATTAAAAGTTCTAGATCCCCCTAAATCCACGCCAGTTGCTCATGGGGGAAACCCCCAAGACCGCACTGGCTCGCCTTAAGAAGGGGGACTTTGATTCCGGTTCCCCCCTTTTTAAGGGGGGTTAGGGGGGATCTAAGAGTGCCTAAAATTACAGCGAAATACTTTTCAAACATCCTCTAAGACCCCAACCAAAACACTTAGTATTAGTTGAGTTGGGGTTTAAATCCCCAACTCCAACTGTCTTTAATTTTGAATGCGTGAATTTTGAATTGTTAATGGTGTGGATATGATAATACTGTTCCAAACTTTGACAAATCCCTGTCAACTCGGATAAAGAATAAGCAACCGTCATCTGTTCTGTGCCAAGGAGAAGTTGTAAAGCTAGGACAATAGCCGAAGCAATCTTTAACAAATCGAAAATCTCCAATATCACAGTATCCAGCCAAGCAATATGCTTCTTCATTATAAGATTGAATCATTGGATATCTGCCATCATAATGTGGCAAGATTGCAAGCAACCATACTCCACCGCCGTTACTATTTTTTCTAAGATACTTTTTTTTAGACACTTCAAATTGAACTGTATCTGTCTTACTCCACGGTAGCAATTTGCTATCCAATGCGGGAATAAAATCCTCTACTTTAGCAAGCGGATGATTATTTAATGCATTTTTATACTCTAATATGACTGGCCCGTTCTCCATCCAGAGAATTTCAACTTCTTCATTCCCTAGCACTTTCCAAGGGCCGATTTTCACACCTGCGGGAATAAAAGAGTAGCCATGCTTGTTTAATTGCCACTCGCCTAATTGAATTGCACCCCTCAATACAAAAATTTCTAAATCAGCAGTAAAGAAGCCAGATGGTGCCTCAAAGTAAGGTGGTAAAACTACTTTTGAAGTCGATGCACCACAGTCATGCCACGTTAGCGATCGCCTACTTCCAAATACTACATCATCTGGCATTCCATTCACTCGCCAATCGTGTTTTTCTGGTACGGCATTTGTATCAAAAAATTGGTACTGCCGAGGTACATACTCTGGGGAGATTACTGTACGTCTTCCTGATAAATTCATCCGCCCACTTCCATCTCCACCCCAATCTTCTTTTACAGATGCTACATGCAAAAAATCATCAATTTGATTTTCTTTGGCACTGTCAAAATTTACATTGTCTTCGCCCACAACTTGACATTCTCCTGTTTATATCATTATCCTTGGGCATTCATTTTTATATTGCATTGACCGAACAATTTTAGATTTTAGATTTTAGATTTTGGATTAAAATGAAAATCTGAAATCTAAGAGGATGTTTTAAAAGTCCTCTTGTCAGTAACAAAACGTTTTAGATCCCCCTAAATCCCCCTTGAAAAGGGGGACTTTGATTCCGGTTCCTCCCTTAAAAAGGGGGGCTTTGATTCCGGTTCCCCCCTTTTTAAGGGGGGTTAGGGGGGATCTAAACGTGTCCAAAATCACAGCAAAACACTTTTAAAACAACCTCTAAAAGAAAGGGTTTCAAACCTCTTTTTTAAAGAAGAGGTTAATCTAAAATCGCAAATCCAAAATCTAAAATCGAGTGACTGGATTTTTTTCTAAAAATTCAGTTGCTAATTCAGTAAATTACCTTTTTTGTGCTGTGTTTTGTAGCCATTCAATCAGGGGTCTCAAAGTCCCTGGTAATGCTGCTTCGCCAACAGTCACAGTATGCTGCCTACCGTTATCTTCCACTGTTAATTTATATTGAAAGCGATCGCTCTGGGGATTAGGCGAGGTAATTTGTTCCGGTAGCCCAAATAAATCAGCAGCTTCCACTAGTCTCTTAAGGGTGTTGGCTTCGTTTGCTGGGAGTTCGGCTGTATCAACGGTTGTTTTCTTACTGATTCCAGCAAAGCCACCCGTGCGTTCAAACGATATCCGCATTTTTTTGCTCTCCGTTGTGCTATTTAGTTGGGAGAAATGCAAAGACTGGAAGATGACAGTTCTCACCTCCCAGTTTAGCAACAACAAATAGCACAGCTAAAAGTAAAGTTAGGAGTTAAGAGTTAGGAGTTAGAAGTTGTGAGTTTTTCTCAACTCCTAACTCCTCACTCCTAACTCCTAACTCTAGATAACCCCTACCTTTTGCCAAGCATTCTGCACGACTTTCTGCTCATTACTGTCATTACCGTAGAGTTCGCCAGCAATTTGAATGGTGACGTTGGCAGCTTTTTTAAAATCTGCTTTGGCACGCAGGCGATCGCGTAATGCTATGTACCAGATTTTACCAACTTTTTCCCAGGCATAGCCATCAATTTCAACAGCCGCTAGATAAAAGGCATAGTTAGGAATTCCTGAGTTGATATGCACTCCAGCATTATCTTCAACACCAGTATATTTATCTTTCATATGGCCTGGTTGGGGATCTTTACCCAGTACTGAGTCATCATATGCTGTTCCTGGTGCTTTCATGGAACGGATACCGACACCTTTGACAGTGGGTGCCAAAAGACCTTCACCAATAATCCAATCTGCTTCTTGTGCAGTTTGATTTTTGGTCTTTTGTTTCACTAGGGAACCGAAGACATCAGAAAACGATTCATTCAGTGCCCCTGGTTCGCCATAATACTGTAAACCTGCTTCGTACTGAGTTACACCATGAGCTAACTCATGGCCAATGACATCAATTGACTTAGTGAAGCGTTGAAAGAGTTCTCCGTCACCATCACCATAAACCATTTGGTCGCCGTTCCAAAAGGCGTTATCGTAGTTGACGCCATAATGCACGGTGGAGTCTAAACGCAGACCTTTGTCATCAATGGAATTGCGATCGAATATCTCATAAAACAAGTCATAAGTAGCGCCGGCAGCATCGTAGGCTTCATTCACTGCTGCATCAGTACTGGGAGGATCGCCTTCACCACGCACCAGCGTACCAGGAAGTTGCTGCCCACCTTTGGCATCGTAGATAGTACGGCGCTTCTCACCGGGAGAAGGCGCAAAGGAGATACTACCTATGATGTCTCTCCGTCCGCGAAGCTGTGCCGAAAGATTTAATGTACGAAAAGCCCAACTCCGCTGTTCGGGATTCCCATTCACTACAACATTTTCCAGCATGTGAGGCGGCACAATACAACAAATTGGGCATCTAGAGTAAAGTGGATGCTCATGCTTAAAACCGGCTAATTTCTTTTTATTTCGAGCCATCCAAGATATTCTCCTTTTGAAACTAAGTGATGGTAAACAGTGGCTTTAACTCCACTTTTGAAAAAAGCAGAAAAACGAATCCAACCCTGTGCCCCTGGTGTCTTTTTGCAAGCAAATTTTCTACTCTGTATTTTCAGATAACTCTGTGGAGTATGCATAGTACCCTTATGGGGTACTTTTGCTAAATAAACAAGTTCCTTGTTCAATCCCCTAACTTTAGTTAGGAGGTTTCACTCAGCACTACTTCTAAACATAATGCGTTTATATAATAGTTCTTCTCAAGGGAAATAATATTATTTATTGCCGTTTTGTTACTATATTATTACTTAATAATTTATGAATAATAAAATTCCCGACTTCTTAAAAAAGTAGGGAATCTGAACCTTTTATCAATTTATAATCCGGGCATCCAAAATCTAAAATTTTTGCAGCCAGCCACCAAATACGGTCAACCCGTAATATTTCCAAGGTACTGCCACTGTCTGAAATCCAGCTGTGGTTAACATCTGTAAATGGGCATCTAAAGTAGCTAGCTGGTCTTGACTAGAGTAACCTTGAGTGCTGCTGGTGCCACGTTTGGCGCGAATCTCTGTCAAATTAATTTCCTCTTGAACTGTCCATTCTTCTCGCGCCGTTTTGTAAACTTCTAATAAGATTGGTGATTCTGGTAGAAGGGGGTCTGCATTCCAAAAACAACCGTTTTGAATGAGACTAGCAGCAATTTGCCCAAATAACTTCAACTTCATCTCATCCTGAAGATGGTGGATTGCTAAGGATGAAACACAAGCATCAAATTCGCTACCAATATCAAACTTTTCTGGATTATTTGCCCACTCGCCGAAGTCTGCTTCTATACCAGTCCACCGTTGTTGATATCCTGCTGCTGCGATTTTATCTTCGGCAAATTGTAGCATTCGAGATGAGTAATCTAAGGCAATTACTTCAGTATCTGGACAGAGGTTGAGTATTTTGAGACTTAGTTCACCTGTACCACAGCCTAATTCTAAAATACGCCGACTTGTGGAAGGTATACAACGGGTAATTACCTCTAACATCTCATCGTATCGCGGTAACAGTTGGCGAATACCAGTGTCAAAATCAGCAGTGTTAGCGAATACTTCTCCAGGAAATACATTTTGCATGGGACTTAGAATAAATAGACACACTCATTAATATTAATCATCAGAAAAAGCCAAAGAAAACCTCAAGAAGCATGGAATTAGCTAAATAATGGTTCCATTGCCTATATCGGCTTTGAGTTTTGCCTTTGGTATCCTATTTTTAGCCAAAGACAAATCAATTCGTTTTAAAGGATAGGGTTCGACAGTTTCATAATTGATGTGCAAATCCATCAACTGTTTACCCTACTTAACCCATTTATGAAAGCGAATAAAGTTTAAAGTTAAATATTCTGTAAAAAGACGTGAATTTCCAAATAACATTACGTCTTGACAAAGGTGATGACAGACCGAGCCTAGTGGTCTGCCAACCCAAAAATGCTGGGTGAGGGCTGGGGAAAGAGGAAAGGAAAAAGGGTAAGGGATTTAAACCCTTTCCCCCTTCCCCCTTCCCCTTTAAAGAGCCAAGTTCACTTGGCGAACTACTAGTAAAGATGTAAAATATACTGTCGTTGATGTTAAATCATCAAATAAAATACACTTGTCTAAGCAATAACACGGTATATTTTTTTCCTCATCTCTTCCTCTGTGACCTCTGCGCCTTGGCGGTTCGACTCCTAAATAGGTGCGTTACACCGTGTTAACGCACCCTACTAGCGTGACAAGGCTAAAATGTTGCAAAAAATTTTCTTGTGGTGTGGACATCTTGTCCGCACCGGACGGGCGAGACGCCCATCCCACAAGAGTCAAGTTAATGCACTATTTTAAGCTTGTCACACCACTACTGGCGCATCTACTCGTCAATTTGGCCAACGCGGCGGATATTCAAAATGTCGCTCATTTTCTTAATTTGGATAAATACTTGCTCTAGTTGAGAGCGATCGCGTATATCTATTCCTAAGTCCATCAATGCAGGTTGACCAATAGCAGTTTTCACCTGGGCATGGCGCACATTGATCCCCTGGTCACTCAACCTTGATAAAATATCCTTTAAGACTCCTACGCGGTCAAGTGCTTCGATTTGAATATCCACTGGGTACGTGTGTGGACGACCACTATTTTCAGTTCCTGGGTTCCACCTAACAGGTACTAGGCGCTCATACTCGACACTTTCCAGATTATGGCAGCCTTGACGATGAATTGAAATCCCCCTACCCCGCGTCACTACGCCAATAATTGGTTCGCCAGGAATCGGGGTACAACACCCAGCTAAATGATACACCAAACCTTCTACCCCAACAATCGGCGAATCTGTGGAACGGGAAGTAGTTGGAGGTGCATCTCGTAAAGCTTTTGCTGTAGATGTTGATTCTTTGGGAAGAAATGGCGGCGGGGTTGTAACTGGTTGTTGTCCCTTCGCCACTTCTCGCCAACGATTGAGGACTAAATTTAATGTCACTTCACCGTAACCCAAACCAGCTAGTAAATCTTCCACGCTGTGGTAATTACACTTTTCGGTGACAATCTGCATTGCTTCTGACTTTAAGAGACTATCAAAACCAGTTTTACCAAGTTCCTTTTCTAACAATTCTCTTCCGCGAGCGACATTTTCTTCCCGGCGCGATCGCTTGTACCATTGTTTAATCCGGTACTTTGCTGCTGAAGTCCTGACAAAATTCAACCAATCCAAACTCGGATGACAGTTCTTTTGGGTGAGAATCTCTACAATATCGCCATTTTGCAGCCGCGTTGACAGAGGTACCATTCGCCCATTCACCCGCGCCCCTGAACAGTGGTTCCCCACTTCTGTATGAATGCGATAAGCAAAATCTATACTTGTAGATCCAGGGCTTAAAGGTACAACATCCCCCTTAGGGGTGAAGACATAGACATCATCTTCAAATAGATTGTCTTTGACACTATCAAGATATTCTTGGGCGTCCTTGAGATCTGTTTGCCATTCCAGCAGTTGCCGCAGCCAAGTAAACTTTTCATCTGCCCCTGTCAAATGGCTAATGCTAGAACCACCTGTCTCTTTATACTTCCAATGAGCGGCAATCCCATATTCGGCGACATGATGCATTTCTATCGTCCGAATTTGTACTTCTAAAGGACGACCAGTCAAGCCAATCACTCCAGTATGCAACGACTGGTAACGATTCGGTTTTGGCAGTCCAATATAATCTTTAAATCTCCCAGGAATTGGGCGAAAAGCATCATGAACTACCGCCAACGCCCGATAGCATTCTTCATTGGTTTGGACAATAATCCGCAGGGCTGCCAAATCGTAAATTTCGTGAAATTCCTTTTGCTGCCGATGCATTTTTTGGTAAATACTATAAAGATGCTTGGGGCGGCCGCTGATATCTTGGCAGTGAATTCCAGCTTGCTGCAAACGCTCCCGCAAAATTTCTGTAGCTTTGGCCAATTTCTCTTCTCGCGCCGTCCGTTTTTCGGAAACATGCTCCTGAATTTCCCGGAAAGCTTCTGGCTCCAAATATTTAAAAGCCAAATCCTCCAATTCCCATTTTATTCGCCAGATCCCCAAGCGATTGGCTAAGGGTGCAAAGATATCTCGCGTTTCCTGGGCACTGCGGCGGCGACTGGCTTCGGACATGTATTGTAAGGTTCGCATATTATGCAAACGGTCTGCCAACTTCACCACAATCACTCGAATATCTTGCGCCATCGCCAAAAACATCCGTCGGAAATTTTCCGCTTGGCTTTCCTTTTTGCTAGTGAAATTGATTTTAGAAAGCTTGGTGACACCTTCCACCAATTGGCGCACTTCTGGTCCAAAGTGTTCTTCGATTTCTTCAATAGTAACTTCTGTATCTTCAACTACATCATGAAGAAATCCAGCTGCTATCATAGCAGGACTACCTCCCAAGTCCCGCAGCAATCCGGCTACAGCAATGGGATGAGCGATGTATGGTTCTCCCGATTTGCGGTATTGACCTTGATGCAGTTGGTAAGCAAATTCAAATGCTCGACCAATCAAGACTGCATCACTATGCCTTCGGTCATCTTCAGCTTCGCCGCTACTTGTCGATAACTCCTTCAAACATTTTTTTAACCATTCCGGAATGGCGAGATCAACTGATGAATTAATAGCTATACTGCTCATACAATTGGCTCTTAAGGGGATCGGTAGATAAGTAAGAGATAGAAGAACTGCCAGCATCACCGTTAGAAAATGCTGTAGCCGCTAGAAGGCTGGAAAAACAATGTGAGGATGGTTCTCCAATTGGTTATGGTAGTCATCCAGTGGTAATTTCAAGGATCATAAACTTGAAAATCGATTGATTGCAAACAAAGCCTCAAATCACGATTTGAGGCTTTTAGTAGTGATAAGCGGTTAAGAAAGTTTATTGTAGAAGAAAAATTACTTGACATTAATACTATCTTAACTAGCACTCGATGTCTTCAAACTGTGAAAAATATCAGGCATTCGTAACTTTGCTAGAGCAATTACGCTCCGACGCCACAACTAACCAAATTGTTGCACCCGAACTGCGGCGGCGTGTAGCCTCGTTGCAGCAACTGTTTGGGGAAGAAATTGTGCCTTTGGCTGATGAAAACTGGCGAGTGCAGTCTTATCAAACCGAGATGAGTAAGCAACTGCGCTTGTTGGAAATAGATGTGATGTTTTTCCAGGGAGCGCGGCAGGCATCGACTGTACAAACGAGACTGCAAACGATTAGCGATCGCTTGACAACCCTCATCCAATACTGTAATGCCATTTTGCAACCAGAAGCGGAGGGAGAAAAATAACAATTGTTCACCTTTTTCTCTAATTAATACATCATCTCATTTACGAGGATTGGTGAAAAGTTATTTTGGCAACAAGTTGGGAAATGAGCAAGGGGTAAAGGGAAAAGGGCAAAGGGTAAACGAAAGATCCCTCCTTTTCCCTTTAACCTTTCCCCTTTTCCCTTAGCGAAGCCATCTCCCCACTCCCTACTCCCTTCATCAGAATATCTATCGTGCGGCGCATATACGCTTCTACCGGCTCGGTTGTGGGTTTGAAAATCAGTGCATAATACAGTGACCCACTCACAAGGTCGATAATTAGGTCTACGTCGGCATTATCGTTGATTTCTCCTCTAGACTTGGCACGCTCAAGTACTTTAGCAAAGGCTTCACGTCGGAGTTTTGTATATTTTGTCCAGTAAACTTCCGCAAACTGAGGATTGCTAGATGCTGTGCTGATAATCAAGGCAAGTGTCTGGCGACCAAGGGGACTGTCTATTTTTTTAGCTGCATTTTTGATGACGATATCCATGTCTCCCCAGAAGCTGCCGGTATCGGGGATCGCTAAATCATTTCTCAGACTTTCTATGGCGTCTGCAACTAGTTCTTCTTTGGAAGTGTAACGCCGATAGATGGTGGTTTTTCCAACCCCAGCACGAGAAGCGATCGCTTCTATACTCATGCTTTCATATCCTACCTCTGCAAGCAAGTCTAAGGTCGCTTGCAAAATAGCTTGGTCGGCGTGGATGCTGCGTGGGCGTCCAGAAGAAGTTGACATGGGGATGATGGGGATGAGGGGGATGAGGGGGATGAGGGAGAAGGATGGGTGGTGCTTTCCTTGACCTTTACTATATGATACGCTACCGTATCGTATAGATGTTGTATCTAATTTGAGCTTTCGCAATAGCTAAGAAGGAAACCCAGATAACATTTGACGAATCTTAATTACGAATTAGTATGACATCTTCCAAATACTACTCGTGCTGACAATGGCTACCAATATTAAACGTTCCACTTTTGACGAATTTGGTTATGTGCAGGGGCCTTTGAAGTGGGCGATCGCTTTTACGGCTGCCCTTGGTGCCATCTTAGAAGTGATTGACACCAGTATTGTCAACGTTGCTTTAACCGATATCCAAGCCACTTTGGGAGCAACTGTCAGCGAAGTGGGTTGGGTGGTGACTGGATATGCGATCGCCAACGTTGTTTTAATTCCCTTATCTGCATGGTTGGGAGATTATTTTGGGCGCAAAACTTACTTTATCTTCTCTTTGATTGGCTTTACCATTGCCTCGGTTTTATGCGGGTTGGCTTTAAATTTACCGATGCTGGTAATTTCTCGAATTCTTCAGGGTTTATGCGGTGGCGGGTTGCTAGCTAAAGCACAAGCAATTTTGTTCGAGACTTTTCCACCTGCGGAACAGGGTTTAGCTCAAGCAGTTTTTGGGGTGGGTGTAATTGCTGGGCCAGCCATCGGCCCCACCTTAGGCGGCTTCTTGGTAGATGGTTTGGGCTGGCGGTGGATTTTCTTTGTTAATATTCCCTTTGGGATCGTTGCAGTGGCAATGTCCTTAGTATTTTTGCCCAAAGACAAAGACAATAGTCAGACACAAAGCCAAGCGGTGGATTGGTTCGGGATTGGGTTTTTGGTGATTGCGATCGGCTGTATGCAAACTTTGTTAGAGGAAGGAGAGACAGAGGACTGGTTTTCCTCCGGTTTCATTACCACGTTGGCTGTTGCTAGCGCCATCGGATTGGGACTATTTATTTGGTACGAATTAAAAATAGCCCATCCAGCTGTTGATTTGAGAGTTTTACGTCACCGTTCTTTAGCTGCTGGGAGTTTTTTATCAGCAATAGTAGGGATGGGGCTTTATGGCGCCCTGTTTGCCGTGCCGATATTTGCTCAGAGTGTACTGCACTTTACGGCAACTCAGACAGGACTATTGTTAGCGCCTGGTGCTTTGGCATCTGCGATCGTCATGGTTTTATTAGGTAAATTATCCACCAAAATCGATGCCCGAATTTTAATTGCGATCGGTGCTGTTGGAACATCTGGAGTCATGTTTCAATTAGCGGCAATTACCCCACAAAGCGGCACAGATGATTTATTTTGGCCATTGGTATGGCGTGGGGCTTTTACTGTATTGATGTTTCTCCCTTTGAGTTTGGCAACTTTAGGAGGGCTACCCAAACAGGATATTTCTGCCGGTTCTGGGTTCTACAACCTCACCCGACAACTAGGTGGTAGCATCGGCATTGCCTTACTTACCACTCTCCTTGACCGACGAGAAGCTTTTCATCGAGCCATCCTGTTGACAAACCTTAGTCCTTATGACCCAGAAACCAATCAACGCCTTGATGCACTCAACGGCGCACTCCAAAGCCAAGGTATGGATGCCACAACAGCTCAACAACAAGCACTAGCTTTATTAAGTCAAACAGTAGATACCCAAGCTGCTGTTTTGTCTTACGCAGATTGCTTTCGAGTGGTAGGTGTCGCCTTCCTTTGTTCATTACCTTTGTTATTATTCCTGGGCAAAGGCGGCGCGGGAGCAAAAGCGCCGATAGGTCACTAGCACCGCCGTGAAGTCAAAAGTCAAAAGTATTATGGAATGGCTTTTTAGGGTTTTTAAGTGGTTGCTCGATTTACGTGCTGGAGGGTGGAGATGTAAACAAAATGCAAAAACCCTACTCAGTTTTGAGCAGGGTTATGTAAACTTATGTTGCTAAAATTAGAATTTTTTATCTTAGAAAGCGTTCATGATCGTGATAATACTAACGCTGGTCAACGCGATTAAAGCGCCCATAACTATAGATTCACTTAATGGATTACGGATTTTTGAATTCTTCATTTAAGTAAAATCCCTTTTATTAATTGTTTCTTAACCATATCAAAATCAGTATATATGTCCATAAAAAGCCTGTAAAACTTAAATTACCGTAACATCCCTTAATAAAAGAGACAGTATTTACTAACGTAATGGTTTTTACTGACATTGGTCATTGGCAAAAGGTAGAGGGGTAGGGAGCAAGGGGGAGAATAAAAATTACCTCTTTCCCCTCTGCTCCCCATCTCCCTATCTCTTATGCCCACAAATAATTACCTGATCTCCTAGCGGAATATGAGCCTTTATGCAGTAAAATAAATCTTAATCAAGGTAGAAATTATTTGAATAGAAAATTACCATGACAGCTTCCACAGCATCTAAAAACGAAACGATCGCTTTTGACTTAGAAAAATTAAATCAAGAATTTGAAACTGCCACCCCAAAACAAATCTTGGCATGGTCTGTAGAAAACATCCCAACCGGACTGGTACAAACCAGCGCCTTTAATGTGGATGACATGGTAATCACCCATATTCTTTACAGCGAACTCAAGTTTCCGGTTCCTGTGATATTTCTCGATACCCTCTACCACTTCGACGAAAGCCTAGAACTAGTTGCTAAAGCCAAACAAATATACAACCTGGATCTGAAAACTTACAAAACTCCAGACGTGGACAGCGCCGAAGCTTTTGAAGCCAAGTATGGCGATGCACTCTGGGACAAAGATATTCTCAAATTCCACGAAATTACCAAAATTGAACCACTGCTACGGGGTTTAGACGAACTCAACAGCGTGGCTTGGATTACTGGACGCCGCCGCGACCAAGCAGTAACCCGTGCTAATATGCCCATATTTGAATTCGACGGCAAGGGTCGTTTGAAAGTAAATCCCATAGCTACCTGGACACGCAAAGACAGCTGGCTTTACGTAGCTGAACATGGAGTTATTTACAATCCCCTACACGACCAAGGTTATCCCAGCATCGGCGACAAACCCATCACCACAAAAGTCGGCGAAGGCGAAGACGAACGCGCCGGACGGTGGCGGGGAAGCAATAAAACAGAATGTGGAATTCATATTTAGTCACTGGTCATTAGTCATTTGTCATTAGTATTAGACAAAGAGATTAAGTCTGATATCGGGCTTTGTGAAATCAAAACCTCAAGGACAAATGACTAAGGACAAAGGACAAATGACGATCAAAATCCTCCACCTTTCCGATATCCACATGGGAAGCGGCTTTTCCCACGGACGAATTAATCCGCTAACTGGATTAAATACACGATTGGAGGATTTTGTCAATACATTATCTCGATGTATTGACCGAGCGATCGCAGATACTGTAGATTTAGTGATATTTGGTGGCGATGCTTTTCCGGATGCGACACCACCACCCTATGTACAACAAGCTTTTGCTACCCAATTTCGCCGTTTGGTTGATGCGAATATTCCCACAGTGCTGTTGGTGGGGAATCACGACCAACATTCCCAAGGACTAGGAGGTGCGAGTCTATGTATTTACCGCACCTTGGGTGTGCCTGGTTTTCTTGTTGGTGATACCTTGACTACACACTGCATCGAAACCCCCAATGGCAAAGTGCAAGTAATTACCCTTCCTTGGCTGACTCGTTCGACGCTGATGACTCGTCAAGAGACTGAGGGTTTGTCTTTGGCGGAAGTCAACCAACTGTTAACGGAACGCTTGCAAGTTGTTTTGGAAGGGGAAGTTCGCCGTCTCGATCCCGATGTGCCAACTGTGCTTTTGGCTCATTTGATGGCTGACAATGCTACTTTAGGTGCAGAACGCTACTTGGCAGTGGGTAAAGGCTTTACTCTACCTTTATCTTTATTGACGCGACCTTGTTTTGATTATGTAGCGTTAGGACATGTCCATCGTCATCAAAATTTGAATAAATCCAACAACCCGCCGGTGATTTATCCAGGGAGTATTGAGCGGGTAGATTTTAGTGAAGAAAAAGAAGATAAAGGCTATGTCATGATAGAACTGGAGCGGGGTAAGGCAGAGTGGGAATTTTGTCCGTTACCAGTTCGGGACTTTTGCACAATTGAGGTGGATGTCTCGAAAGCAGAAGATCCCCAAGCGGTATTAATGAAAGCGATCGCCAAGTATGATATTGAAGATGCTGTGGTGCGGCTAATTTACAAACTGCGATCGGAACAGATGGATTTAATTGACAGTTCCTCTATACATACTGCTTTAAATCTGGCTCACACCTACACCATCCAAGCAGAATTAGTGAGTCAATTAGCTCGACCGCGAATTCCCGAATTGACTGCCAGTAGTAGTATCGATCCAATGGAAGCATTGAAAACTTACTTGAACAATCGTGAAGACCTCAAAGACATCGCAGCATCAATGCTAGAAGCTGCACAAAAGTTGCTAGCAGATGATGTGGAAGTCTGGCTAGAAGCAGCAACTAATGAGTAAGGGTAAAAAAAGATGTTAGCTACGGAGAATTAATTTCAGAGAGCAAAATTACTGTTAGTTTAGGGACACTCCGAAAGCGCTGGTCATTGGTGAGAAAAGTAGAGCATTGAGTTAACAATGCTGTTGCGGCATGGATAGCATCAGGTAATTTCATGTTGATACTGGCACGGAGTTTAGCAGCTTCAATTAAGACCTGACGACTGACAGGAGCTACTGTTAAATTCTGGGAATTTATAATCAGTTGTTTGTAAGTTGTCTGTTGAGCTAAGTCCTGATTTTGGAAAGGTTTTATTAATACTTCTGCAAGTGATAATTCACTGGTTACAACACTCAAATTACCTCGATCGATGCTTTGGAATAACTGAGTTAAATCTTGGACGAATGCTGGATATCCTTCTAAAGCATAGATCCAAATGTTGGTATCTAGGTAAATCCGTGTGCCTTGAATAGCCTCTAGAATTCCCATGCATCCCGTTCTTGGCGAATAAACTCATCAACGTTTTCAGGCGTGGCAAAACTACCTTTAGCAGATCCAATGAAGCTAGTTAGAGGCTTTTCAGAATGCTTTGCAGGTGACTCTAGAAATACTATTACCTCGACAGTTGCACCTGCTGGAAGTTCTGGAGAGCAGATTTCTACTACACCACCAGGTTTTACTACGGCCTTTTGTCTAAGTTCATTAAGCATGATAATTTAACCTTATTAGTGTAAGAATATAGCATTTCATTACTCGTTACAAACCTGGGACTAGTATCAGTGTCGAATGAAGGACATTCTTCTAAGTATAGCCTTGTAGCTTCTTTAAGATTAGCAAGAGCTTCTTCTATTGTTTCACCTTGGTCAACTGTGCCGACTTCAGGACATTCAGCAACATACATATCCTCTTCTTTGTGAATAATGGCAGTTAATGTTTTGGTTTTCATACTGAAAGAGCAATGTCTACCACGGGCGTAGCTGCGGCACTATTTTTTCTAGTTTAGCTTTGAGGAGCGATCGCTATACTAGAAACATAAATCTCATCTATTAACTGTAATGACGATCAAAGAATTGCTATTACAAGAAATTGATAATACTCCAAACGAACTGCTAGAGGATCTACTTGCATTTTTGAAATCACTCAAAACAGCCCCAAAACAGCCCCCAGCCACATACAGAGAACTCCTAGAACGCATTGATTACCTAGAAACGGTAGTAGGTATTCGTAAAGGACTAGATGAGTTTGAGCAGGGTGAAGGAATTCCTGCCGAGGAAGCCTTGGTAACCCTACAACGCAAACTTGGCATTCCACCTCGCCCATGAGTTACCAGGTTCTCATTCAACCCACTGCCTTTCAAGAAATCGAAACATCTTATCGTTGGATGTGCGACAATCTGAGTGCTGAAGTAGCCAACAACTGGTATTACGAACTTCAAGACACTATCGTTTCGCTTCAAGAATTTCCTAATCGTTGTAGTATAGCACCAGAAGCATCAGTGATTGGACGTGAAATTCGGCAACTCTGGGTTGGAAAACGAAGGAAATATCGAGTTTTGTTTGTGGTTGAAGAAGATGTTGTAGCAATTCTTCATGTTCGCCAAAGTCGTCAATCTTATCTAGGTGAAGAATCTAAGTAATTTTGTCAGCGTTAGCGTAGCTTACCGTCGCTATTATACTGCTTTTTATAGCTTAATTTTGAAGTGCGATCGCCTTACTGATTGCTAACAGTATTTTTCTGCGCGTAGGTGAGATTTTTTTGATATTCTACGATTTTTTGCTGGGCTATTGCATAATTTGGGCTAGAAGATGGCACATTTTTCATAAGTGCGATCGCTCCTTGCCATTCACTGACAACTGTCTTCCATTCATCTGGAGATTTTGCTGATTGAGTCAGGTTAGCTGCGTTGATTGCCTTATTTACTGCCTCTCGAAATGTATCAGTTTGAAGTAATACAGTCGGCGATTCTGAAGTTACTGGTGAGGGTATAACTAATACGGTTTTTGATGGTATTTCTGTTTGATTTTTAGAAGATATGGGAAATATTTATAGTACTTCTGAAGATATATATATTCCTACAGAAATTAAGAATATCAAAAAAAACAGCAGCCAATATTTATTTATATTACGAAATTTTCGTCGATTATTAGTAGTTTTAGTTTCTTGCACATTTGATTTTATTTTGTTTACATCCATCTCTACGGCAAATCTATTAAGTTCTGTGTCTGTCTTTAAATCTGTATTAGATTTATTTGTGCCTGTTGCTTTATTGCCAGAATATGCAGATATTATTCGCTGTCTTACTAAATATTCAATTTGATAAATAAGTGCCCCAGTAAAAATATAAAATAAGCCAAATAATACTATTATTTTATTGTGAAACTCTCTGTAATATTCAAGTGGTTGGGCATAGCTCAGATTAAAATCGGGCAAAAATATTGTACAAAAAAAAGTTGCTATCAGTGTAGAAATCACAATTACAAGCCAAGCATATAATCCTTCCCACCAGCTCATGATTCCTGGAAAAAATCCTTGCGTTTTACCTATTTCTGGTGCTTGAATTTCTGATATAAACCGACTAATAAGCAAGTGTAGACAGTGATGGCTAAAAGTAATTATTATAATTGGAGAGAGAATTAACAGTATTGTAAACATAACAAATAATTCTAAGCTGTTTACAAAATATGCGATCCGGTAGCCTACCTTTCCTGTACTATCAACTACGAATATAATAACTCTCAACAATAAAGCCAAAATCAATGCTTTTAGCCAAGAACTAGGATAAGGAAACCATAAAGGCCAGTGGAATTTTTGTAGTTTTTGCTTAGTAGTTTCCATAATCTTAGGCTGTGTCATAACTAATAAACGCGAAAACCTGATAAAATATCGTCTATTTTAGGATTCCCTATTTACAGATAAAACCAACATATTCACAAATTTTATAACTATATGTGTAAAATACATATTGATTATTTTTCTTGTAATTAGACTCTTTATCCGCATCTGGATCGTCAGAAAAATTGAATACTAACGTTCCTTTGAAATCACACAATTATCATTACTAATGCTTACTTTTTGAATAAAAATATCATTACAGGATGATAAAATATCATTGATGATTTTATTGGCAATATTTTCAAAATCTTGGTTTTTTAATTCGCGGACACTATCACCATTTAAGTTAATAGAAACAGTTAGCATCTGAGAATTACTAGAAGACTCTTGATCATTTTCTTCAGCTTCTGCGAAGCCTAGCTCAAATTCTTGACTCCAAGCGGGAAAATTTTTACCTATGTGCTGTCCGTAAATCTTCACTCTCTCAACAGATGCAGCCCCTAAGTTAGTTAATCCTCTACGGATAAATGCAACCCAGGTTTCCTGGTTTGGTATTTCAGCAGATTCTAGTATTATTTCTAAGCAAGCTTCCTTGAAGGCAACTTTTGCAGCGATCCCTTTGGGTTGTAGATGGCGGTTCATCAGAGATGCGATCGCCTCTACATCTCCCTGCTTTGCAAGTTCCAGAATATTTGGCTGCGTCATAACCAGTAAATGAGAAAATCAAAAGAAAATAACCTTATATTCTCAGGATTCCCTCTTGAGAGACTTAAGTAACATTATGATGCAAGGTATCAACAAGCCAAAGCTGAAATGTCTAATATAAAAAAGGAGTCAGAATTTTGAATTCAGAATTCTGAATTTATCAGACTTCGAGACCATAATTTTCTAATTGGGAGAAAATCAAGCAGCCCTACAACTCTTGATTTTCGAGGAATTCTGACTCAAAAACTATTGTTTTCTGTGCTAGGCAAATTACCACGATTAATATTAATTTCATTCAAATTTTAAATATGAACATTTATCAACGTCATGCTTGGCCATCGACCTTGGAAGAAGCGATCGCTATCCAAGAAGAGTTGCGAAATCAGGTCATTACATCAGATCGACTGGAAGAACCCGTGCAGTATGTCGCCGGAGTGGATATGGGTTTTGAAGCCGATGGCACTATTAGCCGTGCAGCTGTGGCAGTACTGAGTTTTCCTGATTTGCAAGTAGTTGAGACGAGCCTAGCACACCGCCCTACGACCTTTCCTTATATTCCTGGTTTTCTTTCATTTCGGGAAATTCCCGCAGTCTTGGATGCTTTGGAAAAGATTAAAACAACACCAGATATTATTCTGTGTGATGGCCAGGGAATTGCCCATCCCCGGAGATTTGGTATAGCTAGCCATTTGGGGTTAATTGTGGATATACCGACAATTGGTGTAGCTAAGTCATTGTTGATAGGTAAGCATGAAGAATTACCAGAAACTAGAGGTAATTGGCGATCGCTCATCCACCAAGGTGAAATAATCGGAGCAGTTTTGCGATCGCGCACAGGAGTCAAACCCCTGTACGTCTCCAGTGGTCATCGAATTAGTTTACCGACAGCAATTGACTACGTATTACGCTGCACACCTAAATATCGTCTGCCAGAAACTACACGCATTGCTGATAAATTAGCGTCGGCAAGATAAAGGTTATTGAAGTTTTTTCTAAATACTTGCTTGCGCCTACTCAATCGTGTTAGGAATCGCACAGAGAGAAGTTGAAGTAGCTAAAATACAAGTTAAAAAGTTAGAACAATGAACGCACTAACTTTACAGTGGCACGATGCAGGTGTAGATAAAACTCAGAACATTTACGAACAACAGCCAAGTAAAAATCCTGGCACTGTCCGCATCGGTCGCGATCCCCTCCGGTGCGATATTGTTTTGAGTAATCCCACAGTATCTGGTTTGCATATTGAAATATTTTTTCATCCCCAGCAACAGCGCTTTTATCTGAGGAACTTGCGATCGCAAAATCCCCCCCTTGTCGATGGACGACAACTAGTCCAAGGTGAAATGCCTTTAGCTGAGGGCATTAGCATCTCTTTGGGACAAATACAACTCAAAGTTACTAGCATTTCCACAGGCAACATTCCCGCAACAATTTTGATGCCACCGCAACCGCCAGTGGTTAACCCCCATTCACCAGCAAATATCGGACATCACCATCACCACCATCCAGCACCACCGCCAGGAGTTTATGGTTTAAAATGTCCCAAATGTTACAAAGTTTCCCCACCAGAGAATCTGCAAATTGGTTGTCCGTGGTGTGGGACATCTTTGGCTGCGGCAGTCAGTGTGTTAGTAGCACCTGGGAGTTAGGGAGTGGGGAGATGAGGGGGATGAGGGGGATGAGGAGGTAGGGGAAAAGGTTAAAGGGTAAAGGGTAAAGGGATAAATTTAACCTTTCCCCCTTACCCCTTTCCCTTTCCCCCTTCCTAATGCCCAATGCCCAATGACAAATGACCAATGACAAATGACCAATGACTAATCACCTACAAATCCAATTAAGTTGGGAAGATCCAACAACCGGAGAACGGCGAGAACCAATGTTGAATATACCGATCGCCTTTGGTCGGGAATTCGGGCGGTTACCTGCTGAACTTGGAGGACAGCGGGTTTCGAGGATGCTGCTAAATAGTAATGAAGTTTCTCGCTACCATGCCCTAATTGAGTGGGAACAAAATCATCTGGTGGTGATTGACCAAGGCAGTGTTAACGGTATCTATGTCAACGGTAAACAACAAAAGCGCAGTGTTGTGGCTAATGGCGACACTTTGCAGATTGGCCCTTATGTAATTACAATCAAGTTTGCTGCTAGCGCTACCGTACCAGATACCAGCCCCCCTTCGACAATTCGCTTTAATCCAAATACCAATATCCCAGACCCCAGTTTGCCTGTAGCCCAGCCTGGGATTACCGCAGGCACTAATTTTCCGCCACCAGCTTTTCAAGCACAAAAAGTCCCCGTACTAGCCCTTTATGCTACTGGGCTGCCAGTGGATGAAACTGATTATCTGGCGATCGGGGCGGGGCTGGGTAGCTTTGTTTGGGTTGATTTGCTGCGACTTAGTGGTGTGCGTGCTGAAAAAATTGTCGCTGTGGGATTAGAAGGCGAACCTTATGCCCGTTATAAGCGCCTGTGTATGAATTCCCAGATTCCCTTATATGAAAGACTGCGGTCTAATTCCGATTCTTGTCCTGATAATATTTGGGGCTGGCCTAGTTATGCCTTGCGCGAAGCTTGGGCTGACTTGGCTAAGGGAAAAATTAACTCAGCATTTAAATATTTGTGGCAGGTGTTTGCTGAACCAACATTTGCCGAAACTTATACACCCCGTTCCGGTAATGTCTTTAATTCCATAGACAGAGAGGCTAAGCGCATTGGCTGGAACCAAATTTATCGCTATGGACGAGTCAGGGCAATTCGCAAAACCGATGATGGTAGGTATTGCGTAGCCTATTCTCGCGCCCCTGGAAATTATGCTTTTTTAGTTACTCGTTATTTACATTTAGCTACTGGATATCCAGCAATTCAGTTTCTCCCAGATTTGCAAGCTTATAGAGAAAAATATCAAGACTTTAAAACTGTTGTGAATGCTTACGAAGTACACGATCATGTTTATCAGCAATTAGAGGATCGCGGTGGTACAGTATTGATTCGCGGACGGGGAATTGTGGCTTCGCGGATTTTGCAGCGGATTTTTGAAGCTAGAAAGCGCAATCGGAATATTTCAGTTTTGCATTTAATGCGATCGCCTAAACCCCAAGGCAACAAATTTCAATATGCCCAGCGCCTAGTCAAAAATCATTACGAATTTCAACCCTTTAACTGGCCGAAAGCTTGTTGGGGCGGCGAACTCCGCACAATGTTAGAAAAAGCCAGCCCCGATGAACGCAAACGTTTACTAACAGACTGGGGTGGCACCACCACTGCCGATCGCCACGATTGGCAGCGGATTACCGCCCAAGGAATCAGCGAAGGCTGGTATCAAATTACCTTCGGTGAAGTACAGGATGTGGAAAGAGACACCCAAAACCGGACTATTACCCATATCCGAGAACAAAGTTTTGGCGAAATGAAGTTGATAGCTGACTTTATTGTTGATGCCACTGGACTGGATGCCAAAGTAAATGCTAGTCCCCTGCTAGAAGATTTTGTTAAACATTACAACTTGCCACTGAATAATCTGGGGCGATTAACTGTAGCGAACAATTTTGAATTAGTAGAAATGCGTAGCGACAGAGGACAAATGTATGCTGCGGGGGCGATTACCCTTGGTGGTCCTTATGCCGCAGTCGATAGTTTCTTGGGCTTGCAATACGCCGCATTAGTCGCTGTTGATGGACTCGCCGCCGCCCGTGCGCCTGGAGTTCATCGGTTGAATGTTGCAAGTTCCTTTGGGCAGTGGTTGAAATGGGCGTTAAACCAGTCGCCTTAGTTACAGCATATTTAAAGTTGGTGAAGTACACAACCCAAGTCTCAAACTTTTGCGCCTCTTCTAATATCACTTTTGGTCTAGCAACTATTCCCTCTAAACTCCAGTAATTAAAGATTCCACTTCATCTAATTGAAATTCAGTTAATGTGATTGCCCGACCAATATTAAAAGGGGTGCGATTTTTATCAGCA
Source organism: Nostoc calcicola FACHB-3891 (assembly GCF_014697355.1). Classification (GTDB taxonomy): domain Bacteria; phylum Cyanobacteriota; class Cyanobacteriia; order Cyanobacteriales; family Nostocaceae; genus Nostoc; species Nostoc calcicola. Next base: position 45,211 of record NZ_JACJRQ010000020.1, on the reverse strand, counting down.
ATTAAATTCGAGGGAGTAGCTACTCCTAACAAACAAAAAGTAAGGCGTTTATATTCCAATACAGTTCAGTTAAGCATCTTCCTTCGCGTCCTTCTCTGACGAGACGCTGCGCGAATCCGTCCTTAGCAGTTAGTTAAAAAAAATTGACTTTGATAAAGGGTTTTAGCCTTAACTGAACTGTATTGATTTATATTCAGGATTATCTGACCTTTGGTTATAACAAGCATGGATAAAAGCAAAAAAATCATCTTTAAATAGGCATAGACAGTGATTAAATGAAAGAACATAATCTTAGTTAGCGATCGGCAGGGGTATTCACATTATGAAACGTGCCATAGTGAGTTTGTTTGTGATTGGGACATTAGGTGCAACACTAGCACCAATGACCTCTGCAAGCCTTACGGAGCAACGCTATTACATACAAGCGAAGCATAGCGGCAAGTGTGTACACCAGCATGGAGGAATTAGAAACATCGGAGGACTTGTTACACAATGGGAGTGCATCAATCAACCAAACGTTCAATTAACTCGAGGATGGGCAGACAATGGTTATTTTGTTCTCCGTTTTAAACATAGCGACCTCTGCCTAACCGTGAAAAATGGATTGTCAGCAAATGGTACTGATATCATCCAATCGACTTGTACAGGATCATCTTCTCAAAAGTGGCGTGAAGTTCCTGTTGGTGGATCGTATGTAAAGATTCAGTCTGCGATCGGCTCATGCTTGCACCAACACGGAGGCATTATGGACAATGGCGGTAGAATCACCCTATGGGAGTGCGTTGATCAACCGAATGTCATGTGGAAAATTATTCGAGCCAACTGAATGAGTAATACAAGCATATTTAGTCTAATCATTAATCAGGTGGATTTAGATCCCCGACTTCTTAAAGAAGTCGGGGATCTAGGCAACAACTAACTTTAAGTAAGTGCCATTCCACCCTACTAACCGCCAATTTGGAATAATTTATTTTTTGCTATTACGTAAATAGAAAATAGGAGCAAATATGAAATTTAACTGGCTGAAAAAATCTTGAGTGTTTCAAGTTTAGGCTTGTCAATTTGCGGGATATTGCTAACATCATCTTCGTCAGTTTATTCCCAAAGCAACGGTGAAGTCGTGTCCTTTAAGTCCTATAATTTTGGCGATCGCTATATTCGCCACAGAAATTTCTTAGGCTACTTAGAGCCAATCAATGATGAACTAGGAAGGAAAGACGCAACCTACAGACTTGTTTCAGGATTGGCGAATAGCAAATGCTCTTCATTTGAGTCTGTAAACTTTCCAGGTCACTTCTTGAGACACGAAAATTTCCGGCTGAAGTTGGCAAGGAGAATCAATCAGCGGCTTTTTAGAGAAGATGCTACGTTTTGCATTAAGACTCGGCTGTTTGGTGACAATACTTCTAGTTGGTCATTTGAATCCCTCAACTTTCCTGGGCACTACATACGACATAAGAATTTTGAGTTGTGGGTAGATCCCTCAGATGGTAGCGATCTGTTCAGAAAGGATGCAACGTTTAGTATCACTAGTCCTCTCTATCGGTAGCGGAATACTAACAGGACTTACGCAAAATGTCGCCGAAAGCCTCATTCTTGCGTAGCGGTAATTGATGAATTACCGCTACTTTCATTATCTTTTGCGTAAGTTTTAACTAAGATACAAGGTTGGGTTGACGTAAGGAAACCCAACGTTCCTCGATAATTGAACAATAGGTTACTTACCAGGTTTTATGTGAAAAATCAGGATGGATTGCATAAAACCAAAAAATCAATCATATAAACCAACATAAAGCCATTGACACAGAATTGAAAGACCCAATTCACACTATCAATAAACACTCACTGCTACAAAATATTGGAGATATTCCATGTCATTAATGAAATTATGTATTTCGCCAACCTTGATTGCAACTTTGACATGTAGCATATTAGCTAACTTTACAGCCATAGCGAATGCTCAACCAACGCACACTATACAGTTAGCTCAAAAATATCCAAGAATTCAAAGAGTTCAAAACACTGTCACAATTCAAGGAAATATAGTCAAAGGAAATCCCACAATTAGGAATATTTTTTGCGAGCGAATTAATATAAGTCTGACAGAGTTTATTCCCACTGAACCTAAACCGGGTCAATTTAATGTTCCTACACAGCGATCTGTAGGTCAACCAGTTGCAGCTACAGGAAATCATCTCGGTGAAGGTTGTACTTATAGTCTACCATTCCATTACTTGCCCAAGATTAGACCTTATGGAGAAAGCACTTTTAAAATTCGTGCTGATTCTATTGATGGAATAGTTGGTGAGCAATCAGTAAGCTACCCATTTCCTAACAATATCGATATACCACTATTTCCACCGCCACCTCCTCCTCGATAATTAGAAAACACGCACTACATCATTAAAAGCTCATCATGAGCTAGCAATTTCAGACTGCTAAGTAACACAGGACTTACGCAAGTGTCACAAAAAATTAAAATTTTTAGTTTGTAGTCAGGGCTTCAGCCCTGATTTTCAGGACTAAAGTCCTCACTACGAACTAAAAAAAATATGCCAGTTGCGTAAGTCCTATAACAAATAAAGAGTCAAAACAGAGCATAAAAGACGATGAAAATTTTAAAATCATTAGCCATCACTGCGATTTTAGGTTTGTGGTCGTTTCCTGCACTAGCAATCCCAATCTACGCAATAAAATCAGATGGAGATATGCTTTTTTATAAGCATACAGGTAGTGACGATGGCTCACCTACTTGGCCTATTCAAGCAGTAAAAGTCGGTAACGGCTGGAACTTTAAACAGGTATTCGCTGGTGATAATGGTGTTGTCTATGCAATCAGGTCAAATGGGGATATGCTTTGCTATAAGCATACGGGTATTGACGATGGCTCACCTACTTGGCCTATTCAAGCAGTAAAAGTCAGTAACGGCTGGAACTTTAAACAGGTATTCGCTGGTGATAATGGTGCCGTCTACGCAATCAAGTCAAATGGGGATATGCTGTTCTATAAACATACGGGTATTGACGACTGCTCACCTGATTGGCCTATTCAAGGAGTAAAAATCGGTAACGGCTGGAACTTTAAACAGGTATTCGCTGGTGATAATGGTGTTGTCTATGCAATCAGGTCAAATGGGGATATGCTTTGCTATAAGCATACGGGTATTGACGATGGCTCACCTACTTGGCCTATTCAAGCAGTAAAAGTCAGTAACGGCTGGAACTTTAAACAGGTATTCGCTGGTGATAATGGTGCCGTCTACGCAATCAAGTCAAATGGGGATATGCTGTTCTATAAACATACGGGTATTGACGACTGCTCACCTGATTGGCCTATTCAAGGAGTAAAAATCGGTAACGGCTGGAACTTTAAACAGGTATTCGCTGGTGATAATGGTGTTGTCTATGCAATCAGGTCAAATGGGGATATGCTTTGCTATAAGCATACGGGTATTGACGATGGCTCACCTACTTGGCCTATTCAAGCAGTAAAAGTTGGTAACGGCTGGAATTTTAAACAGGTATTCGCTGGTGATAATGGTGCTGTCTACGCAATCAAGTCAAATGGGGATATGCTGTTCTATAAACATACGGGTATTGACGACTGCTCACCTAATTGGCCTATTCAAGGAGTAAAAATCGGTAACGGCTGGAACTTTGAACAAGTATTTGCTGGCGATCAGTAACGGCATTGTTTAACTTTTGACTAAAATTTAACCATTTTAGTCAAAAGTCTGAGGTTCCTTTATCGTGATTATTTTGATTGTACTTGATTGCAGCAGACAATAGACATCTCCAGAAATTAAATATGCGTTACCCATAACCCTCGTAGAGACGTAGCAGTGCTACGTCTCTAGATTCATTTTCACCAGATGTCTAATTATTGTTTATTTTCCTCCAATATTAATGTAGACTCAGCAGTGCGACCGAATTCTTCTGGTGCATATTGCAGATGAACTTGGGCACCAGGCCAAGAAAATGTCCCAGGAGTGACAGAACGGACTAAGTAATGCAAGCTGTAAACTCCTGGCTCGAGGTGGTCGGCGTAGGCGATAATACGATCGCGGTACACATCCCTAAACCCAAGTTCCCAGCTATCGGCTTTTGCTTGTAATGCAGCGGTGGCAGTTTGAAAACTCGCGTCTACTGCCTCAAAACCTGCTGGTAGTGGGTCTTTAATTACTATATGGTCTACGGGGCGATCGCAGATAATTTCTAAACCAATATCAAACACTTGTCCAGGGGCTAAAGTCAAGGGTTTATCTAAAGCATAAAGCCCTGTTTTTTGTAAAATTTTCTCTTCATTTACTTGACTAATTTCTCGTGTTATGCGTAACCCATTAAATCTCCCTGGTTGATTTCCTTGCAAGCGATAATTATAAGCAACCAGATAATGTAAATTGCCATTACCTGATTTTTGTAGTGTTAAATCATTACGCCCACGAGGTAATTGATTCATCGGTGTATTTAGCTGTAAGCTAGGATTTTTGTAACCTTCAAAGCGATTTTCTCCTAACTTTTTCCCAGCTAATTGTACTGTGGCAACAAAGTTAGGTGGCGTGGGTTGCAGTTGGCTATAATCTACCAAAGCTGTTAATGCTTGGGCATTATTATAGTTAGTTTGCCATGTGCCATTCCGCCGCAGTGCGAGAAGACTTTGGAATAACTTATCTATGACTTCGGGTTTACTTTGTTTGGCAATAAATAAACGTAAAGCTTCCGCCTGTGTCGCCGTAGATGAACTCATCCATCCCCAACTAGATGGTAAACTGACAACTGCTGTGCGACCAGTTTCATATATATTTTGTTGCAGCTTGTTTACTAATTGTTGAGATTCGTCTTGCCATTCTGGGAATTGAGATAAATATCGCGCTAGTTTAATTTGAGTGACTAAATCAAAATTATTGCGCTGTTCGTAAATATCTCCCAGAAAAGTATTGCCTTTTTCACCCAGTTCTGCTAACCCGGTTAAAGCATTCAGTTGCAGTTGTCTTTTACATAGTAGTTGTTTGCAAAAATCATATTCTCCGGGGTTCGCCAGAACTTTTTGTAAATAAGTTTTCAGGCGAGACAACATTCCAGAATCAACTAAATTGGGGAATGCGCGACTTGCTTTTACCAAAGATTCAGCCGCATAGGAAGAAACCCAAGGATCAGATTTTTCTTGTCCGGGGAAAGCTGCAAAACCACCATCGGCGATTTGAAGTTTTTCTAATTGTGCAATTGCTTGATTTGCTTGTTGGCTGGGATTAAATTCTGCAAATGTTTGACCGTATTTTTGGGCAATAGTTTGTAGATTAGCAGCAATTATTAACTGACTCGCCGCTGGTTCTGCAAAAGGTAAATCATTATCTTCTAAAACCTGCTTTGCTGGTGCTTTAATTTCGGGAATCAAAGTACTCGCCAATTGAATATCTAAACCTCCCGCGTCAGGGAAGGTATTTTTATCAACATTGAGGGGAATTTTTACTTCTTTTGCAGTTACACCAGTTTCTACAACTTGTTCGGTAATTTCAATTGGTTTAACTTCCAAAGGAACTTCAAAAGCATCTGCGGCTGTATTATTTAGCTGAGTTGTAAAGCGAACTTTCCCAACGCCGACACTATCCGCCACCATTGGAAAGCGATAAGCGTGAGTTGCAGATTCAGCTTTGGTTTGTAAAGCAGTAGTTGTGGGGTTTTTCTCGGCAAACTTCACTGTACCGCCAACTTCGCCATTAATTGAGAGATTTCCGGCGTTCCCGGTGTTGTTGGTGACGGATAAACCGGCGAGAATGCGATCGCCTGGACGGGCAAATTGTGGCAAAATGGCATTAGTTAGCAGTGGTTTGGTGCTGATAAAGGTCGCATCGCCATTACCAAAACGCAGATTTCCATCAGTCGCCACAGCCATCACCCGCCATGTCGTTAAGTCATCCGGCAATTTAAAGGTTATCTGTGCATTACCATTGGCATCGGTGAGAACAGAACCGTTGTAGTAAGCTAAGGCTTGAAAGTCGGTGCGGGTGCGAGTATTTGCTGCACTACTTGAGAAACCACCGCCATAACCCCAACCTTTTGGTTTGGCCACATCTTGTGGTTGTAAGATGACATCTGGGCGATTATCGCTAAAGCGGGTAGAAATCGGCTGTTCTGCATAAACTGTATCTACCAAATTCGGTGGACGATAACCAGAAAGTTGTAACACCGCTTCATTCACCACCATGACTGTAAACTGTCCCTTGGTGGGGTTTCCTTGATTGTCCTTCAATTCTAGTTGTACTGTTTCCTGGGCACCAGGTTCTAATGATGCTTGCAATGGCTTAACTTGCAGGTTTAAATATTTATCTGCCAAGTTAACTTTAAAAGGTGTAAAACCAATCTTCACCAAGTTATCTAAACTTCCCGCTTCTACTTGGTTAATCGGTTTACCTTGCCTGACTAATACAGCTTGCACGGCTGCATTCGGTAACATTTCTGGCGTAATCTGGAATGGAATTTGTGGTGCGCCTCCCTGAACTTTGGTAATTTGCTGAAAAAGAGGTTTGTCTTTGATGACAGCAAAGTATAATTCTGCATCTGGATAGGGAGATTGAATTAGTGCAGTAGCAGTTTCACCAGGCCTATACTCTTTTTTATCTAGCTTAACTTCTAAAACATCTTTGTCTCTCGAACCCCAAAATACTGGATTTTCTCCAGTTGCCCAAATTTGTAAATCTGTAGCACTTAATTCGCTTTTATCATCGCTAAAATTAGCTCTAATCCGATATGAACCAGATTCAGGAGGTATCAAACTTACCGATTGTATATCATTACCAGATATAATTTCTAGCTGTCCCACTGTTTGATATTCGACTTGATTTTTTGGCGTCCGACTACCTTCAACTAATTGTGTGACACTGCTGTATTTTATCTTTTGTAATTCTACCAGTACACGTCGATCTGCGATCGGTTTTCCTGTAGGGTCAGTAACAATCACATCAATAGGCAAAGCCTGACCAGCATCAGTGATAAAATTGCTTTTTAACCCAATCAGGCGATTACTTGGTAAGGCTGTAAAAGTTTGAGAATTTGCTACAGAAAGATTAGAAACATCTGCAACTTGCACATCTACCTGATAAGTCATAGGATATGGTAAATCCTTAGCCACGGTTACCGTTTGGCTACTTTTACCATTAGCATCTAGTTGAGCATTAGTTTGCAATACATCACTAGATACAGTCGGAGATTCTTCCGGCCAAAACCATTGCCTACCAAAACTAAATTGTTCCCAACCTTTGGGAATGAAATTAGCCTGTTGGCGAGTGACAAAGTATTTTGCTTCTCCGCCTTCCACGGGTGCGCCAAATAAATAATTACTAGTTGCTTTAATATCAACTTTCTCATCAATGAGAGCAAATTCTTTATCTAAATTCAGTTCAACTTTAAAATTGGGTGGTTTAAACTCAGCTACCCGAAATTCCCCAGAAATTTCTTGCCCATTTTTACCTTTTGCTTGGATTGTATAGTAACCTAAGCGCTGAGTTTTTTGGATGGGCAATTCTAGAGAAAATGTACCAAATTCATTTGTAGTTTGCGTGCCTAAGTTGGTTTTTTGTCCATCAGGATTTAGGAGAGTTAACTGGTAAACAGCATTTTTATCTTGCTGAATTGCACCATTTTGTAAATAATCAGCAAAACCGGTTAACCAAGCTTTTTCACCTGGTTGATATAACTGTCTATCCGAGAAAATTACCCCGCGTGATTCTGGCTTATTATCTTGCCAACCTGCATCAATTCCGTAGCCATAAACGCCGCTATATTCTTCAACTCTCGCAAATGCCCAATCTTGATTTTCACGGGCAATTACTAATACTTGGGGTGATTTAACTGAACTTTGATTTTCCGAATTACATTGCTGTAATTGTTCGCGGTTAACTCTAAAAATGCCATTTTCATCAGTTTTACCTGTTGTACAAGGTACAGGTTCAGGACGAGATTTTGCTTGTAATTTTGATTGATAAATTTCAATACTAGCCGCCTTGACTGGCGAACCATCAGTAAGATGATTGACGCGAATTAAGCCTGACTCTGGAAACCACTGAGTAAATACGCCCAAATTTGTCAATTCAACCATGCCATAAGTCGTTGGTTCCCGCCATAATTCCTTGCCATTCTCCTGATATTTATTTGTGCGGGCTTGGACTCCATAAGCTAACATTCCCGTAGCAGCATTTATTTTTTCTCGGAGAGGAACAGCAATATCAATTGATTGATTTTTTTTACCTGATACCTTGAAGCTTTGCCATTCGGTAGGTTTTGGTAAGAAATCATTACTATAGTTAAAATAAACTAAATCTGTCGGTTTAACTACTTGATAAGCAGCTTTATATTTAGATTCTGGCAGATTTCCCGTAGTAATATTTAGCTGTAAATCTTTACCTGTAGGGAAAATATTTAAATCTGATGGTACCCAGATATCCCCAGCTAAATCTCCAGTATCATATTGAATTGTGACGGGTTTACCTAAAGTCTGCCCAAATTTATCTTTGAGATTGCCACCAATAGTAATTGTATAAGTTTTGGCTGGTTCTAGGGCATAAGGATTGATACCGACAATTTTATCTTCATCGTTTACTTGCAGAATTCTCGCAATATCTTTTGGTGCGGGATTAATGGTAATGTTTTCTTTGGCGGAATCTGCTACTAAGACGTTATTAAATTCTAACTGGGGACTACCTTTAAGAAATCTTCCATAGGTTCCACTTGCATCTGGCTGTCCGTAAAAGTTAATTTGCCGAAATGCTAAAGGTGAATAAGTTGCTAACTTACTCGCAAACTCTTTTTCTGTTGGAAGATTGCCATCAGCAGGACGTATTCCGGGAGAAAATACTAAGCGATAACGGGTTGCTTTTTCGAGATTCTGTTGTGGGGTGAGGTTATATATCCAATTCCGTGCGTAAGGGTCGAATTTTTCTACAGGTTCTTCGTCTTCTGATGGCTTTTCTTCTTTGTTTAATTCGACTTTGAAGCGAACACCTTGATTTTTACCTTCAGGAATTAACTGTAAATGTTCTTGTACTGAATTTAAATCTAATTCTACATTGGAAGTGAATTGTAATTTCTGTTGTAAATCGATGGGTTCGGCATCAGCTTTTTCAATGGGGTTAACGCCGGGTAAATTAGTTAAGTTGATAGATTCGGTATTGAATGTCCAAGCTAAATCTTTGTCTAGTTGATGATTTTTTAAATCAGCTAAACCTGCTTTGAGGGTAACTTGTAATCGTGTGGCTTTTGGCAGTGCTTTCTGGGCTTGAAATCCCACCATGCGCGGTGTCAAAAAGCGAAATTCTCCGGGTAAAGGCGGCCAAATGGCAAATTTTTGTAATAATTTTTGTTGTTCTGGACTGTCAAGACTCTCAACTGGGATTAAGGCTTCTTTAAAACGGATGCGGATTTGGTTGAGGGGTTTGGCATCTCCAATGGGGCTTATTTGTTCAATCCAGTCTGGTAGTTTTGGCGGGGTGAGTTGGGAAACTGTTGGGAGTTGTTCTTTGGTTGAGTTGATACCAAAGAAATTACACCCTGCCATTACTAGCATAAATGTAAAGAGAAGAAGAAATTGTATTACTCTCTTCTGGCTGGGAGAATGAGTAATTTTTTTTAACGAACCGCCAAGGACGCCAAGGACGCTAAGGAAGAGATGAAGAATTGTATGGTGGAAACGGAATAAAAATCTGATAAGCATATTTTTAGTAATTCAAAATTAAAAATTAATAAATTATTAATTAAGTAGGCAATACCAAGACTAAGAAAGGACGCGCTCGCTGATGATTTGTGCCCAAAGTTTGAATGTAATTGTGTTTATTTATATAGATAACTAATTCAGTGTGATTGTTCCAACAAATAACTACAATTCTTAACTATTAAGAAGTATTGAATTTACGCAAACATTAATTTAGATATCCTAAGTTATTGTGAATTAATTATTAAGGGTTTGACATATTTGCTGATGTAGATGTAATCGGTGCGTCAGAATTAAGGTAAGTTTTCTTGGGCACTGATGAAACGAATTTTACGATCGCTACTTCAAATCAAGCACACTAAGGTTATCCTGGCTGTGCTGCTAATCTGTCTGCTGGTGCGCTTATTACCTTATTTTGCGCCAATTCGTGCCGCAGATATCGCCCAAAATCAACTAGCAATGCAATTTAGCGATCGCAATAATTTACCATTGGGTACTTTGCTGACTCGTGACCAAGAGCATACATCAGTCATACCCCTAAATCAAGTTTCGCCGCAGTTTATTCAGGCTATTCTAGCGGCTGAAGATGCTAGCTTTTATCAACATGGCGCCTTGGATATGAAAGCAGTTATCCGCGCCATCAAAGAAGCTATCCACGCCAAACGAGTTGTTTCCGGTGCTTCTACAATTACTATGCAGTTGGCGCGGATGTTAGATCCTGTGCCGCGCAACTTCTCAGGTAAAATGCAAGAGATTTGGCTAGCTTGGCGGTTAGTCGCGGGGATGAATAAAGATGAAATTCTCTCTGCATATATTAATCGGCTGCCAATGGGAGGGAATATATATGGTGTAGAAGCAGCAGCGCGGACTTATTTTTCCATCCCAGCCAGTGATTTGAATCTTGCCCAAGCGAGTTTGTTGGCTGCTATTCCTAATAATCCCACTTATTTTAATCCTTACGAGCATTGGGAACGGTTAAAGCAGCGACAAAAATATGTGCTTAATCGTATGGTACAGGAAGGATATGTGAGTGAAGCGATCGCAGCCCGAACATCCACCGAAAAAGTTGTCTTTCAATCTCGCCCACCGGGAATTATCGCCGCACCACACTTTTTATTTTGGTTAGCAAATCAGATCCCCCCAACCCCCCTTGAAAAGGGGGGCTTAGTTCCCCCAAAGGACGGCTTAATTCCCCCCTTTTTAAGGGGGGTTAGGGGGGATCAATCTATTATTCGCACAAGCATAAATCGTCCTTTGCAGCAATTTGTCGAAGCACAGGTACAGCAAGTAATTGCTTCTCTCGCCCCTAACAACGTCCACGATGCGGCTGCGTTGGTAATTGACAACCACAACGGCGAAGTTTTGGCTTATGTGGGTTCACCTGATTATTTTAATGAAGCCAAACTCGGACGCAATGATGGAGTACAGGCGCTACGTCAACCAGGTTCTACCCTCAAGCCTTTTGTCTATGAACTCGCTTTAGAAAAAAATCTCATTCGCCCAAACACCATTTTGGCAGATGTACCCGCCCATTACGCTATTCCGGGGGCGAAACTTTATAGCCCAACAGATTATACCGAAAGTTTTCTTGGTCCGGTGCGGGTACGAATCGCTTTAGCAAATTCTCTCAACGTACCGGCAGTACGCGTGTTAGAAAAAGTAGGCGTGGAAACTTTTTTAGAACGTCTGCATCAATTGGGGTTTGAACACCTCAATCAAACTCCAGAACATTATGGTTTAGGTTTGACTTTGGGTAGTGGCGAAGTCAGTCTGTGGGAATTAGCCAGAGCATACTTAACCATAGCACGACAAGGAGACGCTATTCCTTTAGTAACCACATTTTCCAATTCCCCAGACGCGATGAATCGCGTCTCTACAATACCAAATCAGAGAATTTGGCAGTTAATTACTAATATCCTCAGTGACAACCATGCTCGTGCAACAGCTTTTGGTGTAGACTCGGTGTTAAATTTACCCTTTGCCGCTGCTGTTAAAACTGGCACTTCTTCTAATTTTCGTGATACTTGGACAGTTGGCTTCACCACAGATTACACCGTCGCTACTTGGGTAGGTAATTTCAACGGCGAACCGATGCGTCAGGTTTCAGGTGTTACAGGCGCAGCACCCTTATGGAACCGAATTATGTTACATCTGCACGAACATCAGGAACCAGCAGCTTTTCCATCTCCAGCAGGTTTAATACAATTACCTGTTTGTGCGATTTCTGGTTTAAAACCAACACCAGATTGTACCTCAGTGGTGCAGGAATATTTCTATCCCGAAGATAAGAATAATTACGAAACTGCAAATAAATTTGATTTGCCGCCAGAGTATGATGAGTGGTTGGCAAAACAACAGCGATCGCATTTAATTTCTGATGATTTGAGAATATTATCTCCCCATCATGGTGATTTATTTTTGTTGTATCCAGGTGAAGAAGGAAAGCAAAAATTGGAATTCAAATTAGCAGGAAATAAATCTGCAACCGTGGAGTGGTGGTTAAATGGTGAAAAGTTAGATACAAATTCAGCTAATTCTTTATTTTGGAATTTGCATGCAGGTAATTGGACTTTGGAAGCGAGAAGTGGCGAAATGAGAGATAAGGTAACTTTTCAAGTGGAGTTAGCTAGTATTAAGCCTACGCGTCGGGGATTTTCTATTAGTAATTCTCAGGTAAAGGGAAATCGTCCATAATTACAGGAATTCAGGACTTACGCAAAAATAGCTAAAAAGCTTAATTTATCAAACCGCCAAGACGCCAAGAACGCCAAGAGTTCGTAGAGTTTGCGTAAGTCCTAGAATTTTCAGGTAATACCATAGGGTAGGGGCGCACAGCTGTGCGCCCCTACAAAGACCCTCACATTAGCATGAGCCAAATTTATTCTGCGCTAGCTTATTACTGGGATCGTAAACAAGAAATTGATGCTGATATGGAACGACGCTTCGAGTATGCAGAACGAATGCGAAAAAAAGCAGGGAAATCTCCTTTAGTTGCTAGACTCCGCGCCCAATAACTCTTGATTCTGAATTCTGAATTTTGAGTTCTGAATTCTTATTTAAAATCTTCTTCCATTTGCAAATATTTAGGAACGCCGACGAGTTCTTGAAAATCTTTAAAGCTAACTAAGTTGGATAAATTAGCTGTGGTTCCTTGTTCCTTAAGATGCTGAAAACAAGTATTCATTACTTGTGTGACAGCGAGTAAAGCAGTGAGGGGGAAAAATGCAATTTTAAAGCCTAACTTTTGTAATTCATCTGTGGAAATTTCCGGAGTTCTACCACCTTCAACAATATTAGCTACTAATGGCACATCTGGGAAAGCAGTAGCGATCGCCTTTAACTCTTCAACAGATTGGGGAGCTTCCACAAATAGTATATCTGCTCCCGCCGCAATGTAAGCTCGTCCACGGGCGATCGCTTCTGCTAAACCCAAAGGCGCACGCGCATCAGTCCGTGCAATAATTACTAAACCACTATCGCCACGCGCTTCCACTGCGGCGCGGATTTTGCCCACATGTTCGGCTTGGGGAATAACTCGCTTCCCTTCAAAATGTCCGCACTTCTTCGGCCATTCTTGATCTTCCAACAGCACTCCAGCAACACCCAACTGTACAGCATCTTTAATAGTGCGAATCACATTTAAGGCATTACCATAACCTGTGTCCAAATCAGCAATCAGCGGAATATTAATTGATTGAGCAATCCGCCCCACACTATAAAGCATTTCCGTAGCCGTGACAAAGCCGTAATCTGGTAAACCCAAAACAGAAGCCGCAATTCCAAAGCCACTGGTAGCCACGACTTCAAAACCTTGTTGTTCGGCTAACTTGGCTCCCAAACAATCATAAACACCAGGAATTACAATAATTTCTGGACGCGCTAGTAATTGCCGTAGTTTTTGGCCAGCAGACATAAAGTATATAGATAATCCTTCTTTCAGAATACAGTAGGGGCGCACAGCTGTGCGCCCCTACTCGCCCCTACCCGCTCGTACCCGATCAAAATTACCATTTGGAACGATTTTCTGGATGCAGTTGGTCTTTCATCCAAACTGTTGGATTCATTTGTACATACTCACGAATTTTTTCCAGTGATGATTCATTACGAATAACATGGTCGTAATAATTACGCTGCCAAATTTTGATTCCAGGGGTATTACGGGCAAGATTAATACGTTTAGTTGTAGCCGATTTAAATCCAGCAACAAATGATGATAGCGATCGCGGTCTGCGGTGTAACATACCCATTGGTAGGGGCGCACAGCTGTGCGCCCCTACATCGTGCGCCCCTAGAGCTGGTTTTGTAGATTGTTTAATAACCACAATACCGTGCAGGTGATTGGGCATTACAACCCATTCATCGAATTCAAAATCAGGACGGATGTCCAATGTTCGTATCCATTCATCCGCTATAATCTGTCCAAATTGGTTTAATTCCATCGTGCCATCTGCGATCGCTCCAAATAAACATTCTCTTTGATGGGTGCAAATAGTAACAAAATAGGCTCCAACTTGAGAATAATCATATCCCTGCAATCGAATTGAGCGCCGATGATGTTTTTCAGGATTATATTTCATGCAATTTGTGATGGTATCCTAACTATCAACTTGCCCAATTGCTCTGCAATAATTACATGTCACACAACGGTCAAAAATTTTTGCAACACATCGCTTGTAGGGGCGCACAGCTGTGCGCCCCTACCGTGTGGGTTCTGACAATAAATCTAGGCAAGTGTCAATTTATATACAAAACCAACAAACTCCAATCATGACTCAGCAACCAACCAATCTAGACAATAAAGCTGTATTTGAGCAGTTGTGGGAAATTACAAAAGAACTCCGCCAAAAATTAGAGGCTCGTTTTGAGTTAAATCCAGATCCTTCAGTAGAAGATTTACAGCAATACAGCAGTCTTGATGGCAATATCAACGGTTCCCTGAGTGCATTTTCAGGAACAGAAATTGATTGGTTAGTGCATTCATGGTTAGGAAACCCCGAAAAATCCAAGTTTAGCACCATGCGCCTCACCACTTGGTTAGCGTCGCATATCCAAGTTCCCCATTTGGCGTTTGAGTTTGGCACACTTCCAAATGCAGATATTTTATTTTATGTAGATTACATTCCTCGAACTGAGCTTTTAACGGATTTGGCATATCTCGATCGCTATTATGAACCAGTTAACCAAGCATTTTTGCAGTTGCAAGAAGATACGCGGCTAAAGGCATTTACCAGCAAAAGCGTCTATGTTCGCCTGTTTCAATCCCCTGTTAATTTCTGCTACACCGGCGCACCTACTTCTGATACCCTCGAAATCACTCGCACAGTTGCACGCGAAACCCTAGAACGCTGGCTAACGTGGATAGACACAGCCGAACCTGTATCAGAAGATTCACGGACAAATTTAGCAAATCGTGACTTATTGCTACGTCGAACCGCTGCTGAGCGCGACCCTGGTAACAAATTTGCCGCCCAACTTTTTGGCACCCCATTAACAGATAAACTAGTACGATCGCTCTGGGGTGGCGATCGCAAAATTAGTCATTAGTCAAACAATTTTGGATTTTAGATTTTAGATTTTAAATTTTTCTTTAATCCAAAATCCAAAATCCAAAATCTAAAATTCTTCTACCCCATGCCCAACCCAGAATCATACCGTGCCTTAGCACTGCAAGTTACCTGCCATGCAGTCAACCAAGCAAGCGATGGCCACGCCGCGCAATCGCTGATGCTAAACTCTATCAATCGCCTAGCGTCACAAATTGCAGCTAGTATTGCTTTCATTGGCTTTGATTGTCGTTTAATTGTCCTGCCAGAATATTTTCTCACTGGTTTTCCGATGGGAGATACTCTCGGAGGATGGGCAGAAAAAGTTTGTGTAGAAATGGCTGGTGCTGAATATGAAGCACTGGGAAAAATTGCCCAAAAGCATAAAATCTTTTTGGCTGGTAACGCCTACGAAGTTGACCCCAATTTTCCCGGATTATACTTTCAAACTTGCTTTATACTTGACCCTTCTGGCTCAATTATCTTACGTTATCGGCGACTAAATTCTTTATTTGCTCCCACTCCCCATGATGTTTGGGATAAATATCTTGACTGCTATGGTTTAGAGGGAGTATTCCCCGTTGCTAAAACTGAGATTGGTAATTTAGCAGCTTTAGCATCAGAAGAAATTTTGTATCCAGAAGTTGCGCGGTGTCTAGCCATGCGAGGAGCAGAGATTTTTCTGCATTCCACCTCAGAAGTGTATAACAAAAACCTCACACCCAAAGACGCCGCCAAAATTTCTCGCGCCGTAGAAAATCTCGCCTATGTCGTATCAGCCAATACCGCAGGTATCGCTAATATTGCTATCCCCATTGCTTCCGCTGATGGTGGTTCCAAAATCATCGACCATCGCGGAATCGTCCTAGCAGAGACAGGTGCAGGTGAAAGTATGGCAGCATTTGCCGAGATAGATTTAGCAGCATTACGGCGCGATCGCCGCCGACCAGGGTTAAATAATTTACTCGCCCGCCAACGATTTGAACTCTACGCCGAAAGTTATCGCCAGTCACACTTTTACCCCGCTAATACTATGCTGGAAACAGAAGTAGACCGCAAACACTTCCTCCAAACACAGCAAGCCACTATCGAACGGTTAGCGAAGCTGGGGATAATTTGAATTAGGCATGGGGGATGGGGCATGGGGCATTGGGCATTGGGCATGGGGCATGGGGTATGGGAATAAAAACAAAATAACTCCTAACTCCCAACTCCTAACTCCTAACTCCCAACTCCTAACTCCTAACTCCTAACTCCTAACTTCTAACTCATGACAAAACCAATAGAAGTCCGCAACCCCCGAACTGGCAAATATGATTACGTAATTATCCCGCCGCCTCCCAGGCTGCTAGTACAGCAATGTAAACGCACGCGTCGGGCGCAGGTTCATTGGCAACAATTGGGCATAGAGGGAAGAATTGAAGCTTTACAACAGTGGAAGGAAGCGATACTATCTGCACGCGATCGCTTAACGGAAGCTTTGGTAAATGATACAGGCAGATTATCAACTTCAGTATTAGAAATCGACTCTTTCTTTTCTAGCATTGACCGTTGGTGTAAATTAGCACCGGAATTGCTGCAAGAATCTGCAAAAAACACAGCAATTCCCTTCATTGCCTTGCAACAAACATCAGTACCTTATCCCTTAGTTGGTATCATTAGCCCGTGGAATTTCCCGCTATTACTATCTACCATTGATAGCATTCCCGCATTGTTGGCGGGTTGTGCTGTCATTGTCAAACCCAGCGAAATCGCTCCCCGCTTCCTAGCACCGCTGATTACAGCACTCAATGCCGTACCTAAATTGCGTGATGTCTTAACTTTTGTTGAAGGAGCAGGAGAAACTGGAGCTGCTTTAATTGAAAATGTAGATCTAGTTTGCTTTACAGGTAGTGTGGCAACAGGACAAAAAGTCGCCCAAGCAGCTGCCAAACAATTTATTCCAGCTTGTTTGGAATTAGGGGGAAAAGATCCCGCGATCGTTTTAGAATCAGCCGACTTAGAATTAGCAACCTCAGCCATATTGTGGGGTTCCGTCGTCAACGCCGGACAGTCATGCTTATCAATTGAGCGAATTTACGTTGCCGAATCCATATTTGAAAAATTCTACCATTTATTATTAGCTAAAGCCCATCGGCTGAAGCTAGCTTATCCCACAGTTGAAAGTGGAGAAATTGGCCCTATCATTGCCGAAAGACAAGCAGCAATTATTAGCGATCATCTTTTAGATGCAGTGGAAAAAGGAGCAATCATTCACTGTGGCGGTGTAGTTGAAGACTTAGGAGGCGGTTGGTGGTGTCGTCCCACAGTGCTTACTCAAGTCAATCATTCGATGAAAGTGATGACCGAAGAAACTTTCGGCCCCATTATGCCAATCATGGCTTTTACCAAAGTTGAGGAAGCAGTATCTTTAGCAAACGACTCCATATATGGACTGAGTGCTGCGGTATTTGCCGAGTCAGAAGCAGAAGCCTTAGAAGTTGCCCAACATATAGATGCAGGTGCTATCAGTATCAACGATGCTGCACTCACCGCCATCATGCACGAAGGAGAGAAAAACGCCTTCAAATTCTCCGGACTGGGAGGTTCGCGCATGGGTGCAGCAGCAATAAAGCGGTTTCTGCGGAAAAAAGCTTTTTTGATTAAAACCAACGCGAGTAATGATCCTTGGTGGTTTGGGAATGGGGAGTGATACCAATTCAAAATTCAAAATTCAAAATTCAAAATTACAGCAGTTTTCATGTATTTAGACCACAGTCTTGTTTCTTCTTTTCTTCCTTTGCGTCTTTGCGCGGCAGTCGCTCATGGGGGAAACCCCCAAGACCGCGCTGCCTTGTCTTTGCGTGAGATAAAAATAGTGTGGTTCATTTACCTGAAAATCACTGTAAGAAAGCCAGATATTACAAGGGTTTAGGCTTGGTTCAGAACACAAGTCGATTCGTTCACAACACAAGTCGATTCGTTCACAACACAAGTCG
The DNA here is from genome assembly GCF_014697355.1 of Nostoc calcicola FACHB-3891. Lineage (GTDB taxonomy): Bacteria > Cyanobacteriota > Cyanobacteriia > Cyanobacteriales > Nostocaceae > Nostoc > Nostoc calcicola. The sequence goes on along the minus strand of NZ_JACJRQ010000020.1, from coordinate 26,987 downwards.
ATTCGTTCACAACACAAGTCGATTCGTTTACAACACAAGTCGATTCGTTTACAACGCAAGTCGATTCGTTCACAACACAAGTCGATTCGTTCACAACACAAGTCGATTCGTTCACAACACAAGTCGATTCGTTCACAACACAAGTCGATTCGTTCACAACACAAGTCTGTTCTTAACAATTTGTTATATAGCGTTGTATAATTACTGAGCTAGCAATGCAATCTTATTTAAAAAAACACTTTTTTTTGCAAGTTTTACTGAACCACTACATTCTCTTCTTGAGACATCCTAGAAAGATAAGTTTAGTAAAAGGTGTGCATTAATGCCACGCAAACAAAAAACTTCTCCTCTGCTAGAAAAAACCGAACAGAAAATAATCGGATTTAAATCAATTAATTCCAGCCTAGACTTTGGTGATTCCATCAGTTTAAACCATTTAACCGAGTTAGCTGAGCAACTCCACAACGAGATCGACCAGTATAATATGATGCTAACCGCCCTTGACTCGGCAAAGGCAAAAATGCAAACCCTTGAAAAGACCATCCGCGAAATCTCAGAACGCTTGGTTAGTGGTGTGGCGTTGAAATATGGCAAAGACAGCCGCGAATACGAGATGACAGGGGGAGTACGCAAAAGCGATCGCATTCGTAAAGCCACTATTACCCGGTTAAAATCCACCGCAGCAGCTGCTAAACAGACGGCATGATACTAGTGGCATCATTCAGTGTGAGTGATGCCCATTGCTTTGCAGATGATTCAGTGTTGGATCGACTTTAAATCAAGAGAAACATCAAGATTCCTAACACTCCTAAGTTGAAGTGTCACTAATGAGAATAGTATTACAAATAGGCATTCCATTAGTAGAAACTACCCTGAAAAAATAGTGTGAGGTTGGAGTAATGGATGAGCAGCATCGGTACTTGCGAATTGCCCTTGTTGTTGTTGGAATTGCTTTTCTCCTGGTCTATCCGTTGATGAAAGTCTGGTCATCGGGCTGGTCATGGCAACCAGGTCAATATGAATACGAACAGATGATCGTGGGTGTTTATGCGACGCTCGGTGTCTTTTTACTATGGGCTTCTCGAAAACCAGAAGCCCATCTGAGTTTAATTTGGTTCACCGTCTGGTCGAGTTTTGTCCACGGGCTGATCATGGCGGTACACGCAGTCATTGACCCTGCGGAACGTGGACACCTGTTCGGCGATATTCCAGCATTGATCTTGGTAGCAATTGTCCTTGGTTTCCTAGCATCACGCGAAGTAGCGCCAGTGAATGAATGAGCGCGACATAACAAATTAAATGCAGTGGATAGAGTTATCTGCCTCCAGTGAGCTTCGTAGCTATACTACGGTGAATGATGCTCATTGCTTTGCCATCGCACTCTTGAGAAGATGCGATCGCATCAATGCTTTAATTTGACACTTCCCATGTCTTTATTCAAAGTATTAGAAAAAATCTATAAGTCGGTTTCTACAATAGCGTTACACTCTATAACGGACTAAGCCTTATTTACAGGTTTTAAATCAACGCCTGCACTATCCTCTCAGTCGCATTCAAGTTGAGTATGGGGTGAACTTTGGGCGGGAGGTGAAACGGGCAGACATTGTGGTGATGGACAAAGATTGTCCGAACACAGTCTACATGATTGTAGAGCTAAAAAAGCCAAAGCTAAAAGATGGGAAAGATCGGCTTCGCTCTTACTGTAATGCCACGGGTGCGCCGATCGCAATTTGGACGAATGGCGATCAAATTTCTTACTACCAGCGCAAAGATCCCTTGATAGCTTGTCCTCCTTTACATATACAGCAGAAGTTCGTCGATAAAGTTAATCAATCCTATAATGCCGAGGATAAATCCAAGCAACTGCTAGAAATTGCTAAAACAACGTGAGTTCGATGAGTACTGTTTTGACCTCACCCCCAACCCCTCTCCTACGAGGAGAGGGGAGCAAAACCTTGATTTTTCTTGCTCCTCCCTCGCCTTTTAGGAGAGGGAGGTTGGGAGGGTGAGGTTTGTCGAACTCACGTTAAAGAGGATATCTAAACAAGAGCCACCGAACCTCCTTACAACGTCCAAATTCCAACCGAAAGATAGTAAAGCGATGCAAGCCAAACTCCAAGAGCAACTTTCCCCCAATGATGCCGAAGTTATTTTAGGATGCTTACCTGAACGAATTCGCGCTGCTCTAATTGCTCGTGCTACTGAAATTGAATATCCAATCGAAGCAGTTATTGAGATGGCAATCGCAAGTTTTCTCGACACAGAGGCGTTGGGTTTTGCAGATTGCAAGCCAGAGCGTGGACAATAAAACAGTCAACTGGCGATCGCAGGCGGCGGGACTTGCAAAAGATATTGGTGTGGATAAAGAGGTTATACCAATTCGCAATGGGCTACGCCCCGCTACGCTAACGCAATTATTTGAGTCAGAATTTCGGCACTAATTAGCGTTAAATGTTCATCACGCCCTACTTGCAGCAACCTTTTGAGTAACTCCGTTTCTAAACCTTGACATTGGTAGCGATCGCTTAACTTTTAAAACAGTCGCTACAAGCGATGTCTACGACGGGCTACGCCTACGCACTTGTCTGTGAAATTGCATGATGACATTGCAGGAATTGCAAAATCAAGCATTGTAAAGAACTTATTGAGATTAATCATAAAGTAATTTAATTGTCAGAACAGAAATGACAAAACCATATAAATATTATTGTATCCATCAAGCCTGAAGTTTTTGAATTTAAAGATATGGGTACAACCTTACTGCTTTCTGAATTTTTAGTAACTGGCTTAATCGCGCTCCTTTCAATTTTTTTTACTGTTCTTTCATTCTTCAACATCTATGATATATCTGCCTGGGTTCAGAGTAATAATCTTGACAAATCTATTCCCCTAATAGTATTCATTATTCTCCCTTTGTCTTATATTTTGGGAGCATGTTTGTATCGTTTTCTATCTCCAGATACTTGGAGTGTTTTTATAAAATTTTTCTTTGAAAATCATTGTGTCGATAGGAAAGAAGATCAGAAATTAATCTTGATATATCAAAACGGCTCAGACAATTTAGTCAAGAGAATTGAGTACATACAAAATTTAAATAGATTATTCAGAAATTCATTGCTTATTACTCCATTGTTCGGAGTAAGTTTTACGTGCTGGATCACCAAAGGCTGGGTAAGCAATTGGAAAGCTGGAGTCTTTTCAGTGATGATTTCCCTTGTTGTCTTTTGTCTATCTGCTATTAACTGGTTAGGAACTACACGTGAATTAAGTTACACGTTAGATAGAGCAACAAGTCTTTTAACGGAAGAAATGAAGTAAAAAGTAAATCCCCATAAATAAATTTAGGAGATTCAAAGTTTTTCCTATTGTGGTGCGATCGCTAGCTGCGCCAGCCCTCTCAATTTTTGGCAGCCACAGCAATGTCATGGCAGCCCGTGGTACTGGTTTTGCCAGTTTATCTTCGGGACTTCCAGAAAATAAATTATCCCAAATTATTTGCACATTAGTAGGGGCGCACAGCTGTGCGCCCCTACTAAGGAATATTTTTTTCGTTGGAAGTCCCTTCTAAAAAATTTATGCCAGCGATAATTAAAGCCGTCTTTGATAACCTTCCCCACTCCCAACTCATAATATGCGAACATAATTAAGTTGTAGCTGACCACCTGCACAGAGGTTAAAAGTGGATACCATTGAAATCCCTGCTCTGAATCGCCCAGTAGACGCCACGGTAGAGATTCCTGGTTCTAAAAGTATTACTAATCGGGCATTACTTGTCGCGGCCTTGGCGCAAGGCGACTCGATTTTAGAAAATGCCTTATTTAGTGAAGACAGTGATTATTTTGCTAAATGTTTAGAGAATTTGGGTATTCCCATTACTCTAAATCCTAGTCTGGCTCAAATTCAGATTACAGGAAGGGGTGGGGAAATTCCAGCTAAACAGGCAGATTTATTTGTAGGGTTATCGGGTACTACAGTACGGTTTATTTCGGCGCTAGTGGCACTGGGTAAGGGCGAATACCGCCTAGATGGCGTTCCCCGGATGCGAGAAAGACCGATGGGCGACTTGCTAAACGTGCTGCAAGCAAGTGGAGTAACTGTTAATTTTGAGGGAAATCCTGGGTTTACGCCCTACACCATCTATGGTGGGCAGTTTTCCGGGGGACATTTTCGTTTGAAAGCTAACCAAACAAGTCAGCAACTTTCAGCATTACTGATGGTTGCGCCTTATGCTCAACAGGATACAACTTTTGAGGTTGAGGGGATACTGGTTTCTCAGTCCTACATCCAAATGACCTGTCGGCTGATGGCAGATTTTGGCGTCGATATCAATCAAATTGGCGAAAATCAATTTCAGATTAAAGCAGGTCAGCGTTATCAGCCTCGGCATTACACAATAGAACCTGATGCCTCAAATGCTTCTTACTTTTTTGCCGCCGCCGCTGTCACTGGTGGACGAGTACGAGTTAAATATTTGACCAAACAATCTTATCAGGGCGATATTCTTTGGCTGAATGTCTTAGAACAAATGGGTTGCCAAATTCGTGAGGGTGATGATTACACCGAAGTCACAGGCCCAGAGCAATTGCAGGGTATCGATATTGACATGAATGATATCTCAGATTTAGTGCAAACCTTAGGAGCGATCGCTCCCTTTGCCTCCTCACCTGTTACTATCCGGAATGTCGAACATATTCGCTACAAAGAAACCGACCGCATTCACGCCGTAGTTACCGAATTGCGTCGCTTGGGAGTCCAAGTTGAAGAATTTGCTGATAGATTGAAGATTGAACCTAGCCCAATTACTCCAGGAGCCATTGAGACTTATCACGATCATCGCATGGCAATGGCATTTGCTGTCACAGGCTTAAAAGTTCCAGGGATTGTAATTAAAGACCCAGGTTGTACAGCAAAAACATTTCCTGATTACTTTACCCGATTTTTCCAAATGTTAGAACAATAAAAGGTCAATAAAAATGTCTAATATTAAAGAAGGAATGCCAGTGCTTGCCCGTCATGAAGGAGATTGGGTAGGCACTTATACATTAGTTGATACAGCCGGAAAAATCCTTGACAGCTACGAATCTCACTTAACTTGTCAATTTCCAGAAAACGGCGCTCATCCCTACTACCAAATCAACCGCTACAAATGGGCTGATGGTAAAAAAGAAGAATACGAATTTCCCGGAATATATAAAGATAATAAACTTTGGTTTGACACCGATCGCATTGACGGCAAAGCTTGGGAAGCCGACGACTCTATTGTGATTTTGTGGTTTGCTTATAAAACAAACCCAGAAATGAGCTTATACGAAATGATTTACATTAGTCCAGACAATAACAATCGTGCCCGTACTTGGCATTGGTTTAAGAACGGTCAAATATTTCAACGCACCCTCATTCAAGAACAACGGCTAAAATAAAGAAGAATTGAGAACTCAGAACTCAGAATTTAGAAGTTTCGTAGGGTGTGTTATGCCGGAAACTATAGCGTTTCCCGACCTACAGAGATACATCTGTAGGGGCACGGCAGTGCCCCTACACCTGGGGATATAATGTTGTAGCGCATCTGAATGAGAACCGCCATAACACACCCTACTTTTAGTTTTACAATAGACCTCTTGTAAAAGTCCTTCTTCGCATTTTCTTCTCTGCGCCTCTGCGTGAGACAAACAATATTTATGCAAGAGATCCAATGATTACCAATCCAAAATCTAAAATCTAAAATCTAAAATTGTATATGGCAAAAGGTGACAAAATAAACTTTTCTACTCCTAGCGGTTTCCCAGAATTTCTCCCTAGCGAAAAGCGCTTAGAATCATATTTATTAGACATCATCCGTAGAGTTTATGAAAGCTATGGATTTACGCCCATTGAAACCCCAGCAGTAGAACGTTTAGAAGTGCTGCAAGCCAAAGGAAACCAAGGTGACAATATCATTTATGGAATTGACCCCATCTTGCCACCAAATCGCCAAGCCGAGAAAGATAAATCCGGCGAAACTGGTTCAGAAGCAAGGGCTTTAAAGTTTGACCAAACAGTGCCATTAGCAGCTTATATTGCTCGTCACCTCAATGAATTAACCTTTCCCTTTGCCCGCTACCAAATGGATGTAGTTTTTCGCGGAGAACGGGCAAAAGATGGGCGTTTTCGTCAGTTTCGCCAATGCGATATTGATGTAGTTGCCCGTCGGGAATTGAGTTTGCTTTATGATGCTCAAATGCCTGCAATTATCACTGAAATATTTGAAGCCATAAATATTGGTGATTTTCTCATTCGCATCAATAACCGCAAAGTGCTTACAGGTTTCTTTAAATCACTGGGAATTGCCGAAACCCAAATTAAATCGTGTATCAGTATTGTAGATACCCTAGAAAAAATTGGCGAAAATAAAGTAAAACAAGACTTAGAAAAACAGGGTATTTTACCAGAGCAAGCTGAAAAGATCATTGAATTTATTAAAATAGATGGTTCAGTTGATGAAGTATTAGATAAACTCAAACACCTCGCCAACAATCTCCCAGAAACCGAGCAATTAGGCTTGGGAGTTAGCGAATTAGAAACAGTAATTGCAGGTGTGCGTAATCTGGGAGTTGCCGAAAATCGTTTTTGTATTGACTTATCCATTGCCCGTGGACTTGATTACTATACCGGCACAGTTTACGAAACAACATTATTAGGACATGAAGCCTTAGGCAGTATTTGTTCTGGCGGCAGATATGAAGAATTAGTCGGAGTATTTTTGGGCGAAAAAATGCCTGGTGTTGGCATTTCTATTGGCTTGACTCGCTTAATTAGTAGATTGCTCAAAGCAGGTATTCTGAATACTTTAGCTGGAACACCAGCCCAAGTCATGGTAGTAAATATGCAAGATGATTTAATGCCGATTTATTTAAAAGTTTCCCAACAACTGCGTCAAGCAGGAATTAATGTTATCACTAACTTTGATAAACGTCCTTTGGGGAAACAATTTCAGTTAGCAGATAAACAAGGAATTCAATTTTGTGCGATCATTGGTTCTGAGGAAGCAGCAGCACGAAAATCTTCCCTCAAAGATTTGAAAACAGGCGAACAAGTAGAAGTTTTACTAGAAAATTTGGCAGAGGAAATTAAACGTAGACTGACGTAAAATTGCATCGATAGTGGGTAGGGTATGCTTATCCCAAATTACTGAAGAAAGTTCCCCAAATAATTCCCGTTACTCCCACAGCAATCAAAAGGTTAGTGAAAAATAGATACCGTATCTGTGTAAAAAAAGCAATTATTGTTTGTGTGCAGGTATCATTTTTTCATGTTGCTACCGTTACTCAGATAGCGCAAGTGCCCGCCATAGGCGAACGCACTGCACTTTTTATACCCCCTACCGAATTGAAGTTTAGACAAAATAATTTTCAATCTGGACAATCAAAATTGAAGAAGAATGCAGAATTCAGAATTCAGCAATCTTGACGCGACGCTCGAATACTCGCTTGCCGCCGGCGCTATCGTGGACTCGCTTGCCGCCGACGCTATCAGTCGGGGATTCAGACCCGCGACTTTCTTGTTGACCACCAAATCTACGATTTGGTGGGGGTGCAAAAACGCCGGTTATTCAGACGCTCCTGCGTCGCTAACGCAACGCTTACCGCCACTCGCACAGAATTCATTGCTGAATTCTGACGACTGACGCCAATATTGCTGTTCGATAAAAACTTCACTTTGCTTACAACTTGATTGCTCATCACGTAAGTCCACTTTTAAATAGGGTTTGAGACGTGCTAACCCTAACAATAGGTACCGTTCAAATCTTCTCAAAATGACGTAATTCCACGGAAGAATGCAAGTAAAAAGTATTTTATGCTTGAAAAATGAAATTATTACTTTCACATAACTATGCTCAAATACTCGAATTTGCTAGTAGCATTGATAGGGATTTTTTGCATATTTAATTACCCAGAAATACAATCTATCCAAGCCCAAGTACCAGCAAAAGCTAAGCTGACTTATAAAGAGAAATTTGATCGACATACCAGTTTTGTAGATGAAAACTGTGTGCGTCCACAAAAGCGTAGATTTGAGAATCTGAAATATGAACTGTGCTTAATGGAAGATATTCACACCAGAGTTAGCATCGAAGGACCAGAGGGCGACAATGGACCAACGGCTTACTTCTATGGTGGCAAGCTATTTGCGTTTAGAGATACTGGTAGTGGGCAAGCCTGGATGTTTGAAAATGGAAAATTAATTGCAGAGGTGGAAGTGGGTGTTATCGACCCAAAATACAATAGAATCACGACTCAATTTAGCGCTCAACAACGTAAGGAATATACTGATTGGGCTATGAAGTCTACCCGAAATATGCTGAAAGTTTTTGGCTATAATTTGAATCTGTAAAAATAGTTCTTAAAAAATTTTTAGTATTCACGAAATGCAACGTAATGGTCTCGATTGTATCAAGATTCAGTAATTACGATTGACAATCGATAAATTACGTAAGGTTTGCCATGCACAGGATACAGGATTCCTTGAGTTAGCCACGCAATGCTAAAAATACTCATTTCATATACCATCTCAAATATCAAATTTTTTGAGAAATTATGATACAAAAAAACATATACATTCATCGTACCAAGCTGGTTAGGAATTTCCGCCATATTGGTGTTACTAAACATGGGTGTAAATCAAAAAGCGATCGCAAATACTACCTCACAGAATATATCTGGGGTAATAGTTTCTCAAGCTCAGCTGACGGCTGAACAGTGGTTGAAGCGTGGAGATGAGAGGGAAAATGCGAAAGATGCGATCGCTGATTACACTCAAGCGATTAAACTCAAGCCTGATTATGCAGATGCTTATTTACGTCGTGCAACAATTCGCCATATTATCCAAAAAGACTATGCAGGTGCAATTGCTGATTACGATCGAGCTATCAAACTCCGACCACAACCAAAGGATATGTCTGTATATTCCAATAGCGGCAATGCACATGCTGCATTAGGCGATCATAAGGGTGCGATCGCAAAATATACCGCATCCCTCAAAATCGATCCAAATGGACTTTTTATTTTCTTTCTCTACAATGATAGAGGCCTTTCCTATCTGGCTTTAGGGGATACTAAAAGTGCGATCGCAGATTTTAATCAAGCAATTAAACTCGATCCTGAGTCGGCAGTATCCTACTATAATCGAGGTCTTGCTCAACGTCGTTTAGGTCAAAAGCAAGCTGCTATTTCTGACTTTCAAAAAGCAGCAAAATTATATCAAGCAAATAACAAAACTGAAGAATATCAAAGGACTTTGAACCAATTAAAAGAGCTTCAGTCCACAACTAGTACCCCAAGCCAAAAGTAAAAAGCGCAAAACCGACGCAGGAGTGTCTGAATAACTGGGTTTAAGACTCACCAAATTGTAGATTTGGTGAGTCTTAAATCAGTCGCAGGTCTGAATCCCCGACTGTAAGCAAAGCGGAAAGCGAGTCCGCGATAGCGCAGCTCAGCAGAGTATTTTCGAGTCGCGTCAAGATTGCTGAATTCTGAATTCTGTATTCTTCTTCAATGTATCGATGTAAATTACAACTTACGAATTAATTAGATTTTACTGCTATTTTTGGTTAATCCCAAATAGTTCTAAACTCTTCCGAGACTCTGCTAAAAAGTGTTTTTCTATGGCGCGATATTGAGATGATGATACATTTTTAATGGTATTATCTAGATGCCAAGCTGCAACTAATTTTTGATTGCGGAAACCATATCTGTGAAAATCTTCAGCACTGACGTGAATTAATTGTCCATTTTTGTATGTTAGTACAGCAACATCCAGAGCGCCATTTTCACTGCCATCAGATGCTTCAACACTTTGGATATATAAAGATATTGGCTTACCCTTAACTTGGCAAAGATTATATATAAAACTACCTTTTTTCCTTTTTTGGAGAGGGCAGTTTTTTGGCTCCACATCACCTTGGAAGTGTTTCTCAGAGGCTAAGGATTTATTGGTGGCAAAAGATGGCAAACCCGTACACAGTACCAAAGATGAAATTGTCAACAACCTAAGTAAATTAGTCATATTTTAATATCTAAGTTCTGTCTTAATTACAGAGACATTATAGCTATAAATGCAACTAAGTTTATTCAGCGATCGTACTGATTAATTAATTTCTTGACTCCCATATATTCCCGGTTTTGCTTCTGTGTTTTTGGGTAATACCAATTCAAAAAATGTTTGCGACAGATAGGGCAATTCATAAAATCGTCTTGAATGTAGATTAACTACTTCACCTAACTAACTGGGCGGCGGAATTAAAAAACTGACGACACAATCCCTTAGTCAGCAAAACTGTTGTCATTAAGTTAGCAAAAGCAACCATAAACGTAATTAAAATTTCGTAGGATACAGCATCCAAGGGTTTGACACCAGCTAGTAACTGTCCGGTGGTAATTCCTGGTATTGCCACCATACCTATAAGTATCATTTGATTGAGAGTCGGAATCAAAGCGACTCTGATGGCGTCTTTGCGGTACTGACTAACTGCTTGCTCTGGAGTTGCGCCTAAGCTCAAGTGGGTTTCTATTTCTATATGGCTGGAATTAATGGTGCTGACAAGACGTTCCCCAGCGATCGCCGCTGCGTTCATGGCATTACCTATAACTATCCCTGCTAAGGGAATCACATACTGCGCTTGGTACCATCTGTCTGGTTGAAGAATCAAGAAGTTGGTATAAAGCACTGTCAGGGCAGTACTGATGAAAATTGCACCCCACACCAAAGGCAATACATAAGGAATTTTTTGGCTGATGCGATTTCGTGCGACAATCGCCGTAATTGTCAGCATGATTGCTAATATCGCCAAAACTGCCCAAGCATTGCCCAAAGCAAAGATGAAATCTAAAATGTATCCCAATACAAGTAGTTGTAAGATGGTTCTTCCAGTAGCTAGGGCTAAGTTCAACTCTAGTCCTAATTTTTCCCAGCTAGATACACCAATGGCGATCGCCATTAATCCTAAAGCAATAGCTAAATCCACGAAATCCATCTCGATCAGATCCTGCACGGGTTTTCTATCTCCTGGTATTTTTTTTTCCAAGCAGCACGCACAAGAGGAACTTTGATTCAATGTGTTAGCTCTTGGTTGATATATATCACCTTCATCAATTCAAAATTCAAAATGGTACAACCTTAACATGGCAAAAACTTAGGTAACACTATTATCTGTAAATTAAACGTGCGGTAGTTGACTACACCACAATTTAAGCAAAAACCCTAATAGATGCGAAATTTGGGCGATAGTCTTTTAACACCTCTTTGAGTAACAATTCAATCAGCAAAAATTGACCTCGAAGTGCATCCTGTGTATCTTCCGATAAAATAAGAACTCATGATCCAAAGCGTAAATCCCGTCCCTGCTTTTGATATCAAGCAACAATACACCAGCATCGAAGCAGAAGTAAGTGCAGCCGTCTTAGAAGTTCTAGCTTCTGGCCGTTATATCGGTGGCCCCTTAGTCGAAGGCTTTGAGCAACAGTTTGCCACCTATCATGGTGTTAATCAATGTATAGCTTGTAATTCCGGTACTGATGCGCTCTATTTAGCTCTACGAGTCTTGGGAATTGGTGCAGGCGATGAAGTGATTACAACGCCTTTCACTTTTATCGCTACTGCTGAAGTGATTAGCGCCGTGGGTGCCAAGCCTGTTTTCGTCGATATTGATGCTACCACGTTTAACTTAGATGTAGAGCAAATAGCAGCGGCAATTACACCCAAAACCAAAGCGATTATCCCGGTTCACCTATTTGGGCAACCAGTGGATATGACATCATTGATGGCGATCGCTCTTGCTCACAATTTATCAGTCATTGAAGATTGCGCTCAATCTACAGGCGCAATTTGGGCTGATGAAAAAGTCGGAAGCATTGGACATATTGGTTGCTTTAGTTTCTACCCTACCAAAAACCTTGGTGGTTGCGGCGACGGCGGAGCAATCACAACTAACGATCCAGCGATCGCCACAAAACTACGAATCCTACGGGATCATGGAAGTAAAATTCGATATTTGCACGAGGAAATAGGTGTAAATAGCCGCTTGGATGCTCTACAAGCGGCTATTTTGCAAATTAAGCTGCGTTATTTAGATATTTGGAATGAACGACGCCGAGAAATTGCCAATTATTACTATCAGTTCCTGAGTCAAATTCCCGGAATTGTGCCGCCCCAAGAATTACCTGAGGGTATTGGGGTATGGAACCAATACACTATTCGCATATCAGGCGAACAACGAAATGGTGCCAGCGCCAAATATCGAGATTGGGTGCGTACTCAATTGCAAGAGCAAGGCGTCAGTTCAATGGTTTATTACCCCTACCCTTTACACTTGCAGCCAGTTTATCAAAGCCTGGGCTATCAAATTGGTGACTTCCCATTAGCAGAACAAGCCTGTCACGAAGTCATATCCCTACCTATGTTCCCAGAACTGACACAAAAACAGCAAGATCAGGTGATTTATGCGCTCAAAGAAGTTATGAGTTAGGAGTTAGAAGTTAAGAGTTAGGAGTTAAGAGTTTTGGCGTTGCTGATTGCAGTATGAATTTTGTTTCACGCAAAGGCGCAAAGGCGCAAAGAATCTAAATTTTAGATTTTTAAAACATTAATTTTCATACCCTATTCAGCAACGCCAGAGTTTTGAATGAATAAGTTTCTTCAAGTCATCACTCATTACTCATCACTCATCACTCCTAACTCATAACTTATTTCATGACTGCATTTGCAGTTGCCAACGCTTCCACCAAACCACGCACAGCGGCAATCATTGCGACTTCGCTATTGAGTTGGTTGATGGCGGAACCAACACCAACACCAGCAGCACCAGCAGCGATCGCTAATGGTGCGGTAACGCTAGAAATGCCTGAAGCACACAATACTGGTACTGTTACTGCACGAGAAATTTCAAAAGCTGCTGCCAAGGTGGGGGCGGCTTTTTCAATTAATCCTAAAGTTCCAGGGTGAACTGGGCTACTGCTAGTGCCGCCTTCGGTTTGGATAATGTCCGCTCCCGCTTTCACCAGTTCCTCTGCTAGTTGTACCTGTCGATCTAGTTCCAGGATGTGGGGAACGGTGACAGATAAGGTGATTTCCGGGAAGAGAGCGCGGGTTTGTTTAGTCAAGTCTAGGACTTCCGCAGCCTCGAAACGGCGTCCTTGAGCATAGAAGGAATCAAAATTCCCGATTTCAATTAAATCAGCACCAGCTGCCACAGCTTGCACAAATTTCTCTGGTTCTACTGCTGAAACACAAACTGGCAAATTTGTCAAACTCTTAGCTAACTCTACTAAAGCGCGATCGGCGGCGATATCGACAAAAGTAGCGCCGCCAAATTCAGCAGCTTTGACAGTAGCGGCGACGCTAGCTGCGTCGAAATTATTTAAGCCGGCGATTACTTTCAGAACGCGGCGGTTAGTAAATGCACGTTGGAGTGTGGAATGCATCGTCATAGTTGGGCTTTGAAGCTACGAAAATTAGGTATATTCTACCGTCCCTCAGTCGATCGGGGACTAAATCACTACAGCTGTTGTCAAATCTTGATAGTTTTATCCTGACTGCGACTAACCAAAGGTTACCATCTGCACTCAAAGCGATCGCCTAAAGTTCGACTGAATGTCTAATAAAAATTACGAATTACGTTAGCGTCCCTTGCACGTCTTGTAGACAACCGGGGCTTAGCCCATTACAAATTACAAATTACGTTAGCGTAGCGTTAGCGAGTATTCGAGCGTTATTACGAATTACGAATTACGAATTACGAATTATTTAAACATCGGTTCCCTTTTCCCTTCTTTTTCAACACTATTTTAGTCAAACTCTGGAGGCCACAAATCTACAATTGGTACTTCCCATCCTGGAAGCAGTTCGGGAACTGTTAAAATATCGCCATCACGAAGTATTATTGCCTCTTGTCCAAAGTTGTAAACTTCAACAATCCGCTCATCTGGATTGAGCAAAATTCCTACCTTAGTTCCCAAACTCAGAAATTCTCGAATCTTGGCTCTGAGATCCTCTAAATTATCACTGGGGGACTTTACCTCTACAGTCAAATCGGGAGCTAATTGAGCAAAAGACTTGGGACTGCGACGCAAACGTTCGGCTAAAACAAATGAGGCATCGGGCGCACGCAAATCTGAATTTGGCAATCTGAAACCAGCGCTAGAGGCTGCTGTTCTTCCCAGTTTGCGCGGTTTAACCCAGTTACGTAACTGGGCTACCATTTCGGCTGCGACTTCATCTGATTCGTATCCTGATGGACTCATGACAATAATATTACCCTTGACTAGTTCCATGCGATAGTCGGGATACTCTTGCTGCATTTTTTCCAAGTCTTCAAGCGTCAGAGACATAAAACCTCTCTAGGAGCGATCGCTTTATTTTGCCTAGAATTACTATATCGTAATACTCACAGACCTCTCCAGGAGCGATCGCCTGAATAGAATTTTCTCTACTATTTTCAATTTCACCCACTGTATAATCAGTCTAATTAGGAGGTCAACTCTATGGCAATGGTTTTAGATAAAGTAGTCCCTTTTGGGAGATCGATGGATGAATATATAAAAATCTTCAATTTAACAAACGCGGATTTAAATAAAAAAATTATTGGGGTTGGTGATGGTCCCGCAAGCTTTAATGCTGAAATGATACGTCAAGGTAAAAGTGTGGTTTCTGTCGATCCACTGTACCAATTTTCCGGTGATGAAATATTGCAAAGATTTAATGACGTGGTAGATAATATTATTAACCAAGTCAAGGCTACACCCAAAGATTGGGTATGGAGTTATCATAAATCTCCAGATGACTTACGACACAATCGAGTGAAAGTCATTCAAAAATTTATATCTGATTATGATAATGGCAAAAAGACCAACAGATACATATTTGGTCAATTGCCAAGTTTGGCATATCGTAATCAAGAATTTGACATAGCCCTTTGTTCACACTTATTGTTTTTATATTCAGACCATCTGGATTATTATTTTCACTTAAATTCAGTCGGTGAAATGCTTCGTATCGCTCAAGAAGTACGAATATTTCCGCTGATAACTTTAATGTTAAAACCGTCGCAACATTTAGATAAAATAATTAAATGTTACACTGAAAAAGGTTACAACATAAATATTGAACAAGTGGAATATGAACTCCAACCGGGTGGAAATCAGATGTTGAAGATAACCAAAGATGCGAATAGAATTCAGAATATGTAAACACTATAACCATCAAGACATAGAATTTTAGTAAAAAACAATGTTTAAACTAACAATGTTTAAACTTTGTTTCGCTCCCGATTAGGCTTGGTTTTCAACCAATATTCATCAAAGAATCGGACTCAAATTCATTCTGAATTCTGACTCCTAAGTTCTGAATTCTTCTTAATAAAGATACAATGGCATTCAGTGTTAGTACTTTTTTTCGCCCTATGTTGCCAGTCATCTATTCCGACGAATTTTTAGATCACAAGACTGGAAAATACCATCCGGAAAAACCAGAACGGTTGACAGCGATCGCTAACGCCCTCAAAGCAGCTACTTTTGCAGATAAAATTGCATGGCGATCGCCGACGCCAGCACCAGAACAGCCACAGTTGATGTCTTTGTTAGTTAAGGCTCATAGCCCAGCCTACATCAAAAAACTCTCTTTAATCGCTTCTAGTGGTGGCGGCCCTTTGGATGGAGATACACCAGTTTCGCCACGCAGTTATGATGTGGCATTGTTGGCGGTGAGTGCTTGGTTAGATGGAGTTGAGGCTGTATTAGAATCGGGCAATCCGGCTTTTGTACTGGCACGTCCACCAGGACACCACGCTGAAAGTGATGCGGGTATGGGCTTTTGCTTATTTTCTAACGCCGCCATCGCCGCTTTTTTTGCACTAGAACAACCCGGAATTAACCGCGTCGCCATCCTCGATTGGGATGTACATCACGGTAATGGTACTCAGGCGATCGTCGAAACTCATCCGCAAATTGCCTACTGTTCCCTACATCAGTATCCATGCTATCCCGGTACTGGCAGAGCAACAGAACGCGGCTTTTATAATAATGTGTTGAATTTACCAGTACCCCCCGGTAGCGATATTACAGTCTATCAGCCGTTATTTGAAAATAAGGTAGTACCTTTTTTAACTAACTTTGCTCCGGATTTACTGATTGTCAGTGCTGGTTATGATGCCAATGCGGCAGATCCTTTGGCAAGTATCAACTTGCAATCAGAAGATTATGGTTTGTTTACCGATTATTGTCTGGGGCTAACTCGTAAAATTCTCTTTGGCTTGGAAGGTGGCTACGATTTTGATGCACTTTCTCAATCGGTTCTAGCCACCATTGAACCTTGTTTACTTTAGCAAGCCGAAAAAATCGTAATATTTCTTCATATTTATCAAGCGCGATCGCCTAGCATGCCGGAGGCAATCGCCCATCAACAGCTTTTATCTGTCTGGGAAAAAATAACGTCTTATTATTTGAAACTTTTTTAGAGCTTTCTTTTTTCTCAGTATAAACTTGGGAGCATTGATTGTTCGGCTTTTGTATATGCACTGAGATAGATGCACATAACTAGTAATTTTATCAGTAAATTCTCTAGAATATCTTTTGGTAATTTCACAAAATAGCCTGAAAAAATCAGCTTTTTGTGGATACTTAGTTTATTTGCTATTTGTAACTGAATTAACGAATTTCAGAACAATGTTTACGTAAGTTTCAGGTGTCACAACTTTTATTTGAATTTCCGCCTCAGTAATTTCTTTTACAAATTATCCCCAAAGTTCATCAAATCTTCAGAAATAAAAAGTTTGAGCAGTGTTCTGAAAGAGCTAAAGTTTTGTTAAGATGCAATTGCTAGCACTTTTTGAGCGAAATTCACCTATCACTATGTGGAAAAATAAAAAGTACTAGCGGCACAAAGTTTAGAGGGTGAAGCAATGACCACCTACATTTTTTTCGACGAAGCCCTACGAATGCTGACAAACGCTTTTTTGCTATCAGCAATACTGTTAATAGCAGCTTCAGGTATAGGTTTGGCAGTAATTGAAACAATAGAAAAGACAGGAGAACGTTAAGTTCGCGGATAGCAGTGTACTTATTGTCAAAAACCATTGGGTACAAGTGTTCGCTGTGAAACAATCCTGGGAACACTAAACTATAAAAGTCTCAGAGCGTTGCAGTCTCACCTGTAAGTCCAGCAAATACACAGGTAACTGTATCGCTATTGAGACCTTAATCAAGGAGCTACTACAATGGGTCTACTCGATGCTGTGTTGGTTACGGAAAGTCAAACCCAACCAGTACTAAATTCAGCCGAAGCTTTTGCTGTTATAGTCTTGATGGCAACAGCTTCAGAAGGTTACCTTTCCATCGAGCAAGCAAACTCTATCACTTGCGTGCTGTCTCGGATAAAACTTTTTAAAAGTTATCCCCACCAAACGATCGAGAGTATGTTCGATCAAATCTTATCTATTTTCCAGGGGGATCATTTTAATACTTTATTTAATCTTGCAAAAGATTCTCTATCTCAAGACTTGCGCGAAGCAGCTTTTGCAGTAGCCAGCGATTTAGTCTTGGCTGAAGGCATAGTAGCTGAAGAAGAAAAAAACTTTTTAAATGATTTATATCAAGCTTTAGGTGTTTCCAGTGAGATAGCAATACAAATTATCCAAGTAATCTTGATTAAAAACCGGGCATAGGTGAATAGAAAATATTCCTAATTAAACTATATAAATAGCTGATAAACAAAGTCTGCCAAATTTGATTGCCTGAAAAAATAATTTAGACCATGAAGCAAGAGGCAATTAATCTTTCCCTATTGCCCATTGCTTAATATTAGAAAAATCCGTCAGATTCAGAAATTGGTTGTTAGTTTAAGCGATATTATTTAACAAGCGATCGCGGATGATTTGGAGTTGCTCCTGAGTCTTAATTGGATCTCGTGGTATTGGTAATTCAGTATTAGGCCAGTTAGGTAAATCATTGCAGGGACACAGCAAAGGTGGCATCCCAATGTTTCGCGCAGCTACTGGCATTGTGCAGCGACAGCAAGGCAGCATATCCCATGCCGATGTCAACAGTTCGGCAATGGTTTCCTGTGTACCTTCTAAATAACAGTCACCAGATTCTGGGGAGAGAATTTTTTCCCAGCATTCTTCAAATTCTTCGCTATAGCGATCGCCATCTAGCACTCGTTGAGGCAAAACGCTTGCCTGACCATTGCTTAGGATCGCTCTTTTACCCAACTGAAACCAGTAGGCAAGATATGCTTTAACTTCTTGTTTGGTAGCCATAGCATAATTCTAGATTTTAATGAGGATATTTCGGAGATTGAATGTTTAATTTTGAATTAAGACTTTGGCGCTGGTAATGGTGAACCAAGAAGACTGAGATTGAGAACGTGGCCGCCAGTGATTAGATAAACACTATCACACAGGGCACCGAGCTGACGTACTAAAGAACCCAGGCGATCGCGGAACGTCCTGCCAATGGGATAAGCTGGCACTACACCCCAACCCACTTCTTCTGCTACAAACAGCATATCAGCAGCCACTAGATCCACTGTCTCTAATAGCTCTGCAACGATATTTTCCCAGGTTTCGTCATCTTGTTCTAGGAAATTAGCAACCCAAGTACCTAAAGAATCAACTAAAACACAGGTATGGGGTTTGGCATCAGCAAGGGTAGCAGACAATTCCACAGGTACAGACAGGGTTACCCAGTCTTGGGGACGACGTTTTTGGTGTTCTAGAATGCGTTTGTGCCATTCTTCATCATCTGGGTTATCAGTAGCTGTTGCTACATAAATAACTGCTTTCCCCGACTGCATGGCCAGAGTTTCTGCCCATTCACTTTTACCAGAACGGGCTGGGCCTGTTACTAAGATGACTTTACCCAAAGTTATTTCCTGAGTATCTTCACAAATAACTACGCTTGCAGTTTATCATCACAGCAGTGCTGAGTGTTGAGTGCTGTTAGTGGTAGCCGAGCCTTGAGCCATTGCTGAGTGCTGAGTACTCAATCCCCAATCTCCATAGATAATTTCACTTAAGACTGGGCATTACTGAACGCAGTTCTTCATTTCAAAAGTAAGATTTTTGATTCTAAATAACTTTTAGGAGATAAAATTAGCACCAGCATCATTAAAAATTAATAATTACAGTAGATTTTAAGTTGGTGAAGTAGACAAACTAAGTCTGGTAGCCAGAGATAAAGCTTATTTTATTTCTGACTTTTGAGAATTCACCAATTCTGCTGTATGTTTCAAGTCGGGATTCAAACCCCACCGATAACCGGACAGCAAACTTTAGGATATATGAAAACAGGCTTAAAACGTATTGAAGCAACTCTACACGATCTGAGGACTCGCGGCAGTGCTTCTGCTGGCGAAGCAGGAGATTCAGCCAAACGGCCTTTCTCCTTTAGAATCAGCGTCACAGCTAACGAACCCACAAACAGCACACAGACTCCATCTTCTGGGGATGGTGAAGCAAAGACACAAGAACAAACAGTTGGTCTTGGCGTCGATACTGAACAAAATTTATTTCCCCACCATGACTCTGTGCAAACCTTTCAAGCAGAAGACAACGGTAGTAAAACACCCAGCCTACCCAAGTTCAAAACTCCCAGCATCAGTAGTCATCGCCACGGAGCAAATCCGGGCTTGGCAATGAATCTACTGCAAGAAATTCAGGAAAGTGTCGCTGGTTGGCAAACAGAACTGCAAAATATTTTGCAGCAAATTCAGGATATTTACTTAGAAGGACCAATTGTCAATGGCTGGTTAGAATGCAATTCCACCGAACCAGAACCGGGAGGAACTGCAACACTCCGCCATGCAGAAATTGACCGCCTAATGAACTATGTGGAAGAAATTTGTGCCAATGGTGGGAAAGTATCCTATCAATCGTCTGCTACTAGCTATCGCCTGTGCGGTGTGGACGATTCTGGTAAAGTTTGGTCGCGCCCATGTCCAGCAGATCAGGTTCCTACTGTTAGCATAGCGATCGCTCGTTACCAAAAGTTACGTCAACTCTTGGGGCGTAAGCAAACTTTAGAAACCCGTCTAGCTCAACTTGCTCAAAGTCTTGTAGTTTTACATAGTCATATTCAACAAACGTGAAGTTTTAAAGATTATTTCCGAAAAAACTCGGTTGGTGGGTGGATAAATTTTGGTTTAGATTAACGAGGAGTAAATGTGCATTAGATTTAAGATTTTAATCTAAAATCCCAAATCTAAAATCCCAAATTAAATCTATGCCAGATATCCAAATCTCTGCCATTATCTGTACCCACAATCGAGATACCTACTTAGGGGCTGCAATTGATAGTCTTTTAGCGCAGGATTTTGCTGCTAATTTTGAAGTTGTAGTAGTTGATAATGGGTCTAGCGATCGCACCCGTGAAGTAGTAGAACAAAGAGCTAACAATCCTCGCCTGAAGTATGTCTTTGAACCCACCATCGGTTTATCTGTTGCCCGCAACACAGGGGCAAAAGTGGCTAGTAGTGATATTCTGGCTTATCTAGATGACGATGC
The DNA here is from genome assembly GCF_014697355.1 of Nostoc calcicola FACHB-3891. Lineage (GTDB taxonomy): Bacteria > Cyanobacteriota > Cyanobacteriia > Cyanobacteriales > Nostocaceae > Nostoc > Nostoc calcicola. Next base: position 6,460 of record NZ_JACJRQ010000020.1, on the reverse strand, counting down.
CGTTGCGAGTCAGGGGTGGCTACAAGTTTTATATTTTGCCTATTACAATAACTCTAAACTAGCGATCGCAGGTGGCAAAGTCACTCTAATCTGGCCTGAAGGAATCCAACAACCAAAGTGGCTATCCTCAGGACTAACTGAAAATCTCGGTGCATACGACTTGGGTGATAATATCCTTTACATTCAGCAACCTGGCTCAACACCGAGAGGCTTAAATTACTCCATCCGTCGCAGTTTCTTAGAAGAAATTGGAGGTTTCGATCGTCATCTTGGTCGAGTGGGGAAAAATTTATTATCTAACGAAGAACTACAAATGACCGAATTTGCCCTACAACGTGGTTGGCAAGTCGCTTATCTTCCGGAAGCACTAGTTGCTCACAATGTTGCTCCAGAACGCCTGCAACGCTCTTGGTTTTTAAACCGAGGCTGGTGGCAAGGTATCAGCGAATGCTATCGAGAACAACTCGCTGGCAAAGCTGGTATCGCTCAATTGCACCGAGGCGGCGAAAGATTTTTGCGCGGTTTGTACAAAGCATTGCAATATTTCTGGGACCCAGCAGAACGGTTTGATAAATTTGTGTATGCTTACGGTCAAATTGGCTACTTGAATGCTGCTATTCAAGGTCTTTTATCCACATCAAATAATAAGTCACCAATATCATAAATTATACTCATATGTCATCTAAGATACCAGTTTCCGTATTAATTCCGGCGAAAAACGAACAAGTAAACTTGCCAGCTTGTCTCACTAGCCTCAGCAGAGCAGATGAAATATTTGTAGTCGATTCTCAAAGTAACGATAATAGTGTTGAAATTGCTAAAAGTTATGGTGCAAATGTTGTCCAATTTAAATTCAATGGACATTGGCCTAAAAAGAAAAATTGGTCTTTAGATAATTTACCTTTTCGCAACGAATGGGTGTTAATCGTAGATTGCGATGAGCGTATCACTCCCGAACTTTGGGAAGAAATTGAGCAAGCAATTCATGACGAAGAATATACTGGTTATTACCTCAATCGCCGGGTATTTTTCTTAGGAAAATGGATTCGTTATGGTGGTAAATATCCCGATTGGAATCTGCGTTTATTTAAGCATCAAAAAGGGCGCTACGAAAACCTCCATACAGAAGATATTCCCAACACAGGTGACAACGAAGTTCACGAACATGTAATTTTGCAGGGAAAAGTTGGGTATCTCAAAAATGATATGCTCCACGAGGATTTCCGCGATCTTTATCACTGGTTAGAACGGCATAACCGCTATTCAAATTGGGAAGCCCGCGTTTATTTTAATATTCTCACAGGTCAAGATGATAGCGGCACAATTGGGGCAAATTTATTTGGTGATGCAGTGCAACGCAAACGCTTTTTGAAAAAAGTTTGGGTACATTTGCCATTTAAACCCATTTTGCGATTTGTGTTATTTTATATCATCCAACGCGGCTTTTTGGATGGCAAAGCCGGATATATATATGCACGTTTGTTGAGTCAATATGAATATCAAATTGGCGTTAAACTTTACGAATTACGGAGCTGTGGTGGTCATTTGAATACTGCAACTACACCAAAGCAGGAAGTTATTGAGCAGGGGAGCAGAGGAGTAGAGGGAAAGCTATTGACCATTGACTCCTAATTCTGGCAATTTTAGATTTTGAATTTTGAATTTTGGATTGAAGGAAAAATTGAAAATCTAAAATCTTAAAATCTAAAATCTAAAATCTAAAATCTAAAATTGAATGACTAATGACAAACCTTTCGTAGATTTACGCAAATATGACCAATCTTGGTTCGATCGCGGTCGTCCAGGTTGGTACATTTTATTATGGTGGTTTGTACAAGCGATCGCTTTTCCCCTGACTCCTCAACCGTTAAATATTCTACGTTGTACTCTACTACGAATATTTGGCGCTCGTATCGGCAAAGGCGTATTAATTCGACCCACCGCTCGTTTTACTTATCCTTGGAAAGTTACCATAGGCAACTACAGTTGGATTGGAGATAACGTAGTTTTATACAGCCTCGATGAAATTAACATCGGGGAACACTGCGTAATTTCCCAGAAAACTTACCTCTGTACAGGTAGTCATGATATCCAAGACCCTGCCTTTGGCTTGAAAACAGCAAGTATCAGCATTGAGAATGGCGCATGGGTGGCGACAGATTGCTTTATTGGGCCGGGAGTAAAAATTGGGGCTAATGCCGTTATTGGCGCTCGTAGTAGTGTTTTTAGTAGTATGCCCTCTGGACAAGTTTGTTGGGGAAGCCCCTGTCGTCCGAATAAAATCCGGATAAAACTCGATCCTGTCACAACTCCGTGATTTATTTAGATAGACATTGTAGGGTAGCACAGCTAGTTGTGCTACCCTACAGGTTAAACTAAGACACTCGATAAATCGCCGTCTCTACGAAAGATTGATTATTGTAGAGACGGCGATTTATCGCGTCTGGGAATTTATTTAAATTTTAATCCCTAGTTTGGATTGAATATTAATCGCAAATATTTTATTTATTTTGACAGTGTTATAGCCAGGAAAATTGACAAATAAATTTACATATATATTTGGAGTGCTGGCTTACACACTTAGTTAAACATTCGTCAAATCGCTAATCATCAAACTCAAAAGATTTTTATTCAGCAGTTATAGGTAAATCGACGAGCTAAAATTGCAAGTAGTGTAGTCTGACCAAGACATCGCCTACTATTGAATCCTCAACTTGCAGTGCTTGAACCTAGAAACTATGTACTTTTTATACACATGCAGCAGCTTTTAAGTTAGTCAAGTACACCAACTGTGTTAGTACTTATGCACTCAGAACTTCCAACCCCCTTAAAAAAGGGATTTTAGAAATTCCTCTCCCTTTTAACGACAGTAGGGAGTAAGCTCATAATCATTTAAATTGCATCCCCGTGTCTCTCCATCCCCGCGTCTTTCTACAGCTAAGTATTATGCAACTTAAAAGCAGATTAGCTTATCTAGGTTTCAGGCTTCAGTGCCTAAGTCCTATATGTTTCAAAACAGGCATAAAACCTGTTTTAATTAACAATTATGACTTGGAGAATTTCCTTTTGACTAATGGATGTATTTTATACAAAGTCTGCTTGACATATGTAGGCATTTTCTGGAGAGAGTTTACTTTTAATTAAATCTTTTAACTTTCAAGTACACAATTCGTGCATATCTCAAAAATTTGGCAGAAGATGTAATATCCCAAATTAGCAATAATCATAAGTAACTATGAATTTTAATAAAAATGAAAATAATGTCATTTTAATAGTCGATGATATTCCTACTAATTTAAAAATATTGTGCGACTTGTTAGAAAATTCTGGCTTTAAAGTTTTAGTTGCTGAAGATGGAGAAAATACAGTAAAAATCGCCGAATATGCCTTACCTGACTTGATTTTATTGGATGTAATATTGCCAGGAATCGACGGTTTTGAAACTTGCCGAATTTTGAAAAGTAATCCAGCCACTGAAGATATTCCCGTAATATTCATCAGTGCCCTTACTGATAAGATAGATAAAGTCAAAGGTTTGAATATTGGTGCAGTAGATTACATCACAAAACCCCTAGAAAATCAAGAGGTATTAGCTAGGGTAAATATCCATTTAAGCTTACGAAACCTGACAAAAAAACTCACAGAACAAAATGACCGTTTGGAGGTGGAAATCTTTGAGCGCCAGCGAATGGAGGAGAAACTGCGATGTCATTCAGCCGCATTAGGGGAATGGAATAATCGTTATCAGGCACTAATTCAGGCAAGTGGTCAGATTCTCTACGATTGGAACTTGGATACAAACGATATCAAATATGGTGGAAATGTAGAGGGAATATTAGGTTATTCGATGTCTGAGATTTCGGGAGGTTTAAACCGTTGGTTAGAGTTAGTTCATCCTGAAGATAGAAACGTGTTTAATCAAGAAATTGACCGCGTTTTATCTACAAAAGACCGATTCCACCTAGAATTTCGTGTATGTCGCAAGGATAGCACTTGCATCACAGTTGAGGACAACGGGTATATCTTTTTAGACTCTACAGGCAAAGTTGCTCGGATGGCGGGCTTTGTCATTGATATTAGCGAACAGCAAGTTGCGCTGCAAGAACGCAAGCACGCAGAACAGAAAATTCGTGAGCAAGCTGCTTTACTTGACATCACCACAGATGCAATTCTTGTTCAAGATTTGGATAACCAAATTCAATTTTGGAATAAAGGAGCTGAACATCTTTACGGTTGGATGGCAGAAGAAGCTTTGGGTAAGAATGCTAATCAGCTTTTGTATCGCAAACAAAGCTTTTGCCAACTGAAAAATATTCAGAAAACTTTAGCCGAAAGTGGTTCGTGGCAAGGTGAATTACATCAAGTCACAAAACAAGGCCAAGAAATGATAGTTGCTAGCCGCTGGACACTCGTAAATGATGAAGAAGGGCAAGCTAAATCTATTCTCATTGTCAACTCAGACATTACAGAAAAAAAACAACTCGAAGCCCAATTTCTCCGCGCTCAGCGGATGGAGAGTCTTGGCACATTAGCAAGTGGTATTGCCCATGACCTCAACAATGCATTGACACCCATCATGATGACAATGCAACTTCTAGAAGCAAAACTTCCGGATGAAAAAAGTCATCAATGGCTGGCAATTATGGAAACAAATGTCAAGCGTGCAGCGGATTTAGTTAAACAAGTTCTATGGTTTTCACGCGGTTCTGTAGGTAATTTTAAAACATTACAGGTGCGAAATTTAATTGCGGAAATAGAAAATATTGTTAAACAAACATTTTCTAAAGCTATTGAAATTCGCATCGATATTCCTACACAAAACCTGTGGAATATCTTTGGTGATGCTACTCAGCTGCATCAAGTGTTGATGAACCTGTGTATTAATGCCCGTGATGCTATGCCTGATGGGGGTATTCTGGGGATTTCTGCGAAGAATTTTTGGGTTGATAGCCACTATGCGCGGATGAATATTGATGCTAAGGTGGGTTCTTATGTGATGATTACCGTTTCTGATACAGGTATAGGAATCCCCAGAGAAATAGTAGATAGAATTTTTGAACCATTTTTCACTACCAAAGAAGTGGGTAAAGGCACAGGGCTTGGTCTTTCAACAGTGCTTGGGATCATCAAAAGCCACAGCGGTTTTATAAATGTAGTTACTGAAGTCAGCAAAGGCACAGAATTTCAAGTTTGCTTACCCGTAACTCAAGCAATGGAAACAGATAGTAAATTATCTGGAGAACGTGAATTACCTCCAGGGCATGGAGAATTAATTTTGGTTGTTGATGATGAAGATTCAATTCGAGAAATTACTAAAACCTGGTTGGAACAAAATGGCTATAAAGTTATAGTGGCTAATGATGGTATTGATGCGATCGCACTTTACACAAAACATCAACAAGATATTAGTGTGCTGTTGATTGATATGATGATGCCATGCATGGATGGGCCAACAACTGTCAATGTGTTGAAAAAAATTAATCCAGACATCAAAATTATTGGTGTTAGTGGCTTAGCTTCCAACCATGAAATGATTAAAACCCTTAGTCAAAGCGTCAAAACCTTTTTATCCAAGCCCTACACTTCATGTGACTTGTTAACAAATTTACAGATGGTGCTTAATACAAAGTAGATTTGTCATTGGTCATTGGTCATTTGTCATTGGACATTAGTTATTAATTCATCTCCTCCATCCCCCCCATCTCCCTCATCCCCCCATTCCCTCATCTCCCCATCCCTAATGAGTGGTAATATGTTCTCATGGCTGCTCTAATCCTTGCTATTGATGAACAAATTATTGGATGAAACGCTGTCAATCAAAATTGCTCAACGCATAAACAGCAGAGCTAGCACCCCGTTTGATAATGCTTACAAAGCAGCATTGTCTACCGAGGGAGCAAGATATGTTCAAGGATTTTTAACTTTTGCTGGAAAGCCATACAGACCAATTGAACACAGTTGGATTGAGGTAGGTGATACTTCCAGCAATGACTCTCTTATACGCATTATCGATCCGACATTACCGCACCTCAACAAAAATCCTCAAGAACTTTGGTATTTTGCTGCACAAAAGCTGACAGTGAAAAAACTGAAAGCCATCATTGAAGAATCAAAAGAAGATTATCCAGAAGACGATCCGTTACCTATTTATGGTGACCCACCTTATGAATATTACGGTGATGTGATGTTAGGTGGTCAAGACTATTTAGCAGCATATCAAGCAGCGGCAGCTAAATGTCAAGAAATTAATGAACTTAACCCTGAGAAAAACTAAACAAGCACTCAAGTAATGTGATTTAAATTGCACATTTTTAGTTTTTCGTATTAATTGTCATCAGTCATCAGTCATATCATGTCCGGGTAATGACTTACGATTAAGCGCCAGTTTGAAGCCACCAATGAAAACCCGTTAAGCCACGGATTAAATCTTGCTGTTGAAGTAAAGATTGACACCGATAAA
>NZ_JACJRQ010000002.1 GCF_014697355.1 Nostoc calcicola FACHB-3891 | reverse complement strand
TGACGGCTTTCTATACCATCTTTAGCTTGACGGTAATGTTTTTCTAATTCTTCTAGACTTAGATGTGCGGCTACACTAATTCGTTTCGGCATTGGTCATCTTTGCACTCACTTCTTTTATCGTAAGCGATTACCCGGACATGATATGACAGGAAATACCAAACATGGATGATTCAAAAACCACATCTTTCGTAGGGGCACAGCACTGCTGTGCCCTTATATTTAGGGTGATTGCCAACCCCAGTGCATCTTTCGGCTTGAAGTCACGACAATGAGACAAAAATTTAACTTAGAGTTAAATAACTTAAAATTGGGCAACAGATTCAAACTTTGAAACCCAGAGATTAAACAACCACAAAATTGTTGTTAGTTAATGACAACCCAGTAGATAGTTGTGCAAATTGTACCTGACTAAAGCCACCTGCATTACCATCAGAGTCAAAGAACAATCCACCTGTAGTCGAGTTGTAAATAAACCGCTGGGTGCTTGTGGTTGCAGATGTACCGATAGTAAACTGACTTGCTAAAAGTACACCTACTGATAAACCGCCACCAAAACCAGTAGCCGATACTCGAATTACTTCATTACTAACACCAAAGTCATTAATAGTATCAAGTCCTTGATTGAAACCATTGAAAACAAAGGTATCAATACCACTTCCTCCATAGAAGCTATCATTACCGTAGCCACCTGTGAGGATATCATTCCCACCACCACCTTTGAGGATGTTATCGCCCTCTGCACGAGAGGCACTTAGAATATCATTGCCATCGCCCCCGAAGAGTAGATTATCACCTGATGAATCGTCAACAATCAAGGTATCGCTACCTGCACCCCCATTGAGGGTGTTATCACCCTCTGCTCTCAAAGAAAGGTCAAACTCACCAATGTAATCGTAACCAGAGGCCGTAAGGTAATCATTGCCATCGCCTCCATTGAGTAGATTATCACCTAGTGCGAAGTCAACATTTAAGGTATCATTACCTGCACCACCGTTGAGGGTGTTATCGCCTGAGGTAGCAGAAAAAGAGTTTCCTCCAAAACCGACAGTGTAACCACTAGCAGAGAGATAATCACCGCCATCGCCTCCAGATAGCAAATTATTACCGTCTGAATAATCAACATTCAATTTGTCATTACCAGCACCACCGTTGAGGGTGTTATTACCAGTAGTGAAAATGCTAGATCTCAAGCCTATAATCGCCCCAGAGGCTGTCAGAGTATCATCACCATCGCCACCAATGAGTAGATTATCACCTTGTGAATAGTCAGCAATCAAACTATCATTACCAATGCCAGCGTTGAGGGTGTTATTGCCTGTGTTTCTGCTGCTATTAAGAGTATCATTGCCATCACTACCATTGAGCAAATTTTCACCTTTTGAGGAGCTAGCATCCAAACTATCATTACCAGCACCACCATTGAGGGTGTTATTGCCAGAGGTGCGATAGTCTCCCTCTAAGAAGCCGTAAAAACCAGAGATGTCTAGAGTATCATTGCCATCGCCGCCATTGAGTAGGTTATCGCCAGATGAAAACTTAGCACGCAAATCATCGTTACCAGCGCCACCGTTGAGGGTGTTATTGCCTGACTTAAATACAAAGTTGGTATCAAAGAAGCCATAGTTTAAGCCAGAGGCGGAGAGATAATCATTGCCATCGCCCCCATTGAGTAGGTTATTACCTATTGAAGATTCAACGGCTAAAGAGTTAGTAGTCAAATAATCATCACCAGTGCCACCGTTGAGAGTATTATTCCCAGCACCACCCCGCAGTGAGTCGTTACCACTCAAGCCGTTGATGATGTCGTCACCTCCCTGACCATTGATGACATCATCTGAGTTGTCAAAGCCGTTGACACTGTTGTTGAGGTCGTTGAGAAAGGTGACTGTGTTTTTGTTAAAGATAGTGCTTTGGGTTGAGTTGGCATCGAATACATCAAAGCTGTCAAGGATGGTAGTTTGTCCATCAAATAGGATATTACCAATGGCTGGTCTTGTACCAGAAGCTTTCAGGTTATCCAAGTCTTCTAAATTGAAGTTTTTTAAGATGACTTTGTTAGCAACTATCCCCGCAAAGGTGATTTCCAAATTTGTGCCATTCTGGGTGAGCAGCAAATTCTGAGCAGTGAACCCATTGCCTTGGAATTTGATGGTATCCACTTGGGCAATGACTGCTGCTGAAGGATTTGTGCCTTTACCTACTCCACGAAAATCAGTAATGGTATCAGTGCCTCCGTACCCACTGATAACGAATGTATCGTTGCCTCCTCCACCCGTTAAGGTATCGTTGTCCTGTCCACCCGTTAAAGTATCGTTACCGTCGGTTCCAATGATATTTGCCATAAGTTTTTCCTACCTGAATCAATTTTTTGCAGTTACTTCAGTTCTCAATAATTGAGTTAGTGCTGTTTGAAGGCACAAACAATTTGGTGAAAGTGCAAGCTTTGGGCATTACTCTTGAGAGTCACCAATTTTTCATTGAAGATTTGTCCTTTAATTAACTTGCAACCATTACTTATCCAAGCATTGAAGACTATCTAAGTCTTAAGCACTATACAAATTATCACGGGTGTGTATTCACAAAAATAATTAGTTTTAAACCCATTCAAATAATCCTTCATCACCAGCCCAGGCAAACTTTGACCACAGGCATTGCTGAAAAAGAATTGAAAAATTTACAGTCGATAATTTAATTTGGTTTGTCAATGCATAAGTCTTACTAGCGAAAGTAAGGAACACTTGGCGCAGCATAAAAAATTAATCTCTATGCAATTGTTGTGGGCGTAGCTTGCCGCCGTAGGCATCGCCCCAAATATCTAGCCAGAAAATAGCAAACATCTAAATCAGCTGATAATAACTAAATACCGAATATTTACGGACATGTCTATCTTTTCATCAAATCTTTGCATCCTCTTTATCTTTGCTGGTAGATAAATATGTTAAGTGTTGAGTTTTATGTATAATTGATATTCTGATAGATATTGTGATAAATAATTTATTTGCCGAAAACATCTACACCACAAATGATGTGATGAGTGCAAAAAACAAGCACGCGATCGCTTCTCAAACATCATCTGCATTTTTGGTTAATCCAAACTGAAAAAACTTTTCTGTACGACGCGATCGCCAATTTCAATATTTGCACCAGTGATACAACGCCGGAATTTTCCGTTGCTAGTAAAATCAATTTCGTAGAGTATGAGTGTTTAAAGCTAAATATGAAACTTATTTTTTACGGGTGTAGTGTAATTTTACAAGTGTTAGCCACAGTAGCTTTAGCTACACTGCACTTGCAGAAATAGTTAAAATTAACCTGTTGCAACTTAACGACGTTTACGAAATTACTTCAGTGGAAGGTGGGACTCGTGGCGGTTTAGCGCGTGTGGCTACCCTCAGACAACAACTTTACAAGGATAATCTCCGTACTTACACTATGTTAACGTGAGTTCGATGAACCTCCCCCCAACCCCTCTCCGAGGCGGAGAGGGGCAGAAATATTTTTAGTTTCCAACGAAAAAATTAGGGTTTCAAAGCCTCTCTCCCTATGGGGGAGAGGAATGGAAGCGGGGTTTTTAGAGCCGTCGAACTCACGTTATGTTAGCTGGAGATGCCTTTAGCCCTTCAGCTTTAATTCACGGTAGCACCTCATGGCAGTATTGTTTATGGATATGCTTTAAAATATGGCTTCAGCACAAGTATACAAATATTTGCTGGGTAATAATAGATATCTGAGTTCCCCGATCTCTCGGTAGTCCCCACTCCCTTTTGATTAATGACAGAGGTTAAGATATTAGCTTATTGTTGACTTGTCTTTGTCAAAATCAGGGTGTCTAGTGCCAGAAGAATTCAGTTGTCGTCAAATCTCACCGCCATTTTTGTCTGAGGGTAGCGATCGCAATTTCAGTTTAGATTCAACCCTCCAAGAACTACCAATGTACAACTTCCCGGTGGAAATTAACTGCACTGGTACGGAAGTGGCTAGTTTTTTAGAAAAATATCCCCTGCTACCAGGAGTAATTTTGGTAGAACAGGGAAAGTTCGTAGGAATGATTTCGCGGCGACGACTGTTAGAATTTTTAATTCGCCCCTATGGGCAAGAGTTGTTTGTTCAGCAACCATTAGGCGTTCTCTACGGGTATGCACGGACACCGATTTTGCTGCTTGCGGAGACGACATTGATTTTAATTGCGATGCAACTGAGCTTAAAGCGATCGCCAGAATTATTATCAGAGCCAATTGTAGTGCAAACTACTCCTGGCGATTACAGATTATTAGATGTGCAAGAATTAAATTTTATTTCTTGGCAAATTCGCGGCATCAAAAATTTCGTGCGATACGAACGCAGCCAAGCCCAAATGATTCAAAATGATAAAATGGCGAGTTTGGGGCGTTTAGTCGATGGGGTAGTACACGAAATTTTAGACCCCGTGGGTTTTATTTGGGGTAACATAACTTACGTCTCAAATTACAGTCAAGACTTACTCAAATTAATAGCGGCTTACGATCGAGAATTGCCATCAGCTTCCCAGACGATTGACCAAATCAAAGAAGAAATTGAATTTGATTTTTTAGAACAAGATTTATTGCGATCGCTTGCAAGTATCCGGACTGGAGCCGAAAGATTAAAAAGACTTGTCACCAGTTTGCAAAACTTTTGTCATCTCGATGAACTTTATCCCAAACCTGTAGATTTACATGCCTGTATTGATAATCTTATTTTATTGATTAATAGCCGAATTCAAGGAGAAATTGAAATCATCAAATCTTATGGACAACTGCCACCAGTGTATTGCTTTATGGGACAGTTAAATCAGGTTTTAATAAATATTTTAAGCGAAGCTGTGGATACCTTACTCAATGAAGCAGCGCGACAGCAGTTGTATCTAGAAGATACAAAAACTCTTCAAAAACCCCGAATCAAGATTAGTACAGAAGTTATTTCACAGAAACCAAGTAAACCACATGCACCAGATTCTCGTTGGATCTTAATTCGCATTAGTGACAATGGCCCTGGAATGTCACAAGAATTTCTACAGCAAATTATGGAGTCTTTTTCTTGGGAAACAAAAAATGGGAAAGAGACTAGCTTAGCAGTAAGTTATCGAATTATAACCGTGAAACATGGAGGAAAATTCAATTTACGTTCCCAACCAGGTATGGGGACTGAATTTGAAATTATGTTGCCTTTGGTTTGATTTACAGCAGATTGCAAGTTGGTGAGGTACAGATAATCGTAGGGTAGCACAGCTGTGCTACCCTACCGGTGTACCTCATTTAAGCACACAAACTAAGTCCCAAAGCCAGGTATTAAGACTATTTTATAAGAAGAATTCAGCAGATCCTGAGTCAGAATTCAGTATGAATCCTGTACGAGTGGATAATGGATATTGGTTAAAACTTTGTCCATAGTCGGCGAAAGTAGTATTAAATCTTCTCGCCTTAAAACTCTATCCCTTTATGCGTAGAGTATTCTGAATTCTGACTCCTGGTTTATTCCTGAATTATGACTACTGCTTTAACTGAAGATAACAAAAACCTGCCCTTAGAATTATTCCACAATTAGAGGCAGGTTGAAAATAACTATAACAATCGAGATCTGCAATCTTTAGCTAACTGGAATAGATTGACCAGTAGACAGAACCAAAGGAAAATTATGGACATTAGGAGCGTGCATTGCACTTATACCAAGATTGGCACGATTCAGTATATCAGCGTCGGTTCTAATTACTTCACCCCGACTATCTAAGATGGAATGATTAAAGTTCAAGCCATTAATATTAAATGCCATCGAACATACACCCATCGCTGCAAACCAAATACCTACCGTTGGCAATGCTGCTAATAAAAAATGGAACCCCCGATGATTTTTGCTCGCAAAGGTAGGAATCAACAACCGTCCCAAAAAACTATAGTGTCCTGCCAAATAATTGTAGGTGAATTTCTGCTGATTCAACTTATATCCGGCATTAATTGATTCATTTTCATTGGTATTCCGAATTAGCGTTGAAGTCACCAAAGAACCATGCAAAGAACTCAACAGTGCGCCGCCAAATATACCTGCTACACCCAACATATGGAACGGGTGCATGAGGATATTATGATCGCCTTGGAAAGCTAACATAAACTGGAAAGTCCCAGCAATTCCCAAAGGTAAACCATCAGAAAAACTACCTTGACCAATGGGATAAACTAGCAAAACAGAAGTAGCGGCGATGACGGGTGCAGAATAGGCAATTGCTGTCCAGGGTCGCATTCCTAAACGATAGCTCAATTCCCAAAATCGGCCTAATAAGCACCAAATACCAATGAGAAAATGCAGCACAATCAACTGATATGGCCCGCCATTGTAGAGCCATTCATCCATTGATGCAGCTTCCCAGATAGGATAAAAATGCAAACCAATAGCGGCGGATGTCGGCACAACTGCGGCTGTAATTAAGTTATTACCATCCATCAGTGAACCCATGATTGGCTCACGGATGCCATCCATATCTACACTGGGAGCGGCAATAAAAGCCAAAATAAAACAGGTGGTGGCCGCTAGCAAGGTGGGAATCATCAACACACCAAACCAGCCGATGTAAATCCGATTTTCTGTGCTAGTAATCCAGCTACAAAAACTATCCCAGAAATCAAAAAAATTAAATTCTCTTTGAGGTTGAACAATGGTACTCACTATCTGTAGCTCCTAAGTAATTCCAAGTTCAAATTTTGGTGTTGCTCAATCTGCCTTTTTCTGAATCGATCTGGCTGATTGTATATGACACATATCGTAAAAATATTAGCGATAATTACGACCAGCGTACAACAGGAGTAGTATGAAAAAGGCAATGAATTATCAAGCTCATTAAAGCAATAGTTGAGCATCTCTATTTTGAAGTTAGAAAAAGAATTTGAGGAACTTGTGAGGAAAATAGATATATTTGCTGCGGGCTACCCCACTGGTCGAACAGTGATGTCAGAAACCACTCTATCTGTACCTGTGATTGAAATTACACCTACCTAAACGTAACTTCCCATGATGGTGTCCGGATGGAAAGCGCACGGCATAAAGCCGCTGTTTTCTGAGGTCAAAGTATGAAATCATATCGATCGCAGACCATTGCAATTGATTGCTTATATTTTGTGCAAAATATTACAAAGGCGATCGTTAATTATATGGTAATAAGTTAAAGTTTGTGCCACACAAGAATCACTTATAATGTTTTAAAATTTATAAACTAAGATATCTGGTTTTACTTAGAGGTTGTTTGAAAAGTGTTTTGCTGTGATTTTAAGCACGTTTAGATCCCCCCTAACCCCCCTTAAAAAGGGGGGAACTGGAATCAAAGTCCCCCTTGTTAAGGGGAGCCAGTGCGGTCTGGGGGGTTTCCCCCATGAGCAACTGGCGTGGATTTAGGGGGATCTATAACTTTTCCATACCAACAAGAAGACTTTTTAAACATCCTCTTAGACGCTATTTATAAAGTATAAATAAAATTATTGGAGAGGAACCAATCGGGGCGGGCTTCCCGACTTGAGCATAAGATTTACTTTATAAATGGTCTCTCATGTCTACAAAAGATATTTGTCATGAATCAGTTCAAAAACCTTTGGAAAAAAAAGAATAACTTATGACGACAACCAACTTAAATACACTAATTAATTCTTTAGAAGGTATAGAAATTATCACCGATCCAACCCAAGTGGCAAAATTATCCCAGGATTATCATACCTTTAGCCCAGTACTTGTACCGAAATTAGAGGGAAAAGTAGGAGATATTGCGGTGCGTCCTGTGAATGAAGCAGAGGTTTTAAAAGTTGCAGCTGCTTGTGCAAAATACCGCGTACCCTTAACTGTGCGGGGCGCTGGGACTGGGAATTATGGGCAATGCGTACCGTTGCATGGTGGCGTAATTTTAGATATGACGCGGATGCAAGAGATTCTTTGGGTGAAACCAGGGGTGGCGCGGGTAGAAGCCGGGATAAAGTTGGCATCTATAGATAAAAAAACACGAGAAATCGGTTGGGAAATCCGTATGGCACCTTCGACTTACCGCACAGCCACAATTGGCGGATTTATTGCTGGGGGGAGCGGGGGTATTGGCTCGGTACAATATGGAGCGTTACGCGATCGCGGTAATATCTTGGCACTGCGAGTGGTAACTTTAGAAGATGAACCCCGTGCGATCGAATTACGGGGAGACGATGTACAAAAGGTTAATCATGCTTGGGGTATTAACGGCATCATCACTGAAGTGGAAATTCCTCTAGGGCCGGCTTATCCTTGGGCAGAAGTCATCGTTACATTTGACGACTTTATGACAGCAACAAAATTTGGTCATGCACTTGGCAGTGCCGATGGCATGATGAAGAAATTAATTTCCGTCTTTGCATCCCCAATTCCGCAATACTTTCACGCCTTACAACAATACATTCCCGAAGGTACTCATGCGGTATTTTTGATAATTGCCGAACCGAGTTTAGAATTATTACCCGGTTTAGTGCAGCAATATCGTGGCCAGATTACTTATGAAAAACCAGCCCAAGAAGCAGGAAAAGGTACACATTTAGCAGAATTTACCTGGAATCACACCACCTTACACGCCCGGACTGTAGACACTGGAATCACCTATTTACAAAGTATGTTTCCTGCGGGTAAAAGTCTGCAACTTATAGAGCAGATGTACAATCATTTTGGCGATGAAGTGATGATGCATTTAGAATTTTTTCGCGTCAACGGCGCCGTACTTCCTGGTGGTTTACAACTCGTCCGCTACACTACAGAAGAACGTCTCAATGAAATTATTCGCTATCACGAAGAACAAGGCGTGGGTATTGCCAATCCTCACACCTATATTATTGAAGAAGGGGGCAGAAAAGCTATCGATCCCGAGCAATTAAAATTTAAGGAAATAGTAGATCCCTATGGATTAATGAACCCTGGTAAAAGTAAAGTTATCAATTGAGAAATCAGAATTCAGAATTCAGGAGTCAGAAGTAAAACAGGCTTAATACATGCTTGTCAAATTTAGTTTGTATACTTTACGCTTTTGAAAATCTGCTGTAAAAATTGAAGTATTCTAAATTCTGAATTCTGAATTTTGATTCTAAATATTCCGTGGGTAAAACCCAAAACAACATCCCAAAATCACCCATGATTGAAATTGATGGTTCTTACGGAGAGGGAGGCGGACAAGTTCTTCGCACTTCCTTAAGTCTAGCCGCTATCACTGGCGAACCCATACGAATCGCAGGTATTCGCGCCGGACGCAAAAAGCCAGGATTAGCACCACAGCATTTAACAGCTGTTCGTGCCGCAGCTAGAATTTGTAATGCCCAACTATGGGGTGATGCTTTGGGTTCAACGCAGCTGGAATTCATCCCAGGTAGTCCTGTGCAAGCTGGAATTTATACCTTTGATGTTAGTAAAGCACAACCTGGTGGTTCTGCAGGTGCGATCGCTCTCATTCTCCAGACAATTCTCTTGCCTTTGGCACTAGCACCCGGCAATTCCCGCGTCACACTCAAAGGTGGAACTCATGTGAACTTTAGCCCCACAGTCACATACATTGAGCAAGTTTATCTGCGGATATTGCAACGTATGGGAGTAGAAGCAAAAGTCAAGTTAGGTGCTTGGGGGTGGTATCCCCAAGGTGGTGGAGAAATAGAATTGCAAGTCAGTGGTGGTTGTCAACTCGGTGGAATCAATTTGTTGGAACGGGGGAATTTACAGCAAGTACGAGGAGTTGCTGTGGTTACAGAATTACCTTCCCATATTCCCCAACGAATGGCAAATCGTGCCGAAAATTTGTTAAGAGAAGCCCATTTAAAAGTTGCCATACAAGCATCACGAGAAAAAGGTGTTGCACCGGGGGCGGGTATTTTCCTCACTGCTGAGTATCAGAACAGCTTAGCTGGTTTTGGTGGGTTTGGGCGTTTGCAGTTATCAGCGGAGACAGTTGCAGAAATTGCTTGTCAGCAACTACTTGAGTTTCATCACACAGGCGCACCAGTGGATGAACACTTAGCAGATCAGTTATTATTGCCCGCTGCTTTAGCCTCACAAGAAAGTCATTACCGAGTAGCTGAGGTGAGTAGTCATTTGACTACGAATGCTGGAGTAATCCAACAATTTGGATTGGCGCAGATTCAGGTAGATGAAGTTGAGAAAATAGTTTCAGTAATGCATTTATAAGACGGTATAAAATCAATGGATAATTGTTGTCGAATGCAGGAATGCATGAACCTATCCCACTATTTTAAAAATCCCTAGTTATCTTCGGAAAATATGCTTGAAACGAATAGCACTAAGTTAAGCGTGAAGCCATGATATAACTGGCTTTCGGGTGTTGGGGGTGGGGAATTAAGAAGATGTTGAACTCTTTGAGTAACTAAAATTTAATTGTTCTAAACACTACACAGAGAAGTCTGAGCGGCAGCTTCCGAAGAGTTCGAGCGGAGGAAACAACCGCACATTATTTGTATTATTAATGACATATATCTTATAAACACAGTAAATATAATGTTATTAACACATAAAAATATAGTTAAAAGATATTTTTTAGCTTGACTTAAGTCTAGAGATTTGTGTAGTGTAAAAGCTATCCTGTAAAACATCCAACAAAACCGCAGATTCTCTGTTCTCTCTTTTCTTGGCATCCTTGGCGACGCCAGTCTCCGTGAGAATGGGAAAGTCTTCATTTGCCCTAGCTGGTCTTCGCAGTTAATCATTTTCACAAGTTCAAATAGGATTGCTAAATTCACAAATTTCATAGTGAACAGCATTGTCAGTTGCAAAACTCTGAAAGTAATTTACACACCAGGAGATAAAGGTATGAAACGTTACCTCAAAAATTTCTCATTGGCTATACCGTTTTTATTTGTTGGAATCGCCGCACTAGTAGCCTGCGATTTCACACAGGAATCTTTTAAAATTCATCAAGCATTGAGCAATTTGATGAATGATTTGCACTTGGGATTAATACCACTAGTATTACTCGGTTGTACCCGTGCAATTTATTTTGCTGGCGAGCAAACAAAATCAATCTTTACCGCTGACGAGAAAACAGAATCAATCTCTCCCCCTGACGAGAAAATAAAATTAATCTTTACTGTGCGTTCAATGGACTGGTCTGATCCAAATATATCCACAAGTCTATGGGCATCACCTATAGGTAGCGCTCGCACAGCTGTTGGTGAAAGTGATGAGGATTATCCGTATACATGGGAATCTAAGTATAAGAGCCTGGTTGTATGTAACTATAATAAGTCTGCGACTGATGGCATAAACGAGAAAGGCTTAGTTGCCAATCTGCTTTTTCTACTAGGAGCCGACTACAGCCATGATATACATAGCAAGGATAAACCGCGTTTACAGATTACTGCTTTGGCACAGTATGTACTGGACAACTACGCAACTGTCAAAGAAGCTGTAGACGGGTTAAAGCAGGAGCCATTTTTTATCGTTACCTCTAAACTAGCCGTAGCAAAATTAAACAAAGAAGGCAAGAAGTTCGACGTAGACTTCAAAGATATAGTGTTACATTTGTCCGTTTCAGATTCTCAGGGAGATTCCGCAGTCTTTGAATACGTGAAGGATGATCAATCTAACAATTCTAAATTACTAGTCTATTACGTTCCAGAGGAGGAAAAAGTTGAAGGCAAAGAAACGATCGCTGTGCTAACTAATAACCTGTGTGCCGATCAATTAGAACTTTTAAACAAATTTAAAAAAGACGATGGAGACTTTGATTGGGCACAGAAAAATGAAGACTTTAGATGGGATGAACTGAAGAAGTATGATTCAAAAAAAGAGTTAAATCCGGCAATGAATGGTTCTGATATTCGATTTCTCCGCGCCTCATTCTACAGCAATAGGCTCGAAAAAATTGATAACGAGACCACCAAAAATAGAAGACCATTTATTGATGAGACTCAGAGAGATCCCAAAAACCCTAAAGATTCTCATAGTACATGGGTTGAAGACTGGTCAGAACACGAAGGTCTTGCTAGAGCTGTTTCGTTGATTCGTAATATGTCAACACCTTTAAATGTTCAGGCAATAGATGATAACCCCTTCCTTGCCGCTACAGTCTGGCGTACTGTTGCAGATCATGGGAATAAGCGCTATTTCTTTGAATTAAGTAGGGCTTTATATCCACTATATGTTGATTTGGAAGAATTATTTGCTGAGTTAAAGACAGTGAAAAAACTTGATCTGTATGTGCCGCCAGCAAAAAAGGGTGAGAAAGGAATTGACCTACTGGAGGATCAACTAAAGAAAGGAGAAAAGATAGGCAAGGTTAATCATCTGTTTGAAAATGTGAAAGACAATAAATGGTTTTATTTTGACTATCAGAGGCCTGACACAGAAACTAGTCGTCCATTGCATTAATTTTTATCGGTGAGTGTGGAAATATCCCCGACTTATGCAATAAATAAGTCGGGGATTTTGTAGTAGTCAGCCATATTCAGTTTGATAACAGGAGCCGCCATTGCCTTGTGCATCGATGTTTTAAATACTCATGATATTAAATTAGCCAGAAAACTATATAGTTTTCTCAAACTAAATGATGTGCTTTTAGGGGATAGAGCTTTTTGTGCTTACGCCGACATAGTTTCAATTACCAAGCTCGGCTGTGATGTTATATTTCGTAAGCATCAATCTCGTGCAACAACTATGCGAAAAGGTAAAATTGTTGGCGCTAGTGACAAGTTGGTTACTTGGTATAAACCTCAAAGATGTCCAAAAGGATTGAGCAAGGATGAATTTGATGCTCTACCTTCTACCATAACTGTCAGAGAAATTTACTAGAACCTATCCCACTAATAATATTTGCGCTAAAAAGCTAAAGCAGAGTTGAGAATTAAAAACGAAAAATCAAGGTTTTCAGGTAGTTTTTACGGCAATATCTAGAGATTTTTAGAATAGTGGGATAGGTTCTACTACATTGTTATTCCTGGTTTTCGCACTTCCAGAGTCAGCTTAATTACTACTCTTTTAGATAAAGCAACTTATTCTATTCTCGACATTGTTAGACTTTACGGGATTAGTGGGATAGGTTCATAGTTTGTATAACCTTTCTCATCACCCCCATAGAAAGTGCTGCGATCATTGAGTGCTGTATTTAACCGCAGACGTTCTGGTAAATCTCGATTAGCAAGAAACAGTGCGCCAAAAGAAACTAAGTCAGCATTACCATTGGCGATCGCCGGTAAGAGTTCATCAGGCATTGCACTTACAGCAATTTTCAGGTAAACAGACCACGTTGTAGGGTAGCACATCTGTGCTACCCTACAGGGAATTGTGGTTCAAATAAATGAAAAACGCTGTAAGTTGGTGCCAGGAAGCAGTAAAGTTGTGGAGAAAAATGTGTTTTTTCTTTCCCTTTTCCCCTGCCCCTTTTCCCCAAAACCCGACAAGTATTGTTATCTCCCCCCATTCTCTTGCCGTTCTTTAAGTTTCAGCATAATTTCTGCGTGCATTTCGCGGGTAATTGGATAAAAATACGTTAAAACTAAGCCAAAAATCAAACAAATTGTTGGTATAGGGCCAACAGCTATCCGAATAGCTAACAATGCCGATTCCGGTTGAATGGGTAGTGTAGTTTGTCCAGCCACAGCCGCTTGAAAGCCGGCTACTTGCAACGCATTTCCTACTAAAAATAGCCCGAAAGCTAAACCGAATTTTTGTAGTAAAACCATGAAACCATAAAAAATGCCTTCTCTACGTTGTCCAGTTTGCAGTTCATCTAATTCAATGACATCTGGAATCATCGACCAAGGAATTAGATAAGCTGTGGAAACACCAACACCTGCCATCACAGCCATAAAATACATCAAACCTATTTGACCAGGTTGCAAGAAAAATAATCCTGCACCAGCGATAATCCATAAACTCATTCCTAGAAAATAAACAACTTTTTTGCCGACTTTTTTGCTTAATTCACCCCAAACAAATAGCATCACCAGAGCAGTTCCTTGGACTGCAATCATTACCGTGGGAACATCTGATTCCTTGAGGCGCATACAATCGACTACAAAATAGGGAATAATGCTGGCTGTGACTTGCACGCCTAGCCAAGAAAAAAGATATATACCAATCACAAATAAAAAAGGTCTGTTGCTAAAGACAATTTTTAACTGTTCAAAGAAGGGGAGAGATGGAGGTTCCTCGATTTGGATGCGTTTGGCTTCAAAAGCGAGAATGCGATCGCGGACTCCAAAAACGCACCAATATAATCCTAAAATCGAAATTATCGTAGAAATTGCTGCTAAAACTAGATATTGTTGCTGGCGATCGCTAATTCGAGAAAAAACAATTTGCGTTAAAATCAACGAGAGAATACTGCCACCAATAGAAAATGTAAAGCGATAGCTATTAAGGCTAGTGCGTTCGTCATAATCTTGAGTTAATTCTGGAGTCATGGCCGTATAAGGCAAATTTACAACAGTGTAAAACGCCTGAGATATCACCCCAATCGCCACGTAATACCAGAACAACGGCCAAATATTATTACTCTGCTCAGCACTAAATTGCGGTACAATCCACTGCAAGAAAAAGAAAATTCCAAAGGGAATTGCCCCATAAAACATCCAAGGAAGACGACGACCCCAGCGACGAGATTTCGTTTTATCAGTTAGAAAGCCAACAACCGGATCGTTTACCCCATCCCAGATTTTGCCAATCATCAAAATACTGCCAGCTAACCCCGCTGGGATACCAGCAACATTAGTAAAGAAAACCAGCAGAAAAAAAACAGAGATATTTGCAGTGATTGCTGGGCCTAAATCTCCTGCACCGTAAGCTAATTTGGTTTTAAAATCCAGTTTTTCATCTAAAGGATTTCTTTGGCCATCACCATCAGCAACAGAATCATTCATAATAACTCGCCTTTATACTAAAATGTTTGCGTTTGCCTTCAATAGTAGCTGTTTACCACTTCAGTGAGACTTATGTCAGACCTTTATGTTTCTTGGTCAGATTATCACCAAAAAATTGAACAACTGGCCATTCAGATTTATCAATCTGGTTGGCAATTCAACCAAATTATCTGTCTTGCCAGAGGAGGACTACGAATTGGAGATATTCTCTCCCGGATATACGATAAACCCCTGGCAATTTTAGCAGCCTCATCTTACAGTGGTCCTGGCAAACAAGAAAGAAGTAATTTAATTTTCTCCCGCCACTTGACGATGACCAATGAAAAATTAGGTTCGCGTATTCTTTTAGTGGATGACTTAGTAGACTCTGGAATTACACTCCAACAAACTATTCCTTGGCTGAAACTAAATACTGATTTCCCCATTGAAGAAATTCGCACCGCCGTACTGTGGTATAAAGCTTGCTCAGTTATAGCACCCGATTACTACGTTGATTACTTACTCGATAACCCCTGGATTCACCAACCTTTTGAACATTACGAAGATATGAACATCGCCGAACTCGCAGCTAAGGTAAGTCAACTGTGTTGATTAATACTTACACAAAATCTATATTACACTCACTCATGCTCACTAAATTCCTATGGCACGATGAATATAACTAGTACATTACGGGGGAAATAAACCTACCATTTCAAACAGCCATAAGCCTTGATATATCAACTTTTTGACTTTTGACTTCCAAGATAGCGGTACTCGCGGCTTGCAGAAATCAAATTCAAACCTAGTTTTCTTCTTTCACTGCACTTTCATGCCACTTACTTAATATCAAGTCAGATAAGGCACTCAAGCTAACAAAAATTAGTACACCCAACCCAGTTGTCATAAATAATGCTGCAAACATCCGAGGAATTTGTAAGTTGTAGCTAGAGATTAAAATCCGGTAAGCAATACCTGATTTTGCTCCGCCTGTCCCAGCGACGAATTCAGCAACGACTGCACCAATTAATGCTAAACCACCGCTGATTTTTAAACCACCTAAAAAGTAAGGCATGGCACTGGGTAAGCGGAGATACAAGAGTGTTTGCCAGCGAGAAGCTTTGTAAAGTTTAAATAAGTTGACCAAGTTCTGGTCAACGCTGTTGAGTCCTAAAGTAGTGTTAGATACTATGGGGAAAAAGGCGACTATCCAGGCACAAACTACTAAAGCGGCAAAGGTATTATTTTTCAGCCAGAGAATAATTAAAGGTGCGATCGCTACTATGGGAGTTGTTTGTAAAATGACTGCATAGGGAAATAAACTGCGTTCAATCCATTTACTTTGAGCGAACAAAATCGCTATTAGCAAACCAGAAATCGCCGCAGCAACAAAGGCAACGATTGTGATTTGCAGTGTGATTAATAATGATGGGAAAAGCTCATTCCAGTCAGTGATTAAGGTTTTAAATACTAATATGGGGCCAGGAAGGATATAAGGCGGTAAATGCATGACCCGCACCAGGATATCCCATAGGAATAATGCTAAAATACCAACTGCGATCGGTGCAATAACGTCAGCAGAAATTAACTTTCCCAGCTTTTTTTGTGACTGGAGGCGACGGATAAACAGCATTTTGAAAAGTTTAAAAAAAGAAGTCAGAATTCAGAATTCAGAATTCAGAATCAAAGAGTGAGGGATTTAGTGGTTATTTATCTCATTGCTTGCGCTAGATGATGAGAAATATCACGACAATATTGGTTATACAGCAATGATGTGCGAAAGTCATCGTCACGAGGATAGGAAGCATCAATTTGTATATCTGCTATGATGCGTCCGGGACTTGTCCCCATAACTAGCACTCGATTTGATAAATACACTGCTTCGTAAATATTGTGGGTGATAAAAACCACCGTCCAGTGATGTTGACACCATAAATCGAGTAAATCGCTATTGAGTTTACTACGAGTAATTTCATCTAATGCCCCAAATGGTTCATCCATTAACAAGACATTTGGTTGAGTAACTAATGCCCTAGCAATTGATACCCGCATTTTCATCCCACCCGATAATTCGCGGGGATATTTTTCCTCAAAGCCTTCTAATCCTACCAGCGCTAATGTCTGCTGTACCAATTTTTGGCTATCTTTTTTAGACATTCCCGCCAATTTTAGTGGTAGGCGTACATTCTCCCAGACATTTGTCCAAGGCATGAGTGCGGCATCTTGAAAAACAAAAGCCAGTTTTTTTGCTTGCTGAGTTATACCCCAATCAATACTACCAGAATTGATATGCCCCAGTCCGGCAATCAAGCGCAGTAGTGTACTTTTGCCGCAGCCAGAGGGACCAACTAAACTGACAAATTGCGACTCTGGAATTACTAAATTCAGGTCTTGCAGCGCAACAGTGCCATTGGCGTAGACTTTGCTAATCTGACTGAGTGCGATCGTGGGATAGTTACTTGTTGTAATAGCCTACTCCTTTATTCACAAATTGCAAGGTGTACGCCTCTTTGTAATTAACGTTGGGTTGGGAAAGCTTAGTCTCAACCATACTATCAAAAAGTGATTTCCACTTTTGGTCACTCATCGCCCCAATACCTTGTTTTTCTGCTATGCCAGAAAGGATAATTCCATATTCTTTTAACTTTTGAATGCTATAAACAAGTTGCTCATCTGTCATTTCTGGATTATCTTTTTTAATCAGTTGATTGCCTGGTTGCGGATTTTCTAAATAGCTATACCAACCTTTAATTGAGGCATCAACAAATCGCTGTACTAAATCTGGATTTTTTTCTACGAGTTCTTTTTTGGTTTCAATAGTAGTTGCATATGGTTGATAACCATAATCTGCTAATAAAAATACCACTGGTTCAAAACCGCCCTGCTTTTGAATGGCAAAGGGTTCAGATGTAATATAGCCTTGCTGACCTGAATTTTTATCAGTTAAAAAAGGAGCAGGATTAAAGTTGTAAGGACGCTTTTGGTCGTCGGTAAAACCATACTTTGCTTCGAGTAAAGGCCAATAGGTAATATTAGCAGAAGCAGAGACATAAATTGGTTTGCTTTTGAGGTCGGCAAGGGTTTTAATTGCTGTGTTGGGATGAGCAATGAGACACCAAGGATCTTTTTGAAAAATTGCTGCGACTGTGATTTTGGGAATACCCTGCGCGATGGCGTTCACGGCATCAATGCCGTAACCCATGAAGAAATCTACCGCACCCCCCATCAACAATTGAGTACCACTGCCAACCTGAGGACCACCCATTTTGATGGTGACATCTAAATTGTAGTCTTTGTAAATACCAGTGGCGATCGCTTGGTAAAAGCCGCCGTGTTCTGCTTCTGCTATCCAATTTGTGCCAAATGTAACTTTGTCCAACTGAGGACTGTTAATTGACGGTTGGTTGTTGTTAGTACAAGCTGCAATCAAGCTGCTAGCAATGCAGATAGAACCGTATTCAATAAAATTGCGGCGACTAAGGCGATGAATTGTTGTTGATGAGGGTGATGACGGATTCATAAAAAAGTATGATGCTCTCTCCTATCTACCGTCGTAACTCAATCTAAATGTACATTCTAGAATCAACTTTTGATTCACCAGGGAATAGGGTTGAATTTCTAGAGCGCGTTTAAAAGCTCGGATAGCTTCACTATACTTTCCTAGTGCTGCATAACACAAACCCATGCCATGAAGGGCACCAAAATGTATTGGATTTATCTGTACAACCATCTGACAATCTGCCAGAGATTTTTGATAATCCCCAATACTGTAATAGAGGAAAGCTCGCCGATTCCAAGCTTCGGCAAAATCTGGCTGTTCTCTGAGAAGTTCCGTCAGTGCTGTTTCGGCTTCAGCAATTTCACCGGCATCAAGTAACTTTTGACTGCGGTCAATTCTTTCCAGCCCATAAATTCCCTTTTGCTGAAACCAGATTCGCCAGATTTTTCTGGTTGCCTGTTCGCGGACTGTAGCATCGGGATTTTTCAACTCTTCAAGTAAGGAACTGATAGATAAAGAATCCATGAATTTGAGATCGGTGAATATACCTTTCTTTTTACTTTCTCACAAAAATTATCTTATAAAACATTTTTAAAGCCATCTTTAAATTTACGCAGATCAATTGCTATTTATGAAATTTGTGTGTATTTTCTGTATTCGGCAATATGGCTAATGCCAAACTCGACATTGAGAGTCATAAGTGCTTATTGGTAAGGATATAACACTTTTAAAAATAAAAACTGACTATAGGTAGTTGACAAATCCCTAGTAACTAATAGTTCATAAAAACATTACAAAAAAATCAACCACCATGCCAAAGCAAAACGACGTTACAAACCCGTAGCCGTGCGAGTTCATGATGAATGCAACGGTTCTGACGTATTTGGCTCAGATATCTGCACCTGTCGCCCCTATCTAGCACATGGAATTGAAGTATGCGTCCAAACCGCACAAGAAGGCGGTATGGGTGTAATTATTTACTGTCGTAAAGAAGGCCGCGCCTTAGGAGAAGTGACGAAATTGTTAGTATACAACGCCAGCAGGCGATCGCGCTGATGCCTACTTTGCTCGTACAGAATGTGTCGCTGGGGCAGAAGACATGCGCTTCCAAGAATTGATGCAAATCGCGTTATTTTAACGTGAGTTCGATGAACCTCTCCCCAACCCCTCTCCGAGACGGAGAGGGGCAATAAGATCCTCAGTTTGGCACGAAAAATTAGGGTTTTTAAGCCTCTCCCCGTTGGTGTTAGCCTGCTGTTAGGCAAGCGGAGAGAGGCTTTGAAACCCCCATTCCCTCGTAGGGAAGAGGGGCTAGGGGGGTTAGGTTTCCGAGGCTTTGATGTTATGAAAAATACTTTTCAAACATCCTCTAACACTTACCAAACTATAAACTAGCAGATAACTTATTATTAATTGATAGATCGCGTCGGCGTGAATTACCACGTTTAGTCAATTTCCAAACAGAATAATAATTATCACTATAAATAATATCTGTCTTGAACTGATACTTTTTTTCTATTAATCCGCGCCAATTATCTGAAGGATTGAGTAAAAATATATCAGCAAATTCATTAGGAATTTGGGGAATTTTTGGATTATTCACCAACAAAAACCGCACCTTTGGTTCCAACAGATAGCTCAGAGAAAAGACATTACCATAATTATTGTCCAAAGAATTACTAATCAAAAGTGGGCTAGTACTCTGATTGATAATTTGGGCAACTTGTGGATTGCCATAATTCATACCTTTATTCCACCAAGTTTCTGCTTGGGAACTCGCCTTAGAAGAAATTAGACCACAAATAATCACCAATGCCATGATTATGTGCCAAATGGTTCGACGCGACAAGCTCTCATTATATAGTTGCGTAGTTAGTAGATAAGCAACAGCTAGTTGGATTCCTAAATAAGATGGTATTAAATATGGTTCAGTAAAAGCTCGTATACCCCCACCACTTAAATCTGGTAATATTATAGGCAGCGCTGGGACTACAATCAATGTAATAATGAACAGCCAGACTTTGTAGTTACTGGTAAGACAAAGAAAATAAATTGCATATCCTACAAAAATTAAAAAAAGTGGTGTAATCAAATAGCTCAGAGGATTTTCTAAGGTCAAATTTATATCAAAAAAAATCCGGCTAATCTGCATCAGTAAAAATGGAATTGTAGGTATCAAAGATGACTGTGTTGTTGCTTTATTTCCGGAAATCAGAAACTGGAAAAAGTCACCGATCGCCACTGTCATCCAAGGCATAAAAGCTAAGAAACTTACTAGTGTTGCTAGCAGATAATTTCTCACGGTTTCAGTCAACTTAAATCTGGCTGTGGCAATCACATAAACTCCGTGAGCAACTGCTACAAATCCACTCCAAAGAAATGTATAAAGGCTAATCGTCAAAGTGATTACATAAACACTCCAGGTAGCGAAAAGATCTGGTTGTTGTTTTGTTAATTCATCTTTGTTTTGTGCTTCCAACTGTATTGCTCGTAGCAGTGAAGCACTAGATAATAAAATAGTGATTAACCAGAGAATATATTCTTGTGCTTCTTGGGCATATACTAGGTGAATTGGAGAGATAATTATAAGTGCGATCGCTACACTAGGAACTGGTAATGGGATATCAAATAATTCTCGGCATAGGCGATGAACACACGGAAAAACTAGCAAGCTAATAAAAGCAGATAAACTTCTGATTGCTGTTATCGAATTACCAAAGATTTCCATCCACAACCTGCCAATTATGTAATACAACGGTGGATGCTGAGAATCTTCTCTTGCCAAAGACATAATTGTGTCATTTAAGGTTTTTTGTGCATTTGCACCTTGAAATTTAGCAAAACTTTCTTTGGCAATGACACGATTATTAAAAAGTTGTTCTTTTGCGTCAGTTATGGTAAAGCCAGAAATCCGCAATGAGGTATAAGTTTCATCATGGGAGTAAACCTTGCCATCAAGGTTAAAAAAGCGAAACAATATACCCATCGCCAACAAAAAAATAATTAAAAGCCGCAACCAACTCGGAGCAAATTTGAGATGGCGCATAAGTACATTTCCCAAAAAATTTTCTAAAATAATCTAGTTTACTTGATTGGATGAGATGCCCAAGTCTAGCTTGTGGTAGACATCGCTAAAAATTATATCTGAGTCTGTTCATGAGAGATCGCCAACTCTACTTTATTACAAAATTTGATAACCCCATCGGTGAAAGTCTTTACTATTAGATATAGTTAAAAAATCAATAGTCTGAAACTCTTTATCAATGGCAGGCAAGCTGCATATTTTAGATCCAATATTTAAGTATGCCTGCAAAATCTTAGGAATTTCTACTTCACAAAAATCTGAACAAGTTTGAGGCAATTCTACGCAATATCGTGAATTGGGATAAACTAAAATACTCGGATGCATCAAGCCATTCTGTCGAAAATAACTATAAACACAACTAGCTTCCCAAGGGGATTGTGTTAGTAATGATGCACAGCCAAAGAAATATTGATTTTTAGTCCAGATGAGATAATTAGTTAGCCCTTCCCAGAGTAGCAAAAGTGTCTGACTATTGCGGTATTCTTTAGCTATACATGCACGTCCAATTTCCACTGATGTTTGAAGCACAGAATCAGGAATTCCATTAAGATTAAATATATCAGCAGCATCAAAGCCTAATCTTTGAGAAGCCATTCTATAGGTTTGCATTCGATAAGTTCCAATGGTTTTACCCGTCTGTTTGCAGATGAGAATCAAATGATGGCAAACTTCATCAAACTTATCTTCATCCATCTGGGTAAAATTAGAAGTAGATAATCCCAAGCCTAGTTCCAGATTAAAAACTTCAAAACGCAATCTAAAAATTGATTTTAATTCTTCTTCAGTTGACGCAAGCCGTAGGATATGTTTTTTAGTTTGAAGGACAGGAAAATCTTCAATAGGAGGAGGATTCAGCGGGTAATTGATGTTGCGGCCAGAAACTTCCATCTGTCTTCCTAATTAGAACATTTTGGATTTTGGATTTTAGAGTTTGGGTTGAAATTTTATTTTTATTAAAAAATCTATTTTCAAATTTGTCTTATATATTAAAATGTCGAAGTTTGGTTGGTACAGTTTTCAATAAAAAATCCTCTAGAGAGTTTTTTTCAGTTCTGGAATTAGGGATAGAGTGTTTTTATTATGGACATTAATGCCAAAAAAATCTGGCAATAAGATACAAAATTTTCCTTTGATATAGGGTATAAATGCAAGTAATACTATTTCCAAAAATCTTTGCAACAGATAAATTTGGTTGTAGAGGCGTACATCTGTACGCCCCTACACATGCAATACGGTTTGGTTAAGGTTTTTTGATGAAAATTCTACATCCCAAAGACGCGATAAATCGCCGTCTCTACAAGAATCAATCTTTCGTCTTGATGGCGATTTGTCGCGTCTCTTGCCTTAACCAAACCGTATTGCCTACACATGTATTTGTAGCAGGAAGACCGTGAAAAAAAAAGTTACAATCAAGGCAAAAAGCCCCTAGATGAGTCCAGGGGCTGGGATAATTTTGATTGTGATGCTTGGGTTGGGCGTAGCGAACGCTATTTATCACAAAAGCGCTCTCAAATACTGAATCAATTACGGTGATTATTGTTGTAGTGAACCCTTGTGCCAGCCCACAGCAACTTCTCCCGCAGCGTTTGATAGTAAGAATTGTTCTCGCGCAAAATAATAAATTTAGCTCGACAATCCGCCATCCGCACATCAACGCGGTGCCCAGGCCAAATTGAAGTCCCCAAGACTCCATCTGTCCACAACTTGGTACTCAAATCGTAATCCCCCAAAGGCCAAATACTCACCACAGAACCAGGGGGTAAAACTAGGGGGCGACTAGAAAGACTCATTGCACAAATCGGAGTCACAGTAATCGCCTCCATCCCATCGTGCATAATTGGCCCATTAGCAGAAACGGTGTAACCTGTGGAACCTGTAGGAGTAGAAATAATCAACCCGTCCCCGACGTATTGATCGACTACCTCACCATCTATTTCCATTTCTAGAATAGAGGTAATCATTCGGTCAGCAGAAGCCGGTTTGACGCAAAATTCATTCAATGCGAGGTAACGCTCACTCACTGGCTCTAAATTAGACCCATGACCCTCATACACCGCAGCTTGTAACATCATCCGCCGTTGGATAGCATAGCGATCCTCAAACAGTCGATCCCAAACTTTCTCGGTATCCTGAAACTCTTCCACCGACTCAGTTAAAAACCCCAGATGACCTCCCACATTCACTCCCAGAATTGGGATACCAGCTGGGGCTAGATGTCTAGCACCAGTTAAAACAGTGCCATCACCGCCGAGTACCAAAGCGAGATCGATTGGTTGACCCGCCGAAGCCAAAAAGACTGGATAAGGGTTATCTTTCGGGCCGCTAGGTCCCATCAACACTTGGCACTGGCGATTTTCGAGTTGTTTAGCGCACATTTCTGCCCATTGTTTACTCCGGGCATCCCGCGCTTTATAAGCAATGATTACCTGCTTGAGTTGCACGCACAGTTACCACTTCAGGAGATTAAACTGCTCCATATCGACGGTATCACGGTTGCGATAAATGGCAAGCACGATCGCTAAACCCACCGCCGCCTCGGCCGCGGCCACGGTAATCACAAACACTGTGAAAACCTGACCCTTAATTAATGTTGAGTCGAGGAAGTTGGAAAATGCCATTAAATTCAGATTAACAGCATTCAGCAGCAACTCAATTGACATCAGCACCCGCACAGCGTTGCGGCTGGTAATTAAACCGTAGATGCCGATGCAAAATAGAGCTGCTGCTAATAATAAAAAGTACTGGAGTTGCATGAATTTGAGTATTCCTTCTGAAAAAACACGACTTTTTATCAAAACAGAATTCAGAAGTCAGAATTCAGAATTCAGGAGTCAGGAGTCAGGAGTCAGAATTAAGCTTGGGAATTGGAGTCCCACTGGCAGATAGCGCAGCGTTAGCGACGCAGGAGCGTCTGAATGACCGTGTTTAAGACGCCCACCAAATTCAAAATTTGGTGCTTCCAGGTAATGAGTCCCAATCACCTTCCAAGAGTGATTCTGAATTCTGAATTCTGAATTCTGCATTCTTTACTCTCTTGTTTCGCTGCTGGTTGATACCAGTTCTCTGGGGCGTTCTGGCAAAGTCAAAACGGTTTGCGGTAGTTCAGATGGTGTCAGGTCTGGCAAATACTCTCGACGTGCCAAAATGATCGCTCCCACCATCGCTATCAGCAGCAAAATCGAAGCTAGTTCAAAAGGTAGTAAAAAGTCAGTGAAGAAATGCTCTCCAATCAAAACTATAGAACTTGTACCACCGACCACAGCAGGAGTTGAGTACGCCCAAGGAGTTGCTAAGATCATCGTACTCAAAAGGCCAAACAATCCTAAGCTGACTACACCCGTTAGTAGTTTCCGCACCCACGAGTTGGGAAATGGGGCAAAATTCTGCCGTTTGTTCACCAACATAATGGCAAACAAAATCAGCACGTTAACCGCCCCTACATAAATCAGCACTTGTGCGGCTGCAACAAAATCACCATTCAACAACAGGTAGATTCCCGCCATGCTGATGAATACGCCCCCTAGCATAAAGGCAGAATAGACGATGCTAGAGGACAGTACCACACCAATGGCTGCCCCAATCATCATCACACCCAGTACACCAAGGCATACAATTTGTACTCCTTCCGCTAGATTCACTGTTTTTTGTCCTCAGTCAATTGTCATTGCTCGAGCAATTTTGGATTTTAGATTTTAGATTTTAGATTTTTCTTTCAATCCAAAATCCAAAATTTCAAATTGGTTGATATTTATTTTTCGGTTTGTTCTACAAGGTCTTCTGGACGCGCACCAGGACGTGGTGCATCCGCAGGCAATCCGTGGGGTTCGAGGACGCCCTTGGGTAGGTAAACTAGTTCGCGTAGTGGTGTCACCATTGGGTCATCTGTTACCTTATAGGGCAGACGACCTAATGCTACGTTGTCATAATTCAATTCATGGCGATCGTAAGTGGAAAGTTCATACTCTTCTGTCATAGATAGACAGTTAGTGGGGCAAAATTCCACACAATTACCGCAAAAGATACAAACTCCAAAGTCAATACTGTAGTGCTTGAGTTTTTTCTTTTTGCTGGCTTTGTCGAATTCCCAATCTACTACAGGCAGATTTATCGGACAAACGCGAACACAAACTTCGCAGGCGATGCACTTATCAAACTCAAAGTGAATTCTACCGCGAAACCGTTCGCCAGGAATCAGTTTTTCGTAAGGGTACTGTACGGTAATTGGACGCCGACGCATGTGGTCGAAGGTAACAGAAAGTCCCTGACCAATGTAACGCGCAGCTTGTACTGTTTCTTTGGCGTAATCACCAACTTGTTTCAGGAACTTTAGCATTGTGTTTCACTCTCTCAGGCGATCAAAATTAGGAGTTAGGAGTGAGGAGTTAGGAGTGAGGAGTGAGGAGTGAGGAGTTAGGAGTGAGGAGTTAATTAAAAATTCATAACTCATAACTCATAATTCATAACTCATAACTCATAACTCCTAACTCTTAACTCTCTCATTACCCACCAAAGGCGAAAGGAAAGGCTAGTTTTAGGGCGGCGGTTAATAATAGATTAACTAAACCAACTGGCAACAAAAACTTCCATCCTAAATCTAATAGTTGGTCAATCCGTACCCGTGGCACTGTCCAGCGTAACAAAATGGCGATAAACACTAGTAAATAGGCTTTGAACACGGTCATAGTGATACCCAACGAAGCAGTTACTATCTGCAACACTGGATTTGCTTCACTGACTCCCAGCCAACCAGCGATGAGGTTGAGGGGAATGGGAAAGTCCCAACCGCCCAGGTAGAGAATTGCTACTAGTAGGGAAGAAAGTATTAAGTTAACGTAGGAACCCAGGTAGAATAAACCAAATTTCATACCTGTGTATTCAGTCTGATAGCCTGCAACCAGTTCTTCTTCTGCTTCGGGTAAGTCAAAGGGCAATCGTTCGCATTCAGCTAAGGCGGCTATCCAAAAAATCAGGAAACCGACTGGTTGACGCCAAATGTTCCAGCCCAAGATGCCGTAGCCAGATTGCTGATTCACAATGTCAACGGTGCTGAGGCTATTAGACATCATAGCGATCGCTAACACCGCCAGCGCCAATGGAATTTCATAGCTAATAGATTGCGCTGCTGCCCGCAAGCCCCCTAAAAGGGAGTATTTGTTATTGGATGCGTAACCAGCCATCAACAAACCAATGGGCTGAATACTTGACAAGGCAATCCATAAAAATACGCCCATGCCCACATTGCTAATTACGATGTTCTGCCCAAAGGGGACAATCAGGAACGACAGAAACACCGGAATCACAACAATAATTGGGCCGAGGGTAAACAGCCAGGGATCAGATTTGGCTGGGACGATATCTTCTTTAAATATCAGCTTCAGACCATCCGCTACAGGCACTAGTAACCCAAAAGGCCCTTGGTATTCTGGGCCAACTCGTTGCTGTGCAGCGGCGGAGATTTTCCGCTCTAGCCAGGTAGCGACTAATACCCCTACTGTTGCCCCAATCAGCATTAGTACCATTGGCAGTGGCATCCAAATTGCTTTGGCTGTTCCTGCTGGTACGCCTAAATCCGTGAGGGATTCAATAAAAGTTCCTTGGAGGTCAATTCCTGAATTCATGTTTCCGCTCTTTAAGACATGAGTCAAAGTGAGTTACAAATATTACTTAACTAATATCTGTAAAATCACACATTAATAATTTTTGCCCAGATGATGTCTGACTGAAGATTTGTTGCCAATTCCCATGCCTAGTATATCCTTGGATGGTTTTACCACCCTGAAGCGAGATAAGAACTTCTACTTATGGTTGGCATTGAGATTGGCTATTGAGTGGAGGGGGACGTGGGGAGATGAGGGAGTAGAGGAGCAGGGGAGGTAGGGGAGGCAGGGGTAGAATAACTTTTAATTCCTAACTCCTAACTCCTAACTCCTCACTCAGCACTCCCAATGCCCATTAACGTTGATCGATCGGGAGATAAGGAACTTCGTGATAACCGTTGTAAACTTGGGTTGGACGGAAAATCCGGTTTTCTGCTAGCTGTTCTTTCCAGTGGGCTAGCCAACCAGCAACGCGGGCGATCGCAAATATTGGTGTAAACAAGTCTGTAGGAATTCCCATTTTCCTATACACCAAACCTGAATAAAAGTCAACATTGGGATAAATCCCTTTGCCAGCAAGTTTTTCCTCTACGACTCGTTCCATTTCTTGGGCAATGTCATAAGACTTGTCGTAGCCAAACTTCTCAAACAGCTGCTCGGCTAGGTTTTGTAAAATTATTGCTCGTGGGTCTTTCACTTTATAGACACGATGTCCAAAGCCCATAATCTTAGATTTACGTTGCAGACAATCCTCGATGTAAGGACGGACATTTTCCACAGAGCCAATTTTGTCCAACATCTGAATTACTTCTTCATTGGCCCCACCATGCAGAGGCCCTCCCAAGGTTCCCACGGCACTAGCAACCACAGCGTAAGGATCGGTCAAGGTAGAAGCTGTCACCCTAGCACTGAAAGTAGAAGCATTCATTGTATGCTCGACTTGAAGTATCAAGCAGATATCAAAAATCCGCGCCATCAAAGGATCGGGTTCTTGCTCATTGAGCATGTATAGAAAATTGGCAGAGTAGCCTAAGTCATCACGGGGACGCACGGGATCGTTGCCTTTTCGCATCAGTTGGAACGCCGCCACCATCGTGGGAATGGTTGCTATCAAGCGCACTACTGAATCTCGAATGTAGGCTGGGTTATGTAAATCCCGCAGCGAATAAAACAACCCTAAAGCAGCAGCAGAGGCTTGCAGGGCATCCATTGGGTGACCGCTTTCTGGAAAGCATTTCATCATGTCGCGAATGCGGTATTTTATTCGCCTGTGGTGAAGAACTTCATGTTCAAATGCTTCCAGTTCTTGTTTACTGGGCAGTTCACCCCAGATTAAGAGATAAGCAGTTTCTAGGAATGTACTTTTTTCTGCTAGTTCCTCAATCCGGATGCCACGATATTCTAGTATTCCCTTTTGCCCATCAACATAACTGATACTCGATTGGGCGGCGGGAATGCCTTCTAGACCAGGCTTGTATTCGCACACCATCATGGCAACACCATTTATTTTTGAAATATCCGATCAAGTTAACTTACCAGAAATTTATTATCGCCATAACAGTAGCCCTTCTAACAACAATCGAAAATGTTGAAAAACTGTTATAGCAGATACTTGGGTGATGTCAACCAAAACATCTGACTACGACCCAGAGGAGAACCACTTTCTGGTAGTTTTATCCCAATCATACCTGCTTTTTTCAAGACTAAGCTGGCTTTGGCCTCCCCCCATAAAAGAATTTCTGCCCAATTGCTCAAACCCGGTTCGTGTCCAACCAAGGCCAGTTGGGTATTTTGGGAATAATTTCTTGGCTCTAACCAATCTACCAGCCAACTAGAAATTTCACCATCAGGGGCGAGGTGGCTGGATTCCTCTAGCTTGGGGCTTAATTTTGCTGCTATGAGGATATCAGATGTTTGGCGGGCACGCACTAAGGGGCTGGTGAGAATCAAATCAAAATTTAAACCCAATTTAACAAGTTGCTGGGCAACTTTCTCGGTTTTTTGCCTTCCTTCTTTGGTAAGGCTGCGCTCCTCATCCTTGATGCCTAAATCTTTATCTTCAGCGATGCCATGACGAATTAAATACAGTTCCATATGTTGAATTTTATTAGCGTACCCTGTGCTGAGTTATTTGGTTACGCTCATTGTGTATTGATTTATCCTAGCCTTAATCATTAATTACTTATTCATTGATTTGCCATCTGTCTGGTTTAACGAAGTGTTAATAAATTGGTGTTGGTTTACACTGAAGCTAAATAAAGCTAGGAAGACGAGCGAGCGCTTTCATCTGTTGAAATAATTTGTTCAGCCTGTGATTCCGCTTGATAAATCAGTGGATACAGTGAAAGTCTATCTCTAATATCTTTAGCTAATTGATCAAATGTTATGCAAATAACTTTGCGTGAGTCTACTAAAACTTTATTTAAACGCCATCTTAATCTAGCTCGATCAATAGGAGCAATAAAAGCATCTCTGCCTATAATGAGAATGCCGCAAAATTCTACATTTTGACTTCCAAAAATTGCACGATCCGTGTCACTATTCTTAAAATCATCCATTTTCCAAAACCAATCAATTATTTGGCTGAATCCATGTTCAAATCTAGGTGACCAATCTGATGTACTTCTTACCGTATTTACAAATATACTGTCTTGAGTAGCATCTTCAAATTCAACAAAACAATATGTGTTATTTATAGAATCACCAACAACTAAATCAGCACGAAAATCACCATATAACGTGAATTCATGTTTAATCTGGTTACATCTAATAATCTGAGGAACGTACAAACCAATAAATGCAGATAAATGTAGTCTCTGTTTAAAGAAGGGAAGTATATCCTTATTCTCTTTTAATTCAGTATTAGTATCAAGTAAACTTTCAAACTCCTCAAGCTCACATAGACACTGTTTGAGGTCTAGGGTAAAAGAATCTAGACCTTTCATGTTTTAGCCTCTTCTAATGAGCCATATAATGTCTTCAGGCGGTCATAATTAACTATATCAACAATAGTTACTTCTTGACGCTTAAATTCAAAAACAATTCTATACTTGCCTTCTCGTGCAATCAAATAATTTGGTATTGAATTTAAGTTATAAACTTGGAGTGGTGAACAATCAGGAAATTTTTCTAGGCAATTAATGGCATCAATAATTTTTTCTTTTTCTTGAGTTGGTAAAGC
Source organism: Nostoc calcicola FACHB-3891 (assembly GCF_014697355.1). Classification (GTDB taxonomy): domain Bacteria; phylum Cyanobacteriota; class Cyanobacteriia; order Cyanobacteriales; family Nostocaceae; genus Nostoc; species Nostoc calcicola. The sequence goes on along the minus strand of NZ_JACJRQ010000002.1, from coordinate 386,947 downwards.
CTCAAGTGCTATTTTTGCTTTATCAATTACAATTACTTGGTTTTTTGGAAACTGCTGGTTATTTAATTCAACAATAGAAGATTCAAAAGACTCATCAATTAAGTGTTGTAAGTCATTAAACTGATTTTCTAAACCTTTCTCTTGTAAACGGGTTTTAATATTTAATAGTATTTCCTCCTTTTTATCTTTGTCAATGTTCACTAATTCTGAAGCAAATATTTCCTGAATATTCTGATAATCTTTTGTCGTTATCTTCCTCAAAATCGTAGCTAATTTTTGTAATTTTTGGTTGAGTTCGCTTTCATTTCCCCATTCCCTTAGCAATTCCCGAACCAAATTGTCAAAATCATGCAAAACTTGCAAATTTAGCCCTTCAATGTATCCGTGAGCAAGAGGATTACGAACTTCAAAACAAGCTTCAACAAGATCAAATTGAGATACTGATAACTCTCCTAAAGAATACAGATGTTTTAGTAATCCTATAGCTGGGAAACGCTCAATAGGAATTGACACATCGACTGCTCGCTTTCTTAAAGCTCCCTCAAAAATACTCCACATAAAAAGAAAACCAGGCTCAATTTCATCATTTTCAATAAGCTTGTGTGCTTGGAAAAACCGCTCAGTTAGCTCTTGCCATGAAGGAAGTTGTTCAGATGCTCCAGGTAATGATTTAGCTTCTATGTCTTCAAGCGTTACCAATAAAAAACGCCAGCCTGAATGTTTAGTAACTTCCTCTGCTAAAGTCTGTAAATAATCGATTGGCACTCGGCTGAGGCTGTTTTTGACTTCAATTACAAAGCCTGAACCGTCATCTTTGATAGCAATTATATCTGGCTGATAATTACCCAAATCGAATGGTAATTCATCTGTTTTGGGTTCAAATAAAACACGAAATCCTTGACTTTCGTATTTTTCTCTTAGAGATTTCAGCTTTTCATCATATATAGTTTTAGTATTGTTAATCATAAGTATTTTTCCAGTGTTTGAAATTCACTAATTTTTACATAAACACACTCTTTCCCTGTGATGACGGCACGCTGCAATAAGGAAGGTAGACTTATTATATCAATAGGATCAGACATAAACCGACGATGACTATCTACATCTGATACTAAACTATCATCTTCAAATACTAAGCCTACAAGTGCATCCTGAATCGGCTTGATAATATTATCGCTATCAGATGGAAAATCATCACAAAGATAGACAAGCGTCAGTTGTAAATCGCCGTTTTTAATGATGCTGCGATCTGTCCAAACTTTTTGAGCTTCAACGCGCACAAAATTCTTCCATACTTGAAGGTTTTCTTTTTTCTTTGTCTGTAACGAAACAGGGCGTCTGGGAATGAGGAATTCAAAAGGTATTATTCGCATTCCAAGTGGATATCTTGATAATTAGTTAACAAACTTACAGTAATTTTCACAGATAGTTCCTCATCATATTGGGCATATCTACACTTATACAAAAATTCTACATGGTTATTCGTCAACGTTTGGATAAAAGTCTAAGTCTAAAATTTCATTAACAGAAAAGGGACAGGCGATCGCAAAATCGTCCCCCAATAAACCTGTTTCCACCATTGCCTCTCGCCGCGCTCTTTGATAGGTAGTATTGAGCCACTCGGTATCGTTTAAAAAACGCCGCAAGCTAGGACTTTCTTGCAGCAATTCATCTATATTCAGTCGCTCATGGGTAATGGTCACTTGCCAACTGTGGCTACGACGTTCAGATTGATATTTCCACTTCAACAAATGCGACAACACTAAGCGCAATGCACTTTGCAACGCCCGTTGTTGACTCTTACCCAAGTCCACCACTTCCTCAATTAGGTGTTCTAAGTCCAACGTGTCCCACTGATGCGATTGTAAAAGTGTTGCGGTCTGCTCTACCCAAGCACAAAAATCTTGCTCATAGAGAGTTTGTAACATTTGAAGTTCTATAGACTTCATGGCGCTCCTTTTTGGCAAATAAGTAGGTAGGCAGGAGTTAACTTTATTTTTACCAACTTACTTAAAATTAGGCACGAACTACATTCCCAATCAGTTCATAAAAGTCAAATTCCCGACTTTTAAAAAAAGCCGGGAAGGGATATTATACCAAACACACTTTTACTGCTACATAAGTTAGGAGTTCTCCCCATCTCCCTCACCTTCCTCTACTCGGACTGAATCGGGTTATCTCTGGGATTAACTAACCTCAGTAGCTTTTGCTTAATTTGAGCGTCGAATACTTCCCATTTCATTTTTGCATAGGCGGAATTTTCGTTACTGCCAGATAAGAAACCCATCGGAATTTCAAAGCCGCCTGCGCTTGTTCTTCCACCACCAAAAAAGCGGCCTGTGCTATCTTGCCCAAAGGCTTCTTTGATGAATTCATCGGGGTCAAGGGTAAGTTTGGTGGTTCTCAAGGAACCGATGACTATTTCTAATTCTTCGTCTTCATCGTGAACAATGCCATAAACTACGGCGGTATGCACGTTTTCTTCGGTGACGAGAAAATCAGCTGCTTGGGGGATGGCGTCGCGGTCATCGTAGCGCAGGTAACCAACACCAGCAATGGAAAAGTTATTTTGAACGATGCGGTTTTTGAGCGATCGCTCGATCACATCCATCACCCGCTTAGAACGATTCGCCTGTAAAATGGCATTCAGCAGTTGGGCGTCATAAAATCGGCTTAAATATGCAGCTGCCATGAAATCTTCTTCTTGCGCTTGCATCAGCCGATTTGTATCCGATCGCAAGCCATGCATCAAGGCAGTAGCACATTTAACGTGTTGATTGATACTGCTATCTAATGCTAGTAATCCCGCTTGCAGATACTGTGTAAAAATTGTTGCCGTTGCTCGCACATAAGGACGAACATCCATAAACTCGGATTCGAGTTCACCTTGCAAACTGTGATGGTCAATCAACGCAACTAGCGGAATTCCAGCCTGCTGAACAGCTGATAATAGCTGAGAAGTGGTTCCTTGGTTATCAATTAATACAAAACCTTGATAACACGACAAATCCTTGGTTTTTAAGGTTTGCTGCGTCCAGCGTTGGATCGGTAAATTAGTGAGTCTAACCAGGGCAATATTTTCTTGATGACTCAAAGCCCCAGCATAAATTATTTCAGATTTGATATCGTATTGCTGGGCAATTAATTGATAAGCCCAGGCACAAGAAAGAGCGTCTGGGTCAGGAAAATCTTGCAAAATTATCAGTTGGCGATCGTGCCGGTGCGCTAGCAGAGTTTTTTGCAGTTCTTCTGACTTTTGTTGTGTCAGAGAATTACTGCGCGGACTAAGATAGATAGCCCCTTCACTTAGCGATGGTTGTAATGATGGACTTTTAAGTGCAACTTCCACTGGGTCTATTTCAGCTTCCTCTGGGCTTGGCTCTGTGGTCAATGACAAACTCTCAAACTGATTAACGGGAGAATTTAAGTACATAGGGAACTTTTTTTCAAGTGTGAGGCTCCATTAATTCAGAAATACTACAATCAGCTATTCACTGAATTTAGCCACATTATTTTGATCTTCGCAAAAATATCAAGACATCGCACTATATATCTAAGTATATTTTTTGTCAGCAACATAGCTCAGCAATCAACTAAATTCCACTACAATGCATACAGGTACTGGAAAAAAGGAAGTTTTGTACTGGCTTTATCTGGCGGCGTAAACTTCTTTTAGTAGCTTTTTTGTTTTCTGTAATTTGAACTACAGGGATTTTTATTCAAAGTTGATGGCCGTCGTTTGAAATTTATCTTACTTAAGGTATACTTTCCATCTAATACTTTAGAGTTACTCTTTGATATTTAAAACAATCTTATGTTCAATAGTCTCATTATTTTGACTATTGAGCAATTAATAATTATATCTTTAACCAATGGGGCATCTTTTGTATTTTGTGTAAAAGGGGCTGGAGAGTGGGAGTGGGGACTAGGCAGACGAAGAAGAGTTTTTCTAGTACTCAATACCCAACACCCCATCCCTCTAGTAATCTCAAGGTATGGTAGAAGACTCCGGCGAGTAAGGGTTCGCTAATAGCGCGGTCAGTTGAAAATTTAAATATTTTCCAACAAATCCTAGCTATTTGCGAATTTTATGAGGTATAGTAGTAAGCTATTGTCTTTTTTGCCTGGATTTCATCAAACTGCTATGTCAGCTGCTGCAGAACAATGTCCCTCACAATTTGGGGACAAAGGTTATCTAACACACAATTTGTCAAAGCAAAATGTTTGCAGTTCGGCTTTAGGCTTATTTAGAAGCCAAGCACAGATGCAAAGGTGTGACTATTGCTGTACAATCTTCAGGCTACTAGGCTATGTCATATCAAAGTCCAATAACATACTTTTGCCACTCTGTGTGCAGTCCACTTTTGAGGTGTTTGCTGACCTCGAAATAAAGGCTGCTATAAGGTTGGCGAGGAAGATGACGCAAAGGCATATGAGCTTCGTGGGGAGTGCGACTGCCTTTTTTAACATTGCAACGGACACAAGCTGTAACAATGTTCTCCCAGCTATCTCCCCCGCCGCGCGATCGCGGTATTACATGGTCTAAGGTCAGATCGTCCCCTGTGTAACCACAGTATTGACAGGCATGACCATCACGATGCAATATGTTTCGGCGAGTGAGAGGAATTTCTTTATAAGGAACGCGGACATAATGACGCAACCTGATCACGGTTGGCAGCGGGAAATCCGAATAAACGAATTTACCGTTGTGTTCCACGCGTTCTGCCTTCCCCTTGATTAACAGAACCGCAGCGCGACGCCAACTCGTTATATTGAGAGGTTCGTAAGAGGCGTTTAAGACTAAAACCTTCCCCATTGATCTGCGCTCAGGGTATTAGTTTTACATATATTAACACAAATATACCCTTCGAGGGAGATGATAAGAAATTATACTTCCGAAATAATTCGGAAATTAAGTTAGGAGTTAAGAGTTAGGAGTTAGGAGTTAAGAGTTAGGAGTTAGGAGTTAAGAGTTAGGAGTTAAGAGTTAGGAGTTAGGAGTTAGGAGTTAAGAGTTAGGAGTTAGGAGTTAAAATTCCTCACTCCTAACTACTGACTCCTAACTCCTCACTACTGACTCCTAACTACTGACTCCTAACTACTGACTCCTAACTACTGACTCCTAACTCCTAACTACTGACTCCTAACTCCTAACTCCTCACTGCTCACTCCTAACTCCTAACTCCTCACTGCTCACTCCTAACTGCTGACTCCTAACTCTTAACTTGTTCTTTCTCAACATCTTGTATCAATTCCAAGTCAGAGTTAAACTTCCTGTTTAATCTGATATCGCTTTTAGGAGCGCGTATAGATAGATAATCCGGAAGTTTTGTTCTGGTGTAATAGGAGTCAGTACAAATGTTAAGTCGCAAGGAAATCCCCGGTGTAGTTTCTAATGAGCAGTGCGACACCTACGCGTGGTTTTCGCAACGAGCTTGGGTAGAAATTGATTTGGGGGCGTTGTCGTACAATGTACAGCGATTAGTGCAGTTTTTATCGCCGCGTACTAAATTGATGGCAGTGGTAAAAGCTGATGCCTATGGACATGGGGCGGTAACGGTGGCTCAAACTGCAATTCAATCGGGAGCTAGTTGGCTGGGAGTCGCTACAGTTCCAGAGGCGATTCAATTGCGAGAAGGCGGGATTCAAGCCCCGATTTTGATTTTAGGGGCGACTCATACACTAGAGCAGATTCATGCGATCGCTCAGTGGAATCTTCAGCCGACACTGTGCAGCCCGAAACAAGCCCTGGTATTTTCCGATATCTTAGAATCCATGAACTATAGTTCTCCCATTCCCGTACACATTAAATTAGACACGGGAATGTCTAGGCTGGGAACTAATTGGCAACAAGCTGGTGAATTTGTGCAATTAGTACAGCGGTTACCACATCTTTCTATTGCCAGTATTTATTCGCATTTGGCAACAGCAGACGATCCTGATACTACGGCAATGGCAGAACAGCATAGACGATTTGAGGAAGCGATCGCCCAAATCAAAGCAATGGGAATTCAACCGCCTTGCTTGCACTTAGCAAATTCAGCTGCGGCACTTACAGATCGAGCATTGCACTACGATATTGTGCGAGTAGGTTTAGCAGTTTACGGACTTTACCCAGCAACTCATTTACAAAAGGCGATCGACCTCAAACCGGTTTTACAACTGAAGGCACGAGTTACCCAAGTCAAAACAATTGCCGCAGGAACCGCTGTCAGCTACGGTCATAAATTTATTGCCCCGCGTCAACTTCGCCTCGCTGTGGTGGGAATTGGCTACGCTGACGGTGTTCCTCGTAGTCTTTCCAACAAAATGCAGGTGTTGATTCGGGGTCAGCGAGTGCCGCAAATCGGGACAATTACAATGGATCAGTTGATGCTGGATGTAAGTGCTATACCCGATATCCAAGAAGGAGAAGTAGTCACCTTGCTTGGGGAACAGGGAAAAGAAAAAATTTCAGCAGACGATTGGGCAGAACAATTAAATACTATTTCTTGGGAAATTCTCTGCGGCTTCAAGCATCGTTTGCCTCGTGTTGCGGTTATGTAATGGGCATGGGGCAGAGGGGAAAAATTTGCTGCAACTTCTCCCCATTCCCTATTCCCAAAAATAATTTCTTCTGGTAAGATAGTAGACTGATGCGGATATGGCGGAATTGGCAGACGCGCTAGATTTAGGTTCTAGTTCCGAAAGGAGTGAAGGTTCAAGTCCTTTTATCCGCACTTGTAGGAAAACATAATAAAGGCGTCAGTCGCCAGAATTCTGTTACCTGTATTTTGTGTGACTGGCGGATAGCGTGGCGGTAGCAAGTAAGCGATTATCTGAACAAAGGGGTTTAAGTTCTACGCTCAATACTGTTCGGTTAAGATAAGAGACGCGATAAATCGCCGTCTCTACAATAATTATTCCTTCGTAGAGACAGCGATTTATCGCGTCTTTGTGACCTAGAATTTTCATCAAAAAACCTTAACCGAACCGTATTGCTTTATAGTTCAGCCTTTGATTTTGAAAAAAATTAGATCGTTCTGCTTCGCTACACTCAAAAAGGGTAAAGAAAATAAGAGCAAAGGGCTAAAGAGCTAAAGTGTCAAGAGCTAAAGAGTCTTCCCAACCGCGCACACTACACGAAAACCAAAAATGATGTCGATGTTGTTGCGCTCCGCCCTACGATAGTTGATGCGGGACGCACAACGGCAGTTAATAGGATAGTCGATCCAGGAACCGCCACGTAGAATTCGATATTGATTATCATTATCTATGTATGGACTTCCATCTCTAGGCGCTCCTTCATAGCTGTCATGCCAAGTGTCTTGACACCACTCCAAAACATTCCCGTGCATATCGTACAATCCAAAACCGTTGGCTGGAAAACTACCTACTTCTGTTGTCTGTTGACGATTTTTTTCTTTTGGCTCAGAAGCGTAAGTATAATCTCCACTGTAGTTGGCTAATTCCGTCGTTATCGTCTCGCCAAAATGAAAGGGTGTCGTTGTTCCTGCGCGACAGGCGTATTCCCATTCAGCTTCAGTAGGTAGACGATATTGCTTGTTTGTATATTTGGAGAGGCGATCGCAAAACTCAACTGCATCGTTCCAAGATACTTGCTCTACTGGTTGGTTGTCTCCTTTGAAATTAGATGGTTCAGCTTTCAGGTCACGCTTAACTTTGGGTAGTCCTGCTACTCTTCTCCATTGCACTTGGGTGACTGAATATTTACCCATAAAGAATGATTGAACCGTAACTTCGTGTTGAGGTTTTTCTTTTCTAAACCAATGCGAATTGAATTTTTGCACAAGCCTTTCTATCTCTTCATCTTCCGTACCCATCATGAATGTGCCATCGGGAATATAAACCATTTCCAAGCTGACACCATTTTCTAAGTCTTCGGTGAAATATTGGGCTTTACTGGACTCTCGTTTCACCTCTTGACCACTTGCATTTACCTTCACCATCTCAAACTGAAAAATCTGTAGTTCAGGTTGATGTGCTGTAGGTGCTGGTTGAGAAACTCCAGATCTCCCCCCGTTTGGTAAAGGTTCAGGATTTTTGGGAGGTGCAGAAGACTCTCCTTGTCGCTGGAAAATTCGAGAAAATGCCTCAATTGCTTGCATATCGGAACCCCTAGCAGCCACATTCACGCGAATCCATAACTGTCTGGCTAATTCCCACTCTTTTTTGACTTCCGCTTGATAAGCGTCAAGTTTCATCGTGGCAATATCAGTCAGGGTGGCATAGTCAGGTAACAAAATTAAGTGTAACTTGGTGGCTGGTTCGGCGATCGCATAGGGATGTTGTGGAGTTTTCCGGTGCGTTTGATTGATTGTGGGTACTGTCGATTGTAAATATTTGTCCAATCTTTCTACTGTGGCACAGTTTCCTGCACCTGCTATCCTCAACCCGTCTAACAACGCCTGGGTAAATGAGCCGTGTTGCAACTGCTCAATTTCATAAGACCTTTGACTGGGACTACAAGAGTAAAAAGTGACTACTCCCTGATGTTCTTTACCAATACCCTCTCCTCGTCTGCTTCCTTGATCGCGGCAAGCATCTAAAAACAACACTACATTATCTGCTCCACTACGGCGCAATCTTTGGGTAACAAAATCAACAGGGATTGCCGTATGTTCTACATCACCTGGATCGCTATCTATTAGCATGAGATAGTCACGGTCAGCTTCCCGACAACCGTGACCAGCAAAGAAAAACCAGAGATTATCCCCTGGTGCCAATAGTGGTTTTTCAAAGTTTGCCCTTAAGAACCGCCGCAAGTTTCCGTAAGTGGGCTGAGTGGGAATGGGTGGAGAAGTAGGAATTGAGGGAGAATCCTCTGTAAACAAAAATACTCTCTCAAACCGCACTTCCTTTTCAAACCAATCGCGCATAGCTTCGGCATCTAGTTTGGCGTAATTTAGGTGCTGAAGATTGTAGTACTGATTAATGCCGATCGCGATCGCCCAATTTTTAGCCATTTCTGCGTTCGTATTGACTAATTTGCTTTTCCCTATTGCTAGTTTACGTGTTACTACTGAATAATGTTAAATCAAGAATAATTTCAATAATTAAATTTATGTCAGCAGAAAATTCTACTCCGAAAGCAATCTGGATTATTACTGAAGAAACGGCGCAAACATTAAGTACAACTAGTGAAACATTGAGAAATAGTGGTGGAGCAAGAAGCAGTGGTGACACAGGAGGACTACTCGGAGTTGAAACTACTGAAGAAATAGTTGTGAGCCAAAAAAAAGGCGAAATAGTAATTACTAGACACAAAGTAGAGGTCACTAAACTCAAGCAAGAAATGAAAGGGTTTCTGCAAGCAATGCGAGAAATGCTTGATGAAGCTGACCAGCCAGATTCTAAGATGCAGCTTGATGAGGTGGAACTTTCTGTAGAAGTTAATGGCGAAGGACAAATAAGTTTGTTTGGCATCGGTGGTGGTAAAGCCGGGGGAAAAGGAGCGATGACTTTTAAATTCAAGCGGAAATAATTGGTACTCGAATATGGGTAGAAATTGGGCGATTGTTATTGGAATTAATCATTATGAGAATCTGCGATCGCTAAACTTTGCCAAGCGAGATGCTTCTGTGATGGCAACTTGGTTTCAACAAGAAGCCAAGTTTAATCACGTTTTCCTCTTCACTGACGATTCTCCCCCAATTGTGGCAAATCCACCAATTCCCACTCAACCTACTTTTGGCCATGTGCGGCGATTCTTACGCGCGCAGTTTGAAAATATTCAATCTCCTTTATTAAAGCCAGAAGATAATTTATGGTTTTTCTTTGCTGGTCATGGCAATCGATATAAAGATCGAGATTATTTAATGTTTTCAGATAGTGACCCAGGAGATATAGAACATACTGCTATTTCTGTTGATTTTATAACTCAAAGACTGCGGCGCAGTGGTGCTGATAATGTAGTATTATTTTTGGATGCTTGCCGAGATGAAGGTAGTCGTGGGGGATTGGGAATTGGCGAGCAAAAGTATCAAGGAGTTATCACCTTTTATTCCTGTACAGCTAACCAAAAGTCTTGGGAAATTGAGCAACTGCAACATGGATCATTTACCCATTCACTATTAGAAGGATTGGGACTACAGGGAGAAGCTAATTGTGCAACTGTAGAGCGTTTAGCACAATATTTAAATTACCAAGTTCCTGCTGTGAATACTCGCTATGGAAAGCCAGCACAAAATCCTTATCTCCAGGCAGAACCACCTTATAAAATGTATTTTATTTTATTAGAGCAAACTGCCACACTTAAAGATGTAGAGCCATTAAAATATCAAGCCTCTCAAGCTGAAAACAGAGGTGATTTCTCATTAGCAAAACAATTATGGGTAAGAGTTTTAGCTGTATCCCGTAGTGATTGGGATGCAATTGAAGCTATTGAAAGGATTGCCAGACGTCAGCCATTGAGTTCTGAACCTCCAATCTCAACTCCTGTGCCTGTGCCTTCCCCAAGTGGAGGCAGGTCATTAACTTCTGAACCAGATGCAGGTTCATCGACACCACCTGAACCAACCCCAAAATTACTGTTCGTTCAAAAACAAAAGTTTTTACGATGGGTTGGCTTAGGAGCGGTTGTGACAATAGTTAGCGGTGTGTTTTTACCAATGCTCTGGAATTATCAACGTTTGCAGAGCAAGTCACCTACACCAAATTCACCTACACCAAATTCACCTACACCAAGTTCACCTACACCAAGTTCACCTACACCAAGTTCACCTGCATTAGAGAAAGCTTTGCAAAATTGCCGTCTTACCTCAGCTACCGGAACAGAACCTTCTCTTCCCAAAAAAGGAATTTTAGTGATGGTTGATCCTGGACATGGTATTCCTCCAGACACAGGACATTTGGGATTTTTTCGAGAAGAAGATGTGGTTCTACCTATCAGCAAAAAGATAGCAGCAATTTTAGAAAAAAATGGTGTACAAGCGTTGCTAACGCGTGAAAGTGACTGTACGATTTCAAAAGCTACCGTTGCTTCAAGCTTGAGATATAGAGTAGAAAAGGCAAAAGAAGTTAATGCTGATTTATTTGTTAGTATTCACGCTAGCGTCTTTAATAAACAAACTAATGGTTTTGAAATATATACTAATGATAATAGTAATAGTCAACTTTTGGGTCAGTTAGTGAGCAGTATGATTGTCCAAATTATTCGGAACAGCTTATTCAATAGAGGAGTAAAAGCAGGAGATCATTTATTTATTTTGAAAAATGTTTCTATGCCCTCAATTTTAATAGAAACGGGTTTTATCGATAATAAAGAAGATGCTGCTTTATTGAACAACACAGATTTCCAAAATAAAATGGCTGACGCGGTTGCTCAGGGTATTATCCAGTACCTCAAAGAAAAAAAGCAAATTAATTAAAAGGGTTATTCAGTTAATTTGGTTCTTCCCTAACGCGTAAATCACAGATAAACCCGAATTATACTGTTAAGTATTTACTACCCTTGTTCTTTTGCCGAGTTTCAAATCTATACTTCTACTCAATGGTCTACATGCAAGTATTAGTATTAAATATTACTTAAATTATTTATTTCTAAATTTTTGATTTTTAAATATGTTTTATATTTTTTGAAATTCCTCAGGATTATTACTGAAATTTTCCCTAAAACACTTAATTAAGAGTGGCTTGTATTACTATTTAGATGCTAAAGTACTGAATTTAGTCTAAGTGTAAATACAGAAGTTCAAATATATTATTTTAAGAAAATCAGTATTATTCCTGTGGTCAGAATGGGGTTACTCAATGGAAAGTGGCTTCATCTAGTCTTGACATTTCTATGTCTTCTTTTTCAAGAATGTCTATAAATCTCAGTAACAAAAAGTAAATTAATCACAATTTACGATTTTACTGAGATTTGAGCATTTGAAAATAACACCGCTTTCGTTGAGTTTCACCACAAATCATCAAAGTCAAATTTGTGTATTTTAAAATACAAAATTTTGAAGCCTTTTACTTAATTTGAATTGTGGGAGAACTCTAGACAAATTTAGCTTACACGTATGGAATTTAGCTGAGTAAAAGCAAAATGAGCACAACTCCTATAGGTAGCTACAGGTTGTTCCAAAAACTACATCCGCTATCTCTGTTGGCACAATTAACTAGTCGGCGTGCTACAGGTTGCTTAAGCGTATTTACAGGGATAGTTTATTGGTCAATTTATCTAGAGGACGGTAAACTTACTTATGCCTCCTATTCAGATAAGCTGTTTGAGCGGCTTGATAGTCATTTGCGGCGTTTGAGTCAGCAAATTCCTGCTCTCAACAGCGCTACTCGCATTCAGATGCGGCTGATGTTTGAGACGAAAAATGAACATCAATCAATACCAAATGCAGATTATCAAGCTATTTGTTGGCTTGTCAATCAAGATTTGATTACCCCTGTACAAGCAGGAACTCTGATAGACGAATTAGCGAAAGAAGTACTGGAATCATTTCTGTGCTTAAAAGAAGGTAGCTATGAATTTAGTCCGGAAAACTCTTTAGATGAACTACCAAAGTTCTGTCGCCTGGATTTGCGATTACTTGTGGAACATTGTCAAAAGCAGTTAAGAAATCGGCAAAACATCCAGTCATCAATTCCTGCTGGCGCTGGTTCTCAAGTTTTGCCGACAACACAAGCATCTCAAGTTCAGCCGCAATTACAAATAAAAATTGGGCAACAATTAGCGAAACAAATCAATTTTGAAATTTCTGAGAATAATAATAAAATACCTCAGTTACCTGTTGGCAAAAATATATATACAATTGCTTGCATTGATGATAGCCAAACAGTGTTGAATTCTATTAAACATTTTTTGGATGAAAACACATTTTCAGTTGTGACGATCAACGATCCAGTGAAAGCTTTAATGCAAATTCTCAGGAGTAAGCCCGATCTGATTTTACTAGATGTTGAAATGCCTTCTTTAGACGGCTATGAGCTATGTTCTTTATTAAGAAAACATTCAGCTTTTAAAAGTACACCTATTATTATGGTGACTGGCAGAACAGGATTTATTGATAGGGCAAAAGCTAAAATGGTCAGATCGTCAGGATATTTGACTAAGCCTTTTACCCAGTCAGAATTGCTAAAAATGGTTTTTAAACATCTTGGTTAATTTAGGAGTCAGAATTCTTATACCATTTACTTTTAGGAGATTTATAGTGAGCCTGACTTTGCTTGGCACAATTCTGATTGTAGAAGATTCTCCCAGCGAATTGGAATTAATGAGCCATTATCTCAAAGAAAGTGGTTACAACGTAATTAAAACTACTGGTGCAAAAGAAGCTTTAGAAAAAGCTGTCTTGGAAAAACTAGATGTGATAGTTACTGATGTAGTCATGCCAGAAATGAGTGGATTTGAGTTATGCCGTTCCCTCAGAAGAAATCCAATTACTGCAAAAGTACCAATTATAATTTGTAGTTCTAAAAATCAGGAAATTGACCGTTTGTGGGCGATGAGACAAGGTGCTGATGCCTATATAACTAAACCTTACACCCGCGAACATCTTCTACGCACGATTAAATCAGTGGTAATTTAAATCAATGACTAGTACAAATATTAAACTTTCTCCAAAACCAGCCGAAAATAATTTAGCAGACGGTTATTTAAAGTTCCAGCTAAATCAACAGACTGGTGCTGTTTTATCAATGAAACATACTCAAGAAGCAATTATTGTGCCTGTTGATTCTGTTACTTCGATGCCTAATATGCCCCCTTGCATATTAGGCTTAATGAATTGGCGGAGTCGGATAATTTGGGTAATTGATTTGCCAAGAATGCTGAATTTAGAATCTCTTGATTATCGGGTGCGGCAGTATAATGCGATCGTTATCCGAGTTGAATCACTGGTGTTAGGGTTAGTTGTGCAAGAAATCAAAGGTACAACTAGGTTTGTTGCTGATGAAATTCATTCTCCCATAGGACAAGTAGCATCTAGTTTAGTTCCTTATTTATGTGGCTGTGTAGTGCAACAAAATGAAATATTACTGGTGTTAGATGCTCAGGCTATTGTGCAGTCTTCTATTCTCCGCAGTGATTAGGTAAAAAGAATTCAGAATTCAGGAGTCAAAATTCAGGAGTCAGAATTCAGAATTGTTTATAAAAAATAATTTTTAGTTTACTTATTCACATCTTGGAGAAATAATCTTAATGTTTAATAAAACTGATACGAACAACGGTAGTGGCCCTCAAAATCGGGCATCGCTGATTTCATCTCAAAAAGTTACTGGAAGTGTAGTTAAGCTGTCAAGTAAGCCTACTGCTGAAACTACTGGTAATTCTTGTGGTAATCAGGCTTTTGGCTATTTTACAAGGCTGAGTTTAGTTACGAAAGCAACAATTTTGGCGATCGCCACTGGTACACTACCAGTATTGGCCATCGGTGCGATCGCTTTTAGCTTTGCCAACAAATCCATTACTAAGCAGATTACCCAGTCTCAACAAGCCGAAGCCATCGGTTTAAGTGATAAAATAAACCGTTTCATGTTGGGACGCTACGGAGATATCCAAGTCATATCTAGTTTGCCATTTTTGACAAATTCTCAAGCTAGCAACAGCACAAGTAATCAAGAAAAGCAAGCAGTATTAAACCGCGTTGTGGAAGCTTACCAAGCTTATGATAGTGTTGCCATTTTCGATCGCCTTGGCAACTTAATTGTTCAATCCACAGGCGAACTTCTGGAAAACCAAAAAGACCAAAAATATTTTCAAGAGGTTCTGCAAAAAGATGCTCCTGTTATTAGTAATCCCCAAGCAGCAAGTACTGGTGTAGTAAGTATTTATATAGCAGCACCGATTAAAAATACATTTACGAATCAAACAATTGGCGTGGTTCGAGCGCGGATGCCTGTCAAATCTTTAAATGAAGTCATCAAAAACTACGCAGTCAATGGACAACAATATCATTTACTTGATGCTGTGGGAACAGTTTTTTTGAGTCCACAACAGAAATTATTGGGCAAACAAGCAAAGGCAGAATATCGGGGTTTAGGTAAACTGCTAACAGCAAAAAAATTAGATAGTTTTATTGAAGTTCCTAAAACGTATAAAAAACAAGAATTAGTTAGCTATGTGCCATCGACTAAGTTAGATGGCTTGCCTGATTTAAATTGGCAGGTACTTTTATCTACAGACACAGCAATTGTATTTGAACCGCAAAGACAATTGTTGTGGATTATAGCCATTGGCACTGGATTGACAGCTTTGATTGTAGCAGCGATCGCATCTCGGTTAGCAAAACTGACTACACAGCCTATTCTCAATGCAACTGCGGCATTATCAAAGCTAAATCAAGGGAAATTAAATACCCGTCTGGACACCCAAAGACAAGATGAGTTAGGGGTATTGAGTGCAAATATCAACCAGATGGCTGAACAATTTGAGGTTTTGTCCAAGGAACAAGAAGTAGATGTTGAAGGGGCAAAATTACTAGCAGATATTACCTTCAAGATTCGGAGAAATCTAAAAACAGAAGATATTTATCAAGCAGCAGTTAAAGAAGTTCACCGAGCGATAAAAACAGACCGAGTAATCATTTATCATCTGAATCCAGAGACTTGGGATGGTGTCGTTGTTGCTGAATCAGTAACTGGTAATTGGCCAGAAATGATCGGAGTGCGAATTGACGAGCCTGATTTTTGGGGACGGCATATAGAGACTTATCAAGATCAGCGAGTCCAAGCAGTTGCTGACATTCATCAAGACCCAAACTTCAAAAATGCCGATGGTTACATTCAACTATTAGAAAAGTTTGCCGTCAAAGGGAATTTGATTACACCGATTCTTGTCCAAGAGCAGCTTTTCGGCTTATTAATTGCTCATCATTGCGAAACTCCTCGTGTTTGGCAAGAACCGGAAATGAACTTGTTTCAACAGATAGCAACTCAAATTGGTTATGCATTAGAAGAAGCCAAGTTAGTAGAAGAAATAGAACAAACTAAAAATGTTGCAGTCAAAGGTTCTGATGATGACCGGCAAGAAAAAGAAGCCCTGCAACAACAACTTTTAGAACTACTCGATGATATAGAAGGTGCAGCTAGAGGCGACTTGACAGTGCGTGCAGACGTGACTGCTGGAGAAATCGGCACTGTTGCCGACTTTTTCAACTCCATTGTGGAAAGTCTGCGGGATATCGTTACCCAAGTTAAACAAGCTGCTACTCAAGTAAATACCGCCATCGGCTCAAATGAAGGAGCCATCCGCCAACTAGCACAGGAAGCACTCACCCAAGCTACCGAAATCAACCGCACTCTCGATGCTGTTGACCAAATGACCCAATCTATGCAAGCCGTCGCCGAAAGTGCCGAAAAAGCAGCTTTTATTGCCAATCATGCTGCTCACAGCGCCACTCAAAGTGGGCACGCGATGGATTTGACAGTACAAAATATTTTATCTATGCGGGAAACTGTTTCTGAAACTGCCAAAAAAGTCAAGCGTCTCGGCGAATCTTCACAACAAATTTCTCGCGTGGTTTCGTTAATTAATCAAATCGCCATCCAAACCAACTTGCTTGCCATTAACGCTGGTATTGAAGCAGCCCGCGCCGGTGAAGAAGGTCAAGGCTTTGCCGTAGTTGCCGAAGAAGTCGGCGAACTAGCAATTCGCAGTGCCGCTGCAACCCAAGAAATTGAAGAAATTGTGGAGAATATCCAACGAGAAACCAGCGAAGTGGTGCAGGCGATGGAAATCGGAACTACCCAGGTGGTGGAAGGTACTCGAATTGTAGAGGAGGCAAAGGAAAGTCTAAGTCAAATTTTGGATGTATCGCGTCAAATTGACTTCTTAGTGCAGTCGATTTCCACTGCAACTGCATCTCAAGTAGAAACATCACAAAGTGTCAGCCAATCGATGAAAGACATCGCTGCTGTATCACAACGCACCAGCGATTCTTCTCTGCAAATTTCCCAATCTCTGCAAGAAACTGTGGAGATTTCCCAGCAATTGCAAGAGACTGTCGGAACTTTTAAAGTTAGTTAAGTTTTGTCATTTGTTATTTGTCATTTGTCCTTCGTATTTTGCTAATGACCAATAACCAATGACCAATGCCCAATTCCCAATGCCCAAAAACAAAAACCATGTTAAATGACAAAGAATTAGAAATCCAGATGCAATTTCTGGAAGAAGCGATTGATTACTTGAATACCTTGGAAGGGGTATTGCTGGAAATCGATACTAGTAACCGCATCGATTTAGATAAAATTAATGCTGCACTCCGAGCTGCTCATTCAATTAAAGGCGGCGCGGCGATGATGGGATTTCGATCGCTCAGTGATTTATCCCATCGTTTAGAAGATTCTTTTAAAGTTTTAAAAACTCGAAAAAATTCTTTAGAAATTGATACTCAGTTACAAAGTTTATTGCTTTCTGGTGTTGATTGGTTGCGTCAAATTGTGGATTTGCTGGCACAGGGAAATCTGGTTGAGGAACAGTGGTTAGCAACTTTTTGTTACCCAATTTTTGATGAGTTGCATGAACGCTTGGGTGACCCCACGGCTGAAGATGCCACAAGTATGCTATCCCCAGAAGATGGGCAAGATGTCATTCCTTTGCTATTTGAAACAGAAGTAGAGGAGTGTTTGCAGCGCTTAGAATCTGCGTTGGCAAATAGCCACCAGTCTAATTTACAAGAAGAATTTGCCGTTATGGCAGCGGAATTGGGCGGTTTGGGAGAAATGCTCCAGTTATCAGCTTTTAGTAAGCTTTGTGAGTCAGTAACCCAGCAATTAGCCGCTGCAAGTAGCGATCGCATTTATGAAATCGCTCAATTGGCATTGCAAGCATGGCGGCGATCGCAAGCTTTGGTACTGACAAATCAATTAGATAATTTACCTACAGAAATTAAATTTGTTAATTATACCGAATCCCAGCCAATATTAAAAACAGAAATAATATCACAGTTTATCGCCACAGATGCAACTGACACAGAAATCCTGGAGACAGAAATCGTGTCAGCATCCACAGAAAATGGGCATAAAGATGAAACAGTTGCTGCCAATTTTACATTTTTAGATGCAGAATTTGCCGATGATGTCAATGCTGTAAATATTACAGAGCATAATACAATATTCGCTAGGGAAAATCAAGCTATAGATGCCAAATTAACTGTTGGCAAAGAACGGGAAATTCAAGACAATACCGTTCGCGTTCCCAGCAAACAACTCGAACAAATTAATGATTTATTTGGAGAACTAATTGTTCAACGCAATGGTTTAAATGCCCAACTAGAAAGATTACGCAAACTCGTGCGTCATCTCAACCAGCGAGTGCAAACTCTCGACCGGGAGAACCAAGAACTACGTACAGCTTACCATAAAATTTCTACTCAATCTGCTGTGCCTAGTAGTGAGCAATTCCCACTTGAAAATAACCACCAGATACCAGACACAGACAGAGAATTTGATATTTTGGGAATGGATCGCTATAACGATATAAATCTGCGATCGCAGGAAGTTATGGAAACCATTGTTCAGCTACAAGAAGTCACAACTGATGTGCAATTAAGTGTAGACGATACAGACCAAATTGCTCGGAAAATTAATAAAACATCAAAACAATTACAAACAAAACTTAATCATATCCGGATGCGGCCGCTGTCGGATTTAGTTGAGCGTTTTCCTAGAGCTTTGCGTGACTTAAATGTAGAATATGGAAAGAATGTACAGCTAAAAATTGAAGGTGGTAATACTCTCATTGAACGCGGTATTTTAGAAGCATTGAACGAGCCTTTAATGCACCTATTAAGGAATGCCTTCGATCATGGTATCGAAGATCCTGCCACCCGTCGCCTTCTCGGTAAACCAGAACAAGGATTGATTGAAATTAAAGCAACTCATCATGGTAATCGTACACTCATTAGTATACGTGATGATGGTTGGGGCATTTCTCTAGAGAAAATTCGCACCCGCGCCTTAGCTATGGGATTGGATGCTTCTCTGATTACTAACGCTAGTGATGAAGAACTCTTATCACTAATTTTTGAACCAGGTTTTAGCACTTCCGACCAAGTGACAACATTATCTGGTCGCGGTGTCGGTATGGATGTAGTTCGCAACAATCTTAAATTAATTCGAGGAGATATCAAAGTTGATACAGAACCGGGAGTTGGCACCACCTTCACCCTCTCAGTACCATTTACACTTTCTGTGGCACGAGTATTGTTAGTAGAAATTAACAAAATGCTATTGGCATTTCCCACAGATGTTATTTCGGAAATCTCACTACTCCAAAACGATCGAGTTTTCCAAATGGCGGGTAGCGAAGTCCTTAATTGGCAAGGCACTATGCTACCACTAATTCGCTTGAGTCGCTACTTAGAATTTAATTGCTTGCGTTACGATAGCGCAGAATTAGAAACTCCAGCAGCGATTAATGTTAACAGCGTGTTAGTAGTCAAAGGTAATAATCAGCCGGTAGCGATACAAATAGACCGTTGTTGGGGTGAGCAAGAAGTTGCTGTTCGCCAGGTCGAAGGAAATATATCTCTACCTCATGGCTTTGGCAACTGTACAATTCTTGGAGACGGTCGAGTAGTGCCACTAGTTAATATCAACGAATTGCTGTATTGGATTGCTACTAATCAGCGGACTCCTAAAGGTACTCAATTACCGTCAGCAAGATTAAAAACACCCTTCCTAATATTTGATGAAGAGAAAGTTTCAGCAGCATCTACCAAATTTAAAGGCACAATTCTGATTGTAGATGACTCAATTAATGTTCGCCGCTTCTTAGCTTTAACCCTAGAAAAAGGAGGGTATCAAGTAGAACAAGCGAAAGACGGTCAAGACGCTTTAGAAAAACTCCAAAATGGATTGAGAGTTGAAGCAGTAATTTGTGACATTGAAATGCCTCGTCTTGATGGTTATGGCTTTTTAGGCCGGGTAAATTCAGACATTGATACAAAAAATATTCCAGTTGCGATGCTAACTTCTCGTAGTAGTAATAAACATCGCCAATTGGCTATGCAATTGGGTGCGAGAGCTTATTTTTCTAAACCTTACAACGAACAAGAATTACTCCAAACATTGGAGGAAATTATTCGTAATGTTGCAGAAAAGGCAGCGTCTAATTAAAGAAGAATACAGAATACAGAATTCAGAAGTCAGAATCAATTAGATTTTTGTAGGGTGCGTTAGCCTTTGGCTAACGCACCGCTTTTTATAACTTATAGTGCCTTGGCGACTATACAGCAATACGTTTCAGTGAAGAGCTACTGGTACAAAATATTGGGTTTTTGAGACGCGATAAATCGTCGTCTCTACAATAATTAATCCTTTGTATAAACGGCGATTTATCGCGTCTGTTGCCTCCACCGAGCAGTATGTCTGTAACAATCGCTCAGGTTTTGCGTAATACTATTGGTGTCAAGTTAAATAATTTCTACATCAACTCAATTTGTAGTGAATTTATGGTAACTGTAACACTGACGGCTGTTGCTACTGCGATCGCAACTACACTTTGGACTAAAGCACAAGAGAAAATCGGCGAAAACATTGGTGATGCTACATGGACGCTAGGCGGTAAGTTAATCGAATTACTCTGCCAGAAGAAGAAATCGCCATTACTTACCAGTGCTGTAGAGGGAGATGAACCGCAGCGATTAGATTATGGTCAAGCAGTGTTGGAACTGACAGCAGCCGCAGACGCAGACGCAGAAATTGCTCAAGCTGTTGTAGAAGTTGAAGCAGCAGTCAACAACGACCAGTCTGAAAGTGCTAAGAAAATTAAAAAATTAGCAGATGAAATCAAGTCTCAGCCCTCAGTTATCAACAATTTTGCGAAGTTAGCAGAAGAAATAAAAGCAGAGAAAGGTGCAATGGTTGCTCAACAAATCAATATTGAGCAGCAGAGCAATACTTACAACTGACTACAGTCGTCCCCAGGGGAGGATGGGACAAAGTTAACTCCCGATGACTGGCGCAAAATCTGTCGTGAAATGCTGACAGAACGGCGCAAGCTGACTACAAATCCTTTGACATCAACTGAAGGAGTCGCCCTAAAAGTTGATGATGTTTATGTACCGTTGGGATTAGTTGAGCGCAAAAAACCATCTAAGCGTAAAGACAATATTTCTCCAGAACAGAATTTAGACAAGGCTCAGGGTGATATTTCTCCAGAACAGGGGTCAGAACTGTACAAAGAGACAGAAATCACCAAAACATTTGAGCATGATGCTTTTCTCGAAGAAGTTCTCAAACAGGAGAACACGCCTAAAAGTCAAGGTAGGCGAATTGCAATCATTGGCGAACCAGGTGCAGGAAAGACAACACTGTTACAGCAGATTGCTGATTGGGTATCTGGTGAGATTCACCAGTCAATTGTGATTTGGGTATCTTTAGCAGATTTGCGAGGTCAGGAACTAAGACCTTATCTGTTCGAGACTTGGTTGACTCAAGTCGCACAGAAGACAGGTAAAGCTGAAGCCTCTAAGCAACTAAAAGATGATTTTGTGGCTTTATTTAAGCAAAACAATGTGTGGCTGCTGCTAGATGGGTTAGATGAAATGTCCGCATCTTCAGCTAATCCTCTCACAGAAATTGCACGGCAATTCCGTGAAGGAGGGTTAATTTCTCAAGCGCGAATTGTGCTGACTTGTCGGGTTAATCTATGGGATGGCAACGTTAATGCACTTGATGATTTTGATACCTATCGCACTTTAGATTTTTCTTATCCAGAACAGGTAGAAAAATTTATTCACAAATGGTTTGCTACTATTCCCGAAACTGGAAAGCAGTTATGTACTGCGTTGAAAAAACCGGGTAAAGAACGGATTCAGGATTTAGTGAAAAATCCTCTGCGGTTGACGCTGCTGTGCTGGAATTGGCAATCAGGAGATGGTAATTTACCAGATACTCAAGCAGGACTTTATCAGCAATTTGTTGATGACTTCTACAAGTGGAAGAAAGACGAATTTGCTATGAACTCTCATCAACGTCAGGAACTCAAGATCAAATTAGGGGAATTAGCGAAAGCAGCAATAGAGAAAGAAGCAACCCGTTTTCGCTTGCGGGAGGATTTTGTTAGTCAGTTTTTCGGGAATGCTGATGATGAAAAGTCGCTGCTAAAATTGGCACTAAATCGGGGCTGGCTGAACTGTGTAGGGATAGATACAAATAGAAAACCTGTTTACGCTTTCTTTCATGCTTCATTTCAAGAGTACTTTGCGGCTACAGCAATTGATGATTGGGACTTTTTCTTACCTCGTAAACACAAAAATAAACCTGTTAAAAATAAGGAATACCGTATATTTGAACCGCAATGGAAGCAAACAATATTACTTTGGTTAGGGCGAGAAGAAGAAAATATTAAACAGCAGAAGCAAGAGTTTATTGAAGCATTAATCAACTTCCAAGCTGGATCTGGGAAATTTATGATATTCATAGGCAAAGGTTTTTATGAATATCAAGCTTACTTTCTAGCTGCCGCAGGCATTGCTGAGTTTAGAGACTCTTACAGAGTAGATGAAATAGTAGAACAAATTGTCAAGTGGGCAACTAGTTATTTAGAAATTTTTGTTTTTAATCAAAAAGTATATCGATCATTTGACTATCCTATTGTCAAGGAAGTCAATTTAGCACTACAACAGACAGATCGGACAAAAGCGATCGCAGCTTTGGTGGAACTGTTGGAATCAAAATATGTGGATAACTCCATCCGTAGTTACGCAGCATCAAGCTTAGGGAAAATCGACCCAGGCAATGAAAAAGCGATCACAGCCTTGGTGCAACTGCTGCAATCACCTGATGTGAATGATGATATCCGTAGTTACGCAGCATCAAGCTTAGGGGAAATCGGCACAGGCGATGAAAAAGCGATCGCAGCTTTGGTGCAACTGCTGCAATCACCTGATGTGAATGACGATATCCGTATGCTAGCAGCCGAAAGCTTAGAGAAAATCGGCACAGGCAATGAAAAAGCGATCGCAGCTTTGGTGCAACTGTTGGAATCAAAATATGTGGATAACTCCATCCGTAGAAAGGCAGCATCAAGCTTAGGGGAAATCGGCACAGGCAATGAAAAAGCGATCGCAGCTTTGGTGCAACTGCTGCAATCACCTGATGTGAATGACAATATCCGTAGAGAGGCAGCATCAAGTTTAGAGAAAATCGGCACAGGCAATGAAAATGCGATCGCAGCTTTGATGGAACTGTTGGAATCAAAATATGTGGATAACTCCATCCGTAGAGAGGCAGCATCAAGTTTAGGGAAAATCGACCCAGGCAA
Organism: Nostoc calcicola FACHB-3891; assembly: GCF_014697355.1. Taxonomy (GTDB): domain Bacteria; phylum Cyanobacteriota; class Cyanobacteriia; order Cyanobacteriales; family Nostocaceae; genus Nostoc; species Nostoc calcicola. The sequence goes on along the minus strand of NZ_JACJRQ010000002.1, from coordinate 363,738 downwards.
TGAAAATGCGATCGCAGCTTTGGTGCAACTATTGGAATCAAAATATGTGGATAACTCCATCCGTAGTTACGCAGCATCAAGCTTAGGGGAAATCGACCCAGGCAATGAAAATGCGATCGCAGCCTTGGTGCAACTGCTGCAATCACCTGATGTGAATGACGATATCCGTAGTTACGCAGCATCAAGCTTAGGGAAAATCGACCCAGGCAATGAAAATGCGATCGCAGCCTTGGTGCAACTGCTGCAATCACCTGATGTGAATGACGATATCTGTATACTAGCAGCATCAAGCTTAGGGAAAATCGACCCAGGCAATGAAAATGCGATCGCAGCTTTGGTGCAACTGCTGCAATCACCTGATGTGAATGACGATATCCGTATGCTAGCAGCACTCAACTTAGTCCCAGGCAATGAAAATGCGATCGCAGCTTTGGTGCAACTGCTACAATCACCTGATGTGAATGACAATATCCGTATACTAGCAGCATTAAGCTTAGGGACAATCGGCACAGGCAATGAATTTGCGATCGCAGCTTTGGTGCAACTGCTGCAATCACCTTATGTGAATGACGACTACACTCGTAGGCTGGTAACATATAGCTTAGGGAAAATTCTACAGGATAATCCGGATCGTTTTAAGGAGGTAGTCAAAGCTTTAAGTAGTTTTTGGCTACTGTATGATAGTTACTACGATTTAGCCTGGAAATGTGCCCAGAATATGCTTTACCGCGACTTCTATCAAGCTTGGCATCAGCATAATTTTGCTACTCGTGCGATGCGAAGCTTAAAGAAAATCCTCTTTACAATAATTACTGCTGCAATCACCTGATGTGGATGACGATATCCGTAGTTACGCAGCATCAAGCTTAGGGGAAATCGACCCTGGCAATGAAAATGCGATCGCCACCTTGGTGCAACTGCTGGAATCAAATCAATTTGTGCCTGGCTTTCCCCGTAGAGAGATAGCATCAAGCTTAGGGGAAATCGACCCTGGCAATGAAATTGCAATCAATGCTTTGGTGAAACTGCTGCTGCAATCATATACGCTGGGTAACCGTGACCGTGAGCAGGTAGTATCAAGCTTAGAGAAAATCGACCCTGGCAATAAAATTGCGATCGCCACCTTGGTGCAACTGCTGCAATTAACTATTGTGGATATGGCGGATCTCGAAACTGCTAGCAACGCAAAATATAGCTTATGGGAAATTGGCGCAGGCAATGAATTTGCGATCGCAGCCTTGGTGCAACTGCTGCAATCAAGTAGTGTAGAAGACTGTACCCGTTGGCAAGCGGCAGAAAGCTTAGGGAAAATCGGCACTGGCAATGAATTTGCGATCGCCGCCTTGGTGCAACTGCTGCAATCAACTACTGTGGATGACTCCATCCGTAGAAAGGTAGCAGAAAGCTTAGGGGAAATTCTACAGGTTAATAAGCATCGCTTTTACAGCAGTTTTCATGTATTTAGACCACAGTCTTGTTTCTTCTTTTCTTCCTTTGCGTCTTTGCGCGGCAGTCGCTCATGGGGGAAACCACGCCAGTTGCTCATGGGGGAAACCCCCAAGACCGCACTGGCTCCCCAAGACCGCGCTGCCTTGTCTTTGCGTGAGATAAAAATAGTGTGGTTCATTTACCTGAAAATCGCTGTAAAATAACAGCAAAACACTTTTCAAACAACCTCTAAGAATAAAGTTGTTGTCGTTACTATAGCTTGTCCGTTGGTTCAGAACACAAGTTGTTTCGTTCAGAATGCTTATCCGTTGTGGACGAAAACTTGTTCGTTGGTTCACAACACAAGTTGTTTGGTTCAGAATGCTTGTCCGTTGGTTCACAACACAAGTTGTTTGGTTCAGAACGCTTATCCGTTGTGGACGAAAGCTTATCCATTCGTTCACAACACAAGTTGTTTCGTTCAGAATGCTTATGTATTTGTGACAAAACTTATGCGATCGTTAACAACGCTTAAGCAAAACTTATCAATACAAATTTTATACTATTAGCAGCACAATTCAGATTCAGAACGCAGTCAAAGTTCCCGGCTATTCACGTCTCTATGCTCAATTTTGCTGGATATTGAAAAACTGCGATCGCTAAATAGTTTAAAAGACTGTGGAGGTTAACACAAGCCAACCTCCACAAAATTTAGTTTGATGATTGGTGTAAATACTGAATCAATTTTCTGGAAATAAAATACTTCGAGTAATCTTGATTAAACTTCGACCTTTACACCTTTCCAGAAACCGATATAGCCCTCAATATTCTTAGCCTTCTCCTTGGTGCTGGGATAATACCAAGCAGCATCTTTATTGACTTGTCCATCAACTTCGATATTGTAGTAACTGCAAACACCTTTCCAATGACAAGTAGTGTGGGTGTTGCTTTCTGTGAAGTACTCTTTGTTAATGGTGTCGGGAGGGAAATAATGGTTGCCTTCCACAACTACGGTAGTATCGCTCTCGGCCAAAACTGCACCATTCCAACTTGCTTTTGCCATAACTGATTTTGTAAATAAAGTTTACATATATATTTTGACACTTCTACGGCTATAAGTATTGATATTAATCAAAGATTACTCTCTCGCCACTGTAAAATTATGGCGCTCGGCGCGGTTAATTTGGTGTACCTCATCCAAATGAAAAATCGCTATATTATTTATAACCAAAAACATGATTACAGCGCTGAACGCACCGCCATACAAGATAATGCGTTACCCTATTTAAGGGACTTCCAAGGAAAAAATATTCCATAGTAGGGTAGCACAGCTATGCTACACGAAAAATTTACAAATAATTTCGGATAATTTATTTTCTGGAAGTCCCTAAGATTTACTTTTAATCTAAAATTCAAAATCTAAAATCCAAAATTTTAATGAGAGCCAAAATTGAAAATAAAGTGCTTTTTATTCACCGTGAAGATTTACCAGAGTTTAAGAAGGGTGGCTCGGTGGTGAGGAATTCATATTTTTGGGCGCTGCGTTCAATTGCTGGTCAAGCTTCGCGTTATCGTGATTGGGAATACGAACCGGAGGTTTGGCTGGCGCTTGCGCGAATGCTGTTATCTTTTGCAGAATCTGGGTATTTGAGTCACAGAGAGACTATGTTAGAGTTTCCGTTGTCTCAAGGGGAAATTCCACATGTGTTCCGAGATGTTTCAACTTGGGAATAGTACCAATTTTAGATTTTAGATTTTGGATTTTGGATTAAAAGTTGGCTATATAAGCTAAATTAAGCGTTTATTATTTGCTTATATCGATTCCCAGTTAAGTGAGGTACAGATAATATTTTGAAACGCACAGGGGCGCAAAGTAAAGCGCTCCTGGTACGCAGAGATTTGTACCTCAGCAGAGTAGGAAACGCTATATCATCTGCTAAGGGACTTCCAAGGAAAAAAATATTCCATTGTAGGGGCGCACAGCTGTGCGCCCCTACAAATGTACAAAGAATTTGGGATAATTTATTCTCTGGAAGTCCCTTAGCTCAACCTACGATTCTTTTACGACTCCTAAATTAAGTTTCTGACATGAAAAGCAATTTGAAAAATGCTTGCGACAGATAGATTACCAAAAAGCTCTAATCTTAGCGGGCACTCAGATAAGATTGATTCCGTCACCATTAGCCATCATGGACAAACCTTGGTTGAAATAAGGTAGTTCTGAGAAAAACATTAAAATGCAGCAGTTAGTGTAGGAAAACAACGTGAAAATAGCGATTCTTGCTAAAACATTAATTACATCCATAGGTTTTTTCACTTTATTTACTCCAAGTCAAGCATCGGCTCAACTCATACCCCAACCTTGGGTTTCAGTCGGTGGCAAAGATGGTGATATAACTTATGCTGTAGGAGCTAGGGCTTTAAATTTTGGAGTTGAAGTAGGAACCGGTCCTGATGGTGCTACAGGAGTAGATGTTTTGAAATTTATAAGTTTGCCTGTTATTTCACCTTATGTAGGAGTTGGACTTTATTCTGAAGATAAAGGCGTTGCGGTTTCAGGTGGTGTTCAGGTAAGCGCTACCGATAATGTTTTTGTAGGTGCTGGTTACAATTCTATCCGTGGCTTTAATGGGCAACTAGGAATCAGATTTTAATAGTTATGATTTATAGCAATCCTACAGGACTTACGCAAAATCATGAAAAAACGAACCGCATTCGCGCAGCGTCTCGTTAGAGAAGGACGCAAAGGACACAAAGAAATAAGAGTTTCAGAGAGTTTTTGCGTAAGTCTTATCTTATTTGAGTTTAAAATTACTTGTAGAGGGAAGGAATGGGCAGTAGGGAGTAGGGAATAGATTTTTTTGACGAATGATTTAGGATTGCTATATAGGGGTTCCCATTCAGATGCGGTACAACATCATATCGTGAGGTGTAGGGGCACGGCAGTGCCGTGCCCCTACGGGTGTACCTCACGTAAACGACAACCGCTATCAGCGTTTCATCTCTTGACAAAATACACATTAGTTGAGCTAAAAAATACTTGATGGGGCGTCTCGATTCCACATGATACGCCTGAAACTGTTCGCTGAAAAGTTCAGCTATACATGCTATCTTTTTGAATAGATGACATTCTATAGACAAAGAATAAAAGAATTGTCTATACAATGTCCAACACTCAGCTATTATTCAGATTTTCTGCACACTGTTAGTGTTATTTATTTAACAGGAATCTCCTTATGGAGCCAGGGCTAAGATTACTAATTCAATTGGTGTTAGAGTTTGCACCTGTAATTGTAGATCTGATACAAAAGAGAACCGAAGAAAGTCTGACTACAACTAATTATCTCTTGCCAAAAGTCATTAATGAAGTTGTCAAATTTGGAAATATTATCACATCAAATGATAGTTCTGATTCAAGTTTTGAACAAACAAAAGTTCTGCAACAACAATTAGCTGTTTATCAACGTGATACGCAATTAAAAGTCGCAAATCAAGAAAGAGAGACTGCTCTCAATTTACCAGAAGTTTACAAAATTTTTGATAGCTGGCCTTTGAGATTATACCCTTCACAAATTTTAGAATCTCATCCCAGCCAAGGACGGACTCCGCTAAAAGTTTTTCTTGCTCCTCCGCAAATCAAGTTTGACCAATTTGAACATCGGACTGATGGAATTTCTGAAATAGAGTTAATGTTGGCTGAAGGTTTAAGAAAATTGTTCAATCAGCATTATTCTCTGCATAATCCCGTTAGACCAACGGAATTTTTAGCCGGGGCTTGGGATAGTAAACGTTTTCATAGTGAATCCAGTATCAAGGCTCTCTATGGCATATTGAAAACAGAGCCGATTTTAATTTTAGAGTCAGAAAATGATGGAGATTATCTGAATTTTCGGATTGCTTATTGGGGATTAAAACAGGAAAAATATTACTACAAAACAATTGCGCGGTTATCCTATAAAGAAATTCTTCAGGAATCTGCCAAAAGTCGCGCTTTAGAGTGGAAAAAAATTCGAGATGAACTCTTAGGACTAGGAGAAAGTTTAGAAGAAATCAATCTTTTGGGTAAAGATAATGTATTTAATTTGGCAATTTTAGAAAAAGCAGAAAAATGGCAAGCTCAAGGGATTGATATTAGTAAGTTATCTTTGCAATATCAAGTTAATTATCAAGATTTTGAAAAACTTTGCCAGGTGTTGATTACTTGTCACTTTCTAGTTGCTGCTTGGGTAGCGGATGTTTATCACTTAATTCACCATGATGTACCACCGTTGCTGCCAAAGTTGCTGCCAAGTTTGCTCAAAGATGCTCTTGATTTACAATCTGTGCAAGCGATCGCCACAGGTTACAAACAAGTATACCAAGCTCTAGAACAGAAGCGGCTTTACTGGGTTCCAGAGTTGGCTTTGCAATTAGCCCACAGCTTATCACATTTACCCGATCGCACTTGGGCACAAGAACAAATTGATTACTCGATAAGCACATGGTTGCAGTTGCGTCAAGTTTCACCACAGGAATTTGCTAACTCATTGGAAGCGATGCAATCAGGTGTGAGAATTGAAGATGAAGAATATTTCCAAAAGTTAAAAGAATATTTTACAGCTGTGAGCGATCGCCAAAGTATTCTAGGTATGGAGAAACTGTTGGATGCGATCGCCAATCTCAAACACAAACGCACCCTAGAAACTGCCAATCTTACCTACACCCTCACTGGACATGCTGCTAAAGTCACCTCTGTGGCTATTAGTCCTGATGGCGAAATTTTAGTTAGCGGCTGTGCAGACAAAACCATCAATCTCTGGAATTTGCAAACTGGCAAACTAATTCGCACTCTTACAGAAAATTGGGGTGAAGTTTCATCCCTAGCAATTAGCCCTGATGGTAATTTCCTGGCTGTTGGTAGCTGCGAACACCCCAGAAGTAATGTTAAAGTCTTGCATTTGAAAACAGGCAAAGTATTGCACACACTTTTAGGACATCAAAAACCAGTAAATGTTGTCGCAATCAGCCCAGATGGTACAATTCTTGCCAGTGGTAGTAATAAAATCAAGATTTGGAATTTAGATAAAGGCGACCGCATTTGTACCCTTTGGCATTCATCTGCCGTTCATGCCGTAGCAATTAGCCTTGATGGTACAATCCTTGCCAGTGGTAGTTCTGACAACAAAATCAGGCTGTGGAACCCACGCACAGGTGACCCATTAAGCACACTTCACGGCCACGATGGCGAAGTAAAATCAATTGCCATGAGTCCTGATGGACAATTCCTCCTCAGCGGTAGCGCCGACACAAACATTAAAATTTGGCATTTGGGCACTGGTAAACTGCTGCACACATTAACTGGACACTCAGATGCAGTCAAATCCTTAGCCGTTACTCCAGATGGACAAAATCTGATTAGCGGTAGTGCTGATAAAACTATTAAAATGTGGCGACTTTCCACAGGCGAACTACTGCAAAACCTGACAGGCCATTCAGGGACGGTGAATTCTCTAGCCGTCAGTCCTGATGGGAAGTTACTGGCTAGCTGTAGTACCGATCGAACCATCAAAATTTGGCAACTAGTATTGTGAACTAATTTAACGTGAGTTCGATGAACCTCTCCCCAACCCCTCTCCGAGGCGGAGAGGGGCAGAAATATTTTTAGTTTCCAACGAAAAAATTAGGGTTTCAAAGCCTCTCTCCCTGTGGGGGAGAGGAATGGAAGCGGGGTTTTTAGAGCCGTCGAACTCACGTTAATTTAACGTGAGTTCGATGAGTACTGTTTTGACCTCACCCCCAACCCCTCTCCTACGAGGAGAGGGGAGCAAAACCTTGATTTTTCTTGCTCCTCCCTCGCCTTTTAGGAGAGGGAGGTTGGGAGGGTGAGGTTTGTCGAACTCACGTTAATTTAGATAAACCCAAAACCCTAATTGTAGAGACGCGATTCATCGCGTCTTCGCCGACGTTAGAGTAACACTACTTTAATTTGACTCTCAACGAATCAAAACAAGTGTACCAATTAAAATTAAGCCAGTCCCCAATATTACTTGTAGCGTTAGCGGTTCCTTAAGAAATAGTACCGAAAAAAGTAGCACCAAAACCACACTCGATTTATCCAAAGGTGCTACTAAAGAAGCTTTACCGACTTGTAAGGCGCGAAAATAAAACAACCAAGATAAACCAGTTGATAACCCAGAGAAGACGAGAAATAGCAAGGTTTTGGGGCTAATTGTCAATAGTGTATCTAGTTGTCCTTTTGCAAAAACCCAACCCCAAACCATGACTAGAATTACTACTGTGCGGATTGCAGTTGCTAAGTTGGAGTTAATTGCTTCGACTCCAATCTTGGCAAATATAGTCGTCAAGGCTGCAAAAAATGCCGATAATAGAGCGAAAAATATTGCATTCGTTTCATTCTCTGACATTTAATGTCCTCGATTGCATCAGTCTCTATTGAGAAATAATATCACTATTTGCTTTGCATGGATTCTCTAGATGTTGAGATTAACTTTCTAACGTCTTCTGCCGAATCTTGTTGCAATGCTGATGCCGCGATCGCCTCACTTTCCTCTAAACTTAACTGATGAATCCCCTGCTTAATTGCAGGTATACTTTGAGGATTCACGCTCAATTCATCCAGCCCCAAACCTAATAAAATCGTTGTCGCTAAAGGATCTGCTGCCAATTCGCCACATAAACCGACGGGAATTCCCGCCGCATGGCCAGCCTCAACAGTTCGCTGCACCATCCTTAACACCGCTGGGTGCAACGCATCAACTAAATTTGCTACCCGTGGGTTAGTGCGATCGCCAGCCATAGTATATTGACTCAGGTCATTAGTGCCGATACTAAAGAAGTCTACCTCAGCGGCTAAGCGATCGGCGATCGCCACTGCTGATGGCACCTCTACCATAATCCCTAGTTCGATCCCGGCATCGAAGGGGATACCAGCTTGATTGAGTTCACCTTGCACTTCACCGAGAATTGCCTTTGCTGCACGCACCTCCGCGAGAGTGGCAATCATCGGCAACATGATTTTAATTTGATGTCCAACACTCGCTCTCAAAATTGCCCGCAACTGAGTTTTGAAAACTTCTGGATTACCCAAGCAAAAACGAATTCCCCGCCAGCCTAAAAAAGGATTGGCTTCGGGAAATCCTGCCCTCAAATAAGGAAGTGGTTTATCGCCGCCGACATCTAAAGTCCGAATCATCAGGGGACGACGATCCAAAACTTGAGCGATCGCCTGATACACTGCTAATTGTTCTTCTTCAGTGGGGGCGCTGGTTCTGTCCAAATACAGAAACTCGGTGCGGAGTAGTCCTACACCTTCGGCACCATTAGCGACAGCAACTTGGACATCATTAATACTACCAATATTGGCAAAAACGCTTACTTGCCTACCATCACGAGTAATTGCTGGCTGATGTGCCGTAGCTCGTGCTTGTTGTTGGGCAGTTTGCCAAGCTTCTCGCTTTGCCTGAAGCTGTTCTAGAATATCTAATTCTGGTTCTACCCAAGCTTTGCCACTTTCACCATCCAGTGCCATGAGTGTACCATCTGCCAAGTGCAATACCTGGGCATCTACTCCCAAAACTGCGGGAATACCCAAAGTACGGGCGATAATTGCGCTGTGGGAAGTGGCACTCCCAGAAGTTGTACAAATGCCCAACACCTTTGTCGGATCTAGTCCGGCGGTATCCGAAGGCGTTAGATCGCTCGCTACCAAAATCGCTGGTGAATCAAGATGCAAGTTCCCGGGGGCATTTCCAGTTAGTAATCGCAGCACCCTTTGCCCCACATCCACAACATCGTCCACTCGCTCTTGCAAATAAGAGTCCTCAAGTGTGTGGTAAGAAGTCGCCACTTCATCGACTGCGGCTTGCCAAGCGGCTTCAGCATTTATCTGGTGTTCTAAAATGCGGTGATGAGCCGCTTCTAGGAGAACTGGATCTTCTAAAAATAGTAAATGGGCATCAAAGATGGCGGCTTCAGCGTCACCGATTTGAAAAGATGCTTGTGAGAACACCGCCTGAATTTCTTGTCGAGCGATGTGAATTGCTGCTTGTAAACGTTGCCACTCTACCTCTGCATCATTTACGTGATATTCCGTAATGGCAATGGGAGTGGGTTGATAATGAACAACAGGTGCGATCGCCACTCCACTAGAAGCTGCAATTCCCGAAAGTTCGCCGGGAGTTGCTGGGGTAACTTCCTGCCTAGATACTGGTGGAGAATTTAAAGCTGCATTATCTTCACCAAAATTAGTGGCAAACAATACTTGCAATGCTGCCAGTGCTGCATCTGCATCTGAGCCGGTGGCAGTAATCAGTAATTCGTGTCCTTGGCGCACGCCTAAAGTTGTGACTTGATTGATACTGTCACCCCGGACTAACCCAGTATTTCTAGTTAAATTCCGCAGCAAAATTTGAGATTGAAATCGGGCTGAGGCTGCCACAAACTGGGCTGCGGGGCGGGCGTGTAATCCTAAGCGATTGCTGACAATCACCTGGATTTCTCGCGTTGGGGATTCTGTATTGCTTGCTGGGATGTCGCTATCCCCAACCGACAAAGGACTACTAGCCACACCCAATTGAGTTGCTTTTGCTACTAATGCGCCCCGTGCTTCCGCCATGACTTGGTGAATGTTCTTCCCAGCGGCGGCAGCCACCACAGCAGCGATCGCACCTTCTACCAGAGGCGCTTCACACAAATAGATTTTTTGCCGCTGTTCTTCTGAGAGAAACTCCAGTGCCATTTCTGCACTGAGCAAAGCGCTACCCAAATCCATTAATACTAAAACACCATCATCAGAGAAAACAGCAGCGATCGCTTCACTAACTTGGATGGCATCAGTACCCAAGGGATTTTCGGGATCGTCAATACCTGCTGCAATAGCGATCGGCACTTCACCCCGAACCATCTGCGCCGCGAGTTCCCGCACACCCAGAGCTAATTGTTTACTGTGAGAAACTATGACAATTCCAACCACTGCCACACCGCCAATCTAATTGAGAGGTTTGTGATTAGCCAGTTATTCATTTCATTTTCCCATTGGGCTAAAATTGCAACTGCCCGAAAATATTCCGGTCTTTGGAGCTAGAAACCCGAACAAAGTAGCCTTCATTTACAGGAATGCGTGGTGTCCACTCATAAACTCCATCGCTAGCAGTACGGGAAGAAATATTTTGAATAAGTTTGTTCTCATAGTACAACTTAATCGAGACATCGCCATCAAAATTGTCTCGCCACAATATTAAATAAGGCTGATCTTTATTTGCAACCACTTTACTAACTGGCTGACTGAGCAAGATTTTTGGCGCAACCTGATTTTTACTTTTCTTACGGAATCCCAGATAATGAGGTAGGTGTCGAAAAGCAGGATTTTCTTGAGGATTAGACAGTTGTGGAACAATAATATTTCCTTTCTGGGCATTAAATAAATAAGTCGATCTACCGCCGTCAACAGTAATGATTTCGCCTTTGACTCCTAATTTACGTAATAAATCTGCTGCCTCGTCTAAAGTTGTTTGATTCACTGTCATAATCAGCAGCAACTCGTCACCCTTAACACCATCTTTGTTAAGAGTACCGATGACTTGGTATTTATTTACTTGATTTTGAGCTAAAACTTTTGCCGGATGGTCGCTGTATTGGTAAGTCACGATGGCGTTTTTCACTGCTTTTTGATTCAGAGGCGCACCACTAACTTGGTCGTAATTTGTGATATACGCTTGCTTTTCGTCCCAAACTAAAGCCTTGAGGCGAATATTACTATAATATTTATCTTTTGGTTCTTTGACGGGGCCGTAGGGACTATTACCGCCACTAATGACTACACCATTGAGTTTAATTGGAAAAGATAATTGACTACTGGATTGATATTGCTCAAAAAAAGAACAATTAATCATAGAAAAAACATTGTTAGCGTAAAGCTGTTGATATTCATCTGCAACTTTCGAGAATAACTTTGTTTTAAAAAAAGGGCTGTAATGTCCGCCTTCTCCTTTATAGTAATTACCTTGATTTTTACCCATATTATCGACCTCTCCAATGATTTGATCGATGTGCATTTTGCCCAGGTCAATAACTTGTAAATAAGCTTTGTTCCCGTTTGTTAATTCTTTTCTATATAAAGCTGCACCGTCTATCACCTGGAGAGGCTGATAAGCAGATAAAGGATCGAAACTTTGAGCAATCCAAAGGCTACTCAAAATTGGCAGCAAAAACAGCAATAAATTGATTACAACATTCATCAGTATTTTATTTTGGCAAAAATAAGTTTCAGTAATTATAATCCAATACAATCCAGATTGGCCCAAAACCCTCATGTAGAGACGCGATTTATCGCGTCTTCTCTAGACCAATTATCTACTTAGCAAATACGACAAGGACGTACAAGATTAGCATTATGGATGAAGCCAAAAGAAAACGGCTAGAGGAAAAGGGCTGGAAAGTTGGAACCGTTGCAGAATTTTTAGAACTTACGCCAGAGGAAGCTACTCTCATCGAGATTAAACTAGCCCTCAGTCGCAACTTGAAAGAACGACGACAAAAGTCAATGACTCAAGCAGAATTAGCAGAAAAACTTCATACTAGTCAACCGCGTATAGCTAACGCCGAAAATGGTGATACATCAGTTTCCATAGAAATGTTGATCCGAGCAATGCTAGCAACAGGCGCAACACCTCAAGAAATTGGACAAGTTATTGCTAAAGTGTGCTGATGTTATTTTGTTGCAAGTAAGTTTGCCTAACCTATGTCAAGGGAGTGGGGGAGTAGGGAGTGGGGAAAGTAAAGTACGATCGCCTAAACCTTGAGCTTGGTAAATTGAATCGTATATTTAATTGAGTAAAGCATTCAAGCAACCTTAGTTGTAGTATAATTTTGCTTTTGTATTATTAATCGTATAAGAAATGACACTTCAATTTGAATACAGCACACTTGCCCATCCCCAGGATATTCAGCAGCTTGGGACTATCCTCAATCAGTGTTTTGTCAACGCACTTGGTGGCGAGGAAGCTTACATCAACCAAATTGGTGTAGAAAATTTTCGCATTATTCGTGAGTCACAGCAATTAATTGGGGGATTGGCAACTCTGGATATGGCTCAGTGGTGGGGTGGTGAGCGTGTACCAATGACGGGAATTGCCGTAGTGGGTATTGCTCCAGAATACCGTGGTTCGGGAGGAGCGATCGCTCTCATGCAGCACACCCTCAAAGAACTTTATGCTAGAGGTATACCGCTCTCTGCCCTTTACCCAGCCGTGCAAACCCTGTATCGAAAAGTCGGGTATGAGCAAGCCGGTAGCTGGTACATTTGGGAAGTTCCAACCAACGCAATTGGGCTACGACAGCAACCCCTACCTTTGCAACCAGTAGTTCCGATAAATCATCAAGTCTTCCACCAACTATATCAGCAGCAAGCAAAACTCACGCACGGATATTTAGACCGACATCCCGCAATCTGGGAGCGATTAATCCAAGCAGATAAAAACGAAATAGCCTATGCCTATTTCATTGGTGCAAAAGACCAACCCGAAGGTTACATCATCTTCACTCAACAACGAACACAAGATGGTGAAATTATCTTTGTCAAAGATTGGGTACTGAGAACAGTGGCGGCTGTGCAAACTTTCTGGTCTTTTCTCGCCACCCATCGCTCCCAAATTCAGCAGGTGCGTTGGAAGAGTTCTGCAATTGATACCCTGACATTGGTGTTACCAGAGCAAACAGCCAAGATTACGACTCAGTTTCGCTGGATGCTGCGAATAGTAGATATAGTCAAGGCGCTGGAGATGCGGGGTTATCCATCAGGAATTCAAGCTGAACTGCACCTAGATATTCAAGATAATTTGCTAACTCCAAACAATGGTAAATTCATTCTTTCTGTTGCTAATGGACGCGGTGAAGTTACAAAAGGTGGAAAAGGTGAGTTGCAGTTAGATGTCCGAGAACTAGCACCACTATATACAAGTTTGTTTACTCCCTACCATTTGCAAGTAGCCGGAAAACTACACGGGACACAAACCGCTATTTCAACAGCTACGCAAATATTTGCAGGTGCTTCGCCTTGGGTAGCTGATTTCTTTTAACGTGAGTTCGACAGATTTAAAAGACCCCTCTCCAAACCTCTCCCCTGAAAAGAGAGAGGCTTAAAAACCTTTATTTTTCGTTTTTTATCAAGAATTTCAAAGCCCCTCTCCGCGTCGGAGAGGGGTTGGGGAGAGGTTCATCAAACCCACGTTCTTTTAGAGACTTCCAATGAAAAAAACATCCCATCGTAGGAGCAAACCGCAAAAAACGCATTTGCGTAGCGTCTCGTAGACAGGACTTACGCAAAATATCACGAAAGTAGCGGTAATTCATGAATTACCGCAACGCTTGAATAATGTTTTCAGTCACATCTTGCGTAATACCATTTCACTAAAACCCTGATACACGTGAGTTCGACAAACCTCACCCTCCCAACCTCCCTTTCCTAAAAGGCGAGGGAGGAGCAAGAAAAATCAAGGTTTTGCTCCCCTCTCCTCGTAGGAGAGGGGTTGGGGGTGAGGTCAAAACAGTACTCATCGAACTCACGTTGATACATATAGATTTCGCGTAGGGAACATTGCCGTGCCCCTACACCTGGCGATCTAATGTTGCACCGCATCTGAATGGGAACCGCTATAAATTTTTTTGCAAATGTATAAGCCGTTGCTACAAATGTTTAATACTTTCCAACAAATGCTCTTCCATATATAAGAAAGGCTTAAGTTTTTCTTGCAAATGTATAAGCCGTTGCTACAAAGGCTTAATACTTTGCAACAAATGCTCTTCCATGTATAAGAAAGGCTTAAGTTTTTCTTGCAAATGTATAAGCCGTTGCTACAAACGTTTAATACTTTGCAACAAATGCTCTTCCATATATAAGAAAGGCTTAAGTTTTTCTTGCAAATGTATAAGCCGTTGCTACAAACGTTTAATACTTTGCCACAAATGCTATTCCATATATAAGAAAGGCTTAAGTCTTTCTTGCAAATATATAAGCCGTTGCCACAAATGCTATTCCATGTATAAGAAAGGCTTAAACCAATTTAATGTGAAGTTGCACATATCTTGATCCCCCTAAGTCCCCCTTTTTAAGGGGGACTTTGATAGATATTTTTCCGGTTCCCCCCTTACTAAGGGGGGCTAGGGGGGATCGAATTCTATGCAGCTTCATAAAAAATTGGTATTAAACCATTAACCTTAAGTTGGAAACATAATTAATCCTTGGCTCGTCGTTCCGCTAGATTAACAATTTCTGTTGTTGTCAACTCACATCACAAACAAAGTTCTCAGCAATTTACTTTTAATAAGTAATGATGATTTATCGTGCTTATCTAATCCCAAACGTCATCTAGTAAAAATAACTCAACGGGATTTATGATTTTTTCTCCGGAAGTTCAGCACAGTCATCAGAAAAAAATCTAAGTAAACCTGATTAGTTGCTCCTTACTTGCACACACACAATCACAACATGAAATCACATCTACTGGCCATTGGTTTAAGCAGTTTGGTTCTAGTTGCAGGACAAGCTAAAGCTTCACAATTACAGTCTTGGTACTATGATTCTAGCCAAAATCAATTAGACCTAACTACCACTTCGGGAATAGAACCAAAAGCCTTTTTATTAGATAATCCTAGCCGATTGGTAATTGATTTACCTGGAACTAATTTTAATTCTGATAGTGTCAAACAAAGTTTTGGCAAGGCGGTGAGAGAAATTCGCGTCGGCAAACCAGACCCTCAAACAACTCGTTTTGTCGTAGAATTAGCTCCTGGTTATGATGTGAATTCCCAAAATATATCAATTAAAGGAGATTCTGCTTCTCATTGGATTTTTAAATTCAATTCATTTAACTACCAAAATAATCCCGTGATTGGGGAAAATCGAGAAGATATTGCCATCAAATCCACAGATGCAGCCACATTTGCTGGAGTTGTCAATCTTGGTCAGGAAATGGTCGGTATCAGTTCTCAAATTCGCACTTTGTTAGCGAGTTATAAAACATTAAATCCGGGAATCTTTTTCTTAGATTTAGATACAGGAAACTATATAGATATTAATGGCGAAAAAAGATTTGCTGCTGCGAGTACAATCAAATTCCCCTTGCTAGTAGCTCTGTTTCAAGAAATAGACGCTGGAAGAATTAAACTCACAGATAAATTAGTGATGCGGCGCGATTTAAGGGTTGGTGAATCTGGAACCATGCAATATAAACCCGTGGGAACTAAATTTAGCGTCCTTGAAACTGCTACCTTGATGATGACAATCAGCGATAATACCGCCACAAATATGGTTCTCGATCGCTTGGGTGGTGCAGCAAAAGTGAGCCAACGTTTTCGTAGTTGGGGATTGCAAAATACGGCACTCCGGAATTTACTTCCAGACGTTGCTGGCACAAATACAACTAGTTCTAAAGATTTGGTGAGATTGGCGGCGTTAGTTTCTAATAATCGTTTGTTATCCCCAAACAGCCGCAATCAAGTTTTAGGTATTATGCGCCGTGTGAAAACCAATAGTTTACTACCAGCTGGTATCGGTCAAGGAGCTACCATTGCCCACAAAACTGGTACGTTGAGATTTATCATTGGTGACGCGGGTATTATTCAAATGCCCAACGGCAAAAGCTATCTAGCAGGTGTTTTGGTGCAAAGACCAAACTACGATCCCAAAGCTGGAGATTTTGTCCGTGAAGTTTCCAGAAGAGTCTATAATTACCTAGACAATACCAAAGTCAGCAATATAGAACCGATACTTGGCGATGCCTCCGGCGGGCTACGCCTACGCACTCGTTAGTTAAATAATTCCTGAAATCATAAATGTAGGGGCGTACAGCTGGCTGTACACCCCTACCCATGTATATGTATTAGATATTTGGTGAAATGATATTAACTCAACGTGAGTTCGACAGATTTAAAAGACCCCTCTCCAAACCTCTCCCCTGAAAGGAGAGAGGCTTAAAAACCTTAATTTTTCGTTTTTTATCAAGAATTTCAAAGCCCCTCTCCGCGTCGGAGAGGGGTTGGGGAGAGGTTCATCGAACTCACGTTAACTCAAGAAATTTGGTGTACCACTACCACCATTCTTCCCAACAGCAGGAATTTCCAGTAGCCTATCTGTGGCTTTACCAGTACCGTCATTAGTAACGTAGGCTTCGTTTCCTGGATGTCCATTGGGAACGAACAGCTGCGGATGATCGAAGGGCGCTTTGTCGTGGACAACTCGGTTATCGGTGAGTCCTTTTAAGAAAGCCACCAAGTCATCTTTTTCAGCTTGAGTTAGTCCCAAGGGAGCGATCGCGCTTGCCTGGCGGAAATCTCCACCACGATTGTAGAAGTCCACCACTTGCTCCAAAGTTAAATAGCCACCATTGTGGAAGTAAGGCGCGGTGAGTTCTACGTTGCGTAGCCCAGGAGTCTTAAAGCTTCCATCTGCGGCTATTACGTCATTAGAGGTAACTGTAATATTGGGGGTTGAACCCAGAAGTAGTGGGAATTTACCTAAAGCAGCAACCCGCGACTCAGAAAGCGGATTACCGAATGGGTCTTGACCACCAACACCAGTGTCTTCTAGGCTGGGTCTAACGCCAACATTTAAGAAGCCATTATCAAAGAGGATTCTTAGAGTACCAACGTTGATAGCTCCTATCCGTTGCTTCTCTACGCTACTAACGGAGGCGATAGTGAGTTCTACTCCACCATGACAACCAATACAGCCAGCTTTGCCATCAAATAGCCCTTTCCCTCGTTGCTGCTGCTCGGTTAGGGCTGTGGTGTTACCTTCCAAGAAGCGATCGTAGGGTGTATCGTCGGAGATGAGCGTAGACTCGTACAACTGAACTGCAAGCCCGAAGAATAATGAGAAGTTGTACTCCGTTAGTGTAAACTCATCGGTTTCGGGCGAATTATCAGGTTTATTGACAAAAGTCCTTCTACCTTCACTATCAATTTGGATGAGTTGATTAGACTTCCACCACTCAGGCTTGAAAGCATCTTTAATCAGGCGATCGTAGTTTGCATCTTTGAGTCCAGGTTTAGGCCATCTGCTATCTGCACCTAAAACGCTGTCTTCTCGATCTACAAGCTGTTTACCTAGTGGTCTGAGGCGAGATAACTTTTTCCCCAGTTTTCGAGGTAGCTTTTTACCTTTAGCAGTGCTGTGAGATTTTCTGTCAATTCGCCCGAACTTATCACCAATTTCTTCAAAGGTGCGACCATTAGCGGACGCCTCAAAGGAACTCAGTGGCGGTCCGACCGCTTGGGAAGCTAAAGACGCATGATTCAAGCTAATTTTGACAAATTCCAGCTGATTTGGGTTTTGTGCTTTGACAACAGAGGCGTTAGGATCTCTTAAGCCAAAGGAATTCACCCCATTAAAGATTTCTTGCGCCCTTCCGTCCCAGAAGTTGCGAAAGTTAAATACTGAATTAATCACAGTTGGCGTGTTACGCGGTTCCACACGGCGCACATTCACGCCTCCAACGTTAAACACTGGATCTGGCTCACTTTTTACTTGGTCTTCCGCATTACCAGGTATCACATCCACGAATTTCGTATTGAAGACTCCCTGGGAAGAAGTGATATCGTTACGGTCAGACACAACGATCGCCGGATTATCCGGTGACAACTTGTGAAAAGGAAAATCCTCTGGTTTGAGTTGGTAGTTAGGTGAACCACCGACATTAAAAACTGTATCCGGATTCTCCGTACCATCAGCGTTAATCCGCAAAAGCCCAGGAGCAATCTGATTTTTCGATCTATTGTCAGCTCCAGCATGGAAGTGACAAGTTGCACAGGAGGTCACGCCGTCGCTACCAACCTGCATATCCCAAAAAAGAGCCTTTCCTAACTTGATGGCGGCTGTTTTATCTTTTACAAAGTCTCCAAGATTGTCGGGTTCTGGAACAGGCAGACCTTTGAGCGAAGCTGGCGATCCGTTAATCTGCGCTGATACGCTATTTCCAGCTATTACTGCTGTCAGAATCATGGCAGCAATGACTATAGTTTTGGAAAATCTGGATTTCAGGAGGTTAAGCTTGCCAGATCTGTATCTTTGCCTTTGAGGCTTGATGTCAACGCCCAGTTTGGATGATGGAGTTGCTCTGGAAAATTTCTCAAGGTCAAAATGCACCAATTTCCGCCGATTAGCTAAGCTTTGGACTGCTTGCTTAATCGTGGTCACCAGAAATTTGAGCAAAAATCGACCTCTTGATATGAGTAATGAGTAAATGGCTAAACTAGTCAAAACTAGCGCCAGTAGTATTACGGGTATAATCCCCATAGTTATCGGCTATAAATTAAAACTGGGAGAAATTATACATTGGGTTAAAAGCTTGATATTTATTGTTTATATAAATTGATTACTAATTTTCTGTGAACAAAAAAGTTATAAAATTATAACTCAATTGGGTAGAGTAAGTGATATTTACCACATATTTTTATATGAAATGGTGATTAATATGCTTATCCAACAAGAGGTTAATAAAATTTATATATGTAAACTATATATTATTAGCCCTACTTGAAATTCGCATATTTAAATGTCACTACATCAAAGTTCTGGTCGCTGGCGGTTAGGGTTAGGGTTATCTCTGTTAACAGTCTTAATGTGGGGAATTTTACCAATCGCTCTGACGGTAACCCTGCAAGCATTGGATGTTTATACAGTTATTTGGTTTCGTTTTTTAGTATCATTTATACTGCTGTTTGGATATTTAGCAATCAGTGGTAAATTACCGAAGTTAAAACAACTGCGTTCTGATTCAAGGAAGTTATTGGCGATCGCTACACTCTTTTTAGCGATGAATTACTTCTTATTTATGCAAGGCTTAGCATTAACATCACCCGCTAATGCTGAAGTTCTGATTCAATTATCTACCCTTTTATTGGGCTTGGGCGGTTTAGTAATTTTTCATGAACGTTATCGGCTGTATCAATGGATTGGTGTCAGTGTACTCACTTGCGGTTACTTTTTATTTTTTCGGGAACAGCTAACGAATTTCATTACAGCGCAAAATACTTATATACTAGGTAGCTTTTTGATTGTGCTAGCAGCAACAGCATGGGCTATTTATGCCTTGGCACAAAAGCAATTACTACAATCTTTATCTTCCAGTAGCATCATGCTAAGTGTTTATGGAGGCTGTGCTTTATTATTCACTCCTCTAGCTAAAGTAAAATCAATTTTTACACTTGATGCTTTGCACTTAGGAGTGTTGATTTTTTGTGCTTTGAATACTCTAATTGCTTACGGTGCTTTCGCTGAATCATTAGAGCATTGGGAAGCATCACGAGTCAGTGCAGTATTAGCTTTGGCTCCCATTGTGACATTAATATCAGTTGCCGTGGTATCAGCGATCGCACCTGATTTAATTCCCCCAGAACGCTTGACTTTTCTAGGAATATTAGGAGCGGGTTTAGTAGTCACAGGTTCAGTGGCGATCGCCCTGGGAAAAAGTGATTGAAGAAGGAGTCAGGAGTCAGAATTCAGGAGTCAGAATGTGAAAATAATCAATAATAAATTTGGTTATTTTCGATGATAATCATACTTAATCCGGAGAAATTATCAATTTTTAATAGAATGATTTTACTAATTGCTAGGAATTGTTTTCAAACGCTTTCCCGGTTTTTTATTTAGTAAAATCGTGCCATATTCAAAGTTACAACATAAATACTGAGGCAGAACATTTTTTGATTTGTTATGATTTTCTAGTGAAGGCAACTACTGAAGTCATTTTTTTGTAAAATCGATACTTTTCCCACAAGTGTGACTCTGTAGCGTTCTAATTTGTTCAACTTCTAGCCAACAAAAAAGTGTTTGAAAAAGAAATCATACTGAATTCTGTGTTCGGAATTCTGAATTCTTTTTCAATAGAATTGAGGCTAATAATTTTCAGGAAATCAAGCAGGGCGCCCGAAAAACTACCAAAGCCAACACGTGACAAAACCAGACCACCGAAACAGTTGAGCGATGAATAGTTTGTTTGGTAATTGGGCCAGCACCCTGAGAAAAAATTTCCTATTGCTGGTTCTTTCAATGGTGCTGCCAACATTCGGAATTAGTAATTCTGTATCGGCAGCAGAACGCATTTATGCATCTTATTCCGCTCTAGAGCTTTCGATTTCAGTGACAGCTTTAGAAAGCTACGCCAAAACAGGTGTAATTGACGATGATTTAGCAGCATATCAACAATATTTACCCGTTGAAAAGCTTCAAGAATTGCGGCGGATTTTACTCAATCGTGTGAAAGTTACTCCAGCAGTGGTTTCGCAACTTCTGTACACATCCCAAGGAGAATTTTTACTGCATCGGTTGGCGCAAGTGATTAAAACCAAATCTCCTCAGCCAGAATCAGAATTTGGTGCTTTGCGCTCAGCGTTGATTTCAGCCTCTGCTGAATCAGGAGGCTTAACACTTTTAAATGTTTTACGTAAGTATCCTAGCAGCAGCATTCACCTTGATGTAGCGCAGACTTTAGGGATAGCTACAGAACTGGATAAACTGGTTAATCAAACCCAGCGAGCGATCGCGGTAGTTTCCCAAAAGTCAAAAATCGAAGCTGCTAGCATCCAACAACCAAATTTATCACAATTACCTAACTTACAACTTGCGGGAAAGTTTAAGTCACAAAAATATACCTTAAGGTTTTTTGACTTAAGGCGCAATCGGCTTTTATTAACTGATGTTTACATTCCCAAAATTCAAACTCCCGCACCTGTAATTGTGATTTCTCATGGTTTGGGTTTAGACAGCACCAATTTTCAATATTTAGCTACTCACTTAGCTTCCTATGGATTTGTTGTAGCTGTTCCCAATCATCCTGGTAGCAATACTAAAAAATTGGGTTCGATGTTGAATAAACACGCCAATGAACTAGCACAACCAAGTGAATTTCAAGACCGACCTTTAGATATTACATATATACTGAATCAATTGGCAAAAGCTAACCAATCTGATTCACGGTTTAAAAATCGGTTAAATGTGCAAAACGTTGGCGTATTTGGTCAATCTTTGGGAGGCTACACAGCTTTAGCCTTGGCAGGGGCTAAAATCAACTTTGAGCAGTTAAAACAAGACTGTCAACTAGCAAGACTGGAAAAAACCTGGAATATGTCTTTACTGCTCCAGTGTCGCGCTATGGAGTTGAGTATCAATAACCCTGGCAAGGATTATAACTTGCGGGATGAGAGAGTTAAAGCGGCGATCGCAGTTAATCCAATTACCAGTTCTATTTTCGGCCAAGCTGGCTTAAATCAAATCAAAACTCCAGTGATGATTGTCAGCAGTAGTGATGATACTGTTGCACCAGCTTTATACGAGCAAATTCTACCTTTCTCGTGGCTGACAAATCCACAAAAGTATCTTGTCATGCTTGTAGGTGGCACCCACTTTTCCACCATTGGTAATGCTAACTCTGGAAATCAACAAGTATCATTACCTGCTGAAATGATTGGCGATGCTTCCCAAGCGCGTAGTTACATGAATGTTTTAAGTTTGCCTTTCTTCCAAACTTATGTTGCAGGAAAGCCACAATATATTCGTTATCTCAACGCCACCCACACTCAAAGCATTTCTAGTCAGTCTCTTGGTTTGAGTCTCGTTAAGTCATTGAATACAACTGAATTAACACAAGTGTTGGATATTCAAGCAGGTAAAGCCTTAAAAAAAGTTCCTAACACCATACTTAGCTTCGGATTTTGGATGCTGGATATTGGTGTTTCACTATTGAATGTGATGATTTTTATGTAATTTCACAATCCGGTTAAGGCAAGAGACGCGATAAATCGCCGTCTCTAGAAAAAATTGATTATTGTAGAGACGGCGATTTATCGCGTCTAATTCAAATTCGATATCATGAATCTCAGTGTTTTAATATACTAAATTTCAACCCCGAACGCCGCCCAGGTCGCCGCAAGGGCATATGGGTTTCAATCCCTAATAGGGAGTAAGTGAAATTTCAACTCCCCATTCTTCTTTGGTCATTTCAAGGCTAAAAATGTTTCAATCCCTAATAGGGAGTAAGTGAAATTTCAACTCTTTATCAGCTTTGGGATTAAATCTGAATGGTCTGTTTCAATCCCTAATAGGGAGTAAGTGAAATTTCAACTGTTGTTGCCTGTGATTTCTATGCTTACTCAGACTGTTTCAATCCCTAATAGGGAGTAAGTGAAATTTCAACTGGTTAATGTCAAAATTGACTACAAAATTGCTAGGTTTCAATCCCTAATAGGGAGTAAGTGAAATTTCAACCCAAAATTACTACCAATAAAGAGGGAATCCCAATTGCGTTTCAATCCCTAATAGGGAGTAAGTGAAATTTCAACTAGTTTTTACCCTAGAAGGAACTAGCCTAATTTTGTTTCAATCCCTAATAGGGAGTAAGTGAAATTTCAACTACAATTAAGCATCAGATCCGATTTATTGAATTAGTTTCAATCCCTAATAGGGAGTAAGTGAAATTTCAACCTCACACTCAAGAAATCTAAGATTCCTAGCTCTGAATAGTTTCAATCCCTAATAGGGAGTAAGTGAAATTTCAACTTTCTAAATTAATGGTCGCAGGATTCTGGCTTCCCTGTTTCAATCCCTAATAGGGAGTAAGTGAAATTTCAACCAAATCCGACTGGTGTTCATCGTAGGGAGCGATCGACTGTTTCAATCCCTAATAGGGAGTAAGTGAAATTTCAACGTTACAAAAATTAAGTTTTGTCACTTCGAGTAGTCAGTTTCAATCCCTAATAGGGAGTAAGTGAAATTTCAACTAAAAATCAATCTGGGAATTAAGAATAAAGAATGGTTTCAATCCCTAATAGGGAGTAAGTGAAATTTCAACAGATGGCGTTGACATTACCAACCATCAAACTAGTCGTTTCAATCCCTAATAGGGAGTAAGTGAAATTTCAACTTGCGAGGCTTTTTGGGCAATTTCTTAATTAATTGTTTCAATCCCTAATAGGGAGTAAGTGAAATTTCAACTCCATAAATTCTGTCTAGTTCTTGCTGCCCGAGTTCGGTTTCAATCCCTAATAGGGAGTAAGTGAAATTTCAACCGCACAACGCCTAAAATCCTCAAGCGATGGTATGGGCGTTTCAATCCCTAATAGGGAGTAAGTGAAATTTCAACGCCACATCGAAAATACCAGAGAAGCTGAGCGACCTGTTTCAATCCCTAATAGGGAGTAAGTGAAATTTCAACTTCAATCGGTTGTACGGGCCAGTTTACGTCAAATCGTTTCAATCCCTAATAGGGAGTAAGTGAAATTTCAACGAAGCGCGATCGCAATTACAAACGCCAGCGATGTCACAATCGTTTCAATCCCTAATAGGGAGTAAGTGAAATTTCAACTGCGGTAGCCTGAAACACAGTTTGTATTGGGTTTTCAAGGTTCGGTAGCGCGGATGCAGTAATGATAGCATGTGAAATTGACATTGGGTTTTAGGAAAATAGCTAGAACGTAGTCTGTGTAAGGTGCGCGGGTACTTTCTTAGCTATTTTCCCCAAAACTCTTGCACCAGGCGAATTTGAAGGTTACTTCCTACAATTTCGTTTTGAACACCTACCCATCCGCGCATCCAGCAAAAAAAATACTGTCATCACGAATCTTTTCCCCACCAATACGTTCAACTTTACTTAGACAACAGGCACATATAAAGTAAAAGAGGATACTCTCGGTTTCAGGCTTGATTAACTTGTTCAAGGGCGATCGCAACTTTGCCTATTGAGTAGACCTCTTGCAAAAGTCTTTCTCCGCCTTCTGTTCTTAGCGCGGCAGTCGCTCATGGGGGAAACTCCCAAGACCGCGCTGCCTTGCCTCTGCGCCTCTGCGTGAGAAAAAAATATTTATGCAAGAAGCCTATTGAGTATCGGTGAGATAGCATTGAAGTACATTATACAGTACTCGCTGTGCAAATCACCTTTCTCCTAAACAGGAGTAATCCCCAAATAACGAAAAGTTTCCACTACAAGAACGTCCCAATAATTTTGCTACTTCTGTTATCAACTGTGTAGGGTTTGAAGGCTTTTTGATATAACTTTGAAATCCATGTGCAATAGCCTGTTGATAAGCTCTATTTTCACCACGATTGCTAAAGGCGATCGCTGGAATTTCTCTAATTTGTGCCGACGCAAATGTTCGGATTTTTTTGATTAGCAAATATCCAGAATTGCCTGGCATATCAATGTTGCTAATCAAAAGATCCACTGTTACTTTTTTAACAATTTCAAATGCTTCTAAAGCTGATGAAGTAGTAATTACACTAATTCCATAAATTTTAAGAACACGGGTAAACAAGGCAACAATATCTTCATTGTCATCTACTACAAGAATTATTCTTCCTTTAAAAACACCTGTATTTTTTCTATCTTTTTGATGATGAAAATTATCAAAATTTATGCTTACTCTATCTTGAAGAGGATGTGCATCCTCAAAATTGTTTGACACGATGTAATAGCCTCCTGAGTTGGCTAATCAATGAGGGAGGAAGTCCTACAGGTAGCTAGCTGCGAACTAGCTGCCTAGTGGGCATGATTAGTGTTATCAACTTGATTAAATCAAGTTTTGTTGTCACTAGTCTTATTTCTTTAGATATATTAAATTTGCTTGTTTTTTGAAATCTGGTGTTTTTTTTTACCCATAGGCATATTCTTAGCGTTTGAGTACTGTTTGTCATTTATTGTGATATTAACTACAGCAAGCAAAAGTATTTATCAAGAAAATCGTAAGGAGGGGAGCCAGGATGAGCGCTGGTGTCCAGATCCCCATTTCTTTGATAAGTCGGGGATCTAACTTTCCACGAACGATCGAGTAGGGCTATATGCGATCGCCTCCACACTTATCAGCATATACTTTAAAGAAATGTGACATTTAATTGCGCTATTGTAAAAATCAGCTTTACATCAGTTAATGATTTATGAGCCAGTCTGAAGATACCAACGCCCAAGCCACTGCTCTGACTAACCACGATTCCAAACCTATTCATATACCTGGCTCTATTCAACCTCATGGCGTACTGTTAGCACTCAATACCCAGCTAGAGATAGTGCAAGTCAGCAATAATACCCAAGAATATTTGGGTAAAGAGCCAGAAGATTTGCTCAGTCAACCGCTGAGCTATTTGCTGGACAAGAGAAAAGTGGAAGTTGTTAAGCAGTGCTTGGTGAAAAAAATTGGTATTTCTCAGGCGTTTAAAGTATTAATCAACACTTTAAATGGTGAACGATACTTTGACGCGATTGTTCATCGTACACAAGAGGCTGCGATTGTAGAGCTAGAACCGAGAGACTCGGAATCACAGTTGAGTTTCTTGGGCTTTCATGATTTGGCGGGTGAAGCGATCGCTAAAATGCAAAGCACCTCGAATCTGATAGAATTTTTGCACATTGCAGCGGAAAAACTCCAAGAAATCACCGATTTCGATCGAGTGATGGTCTATCAATTTGACGAGTCCGCAGCGGGTTCTGTGATTGCAGAAGTTAAACGAGAAGATTTATCACCTTATTTAGGACTCCACTATCCCGCTACAGATATTCCAGCCCAAGCTAGGGAATTATACACACGCTGCTTTCTCCGCTTCATCCCCGATTTAACTGCCGAACCTGTCAAGCTAGTTCCTACGGAAAATCCCACAACACATCAGCATCTTGACTTAAGCTACTGTATACTACGGAGTTTCGATCCGTGTTGTATTGAATATCATCAAAACATGGAAGTGACGGCTCTTTTGGTGATTTCGCTGATTCAAGATCAAAAACTGTGGGGATTAATATCTTGCCATCATCAAACACCAAAGTATATTGCTTACGAAGTGCTGAAAATGTGCGAATTTTTGGGACAGATTGTTTCTTCAGAATTAGCGCACAAAATTAGTCACTCGGAATGGGATTATGAAGTAAAGCTCAAATCGCTACAGTCTGAGTTTCTCAACTCTATTTCCCAAGCAGACAATTTTATCGATGCTCTAATTAAACCTGAAATCCGTTTGTTGGATCTCGTCAGCGCTTCGGGAGCAGCGATTTGTCTGGATAATGAAGTTACCCTCGTGGGTGCAACACCGAATATTCACCAGGTGCGGGCACTCATTGAATGGGCAGATACCCAAGTCAATGACAACTTGTTTTCCACAGATTCTTTGCCAAAGCTTTACCCAGAGGCGCTGATATTTAAAGATACTGCTAGCGGTTTGTTGCTACTGCGGATTTCTCAAGTCCGACGCTATTACATCCTTTGGTTTCGCCCTGAAGTTATCCAAACGGTAAACTGGGCGGGTAATCCCAAGGAATCCATTCAAGCCCAGGCAGATGGTAGCCTTACCGTATCTGCGCGAAAATCTTTTGCAGCTTGGCAAGAAACAGTGAGATTAACTTCTCTACCTTGGAGGGCGTGCGAACTTGAGAGTGCCCTGAGTCTGAGAAATGCGATCGTTGGTATTGTACTCTCGAAGGCCGATGAGTTAGCGAAAATTAACCTAGAGTTAGAACGCAGCAATCAAGAACTAGCCTCCTTTGCCTACGCTGCTTCCCATGACCTCAAGGAACCTTTGCGCGGCATTTATAATTTCTCAACGGTACTGTTAGAAGACTATGCCCAAATACTAGATGATGAGGGGATTGAATGCTTGCAGACAGTAGTCTCCTTGTCTGTACGCATGGAAACACTCATTAATGCTTTGCTGCGACTTTCTCAGTTAGGACAAGCACAACTGCGAGAGCAAGCAACCAACCTCAATGAATTGGTCGCCCAAGTGATTGAAGTCTTTGGTGCTAGTCGCCAAAACTCTGGGTTTGTTGATGTTCGCATTCCTCGACCTTTACCCATAATTCAGTGCGATCGCGTTCTTGTCAACGAAGTCTTCAGTAACCTCATTGGTAACGCCTGCAAATACAACGATAAAGTCGAGAAATGGGTTGAGATTGGCTATTTGGAAGAGGGACTGGGGACTAGGGACTGGGGACTAGGGAAGAGTTTTCTTAACCCAATCCCCAATCCCCAATCCCCAATCCCCAATCCCCAATCCCCAATCTTTTATGTCCGTGATAACGGTATTGGAATTCCAGAACACCATCTAGAAACCATCTTTAGACTATTTAAGCGGCTGCACTCCCAGGAAAAATACGGCGGCGGTGCAGGTGCTGGACTAGCTATTGTTAAGAAAATTGTTGAGCTGCACAACGGTCAAATTTGGGTGGAATCTACCATAGGCATTGGCTCGATATTCTATTTTACGCTCGAATAGTTTAAAATATTTACCAAATATATATTTTTGTTAAGTTGTTTTAAGACCACGAATGACAAAAAAACTTCATGAACCTCTGCTTGTTGTTGAGGACAGCAATGAAGATTTTCGGATGCTACAACGTCTGATGCGGCGCATGTCCGTCCAGAACCCCATACATCGTTGTACTAATGGGGATGAGGTTTTAGAGTTCCTCTATCAACAAAAGAGGGATATCTACGACCAAGGTAAGGACTCATGCAACTTTCAAGTAGCATTACGACCCTCTGTGATCTTGCTCGATCTAAATTTGCCGGGTATTGATGGCCGTGACATCCTAACTCGGCTCAAGCAAGACAAGAGTTTCAAGGAAATCCCCGTCGTTGTTTTTACCACATCATCGAACCCCAAGGATATTGAGTTGTGCTACCAAAAGGGCGCAAATGGATACCTAGTAAAGCCGATGGATGCTCAAGAACTAAAAAAGACGATTCAGGCTTTCGTGGACTATTGGCTTGAAGCGAATACGCCGCCCGTCTTGGATTAGTTTGTTTATTTTCTGCTGATGAGGCAGTAAGGACAAAGGGATAACAAAAAATATGGCTTAGAGGGCACAGAGGCATTTTGGTCTTTGAGTCACTGTGTTTGCTGCCTAGAAAATAGGGGGTAGGGAGTAGGCAGTGGGGAGTTGCGGACGAAATATTTTTGATGTTTCGGCTGTGGAGTTTTTTCGTGAATGACTGTCTGAGATTCGTTTTCCCCATTTTCCTGTCTTTCTTAGTGCCTTGCAGTATTGGCGATCGCTTTAGGATTGGTAAAGAATTTAGATTTTATTTATATTTATTTTATATTATTTTTAGAATTATGCAATAAACCACAATCTGGATAAAAGGGATCTACATAGCTCCCAAATCCTCATACTTAATATGTTGGACACATGGACGCTACTCATCATCGACGATTGTGCAGCAGATCGGAAAATCTATCGTCGATATCTTTTGAAAGATCCGCACCAGTCCTACCAGATTTTGGAGGCAGACTGTGCAGAAGAAGGACTCGCTTTGTGTCAAAAAACACGCTGCGATGTTATTTTGCTGGATTATTGTCTACCCGATCAAAGTGGGTTAGAACTCTTCGATCGGATGCAGCAGGAAATTTTTAAGACTTCTGTGCCTGTGATTATGTTGACAGGGCGTGGTGATGAAGAGGTTGCTGTGCAAGCAATGAAACGAGGTGCGCTGGATTATTTGGTCAAGCAACATCTGACACAGGATGTACTGCAACTAGCAGTCCGCAACTCCATCAAGCAATTGTGCTTGCAAGCCCAACTCAGTAAAACTAAGGAGCAGCAGCGTTTAATTGCTACAACTGCTTTGAGAATTCGCCAGTCTCTCAACCTAGAGGAAATTTTGGATACGGCTGTAGCGGAGGTGCAGCAACTTCTGAAATGCGATCGCGTGATGGTATATCAATTTGCCCCAAATAGAGACGGTACAATAGTTGCCTCCTCAGTTGAGTCACATGACATTGTAGCGCTGTGCGATCACGTTGGGGCTGGGAACAAGGAGGACACGGGGACACGGGGACACGGGGACACGGAGAAAGAGGATACGGGGACACGGGGACATGGAGACACTGAGAGATTACTCACCGTGTCACGGCGTCATACCTTCCCTGCGTCTCCTTCTTTAAGAGCCTCCCCGCATCAGAGCGTCACCGTGTCACCGCGTCCCCCCGTCACTGCGTCTTATTCCCAATCCCCAATCCCCAATCCCCAATCACCAATCCCTCATATTTATGAGCTTGGCTTGTGTAATCGTTTGAGTTTGAGAGAGCAATTTAACAGTGAATCAAATCTGGTGGTTCCGATTAATCTGAGCAACAATGGAAACCCAACTCCCAAGCTTTGGGGTTTGTTGATTGCTCATCATAATTCAGGAGAGCGACAGTGGCAAGCTGATGATGCCCAGATGCTGAATGAAGTATCGGTGCAACTAGCCATTGCTATCCAACAGGCGGAATTACTAGCCCAAACTCAAGCAGCCCTCGCCAAAGAAAAGCAACTCAATGCATTTAAATCCCAAATTATTGGCACGGTTTCCCATGAGTATCGAACGCCTTTGACTTCAATTTTGGCTGCTGCATCAACTTTGGTAAAACATAGCCAGCAACTCGATGAGTTAAGACAGCAGAAGTTTCTGGGAATTATTGAACAAAAAGCCAGATATATGTCCAAACTTGTGGACAATATGCTTTTGGTTAATCAATTTGAAGTGGAAAAACCCAAGCCCAAGCGAATACCCATCGATTTATTACAATTTTTTTCTGATTTGATCGAACAAGAGCGAGAAACAACAGGCGATCGCCACGAGTTGATTTTTAAGATTACGGGCAATAATCAGGGCTTCTGGGGCGATCGCGGGCTTTTGCAGCAAATTTTTATTAACTTAATGTCCAATGCAATTAAGTATTCTCCTGATGGAGGTACTGTAGAGTTTCACCTAATGGGCAAAGAATCACAAGTCATTTTTTCCATCCAAGATTGGGGAATTGGTATCCCCGTCGCAGATCGAGAAAATTTGTTTCAATCTTTCAGTAGGGGAAGTAACGTTGATACAATTCCTGGCACAGGCTTAGGGCTGGCGATCGCCAAAGCTTGTGTAGAGTTACATGGTGGTAATATCACTTTATCCAGTGAAGTTGGACGAGGAACTAAAGTTACAGTTAGCTTACCTAAGGTATTCCCAATAGATCAATTATCGCCATAGTTCAGAATTCACAATTCAATCAATTGGCGTTTCTCATGAGATTAATTTTGTGATTTTTCATCTCGAATTTCGATTTTATTAATTAGCCATTCTTTGATTGTTTTTCCACAAGGCTCAGCACTTTGGCAATCATTGACATCTTCTAATTCATAAGATATTTGTACATTTTTGTTAACGTATTTATCTGGCTCACAAACATCAAATGTTGCGCCAACACTTTCATATAATTTACCATTGCGATCGACAAGGGTAACATAGCATTTTAAGTCACCATTTTGCATGTCTTTAATAGTGCCAAATGTCGGATTATCATTTTTAATGGGTGTCTGTTCAGATGATACTGAAGGATTAGTTTGTTTTTGATGTTCCTGATTATCTAGCTTTGCTTTCTTTGCTGAATTAGATTCAGAATTACTTTGGTTAGCTATTGCTGTGTTTTCTGGATTCGGTTGATTATTTTGAGAAATAGTGTTGCCAGAGTTACCACAACTCCCAACCAAGATAGAGCAAAAAATGAATGTAGTAGTGACGAGTGTTTTTTTCATTTTATTGATGTTCATTAAAGTGCAATTGTCCGGACTCATGATATAATAAATGTCATTAATATACAGTAATATAAAACAGGGTTAATGTATCTAAATTAATGTTTAATAAAGCGTTATACCAATTCTGTAT
This sequence comes from Nostoc calcicola FACHB-3891, assembly GCF_014697355.1. GTDB lineage: Bacteria > Cyanobacteriota > Cyanobacteriia > Cyanobacteriales > Nostocaceae > Nostoc > Nostoc calcicola. The sequence goes on along the minus strand of NZ_JACJRQ010000002.1, from coordinate 332,646 downwards.
GAAGATGCGCCAAACTATATGAGCAACGAACCGCAAAGGAGAGGCAGCGCGGTCTTGGGGGTCTCCCCCATGAGCGACTGCCGTCGCAAAGGGCGCAAAGAAAGAAAGAAATAAGAAGCCAAGAAAATTTGGCGCAGCCTCACAAAGAAATGGTATTAATTGTTGGATATTGATGTTTCGAGTATTTAAGAACTTTAAAAAATGGAAGTATTGATTTTGTGTTATCTCAAGGTTTTCTCAACTTAAACAAACCGTTTGACTGGACTTCTCACGACTGCGTGGCGCGGGTACGAAAATTGTTGCGCCTCAAACGTGTAGGACACGCAGGAACATTAGATCCCGCAGCTACTGGAGTGTTACCCATCGCCTTTGGTAAAGCCACCAGACTATTACAATATTTACCAGAAAGTAAAGCTTACAAAGCGACAATTCGGTTGGGTGTGCGTACCACAACCGATGATTTACAAGGCGAGATTATTAATTCTCAAGCTTGTGCTGGCTTGAGTTTGGCACAAGTGAAACCTGTACTATCAAAATTTCAAGGCAAAATTGAGCAAATACCACCGAGTTACAGTGCAATTCAAGTGGATGGAAAACGTCTCTATGACTTAGCACGTAAAGGTGAAGTAGTAGAAGTTCCAGTGCGGACAGTGGAAGTTTTTCGCATAGAAATTTTGGACTGGCGGGAAGGAGATTTCCCGGAATTAGATGTGGCGATCGCCTGTGGAAGTGGTACATATATTAGAGCGATCGCTCGTGACTTGGGTGCAATTTTAGAAACTGGTGGCACCCTTGCGGCTTTAATTCGTACCGAAAGTAGTGGTTTCCATTTAACAGATAGTCTCACTTTGACTGATTTAGAAACACAACTACAAGCCGGGACATTTCAACCCATTTCTGTTGATGCGCCATTACAATATTTGTCATCAGTTACTTTACCACTGACATCTGCTCAAAAATGGTGTCAAGGTCAGCGAATTTCTCTAACTTTCGATGTTTCTGGGATCGTGCGAGTTTATGATGAAGAGACTCGCTTTTTAGGTATTGGAGAATTACAAGACGAAGTGTTAATCCCCCTAATGGTTTTTGAACCGATTTCTTAAATTAATTTCTGAAACAATTTCGGGAATTAGAACGTTGAAAACACAAAATCAGCGTATTTTCAAACATTTATTTGTCGGACAGGAGAACGGCGGGTAATGAGCGATCGCCACAGTCATACTACTACTGCTGCAAATCTCAACGTCTACGTCCAAGGCCAAGGATTTCCCATCTTAGCCCTACATGGTCACCCCGGTACTGGGCGTAGTCTTTCTGTGTTCACCAATCATTTATCAAAACGCTACCAAACCATTGCCCCAGATTTACGTGGATACGGCAAAAGTCGCTGGAATGGCAATTTTGATATGAATGACCATTTGACCGACTTAGAAGCGTTATTAGACCGTTTTGAGATTGAAAAATGCTTAGTATTGGGATGGTCACTTGGCGGTATTTTGGCAATGGAACTGGCATTGCGTCTGCCAAAGCGCGTTACAGGTCTGATTTTGGTAGCCACAGCCGCCAAACCCCGTGGGAGTCATCCTCCCATCACTTGGCAAGATAATTTATATACTGGCGTTGCAGCCCTACTGAATTATATAAAACCGAGTTGGCAGTGGAATATTGAAACTTTTGGTAAGCGATCGCTTTTTCGCTACTTAATCCAACAACATACATCTACGAGTTACAAATATATTGCCACTGAAGCAGTGCCGGCATATTTACAAACCTCTCCTGCTGCCACTCGCGCCCTTTATAGCGCAATTCAAGCAGGGTATGACAGACTTCTAGACTTGCCACAAATTGAATGTCCGAGTCTGGTACTTGCTGGTGTCCAAGACCGTCACATCACAGTTGATTCCAGCTTAGAAACAGCCCGACACCTCAAAAATTGTCAGTGGCAATGCTACCCCAACACCGCCCACCTTTTCCCGTGGGAAGTTCCCCAACTGGTACTAAATGACCTTGACCGTTGGCTAGAAGAACATCCCCACATAATTGGTCGTCAATAGTCCAAAATACAAGAGCTTTTAACTCTTGAGCCTAATTCGTAACCGTAACTAAAAATTACGAATTACGAATTACGAATTACGAATTATCTTGACTCTTGCCTAAATTAAACTTGACCGCCAAAGGCAGGCTGTACTTTGCGGTCAAATCTTTCCCCCAAGTCATCAGCAATTGTTAAATTATCGGGTTTGCAGCGTTTGACGTTCACGGCAATTCCCTGCGCTCCTTCGCTTTCCAAATCTTCTATGTATCCAACGCTAGCCGATCTTGCTTCATCAGAACTCAAAAATGGTCCGAAGTAGTATGTGCAGCGGGGATTCTGCGTCACAATTTCTACCCACCAAGCCAAGCCGAGGTTGTCAAACGTGTTAGTCAACCCTTCCTTGAGGTTATGCCAAATGGTTTTCATGGTTTTCGCCGATTTCTAAACGTGCTACAGGGTGTTAAAGGATATGTTACTTTATTATCTTTTACATTTCTTTATACTCTTTTACTGCTATTTTTTCAAAGAGGTTTTTTGTAATTTATCTAAATGCAGCGTATTTAGCGATCGCTGGCGATAAATTTCATAGAGTGCCATACCTGCTGCTACCGAGGCATTGAGGCTAGGAGTCTTGCCTTGTAAGGGAATCGATACTAAGACATCGCAGGAGCGTTGAGTTAACATACTCAGACCTTCACCTTCAGAGCCAATTACCAAAGCGATAGGACCGCTGAAATTGACTGTGTGTAAGGGTTCACTGCCAGTTGCCGCAGTGCCGTAAATCCAAAACCCGGCTGTTTTTAATTCTTCTAAGGCGCGGCTGAGGTTAACAACTCTGGCCACAGAAAAATTTTCTAAAGCGCCAGCTGCAACTTTAACAACCGTAGAAGTGATCCCAGAAGCCCTTCTTTGGGGTATAACTAATCCTTGAGCGCCGATGGCCTCAGCAGTGCGAATGATTGCTCCCAAGTTGTGGGGATCGGTAATTCCATCAGCTACGACAATTACGGGATCGGTGAAAGATTTTGCTTTTTCAATGAGATCCGGCAATTCGATGTAAGTGTAGGGAGCAATTTGTGCCGCCACACCCTGATGATTAGATCCATTGGTGATTTGATCTAAGCGTTTGGGTTCAACTTCGTCAATAACTGTGCCATTTTCCTTGGCTTGCAAAAGCAAATGGTGAAAGTTGGGATCGTAGCGCAGACGGGTAGTAATCCAGATGCGGTTAAGACCGCGCTGATTTTGCAACGCGCTCAATACAGGATGACGGCCGTAGATTAAATCGCTATCTTCTGCTGGTTTTGTAGATAGAGATGGATGGGAGAAGTTGTTGTTTTGTGGACGCGAATTGCTAGAGATGGGGTTGATCTCTATTTTTTTTCTGGGATTGCGAATGGGATTAGTAACAACACGCTTACCCTGAAGTTTTACAGGTTTCCCACGGTTTGGTTCGTTAGAAGTCTTGATTTTTCTCGGTTGATTTGACATTTTAGTTTTAGGATATTAGCTTAGGGTGAGCATCCTGACTAGCTCAATTTACCAGACCTATCTCTACTGTTTTGATGATTGTGAAATTGAGTTTTCACTATTTCTCAAGATGGAGTATTTCCAACAGTTCAGTTAAGCGTTGGTAATCGGTGAGATACAGGTAGCCAATTAAAGTTTCTAGACTAGTTGCCTGTTGATAGATTTCGGGATCGAGCCGCTTAGGGCGTCCTGTAGCAGCGTTTCGACCCCGGCGGACAATTTCTAATTCGGTGTCCCTCAGATGAGGAGTCAGCGATCGCAAATGTAGCGCTTGTGTTTCCGCTCTTACCTGTGCCACTACCAGACGATGGTAAGTATCTGTTCGCTGTAGTGGCAGTAGATAGAATATTCTAACATAAACTTCATAAATTGCATCTCCCAAGTACGCTAAAGCAGCGGGAGAAATTTGTTGCACTTGTGAAAGAGAAATCTGTTGGGATAATGGCGCCGTGGTTAACAAGAGTGCTTGAGTCCAAGATAAACTCTCTTTGGGAGCTTCATCTTGCCCATCTAATAGCTCTTCCTCCTTAGACTTCACAAATAAATCATTCCTTGACTAGCTCAATTGTGCAGGCATTCTTCGCAAAGACTGATTTTTCTGAAGTATGCCATCATAGTATACCTAGCATAATCAACACTATCAGAATTACTTACTAAATTTTATCTTTATTGATTAAAATTTGGCATCTTAGATCGCATTGATGTCAACCTCCAGCCAAAGTAATTTCGCTTATTTTTTGCGGTCTATGGCTTACATTAGGTACTAGCTCACTTTTGAAATTGACTACATTACGATAAACTCCATAAGCATACAATATAAAGTAAAGTAGAGATAAATATTAATCTGTTGGCTTTTATTCCCTAAAACATTCTCTGGCTTTGGTTTTTATCGAATATCCCAGCCAACCTCACATGTCTCAAAAAAAGCTTGAAAAGTTTCTGATGATACACAAAGCAGTTAGAGAATTCCCTTAAATATTCTTTTTTCAGGTATAGTTTGATAGTCTAGTTTCCTACCTTTCAATAGGGGTTAAAGGGGATCAAGCTAAATACCTAAACATTTATACGTCAGTTTTAAATATAATAGCTCAACTGGCTTAGCGCCTCTCCCACAAGGAGAGAGGTTTTGCCAGAAGTTTTAAAAATTCAGCTATCCGATATTGAATCTGGATAGCTAAGTTAATCTCTCAGGTCGAGCAATCAAGACTGCTTGACGTTTTCTAGAGCCGCTTCAACTGTTTGTTGCAGGGAGAGAAACTTCTCTAAGCGAACAAGCTTGACCGTTTGAGTGACCCGGGCATTCGTGACGATTTGCAAAGTGCCATTAGCGGTTTGAGCCTTCTTAGCTGCTTGCACCAAAGCACCCAAGCCAGAGCTATCAATAAAGTCGATTTGTGAGAGATCCAAAATAATATGCTTAGGACCTTCCTCAATCTTGCTCTCAAGTACCTTGCGAAATGTCGGCTCAGAAAAGGCATCTAACAAACCTGTGAGGCGGAACAGCTGACAGTTATCCCGGACTTCACGAGTGCCCCTCAGGCTCACGGTTAGATTCAGTGGCTCAGCAATAATTCCCTCCTCATAAGTTAAAGTGAACGCTCAAGTATAGATGGTTTTTGAGCGAGTTGTCTACAATCTGCTGGAGCATTGGGGATTGGGGATTGGGAAGAGGCAGGGGGCAGGGGGCAAGGGGGAGAATGAAAAATTACCTCTTTCCCCTCTGCTCCCTGCTCCCTGCTCCCTGCTTCCTGCCCTCATCTCCCCATTCTCCATTCCCTAGTTTCCATCACCTTGACGTGCCGTCCGCATGGCTTGAACAAATTGTTCAAACAAGTAATCAGCATCGTGAGGGCCAGGACTGGCCTCTGGGTGATACTGTACAGAGAATATGGGCAGAGACTTGTGGCGTACCCCGGCAACGGTGCGATCGTTTAAATTCAGGTGGCTAACTTCCACAACTGTCGCAGGTAGAGAATCTGGGTCAATGGCAAAACTATGGTTTTGGCTGGTAATTTCTACCTTTTGTTGTAGACCCGCAGGCTGATTTAAACCACGGTGACCAAATTTGAGTTTATAGGTTTCTGCTCCCAGCGCATGGCCTAAAATTTGGTGTCCCATACAAATCCCAAAAATGGGTTTTTCACTCAGCAGCAGCGCTTTGGCAGTTGCAATTCCTTCGGTGACGGCAGCGGGGTCGCCAGGCCCGTTAGAAAGAAAGACACCATCAGGATTGTAGTTGAGAATTTGCTCTGGTGGTGTATCAGCAGGTACAACAATCACTCGACAACCGTAACTTGCTAAGCGACGCAGAATATTGCGTTTGATGCCAAAGTCAAGGGCAACAACTGTAAAGGGTTCTCCAATATTATTCGCAGTTTCTGGGTTGAATTCCCAGGCTGGAAGTGTGGGATCTGACCATTCATAAGTTGTTGGTGTAGTAACTTCACGAACCAGATTTAATCCTGCCATATTCGGAGCTGCCTGCACCCGCTCTAGCAATTCGCTCTCATCAAGAATAGCTGTGGAAATGCCACCGTTCATGGCTCCGAACATCCGAATTTTGCGGGTGAGGGCGCGGGTATCGATACCATAAATAGCTGGTATTTGGTGCTGTTTTAGGTAGTCAGGTAAGGATTGCGTCGATCGCCAGTTACTTGGCCGATGACAAATATTGCGGGCGATCGCACCCCGCACTTGGGGCCCGTCTGATTCCTCATCTTCAGGATTGACGCCAGTATTCCCCAATTCTGGATAAGTAAAAATCACAATCTGACCGCAGTAACTAGGGTCGGTCAGTACTTCTTGATAGCCAGTCATCCCAGTGTTGAATACCACTTCTCCGATCGCGGTTCCCGCAGCACCGAAAGACCAACCGCGATAAGTGGTTCCATCTGCCAAGACAAGTAAAGCTGGTATTGCGTCAGATAAGGACATAGATTGGGGATTGGGGTATGGGGCATGGGGCATGGGGCATTGGGAGTGCTGTACATGGATAGCGGGGCGTTGAGCCAGTGCTGAGTGAGGAGTTAGGAGTTAGGAGTTAAGAGTTATTCTCCCCTCTGCTCCTGTGCCCCTCATCTTCCTCATCTCCCTCATCTCCTTCATTTCCCTCATCTCCCTACTTCCCAAGACTGCAACCGTCAATTATCCCATGAGTTAGCCAACTAGGAATTTTCAGGTTGTTAATTAAAAATTAAAATTGCCTGTTGCGTGTTGCCTGTTGCCTTTTACTTAAAATTTTTAAATAGGTACGCGAGAGTGGATTTGCAAGAGCTTGGGCAGTTAATATTAATTATGCTTCCGACTTTTTTATCCCGTGCAACCCTAATTTTTGTACTCAGCGCTCTAGCGGTTATGAGTGTTGCCTGTAGTGAAGACAAACGAAACACTACGACTACTGGCAATGAGCAACCCGCGTCAGTTGGGGATTTGGCATCAGTACAGCCCGCCGCCACCGAACCAGCAACACCAGCAGCTACTCCAGAAGCACAGCCGCAAGAGCCGTCTGAAACTGAACCTAGTGTTTTTGAACTGGCGTTAGATAAAGCCGTCAGTGCTTGGAGTATCAGCCAATCTGCTCAATCTCCAGATGATTGGAATTTGGTGGCGAGTCAATATCAGGATGCGATCGCCCTCATGCAAAAAGTGCAGCGACAAACACCAGAATTTGCCTTCGCTCAATCTAAAATCACAGAATATCAGCGCCAAATCAAATACGCCAAGCAAAAAGCTAATCCTCGCCCTGCGCGAATTCAGGAACCTCAAAAAATAGTAGTTGTGGTTCCCCAAGCAGCAACTACACCAAAGTTCACTTCACCTCTATCGATTCCTGTACAAAAAAAATTATTACCACCAGAAACGGAAAGATCTTCATCAGCAGTGGTGATTCCAGAGCAACCAGTGTTTACAGCCCCGATTAAAAGGCGGGCTGGTGGTACGCCAATTGTGGAAGTAACCTTCAATGGTCAGCGAAAGTTTGAGATGATTGTAGATACAGGAGCCAGTGGCACTGTGATCACCCAAGAAATGGCAAATTCTTTGGGAATAGTGCCAGTGGGGAGAGCTAAGGCAAACACCGCTAGTTCTAGAGCTGTAGAATTTCCTGTGGGCTATGTTGAATCGATGGCACTTGGCGGGGTGACAGTGAATCGAGTGCCGGTGGCTATCGCTGGTACGGAACTGGAAACTGGACTTTTAGGACATGACTTTTTTGGCAACTACGATGTCACAATCAAGCGTAATGTGGTAGAGTTTCGCCCGCAACTGCGATCGCAAATCAATTCCCCAGAAATTGAACTAACTGCTCCAACTTCGTCCAAGCCGTCCCACTTTGCAGGATATCCTTAGCGATTTTAATACCTTGGGGGCGATCGAGGAACGGTATTACACCCGCTACTTGCAGCGCCAACGAAGCATTTAAAGCTACCGCATCCTGTTGCGCTTGAGTCCCCTTGCCTTGGAGTACCGCCTTCAGAATCACCGCATTTTCTTGCACATCGCCACCCCGAAGCATACCGATGGGAGCAGGTGTGACATCCAAATCTAGGGGATTAATGGTAGTTAACTGCACTTCTCCTTCAGATAACACCGCCAAATCAGTTAAATCTCCTAACCCAGCCTCATCAAGTTTTTCTCGCCCGTGCAGCACAATCGCTCTTTCTTTGCCCAAATTCTGCAAAGCTTGGGCAACCGTAGCCAAAAGTTTCGGTGTGAATAACCCCACCACTTGCCCAGTTGGATGCAAGGGATTTACTAGGGGACCAAGTAAATTAAACACAGTTCGCACCCTGAGAGTCCGCCGTAATGAGGCAACAGCTTTGAGTGCTGGGTGCCAACCAGGGGCAAACAAGAAAGTGATCCCCACTTCCTGTAAAGCAGCTTGTACCTTTTCACTAGGGGCACTTAAATTTACCCCCAAGGCTTCCAAAACATCGGCGCTTCCGGTAAGACTTGAAGCTGAACGATTGCCGTGTTTGGCAACCGGTACGCCATAAGCAGCGGCAACAAAAGCAACCGCTGTGGAAATATTAAAAGTTGACGAACCATCTCCACCAGTGCCACAGGTATCAATTAGGGGTTGGGTGGATTTTTGCCCAGTCCCCAGTCCCCAGTCCCCAGTCCCCATCCTTGATTGCGCTTGTAATACTTCAGCCATACCGGTTAACTCGTCGGCAGAAACGCCTTTAAAGTTCAGCGCTGTTAAAATTGCTCCTGATAACTCTGGAGGAACGGCTTCACTGAGCCAACCTTGCATCAATTCAGCAGCTTGAGTACGTGACAATGATTGGCCATCTATTAATTGTTGCAGCAGAACATAATAGGATTCTTGTGCAGGAATTGAGGAAGTTGTCATAGCTAAGGTTTGTGTGTTGTAGAGGGTAGCTACGTTACAGGGCATGGGAGCTATCCTACCGAAAAATTGGCTTTCATCAAAGTTAAGTTCAAAGATCAAGGCTTATAGCATTTTGCAATTTCGTGGAGTACAGACAATTCGTAGGGTAGCACCGCTGTGCTACCCTACCGTGTACCTCATTCAAATGAAAATCGCTATAACTACAAAGCCGCATTCGTAAGATTCTGATTTGGTACTTTTTTCTCCAAATCAATTTTAACTTCGTAATTAGTAATAAATAACTCTTTTCCCTTAGCAGCGCTATTCTGCTTATAATTATTCATGCCATATTGCAACTCCCATGCTGAAATATTTGCCCATTGAAAATTTTCTCTAATTTGTAGGGAATCGTCGTAAGTGATTAGCCAGCGATGATGACATTGTTGCAAAATATCGGCAAATCTTTGATGTTCAAATGAGGTGTGCAAGTCACCGTCTTTGCCGTATAACTTTGATTTAGTAGCACTAAAATATGGTGGATCTAAAAATAAAAATACTTGTTCACCTGCTTGTTTTAATAAGTGACTGTAATCTAAATTAGTAATTTCTACATTTTTATCCAGAATATTCTCTAATTTTTCTAGCCGTTCTATTGAAGAATCAGTAAAACGTTTATGGAAAGCTTCTTGGGAAAAGCCGCCTGATTCTACAGTGCCAGAGAACGTAATTCTATTGAGGACAAAAAAGCGGACTGCTCTTTCAAAATCAGATAAATTGTTGACATCTACAGTGGTTAATTCTGTATACAGTAATTTACCATCTGTGTATTTGGCTTTAATATGGCGAATTTCTTTAACTAACTGAGCTATATCAGATTGGGCAAACTTCCAGAATAAGAATAGTTCGCGGTTTAAATCGTTAATCCAAATTCTGAGATCGGGAAACTTTTGTTTTAAGTAAATAAATACAGAACCACCGCCGACAAAAGGCTCTCTAAATTCAGAAAAATTATCTGGTAAGTATTCGACTATTTGATTTATTGCTTTTGACTTACCACCAGGATATCGGAGAGGGCTTTTGAGCATGATTTCCAGAATATATCGAATTATTTTAAAGTTGATAATTCTTTGTTGTTTTTATCAGCTACAATTTCTGGAAAAGCATTCCAAGTTCTCCCATCAAGTTCTCTACCATATTTTTTCTTTTGAACCCCTCCCCATTGTTTAAAGAAGAAAGGTACATTAGCTTCGATACATTGCTCTCTAATATCTCTTACCCATTCAATTTTCATAGGACGAGCACCTACACCAGACTCTCCACCAACAATAATCCAATGTAGCTTATCTAAGCAAAGTGTTAAAGAACCCAAAAGCGGTTCACAAGATAAAAACCTGATTTTGGCAGGTATCTCTTTTAAAATTTCACTTCTCCATACCCAAGCCTGAGATTCAATACTTACTCCAGCCCAAACATTAGGAGGCCATTCCTTTATACAATTAGCTATTTCAAGCATTCTTTGGGGACGTTTAGTTAATAGCTGAAACTGATGCCAATGAGCTTCCTTCATAACATAAAAGACATCTTTTATAAATTCATCTGAAATCTCATCAAGGAATAAATCACTCATAGAATTAACAAAAATTAGGCGGGGTTTCTTCCATGAAATAGGCATTTTTAATCTGTCATTCCAAGTTTTTACATCAAAACCTTGTTCGTAGGGATGACCAGCAACACCTCGCCACCGTTCTGCAAAACGTTCTGCATAACAATTTTTACAACCAGGGCTAATTTTATGACAGCCAGTGGTAGGATTCCATGTAGCTTCTGTCCATTCTATTGTTGAAGATACTGACATAGAATTTTACTCCACAACTAAACCAGTTTTACTATATTAGTATTATTGTACTGCTCTCACGTAATTATCCAAAGTTAAATTACCTCTTGCACCCAATTCTCTAGCTTCTATAATATTTTTTTGATAAAAATCCAGTAAGATTTCTCTATATTTAGGTCTACTTAAATAACCGAGATTGCCAATTTCAAGAATAATAAGACTTATTAAGTCTTTCAAAGTTATCCAATCTCGATTATTTCGTCGTAAAATTTCAATAATTACAGGTTTAATTCTGTCAACTCGCTCATCATTTTCACGTTCCCATGCTTGAGTAAGGAATTTAGAATTCTTTCCACTTTTGTCGTCCTCAAAGAAAAGTAATTCATTTTCTTGGCAAAAAAGTTCATTTAAAAATTCACCAAAAGCTTTCTGAGGATGGTTACTACCAACCACAATGTTATATTGAGGTCTAGTATCATTGTACGTCTCCTTTACTTCAAAACTAGCCACCCCTTTAAAACTACTTTCTTGTTTAAGTCTGGTCTTAAAATATTCAAGTGCCCACCTTTCAAATTTCTGCTTTTGCTCTTGATCTTGGCAATCAAGCCACTTTGGTTTCCAGTCTAAATCTGAGTTATAACCTAATAGGTTAGTTAAATTTTGTGTATATGTTTCGGCAGTTTTTTGATCTTTAGAATTTTTATAACTTGTTTTATAAAAACCTGCATGGCGGGCAACTGAACGGTTATGAAATAATAAAAATAATTCTCCTTTATATTTACTTACGTAATCGGCGATAGAACATATTTGCTCAAAAGTTACTCCTTTAACTCCAAAGGCATCCAGAAAAAATAATGTTGGGTATTTGTCCAATTCATTCATTATTTGAGTCAATGCCTTGTCAAATCTTTGAGGATCGTAAATTTTATAGGACAATCCTTCACCGATTAAACTACAGTTACTCTTGAGTTTTTGGTTGAGATCTTTATCTTCCTCAGTAAAAAAGCATCTTAAGGTAACACGTTCTTCAAGAGAAAATATTTTAGCACATTTAAGTGCTATCAAAGGGGAACCATCAGTATCTAAAAACTCAGTTTTGTATCTCTGCCAAAACTTCGATTTATCTACAAATTTCTCAATACCAATTCCTTCATCATATTTGCCTGCTCCAGCAAAACCATCAACATAGTTAATATACATAGATTGATAGGATTTGCTACCGCCCAAATTATAACAATGAGCCTGTATATATTTCAGCATTATCCGATGTTTGGCAGCTGACCAGGGTCTTTTACGAGCAAAAAATTTATTTGAATCTTCTGGTTGCTGATCAAATAGAGATAGTTGTTTTACTGACATTGCTGATCCCCAGGAAGTAACAAAATATTTGATGGCTTTGCCCTAGATTAGCAAATGCAAGCAAAGCTGGTAAAAAATGCAATAAGTCTCCAAAAACTAACTTAGGGCTTGCTGAATTAAGCGATCGCCACCATACCACAAAAAACTACGTATTCGTAACATATATTGGTTTACTGATTTGCTTTTAGTTTATGTTGCAATTTTGTAAAAATCTGTTACATTACTTTACAGGCGGTTATAACCGTCACAACATAGAAGCTCGGAGTGTTAATTATGTCAAACGCTAACAAGACTACGCCTTCGGTTTCGGAAGATCCTAATGCTTTACGCTGGGGCTTTACTCCTCAGAGTGAAAACTGGAACGGTCGTTTTGCAATGATTGGTTTTTTAGCTGCCATTCTAATTGAAGCGTTCTCTGGCCAAGGGATTTTACACTTCTGGGGCATTCTGTAAGTTTAGAAAATCGTCATTAGTCATCTGTCCTTTGTAAATACAGATGACTAATGACTATTGCCAGCAGCTACCGTGATGAACGGAATATTACACGCCCTGGGGATTCTTCGTGGTTAATTCGCGCATATACCCGCAGACAAGTTAAGACTTCCCCAGGGGTACCACCGAAATCTAGTTGTAAGTCATCTTTAGATGAGGCACAGATATCTGCATAAAGTCCGGATAATTGGCGAATTCGCACTTCATGACCTGCATTAATAGCTTTATCAGCAACCTTCTTGAGAATGCGCCGTGATTCGTTTTGTAGCTTCCCCCACCATGAATAACGTTCAGCCGATGGTACAAATACCAAAGAGTGTATTGCCTCATCCATGTCAATCCAAGCACGCAACATAGACAGGGGATCGGCATTTTCTTCAGCTTTTTGGGTGCGTTGATAGCGATCGCTCAAAGCATTAATATATTGATTCCGCTGTTCTGGTTTGGAGTGTAAGGAGATTATATCGAAGCTAAAAACACTCTTTAAAGCATGGTATAAATCTGGTTCTATTTCAATTAGTTTCATATATAAAAATAAGAATCCCCCTCCTAAATCGGATTCATTACCTTGGATAACTTGAGAATTTAAAAGTGCTTTTTGAGATAAACTTAATCCTTGAGTTTGAACAGCACCGCTAAGTCCAGGGTAGATAATTTCATCACGGATAAAGGGAAGTTGATGCAGATTAGAATTATCTGCGATCGCACCTACTTCTTGAGCCATATTTAAGGTGCGCTGTCGCCAAAATGCTGCTAATTCTTCAGGTATTCTTAACAATTTGCGTTGAATTTCATTCCATAAATCTGAGTCAGTTTGGCTTTGCAATTGGGAATTACCCAGATAATAATTAAGTTCTGAATCAGAATCAAAAGCTTCCCTTAAATGATTGAGCTTTAATGTATTTTGGGAAGGTATAGTGGCATCTTCCCAACCATTCTCTGACTGTGAGGGTGTAGCTGGAGATTGCAATAGGCTGTGAAGTTCTTGCAGCAACTCATCGCATACCTCGACTCCTGGATCTAGTGGAAATTCTGTACGAGCCTGATTTAAAGTAGCTTCAAGTCCGTAGAGAGTAAAGCGCAATAATTGGGCTAATTGTGAGTTTTTTATTTGTAATAATTGATGGAAATGCTGCATTAATATTGCCTTTTTTTATCTCACGCAGAGGCGCAGAGGCGCGGAGAGAAAGAGTTTTTTGTATCTCACAATTAAGAGGCAAGACGTTAACAAAAATCTCTGCGCCTCTGCGTGAATAAATTCTAATGTATACCGCAAAATGGATCGCGTTCTTTATCAACTTCATTAGGTTGCAATTCTAATTCAGCCAGATAAACGCATCCTTCTTCTTTCAGACATTCTTGATTTGTTGATGTCCAATAAGGCACTTCACCTGCGTGCATCCGTAAAATACCTTGATTATCCAGAGTCACACGATATTGACAAGGGTAATCTGTTATGATGTCTGGTTTACTAAGTGCGCCAATTCGTATCCATTTTTTCGTTTGGGTTTCGGTATCTGTTTGATAAATATAGAAAGTGTGCTGTCCAGTTTTCGGGAAGGGAGGTAAGGGATTACTAATTAATCCAATTCCTGGTTGTGTCGTTCCATCACGTAAATAATGAAATTCGTGGAAAGATTTATCATCGTTTCCGACTTCAAATACTAAATGATAGGCATCTGGTTGATCCACTGTTGCAGACTCGATGACATTGACGGCAATATCACCATCATTCAAGTCTTTATTGGGGCGTTCTACAGCGATATTCCACTTCAATTTGCCATCAGCAAATAGCGCTGAATTGTCTGAAACTACTGCTTCTAAATCAATGCCAGGAATGTCAATTAAATAATGTGGATTTCCCTGACAAAGCAATACGCTAAATTCGAGGGTTTGGTCAATTTCAAACTGGATTTTGATTTTTTTGAGAAATTCTCCTTCTTCCATTCCTAATTTATTCATCAGGTTTTTGCCGTCGAAGCTACCCCAAAGTAGTAAATCTCCTTCTTCGTAATCTTGGCGGTAGATAATATTAGTTAATTGTATGCCTCGCCAAGGAGTACGAACTTTAGCGATGGCTTCTCCAGATGCTAGTTGATACAACTCTTGACCGGCTCTGAATATAGTCAATAAATCGTTGCTTTGAGTTTTACGTTTGAAGTTGCAAGGCAAATAATAAAACAGGTTTTTAACATCAATTTCTAGCTGATTTGCTCCCTTACGCAATAAGCTTTTGGATTCTTCTGGATCGAATCTTAACCTGCGTAATTTTTCGGCATAACAAGCGCCGGCGGAGGTGGCTAATTTGGTAAATTCCAAAACAAAAGTAATGCGTTCTGGATTCCAAACAAAATAGGGAGATTTACTAAATTCTTGATAGATTTGTCGCTGTACTAAGTCAAGATTACAAGTTTTACCAGATAGAATTAACCAATCAACTTTTTGAGAATTCCAAGAATCTTTGCTGATATCATCGGGGTGCAAACGGCTTTCCATTAATCCTTTTGCAATACCGATCGCTTCTTTGATTCCGGAAACAGCGGCTCGTTCAAATTGCTGGTTGTCTAGGGTGACGCAGATGTTATTGGGATCGTTGACTTGTAGTTTAACGGCACTTTGGCTGAGGAGTTCAGCAATTTCTTGTTCAGAGAGTGTGAAGGTTAATAGAGAATCATCAGTTGGTGGTTTTTGCCCAAGTTTTAGTTTAGCTGCTTCTGCATAATCCCAGAGGAGATAAAATGTTTGTAGGCGTTGGGGTGATTGTTGCCAGCGGGTAGGTAATACTTTTTCGGCAGTATCTAAAGCATCTTTATAAGCAACATCACCTTCGGGATTTTCCTTATCCAGACATTTTAAAAGACTGCCAGTTTTGAATTTGCCTTGTTCTAAGAAACGCTCGTTTAGCTCAGAGTTAATTAAATCTTCTAGCTTTTCGCTTTCGATGTCACCTGTGGTTACTCCTGTTAAGAGAAAGTCAGCGATCGCCACTTTCAATAATCTAAAAATTCGCAGCGTAATTAATTCACCACCTAACTGTAAATGTCCAGACGAACCTAATAGTTTAGGAGTCAGTTTATAGTAACGTCCTCCCAAACCCCGATCTTCAGAATCAGCAAAAGTTGGGGTTTTATCTTCCAAAGTTAATTCAATCAAAGCTAAGTCTGTTGTTCCGCCACCGATATCTAAAACGAGAACATTTTGTGACCATTTATTTCCAGTTTGGCGACAACGAGTTTTAAATGATTCAATACCAATATTCAGATTACCGCCAAATTCTCGCCATAAAAAGAATATAGCCACAGAAACAGCTTCATCATAAGCAGTTTGAACATCATCGATCGCCAACTGTTCAACTAATTCTTTAACTTCCTTACGAACAACAGGCGGGGCGACTGTTGGATAGGTAACAACTGCTGTTAAAAAATCTCCTTCTGAAAATCTGCGTCGCGCCCGTTGGCGGTAGTCTTCAGTTAACTTTATTAAATGTGCCCAAGCCGATTGAATTAGTTCTTTGGCGGTAATTATTTCTTCCTTTCCATCCAAAATAACTGAAAACGATCGCTCTTGACCAAAATAGCGTTTGGGTGAATGATGAAACCTGCTGATAATTTCCTTTAAAGTACCGCTTGTATCTTGGGCGATGGCTTTTTTTCTGTTATCTCTAGCTTCCCTACCCATCCGCAATTCTAATTCGGCTAAATGGGAAATTTCCGACTCGCTGGGAATTTCCGACTCACGGCGATCGATATCCAACACAACTGGAATGAGATTTTGCGATTCTAAGGTAGGAACGCGGAAGACTTCGTGATAGATTTGATAGAGTTTTTTGCTAACAGCACGACGAAATCTGTCGCTATTTCCTAAACAAAGTTCAATTTGACGAATGGCTTCCAAAAAGCGCTCTTTGTTATCAGTTTCAAAAACTTCACTTAATTTTCTTGGTTCTATTTCCAGATTTTTACTAATTTCTAAAAGAAACTTTTCCCAATCTTCATCGCTGACATCTGGTAAAGCTACAGAGGCAGGAGAACTCAGCCATTGCGATAAGCGATCGCGCAACCGTATTTCTTGTTCTTTGGGTAAAATTTCGGCGATGGGTACTTCAATGGGATCGAAAAGTGTAACTGTAGAATTCGACGTACCAAAATCTAATGCAAACCATCCCGGAAATCTTTTTTGTTGTTTCTCGTTTGATTGTTTATCAGTATAGTTGTTCAATTCAAAAGGATTCATTATAGCAAATATTTATGTTTCAGGGTGGCTTTTTTATAGGGCGATCGCTCTTTCATTTAAAAGCGATCGCCATTCAAATTGGAGCATTTACTAAGTTGATGTTGATGATTATTGCTCGCTTATCAGTTTTACTTGTTCGATGTTTAAATTAAGTAATTGGGCAACTTTTTCCATTGACATACCAGAAGCTAAGAATCGAGGAATAAGTTCACATTTTGCTTCTTTTAGTCCTTCTTGTCGTCCTTCTTCTTTAGCTTCTTGATAAAATCTAGTTACTTCTAAATTAATTCCGAACATGGCCTCTACCTCTTCATGAGTTAAGTTGGCAAATTTATACACAGTAATTATTGTGATTACTCAGCTGCAAGCCTTACTTGTTCGATGGTTAAATTAAGTAATTGGCCAACTTCTTCTATCGACATACCACGAGCTAAGAGACGAGGTACAAGTTCAAGCGTTAGTTCTTCTCGTCCCTCTTCTCGCCCCTCTTCTCGTCCCTCTTGTTTGGCTTCTTGATAAACCCTAGTTTCTTCTAACTTAACTCCTAACATGGCTTCCACCTCTTCACGACTTAAGTTGGCAAATTTATAAACAGTAATTGTTGTGACTACTCAGCTGCATGTCTTACTTGTTCAATGGTTAAATTAAGCGATTGAGCAACTTCTTCCATCGACATACCAAGAGCTAAGAACTGAGGCACAAGTTCAAGTTTTGCTTGTTCTCGTCCTATTTCTATTCCTTGCTGTAGTCCTATTTCTACTCCTTGTTCTCGCCCTATTTCTACTCCTTGTTCTAGTCCCTCTTGTTTAGCTTCTTGATAAACCCTAGTTTCTTCTAATTTAACTCCTAACATCGCCTCTACCTCTTCACGACTTAAGTTGGCAAATTTATAAACAGCAATTGTTGTGATTACATCTATTATGTCTTCCTTAGCCAAGACAGTGATCTCTTCTTGTTGTACTCGTTCAATTAAACGTTTCGCTTGTTCCACCATTTGAGTTTCTGAAGCGATAGTTAACTGCATCAAACTGATACCAACTTTTTGCTCATCAGGATTACCTAACTCATCCAAATAAATCCGTTGTACTTGCGAACTGTTTAGTAGCGATCTGTGAATCGTGGTCTTTTCGGATTCTAAGTTGCGAGACTGTAAAATAATTACTCCGTACCAATCATCATAAAGTGTTGGATTGCGATACATATACAGCATCGATTCGGAGAAAAAACGATGATATAGTAAATCATCTTTTTGGAATTGCACCTCAGCAAAAAAGATAATTTGAGATGTTGCATCAGGTGGAGGTAAAAAGACTCCATCAATCCGAAATGTTGGTTCTTTAACTTCAACTGATTCAAAGCGATAGTTAGCAGCTTCTGCTGGTGGCTGTTCTACTAACTCAAAAAGCAACCCTGGAACACGCTTGAAAAGCGTATAAAAAATTGCATCTCGTCTCACAAATACATCCCCATAACTCTACGCGATCGCATTGAAAAAGCATTGCAAATTCTCAATCTAAAATAGTAGAAGTTTGCCGTTATGAAAACATCTTAGTAAGAAATAGCGGCAATATCTGAAAGAATCTGCAACCAAGTAGGAACAGCTACCTCAGATGGTAAGTCACCAGATGTTAAATATCTCAGTAATGCTTCTTTTTTCGAGAGGTTTTGCAAACTGGGGATAATTTGATCCAAAATGCCTTCAAGTTCGGAATTAATTTGCTGATTCACTTCACTAACATACTGCACAAGATGAAGGCTGGCGCTGGCAGTAATTTCATCTCGCAGTCGCAGTACTAATAGTTGGTGATTGCTGCTTCTGGGTAAACCTTGGCTTTTTTCTGGTGCCCAGTCAAAGATTTGACCAACGTTGTGTTTATCGTCTTGACGCGCTAAGGGAAAAATGATTTCGGGTGCAACGGTTTTGTCTTTGTTACTAATTTCAGAAATGATTGCTTCTTTCCATTCGTTCGGGTCGCATCCTAGTAATAATTTATAAAAAAGATCGGCTTCTTCTACACCAAATTTTGATTCGATTTCTTGTTCCATCTCTGGGTGAAGAATTGCTTTCAATTGGTCGCGTTCTGGGGCTACCTGATTTGACAATTGATTCAACAAATCTACCACAGCTTGACGAATGCGATCGCGGGCAAATTCTTCTACTTCTTGAACGGTTTTTTCAAATACTGGATAAAAATCATCACTCTTTGTGGGTAGAGAACTATTGACGCGGTTTCCTCTATCAAATAATTTCCCTGCTGCACCTTTGGATTCAGCGAGGGCGATGGTGCCATTGTTGACTTTATTGAACAGTAAAGTCCACTGATTCCAATTCAGGATTCTAAAGGTAAGTTCGTCTTTGACTACATCGCTAACTATGACACCGCGTCGGTCTTTGAGTGGTTCTTTCTCTAAGTTTTTTTGGAAATTCCTGTAGATTTTATCTAAAGTTTCCACTACAAAACGCAACTCAATAAAAGCAGGACTGTCTCCTGTGGGTATGCCTTGCTCGTGAATTTCATCTATGATGTCTTTCAAATGATCTTGTTGCTGACTCACCACATCAGCAGCTCTTTTAGTATCTTCATACAATTGCTTCAGACCATGAGTAGCGACGTGCTTTTGAATCAATTCCCGTAACTTCCCAAGACTACCATCTTGAGCAAAGTAACCTAATTGTCTCCCCAAATAGCTGCGGGTATCAGATTCTAACAGCCGTTGGCTTAAGCGTCCCCATTTATCTTGTAGCCGTTTAGACCTGTCTAAGTAATCAGGATAGTCTAAGTTAGTTAAAAATTCTGGTGAACCAGCTTTGACTTTACTCGAACGTTTTGCTATGTCAGCCAGTCCCAACAGTGGCGAGAGTAAAACTATGCGGTCTTTTTGAGTTGTAAACGCCTCTGCACCGTCAATGGTGGTTTGCAGAACCTTGAGTTTTTGGAAAACAATGTCCTCGTGCAAATCCCGATCTTCAGTCAGTTGGTCGAGTTCTCTTTCACCACCCTCACTCTCCAAGGGTAGTTGATCGAAGCGACCCACGCCGACGAGAATTAAATCTTTCAGGTCTTGTCCTGGTCGCTGCTGCTGCATCATGGTAAAGATTTTATTAGCGCGATCGCTTCCTGGAGATTTACCATTTAGCAATACTAAAATTGTCTGTACTTCTGCCAATTCCCGCAATGATAAAAAGGTATCCCTAGCCCCCGAATTAGCAGCCCCCAATCCCGGAAAATCGATGAGAATAAATTTAGCAGCACCCGTAACATCCCAAATTTCCCGTGAGATTTTGACATCAATATCTACGCGGCGAATCAGTGGAAAGCTGTTTTGTAATAATTTCGTTGGTAGCCTCTGGGGTTGACTCGGTAATCGAATATGCGCTGGCGGTAAATCTTCAAATTTGAGAGTTTGGATAGCCATTGGCTGTTCCACTAGCTGTAACCCTTCGTGGGCGGTGGTAGCATCAATCTGGTAGCGCCCACCACACATTACTTCCCCATAAGCTTGATAAGCTCGTAAAAATAATACTAATTCTCTCAATAAATACCGTAATTCTAAATTGTTAGAACTATTCCATGCTTCCTCACACCAGCCAATAATATCTTTGCCAGAATTGAGCTTGGACACTGGTATGGCAGGAAGTCCCGCTGCTGTTGTCCGTTTATTGGCTTCCCCCAACATGAACCGCAGACACTCGTGTATCCCTTCATGGGAAAGATATTCTACAGTAAAATTGCTCAGTTGCGTTGTAGCAAAGTCATCTTGGGGTATAATGTGGAGAGCCGTGACATTACCTGTAGTCGGGTTTTCACTGACTGGCAAAGCATCCGCATATCCAATCAAACTGCCTAAAAGTAAAGTTTTGCCGCTACTGAATTCCCCCATCACACCAATTTTCACAGGCGAAGTGGCAAGATCTACAGTTTTTTCAGCAGCTTCCCGCAAACGACGGAGACAATCATCAAGGCTAGCCGGAACCCAATCTTCTTGTTGTGAAGGGTATTCAGGTACAGAATCTATCTTCCGGAGGATGAATTCACCGTACTCTTTAAAACTAGCCAGTTTGTCTGGTTCCATAGAGTAGTTTCCGCCTAACATAAATTTCTCTGAGCTTTATAACATATAAAATGCGATCGCCAAGGTTCTATACAACAGACCAGGCATTTGTGATTAGTTATTTTCCCCGTTCCCCATAATCTGCCAAGACAATTTTGAAAAATCCGGCTTTGCTAGGAAAAATAAATATTGATTTGGTATGAAAATCTTGAAGATTGTGAATTTTCGATGAAGACATAATCACCTCATATAGCAGTTGTAAATAATTCGTCAAAAGTCAGATCCCCGACTTCTTTAAGAAGTCGGGGATCTAAACACAGCGAAGCTAATTTAGATTTTCAGCCATTAAATTAGATAATCAGTATGAATTTCTCGATGATTTCAACGATCGAGGTTGCTTAAGTAATTTTACTGGAACGTAGTAATTTTTAATTTTCGTAAAAATGGTAAAGTTCATCTTAATCAAAACTTCAGCATTTTCCTAATTTATTTACATAAAAAGAAGAATTAAAGTATATAGAAAAAGAAATAAAGTATTAAGATCGTAACCAGGTTGAGATAAAAATATTATACATATTTATTAACAAATGTATCTTTTAGAAATTTTACTTTAATAATTTAGGCAGAGCAGGCAGGCAAGAGTGTTTACCAGAAAGGTGCAAAGCTACATTAACCAAATCAATCTTGAGAAAGAAAAAATACAACAAGATGAGAAACAATTTAACCAACAAAGTCAATTCACAGAAAAAAAGCAGGCCAGGGAATTAACAAAAGTATTAAAGCGGCTACAAGCAGAAACTGCAAAACGCCAAGCTGTTGAAGCAGATCTACGCCAAAAAACATCAGAGTTTGCAGCCATTTTGCAACTAGTTACTGATTTTTACTTTCGTGTTGATGCTGATGGAACTATCCTGGATTATCGGCCAGGAAAAACGCCAAGTCTGTATATTCTACAAGGAGTTCAACAGGGCAAGAGTTTGCGAGAATGCCTACCGACTGCTGTAGGCGATCGCTTCTACCAAGCAATCACTCAAGTACTTGCAACTCAATCTGAAGTTAGTTTTGAATATAGCTTACCGCTAGCACAAGAAAATGGTAACTTTGAAGCGAGATTATTACCATTACCAAAGCAGCAAATTATAGTTCTTGTCCGCGAAAACGAGGATAAAGTACAAGCAGCATTGGCAGAAAGCCATGCCCAATTTCGCACCATTGTCGAAAACGCGAATAACATTCTTTTTGCACTGACGGTTGAGGGGGTATTTTCCTACGTTTCTCCAAACTGGACTGATATTTTAGGGCATGAAGTTGCCGAGGTGGAAGGCAAATCCTTTACTGTATTTGTACATCCTGACGATGTACCTATGTGTGCAGATTATTTGCAAAGAGTTGTGACAACAGGCGAAAAACAAGACCCTATTGAATATCGGGTAAAACACAAAAATGGCAGTTGGCGATGGCATACAAGTAACTCATCTGCAAATAGAGACGCCAATGGCAATATTTTGAACTTCGTTGGTATTTGCTATGACACCACCGATCGCAAACAAGCAGAAGAAGCATTAGCAGAACGCGCACGTTTGGCAAATTTTCGTGCCGATGTAGACGCAGCCCTGACTCAGAGTGACAGCTTAGAAAACATGATGCGCCGCTGCACTGAGGCTTTAGTTGAACATCTTGATGCAGCTTTTGCTCGGATTTGGACGCTTAATAAACAGGAAAATGTACTAGAATTGCAAGTCAGTTCTGGGATGTACACCCATATTAATGGGCCTCATAGACGTGTGCCAGTTGGCGAATTCAAAATTGGTTTGATTGCCGAACAAGGCAAACCCCACCTAACTAACTTTGTGCAGACAGATCCCCGCGTGGGTAACAAAGAGTGGGCGCAGCGAGAAGGTATGGTGGCCTTTGCTGGTTATCCTCTGATTGTTGAAGATGAAATTGTAGGGGTGATAGCCATGTTCACCCGCCAAGTCGTGACAGAATCAACTTTTAAAGCATTGGAATTTGCCGCCCAAGAAATTGCCATTGGCATCAAACGCAAACAAGCAGAAGTCGCACTTAGAGAAAGCGTCCGGCGGGAAACATTACTCAATCGTCTTTCTAGCCAAATTCGAGCTTCCTTGGATCTTAATTACATTGTGGAAACCGCAGTTCAGGAGATTCGCAACTTATTCCAAATAGATCGGTGTGCTTTCTTTTGGTATCGACAAAACGCTGAAGTACCCTACTGGGAAAGAGTATATGAAGCTAAAAGTTGGCTTTTACCCTATCTGCTGAACGATAAAGTAACGAATGCAGAAATCGAACTCATCGCCAGGAAAACTTTGAATAGAGAAATCATCCGTATTGATGATGTTAATACTGTGGCTTATGGCACTACACGGGAGTTTTTGAAGGATTTCGGCTTCACTGCTTTTATTTCACTGCCGATACACACCCAATCCGGCGAAATTGGCGCCTTTAGCTGTGGTTATTGTAATGGCTTTCGGCCTTGGCTAGACAACGAAATAGAATTACTCCAAGCAGTTACAGACCAAATAGCGATCGCCATTGACCAAGCTAAACTTTATACCCAAAGTCGCATCGCCGCCCAAACTGCCCAAGACAAAGCCCAGCAACTAGAAGCAGCACTGCTAGAACTTCAACAAACCCAAGCCCAACTAATTCAAACTGAAAAAATGTCTAGTTTGGGACAGTTGGTAGCCGGAATTGCCCACGAAATCAATAATCCGGTCAATTTTATCTATGGCAATATTAGCCATGCCAGTGAATATATCCAAGATTTGCTGCACTTAATAGAACTTTATCAACAGCACTACTGCCCACAAACACCAGAAATTCACGAACAAATTTACGCCATTGATTTAGACTTTCTCAAACAAGACTTGCCCAAGATCCTAAATTCTATCAATATGGGAGCCGAACGCATTCGGCAGATTGTCTTATCTTTACGCAATTTCTCTCGCCTTGATGAAGACGGGATGAAGGCAGTAAACATCCATGAAGGTTTGGATAACACCTTGCTAATATTACAAAGTCGTTTAAAAGCCAAAACAGGATATCCCGAAATCCAAGTAGTTAAAGATTACGGCAACCTGCCACCAGTGGTGTGTCACGCTGGACAGATGAATCAGGTGTTTATGAATCTGTTGACAAATGCGATCGATGCATTAGAAGAGTCATTTGTCATTAGTCATTTGTCATTAGTAAATAACTCTAAACAAAGGATAAATGACCAAGGACTAATGACTTCTCCCACAATTCGCATCCGCACTTACATCGAAAAAAATTGTGTAGTTATTCGCATTGCTGACAACGGGTTAGGGATGACGGAAGAAGTACGCAAACGCTTATTTGACCCATTTTTCACTACGAAACCTGTGGGTAAAGGCACTGGCATGGGATTATCAATTAGTTACCAAATTGTTGTCAAAAAACATTCTGGGCAACTTGAGTGTATTTCAGCACCAGGAGAAGGTGCCGAGTTTGCGATCGTGATTCCGCTAAAGCAGTAACTCTTGACATAATCAGATATTAACTTTTTGTTAACCAAAAATTAACCTATGAGTTGTTAACTGATATTAATTCACTTTTTGCTGCAACATTTGAACGCCCCTCCAACAAGCTGAAATTTACAGGAGTTGGAGGGATTATTTATCGGACTTACGCATTGACAATAAATACAAAATATGGATAAGGTTAAAAACCACATCTTTCGTAGGGGCACAGCAATGCTGTGCCCCTACAGCATGGTCTATTTACGTAGTTTACCGCCGTAGGCATCGCACAATAATTAAGAAAAGCCTGAAACAACCTATGCATCGTTAATTCACACCACGATGCATTTGTAGAGACGCGATTTATCGCGTCTAGGGATTTAAACAATTCTGAATTCTGAATTCTGAATTCTGTGTTCTTCTTCAAAATTCCTGCTGTTGATAAACAAGATAAATAGCTTCTAAAAATACATCCGGTGTCACAGTTTCTGGCAACTTTTCTAAATTAATAATAGATTTTACTTGCTCGGCTAACTTTAAAGATAATGATGCTCTTGCTTTTAACGACATTCCACCACGTCGCTGTAAATACTCACGAATAACAGCAAAATCATCAGGCAACAATTGGGATAAATTGGCACTTTGTAGTAATTGGTCGTGGAGTATCTTTGCGTGTTCTGATATTATTAATGTCGGTGCATTGGTTGGTTGGGCTTGAATCACAATTGTGCCAGCAGCCAAATCACCCAAACGTTTTTCGCGGCTACCCAACATAATTAAAAAAGCGCCAATAAACAAAGTTTCATCAAAGGGTCGTAGTAAAGCACGCAGGGTTGCTTGTTGTAGTCCGATGAGTCTACCATCATCTCGAACGACGCGAATTTTAGCAATGCGTTTACCAGGGGTTTGTCCAAACCATAAGGTTTCAAAAAATACAAAATACCCGATGTAAATTGCAAAGGCGATAAAGAAGAAAATCGCTAATAACCAAAGTCCTATATTCCGAGAATTTGTAATTAAGCCTTCGAGAAAATTGAACAGTTGTGTTGAGAAGAAAGTCCAGACCAACACAAATAGCAACAAACTTACACCCAACACTGTATAGTCGATAATCAGTGCTAAAGCTCGATTACCGATTCCTGCTAAAGTAAATTCCAGTTCTACACTTTCTGGAGTCTGGAATGAGATGCGATTAAAAAAGCGCATATATGAACTAATAAAAGATTAATAAAGTTAAATTCAGGTATTGAGTTAATGAAAATCCTGGGAAGGAGGTTGTCGTAACTGCAAACCCAAACCTTCACGCCGACTACGCAAGTCAAAGTATAAAACAGCTTTGAGTGCTTGCCAGAATGGCATGATAAAAACTCCACCGACTAAGCTACCAATCAAAGAAATAAAATACACAAGTGAATACATAGCAGAACCTGGTTCAAGTTTGAGGAGGAATAAGTTGGGTATATAGTTGAACACAAATACTATTGGCAGTGTGACGAGAAAAGCAACCAAAACTACGCCTTGGATGCGAAATACTGAGGCTTTAGTTAACTCCCAACTTCTGGCAACACTTTCGCCACCATTAATATTTTCCTCAACTGCTAGGGGAACTTCAGCGACTATCCAGCGTGAGTAAAACCAGGTTAGTCCCAACAGCACAATCCCTACCGTGACAATTATTGCCAATGTAGTTGCGATTATAACAGCTGAACTACCTAATATCCCTCCCAATACTACTCCCACCAAGCCAGCGAAGATACCACCAACGATCGCTAACCCAAAATAAACGATCAGCAGAGATATTCCTACTTGGAGAGCAACTCTTAAAAATGACCACAGACGTGGATTAATATGGCTCCTAGCAGCTTGAACACTTTCAGGTTGGTAAACTAATTCTCCAAAAGCCAAGCGTGAAATTAATCCAGAAATGGCAGCATATTTTGCCCAGCCATAGATCGGAACTATAATCCACAAGTGAGCGATCGCAGCTAAATTTAGATAAGTGTTGAGATGAGAACGATACAGTCGCACCGCAGCACTGACAACATTACCGACACTCAGTGGTTGTATGTGACCTGGAGATCCAAAATTTTCAGACATAATACCAAATTTCCCTGGAAACTACGGATATGAATTTGAGGCTATCTTAAACTAAGTTAAAGTCAGTGTTCCCAAAATTCATGAATATTCAACGTTGGATTGGACGACGAGAACCGAATTGGCAGCGTTTGGATGCCCTATTAAAGCAGGTTGAAAAAAAAGGTCTAAAGTCTTTACGGGCAGCCGAAATTAGAGAATTAGCAAGTTTGTATCGTTCAGTAGCCGCAGATTTAGCCCGCGCCCGCACCCAACAAATCAGCAATACTTTGATCCAAAGTTTACAATCTTTAACAACTCGTGCTTATACGCAGATTTACCAGGGTTCCCGGCGACAGGAATGGGAGGCAGTCTTAGAATTTTATCGTTGGGGATTACCATCTGTAGTCCAAAAAACATTTGCATATATCGCTGCGGCAACGGCGCTGTTTCTATTGGGTGGAGTAGTGGCTTGGTGGTATTCCTGGCAAAATCCCAGCTTCATGCCTTTGATCGTACCTGAAGACTTGATAACCAAGGTACGAGATGAGCATAAATTGTGGATGGGGTCAATTGTTGGCATTGAACCTCTAGCATCCAGCGGAATTACGATTAATAACTTGGCGGTGTCTTTTGGGGCTGTTGCTGGTGGGATTACAGCGGGGATATATACAGCTTATATGATGATATTTAATGGTTTATTAATTGGTGCCGTTGGTACTTTAGTTGGTCAAAATAATTTAGCTTATCCTTTTTGGGCGTTTGTATTTCCGCATGGTTCCTTAGAATTGCCAGCGATATTTTTTGCTGGAGGTGCGGGATTTTTATTAGCAAGAGCAATTGTATTTCCTGGCAAATATCGCCGGGGAGACGCACTGAAATTTTATGGTAATCAGGCGGCGCAGTTAGTATTTGGGATTGTACCAATGTTAATTATTGCAGGTGCGATCGAAGGCTTTTTTTCGCCTAATCCTAGCGTACCCGATCCGATTAAATATCTCGCAGGAATGGGATTATTTATACTTTTGGTGATGTATTGTAGTCGCAAGCCAACAAGAATTTAGATAGTTGCATACTAGTAAATTCCAACATGAGCATTAGCACTTACCCCATTGCTGTTGTAATTATCGTCATCGATCGCCAAAATCTGACAAGACCCGTATTTAATGGCAAAGATCGTTGATCAACCCGATCCAGCCCTAAAAAAAGTAGGATAATTCAGGGTTACGCAGTTTTAAAATTCTGTATGTAAACTTGTCTGAACTTTTTGGAATTCTGCAAAAATTTGGAATTTTGAATTGAAATTTATAGTAGCCCTGAAGTTGAGAAGGTGTCTGCTGTTACTACCTAATAAATCACACCACTATGATAATTAATCTTTCTAGACTCGCTGCAACGACTATATCAACTCTAGCCATAGGGATGGTTGGGACAATCCTATTCAGCACATTCTGGAATTCTAATACCCCACCCCAGAAACTATTTTCGTCTAGTAACAGCATCACAGCTACGGCGGCTGCTGTCGAGATCGCTCATAACTCAAAAGCAAACAGACCACTTACCAAGGCAGCCACAATTAGTGTTGAAGGAGAAAAAAGTTCCATTAATCTCCAACTGTACGACAAATACGACGATTTATTTACGACCTACTTTTCCAATGAGGATTTTGTTGCTGAAGGCTTTAGTTCGGGTGAAGGAACAGGCGTTCGGTTCATTTCCAATGTTGATGGAAATAAAAATGAAAATGCCTATATCGCTATTTCCTTTCCCAACAGTTTTAAAACTCTAGAACAGCTAAGAAGCTTTGTTAATGGTACGTCTGGTCTAATGGGATCTAATGGATGGAAAGTTTTGAGTAATACTGAAGATTTATCCTATGGTTGGACAAAACAAAAAATTGTTTTCAATGAAGGCGAAGATATGGGAGGTATTGTGTATCTTGGCCAACAAAATGGCAAGATTTTCTATGTAATTATTCATTGCCCATCTGATTACCAAGAAGGATTTTTCCCAAGAGCCGATTTAGTTTTAAGGGATCTACAAGTTGGCGATTAGTTAATAAATAATCCAGCTTGAGGCAATACTGCAAGGGATAGCATTTTTAACTCTCAATTGGGTTTGGGGAAAAGGTTAAAGGGTAAAGGTTAAAGGTTTTTTCTTTCCCTTTTCCCCAAAACCCGACAAGTATTGCAGCTTGAGGAATATTTGGTAAGGGACTTATACCGCATTAATTTGATTTATATACGTTGTTTTACTCCGTGACTTAAAAACATTTATGACTGGATTTGTAACAGTTCAGGAACTGTTACAAATCGGTAGCCTTGCTGTTTAAGTCCACTGATAATTTGTGGTAAAGCTTGTATAGTTCTTTGGCGATTTCCCCCACCATCATGCATCAAAACAATAGCACCAGATTTTGCACCTTTCAATACATTATTTACAAAGGCTTGTGGTTTGGCATGAGGGTCAGTATCAGCTGAAGTCAACGACCACATCACTACAGCGTCTTTTTGACTTTTAGCATAAGCAGCTAGCCCATTATTTAAAAATCCTCCAGGAGGACGAAATAAAGAAGTTTTGACTCCTGTAATTTGATAAATCAGGTTGGCTGTGCGTTCAATTTCACTTTTGGCTGTGGCTTGATCCATTTGCCGATACCAATGATGCCAAGTATGATTCCCGATGGCATGTCCCTCAGCTACTTCTCGCTTAGCAAGGTCAGGTTGTTCTTGCAATGCTTGTCCCACCCAAAAGAATGTTGCCTTGATGTGATTTTCCTTGAGGATATCCAATAGTTGTGAGGTTGTATTTTTCCAGGGACCATCATCGATAGTTAGAGCGATAACTTTCTCGCTGCTATTGGGTTGCACGTGATAAACCGTTTTTCCCTGATATTTAGTCGGTACAGTAAAAGTCAGGTTTTCTACTTTATTTAATTGCGATGACTGTAGATTAATTGGGTTTTTAATCCGATTGATAGGAACTGTTATAACTTTGGGTATATCGGCACGCTGATTCGTCCTTGATGACAGGAAAACGCCGGGAACAGTATTACAAGCTGTAAGAAGATTAGCAATCAGACTACTAATAACAACACAAATTGACTTTTGGTACTTCAAGTGTTTATTGTTCACGTTAGGTTTGCCAACAGTTGCCAAATTACAGCGCATTTCAGGTAAATGAAGTACACAGGTAAGGCCACAACATCTTGTGCCCCTACGATTATCAGTACCTCACGCCTGTTACAATCTGCTGTATTAACTGTAGTTTTATTTTTTTGAGTTAAATAAAATACTTTAAATAAAACTAAAAACTAAATAGTTTCTTGATCTAATTAAAGTGAATTATTCAGTTTTAAATCTGGCACAATATCTTAACAAAGTTATGACAAAGTTATGACAAAACTATGTCTAAATGCCTAAAGTCACAGTGAAACACTTTTCAAACATCCTCTTAGCAAAGCGGGACAGCGCGGGGGTGAATTTTATGACAACTCATTTAGGATTGCTATAGAAGCCTGATAAATTCCTTTATTTTTTTATATATTAGTAATATTCATTAAATAAAACAGATATTCTTATGCGGTTAAAAATTTTAGAAGTGCAGAAAATTTTGGTGTCGTCAGTTTTTCTCATAATGGGAATAACCTCTGTAAGTTATGCTCAAACAGTTCCTGACAGCTTTGTTACTCCTAGCGGTAATATCCGGTGCATAGTCGTAGGAGAAAACAATAATGCACTGCGCTGCGAGATTGGCAGTGGACTAAATCCGACACCGCCTCAACCTTATCCAAATTATTGTGAATATGATTGGGGTGGAGGCTTTTTATTATCTGAGTACGGCAAACCGGAAATTCTCTGTATTAGTGACACCTTTGAGGCTAATTACAACCTTTCCTACAACACTACTTGGCAGAAGGCAGGTTTCACATGCATATCGCAACGAACTGGACTGACGTGTACTAATGCTAGTGGCGATGGTTTTTTTCTGAGTCGTGAACACTGGAAGATATTGAGCAGCGATAGATAAACTCGTTTTTACCGCTACTTTCGTTATGTTTTGCGTAAGTCCTGAGTATAAGTCCTAAAAAAGTTATGATTTTTAGAGGGCTACTTTTAGGCTTATGATTTGAAGGCAATCGGACTTGTAGCCAAATCAAATGTTACGAATTCTCTTGATTGATGACAATCCGAACGATCGCCTTTTAGCAATTCGGCAATTGGAACGTGAGTTTTCCGATCTCCAAGTAGAACAAGTTGGCGCAGCAGAAGACTTCGCCCAGGCATTGCAGAGGGGGCAATTTAACTTGGTTGTCACCGATTATCAATTGCGCTGGAGTAATGGGATAGAAGTACTACGCGCAATTAAAGCTAGTTATCCTAACTGCCCTGTGATTATGTTCACCAACAGCGGCACTCAGGAGATTGCTGTCGAGGCCATGAAGTCTGGATTGGATGACTATGCGATCAAATCTCCTCAGCACCAGGTACGCTTAACAGTGGCAGTGCGATCGGCACTAGAACGATCTGAAACTCGCCAAAAAACCGCAAATTTAGAAATTCGGTTTCAAACTCTGCTCAACCGCTTAAATGTTGGGATTTATCGAGCAACTTTTGATGGTTCTTTATTGGAATGCAACCCAGCATTCCTGCGTTTGATTGGGTTGGGAGCCTTACCCCAAGAGCAAGCGAGTCGGTTCATTGAGCTTTATTTTCAGCCAGAAGATTATACTCAGCTAATTAATCAACTCCGAGAAAATGGTGAAGTGCGCGATCGCGAAATGCAATTGCGACGAGCTGATGGTAGTTTGATTTGGGTACGTGTAAGTAAAATCTTCACCGAAATCGATGGCAAAGCTGTCATTGATGGCTTGGTAGAAGATATTAGCGATGCCTATCGGCAAGCTATGCAACGCAAACGAGTAGAGTTAGAACGAGAGCAACTCCTCATTAGCGAACAAGCTGCCCGCATGGAAGCTGAAGCTGAAAAGCAAAATTACAGTTTACTCTCAGAAGCCAGTCGATTGCTCGTATCTTCCCTCGATTACCGCACGACTCTGGCAAAATTAGCCCAGTTGGTGGTTCCAACTTTAGCTGATTGCTGTTTTATTGATATTGTTGACAATAATTTGACAGTATTTGAGGAACCAGTTGTTGCAGCAACTACTCCGGAAAAAGAAGCACTAGCACTCTCACTCAGACGGTTTTATTCCACCTCAGCAGATGCTGATTTTGGTGTGAGAAAGGTTTTGCAAACAGGCGAACCAGAATTAGTTACTGATGTGGCGGCGGATTCTTTTTTACTAGCGATGAACCAGGACGCAGAAACCCAAGGGTTGATGCGCCAGATAAATATTCAATCTTATATAATTGTCCCCCTAGTCGCTGGGGATGCCTACGGTGGGCTGCGCCTACGCAAGCTAGGTACAATTACTTTGATTAGCACCCAAGGAAACCGTCGCTACACTCACACTAACTTAAATATGGCTCAAGCCCTAGCTCAGCGAGCAGCCATAGCAATTGACAATGCTCGGCTTTACCAGCAATCAATAGATGCAAATCGCATTAAAGATGAGTTTCTCGCTGTTCTGTCTCACGAAATCAGAACTCCCCTAAATCCGATTTTAGGTTGGGCAAAACTTCTGCGTAGCAACAAATTAGATGAAAAAAAGACTGCTTTAGCTCTGGAAACCATTGAACGTAATGCTAAATTACAAACTAAACTTATTGAAGACTTGTTAGATATCTCCCGCATCTTGCGAGGTAAACTTAGTCTGAATGTTTGCCCAGTTGATTTGGCAACCATTATTCGAGCCGCGATGGAAACAGTACGACTATCAGCGGAAGCGAAATTAATTCAAATTTATTCTGCTCTCGATCCTGCGGTTGGTCAAGTGTTTGGGGATGCCGGACGCTTGCAACAAATTGTCTGGAATCTCCTTTCCAATGCCATTAAATTTACTCCTGAAGGCGGACAAGTTGAGATTTATTTAGAACAAATCGATTCTCAGGTACAAATCAGAGTTAGAGATACAGGCAAAGGAATCAACCCAGATTTTCTGCCTTATGTGTTTGAAACCTTTCGTCAAGCCGATAGTGCAACCACTAGAAAATTTGGCGGCTTAGGTTTGGGATTAGCAATTGTGCGTTATTTAGTAGAAATGCATGGTGGAACTGTCTCGGCAGAAAGTTTAGGAGAAGCTCAGGGAGCAACCTTTATTGTTAAGTTGCCGATGATACTTAGTGATACCGTTGACAGTAGTCAAGAAAGCGATGCAACAGTCAGGAATACTGCGGCTTTTAATGGTCTGAAAATTTTAGTTGTAGATGACGAGCCTGATTCTCTAGAGTTAGTTAGTTTCATACTCGAACAGTCTGGAGCCACTGTTAGATCTGTGTCATCAGCAACAGAAGTATTGGAAATATTACCACAGTGGAAGCCAAATTTACTTGTGAGCGATATCGGAATGCCAGAAATGGATGGTTACATGTTACTAAAACAAATCAGGTCAAGGAGTCGAGAACAAGGAGGGCAAATTTTAGCGATCGCTCTCACAGCCTATGCTGGAGAAGGCAACGAACAGCGAGCGATCGAAGCAGGTTTTCAAGCTCATATTAGCAAACCAATAGATCCAGCTCAGTTAATTGAAACTATTGCTAACTTGGTGCAAAATTGACACTCTTCCGTCTAAAGACCTTCACTATCCCCAAAACAACTTAACATTAACTTTAGAGGTACTAACTATTTGTAAGATACATTCATGGGTTACTACATTGCTCCCCGATTTTTGGACAAACTTGCTGTCCACATCACGAAAAATTTCTTGAAGCTTCCTGGTGTCAGAGTACCCATCATTTTGGGTATTCATGGACGCAAAGGTGAAGGCAAATCTTTTCAATGCGAGTTAGTCTTCGAGAAAATGGGCATCGAGGTGACTCACATCTCTGGTGGCGAATTGGAAAGTCCAGATGCAGGAGATCCAGCACGGTTGATTCGGCTGCGCTATCGGGAAACAGCAGAATTGATCAAAGTACGCGGTAAAATGTGTGTGCTGATGATTAACGATTTAGATGCCGGTGCTGGACGCTTCGATGAAGGCACTCAGTATACTGTAAACACACAGTTGGTAAATGCCACACTGATGAATATTGCCGATAATCCCACAGATGTGCAGTTGCCTGGAAGCTATGATTCTACACCTTTGCATCGTGTACCGATTATTGTCACAGGCAATGATTTTTCCACCCTCTATGCACCGTTAATTCGGGATGGACGGATGGAGAAATTTTATTGGGAACCAGACCGAGACGACAAAGTGGGAATTGTCAAGGGGATTTTTGAACCGGATGGACTTTCGGGGCGGGAAATTGAACAGTTAGTTGATACTTTTGCTAATCAATCCATTGACTTTTTTAGTGCGTTGCGATCGCGCATTTATGACGAACAAATCCGCAACTTCATCCACCATATAGGTTTTGAGCATATATCGTTGCGTGTGGTTAACAGCACTGAAGGACCACCAGAATTTAAAAAGCCGAATTTCAACTTATCTCACTTAATCGAGTCTGGTCATTTAATGGTTGGCGAACAAAAACGAGTGGAAAGTTCGCATTTGGTTGATGAGTACAACCGACTGAATCGAGGTAAAAATTATCAATCTCCACCACCTGCTGCTGTCACGCCAACTAGTCAACCTTCAACTAATGGCGCAACCACAAATGGATTCCCAAAAAAAGAAGCATTTAGTCCACATTTGACTCTAGAGACACAAGAACAGATTCGGCAAATCTTGTCTCAAGGTTACAAAATTAGCATTGAACACGTGGATGAGCGTCGCTTCCGTACAGGTTCTTGGCAAAGTTGTGTTAATAGCCACATTGATGCCGAGTCGGATGCAATATCAAATTTGGAATCATCTCTAGCAGAATATAGCGGTGAATATGTGCGATTAGTAGCGATCGATCCAAAAGCCAAGCGACGGGTTTTAGAAACGATTATTCAGCGACCAAATGGTAAAAATTAACGGTCGATAAATTCATGGCAAAAGGCGATGTCCCTTGATTCGCTATTTTGCCTGTTGGCAATGATTACAGAACTTACGCAATATATGACTGAAAACTTTATTCTTAGGTAGGGGGAATTCATGTAGACGCAAAAAGCCGGGAATACAAACATAAGCGTGGTGTGAGGTTCAATAGTCAGTCCTCCAATTTGCATATACCGCAATGCAGATTCGCTTCTTAATATCCAGCATTTATATTAACAAATAACAGGATATTTAGGAGATTAGTAATTCATGTCTGATGAGCATAAATTGGAGGAAAAATTATTATCCCATGAAGTTGAAAGAAGGATAGACCAAAATCTAGATGAAATAGAAGAAATAGATATAGATGTACAAACCGATCTGTCGAAAATAGTTCAGGGACAAGTAGATGGGGTTTCGGTTGTAGGCGAAGGATTAGTTATTCAAAAAGACATTCGCGTACAGAAAATAAAACTGCAAACTGACGCTATTGCCATCAATCCCTTAAGCGCTATTTTTGGTGAAATAAAACTCAATCAACCGGTAAATGCCATTGCTAAAATTACACTGACAGAAGCAGATATTAACCGCGCTTTGTCGTCAGAGTTTATTCGCAAACAGATACCAAACTTGGAGTTGGATGTAGATGGCGAAGTTCTGAGTTTTGAGCCGCAAGAAATTCAGGTATTTTTACCTGATGCTGGCAAAATGGAATTGAGAGGAAAGGTGTTGTTGAAGGAAAGGGAAAATACTCGACTTTTAGCTTATACTGCGATCGCTCGTCCACGTACTCATTCACAACCCGCAATGTTGGAGAGTTTTAAGTGTACTGAGGGAGACGGTATTTCAATAGAATTAATTACAGCATTAATCCAGAAAGCCAAAGAATTAATGAGTATATCATATTTTAAATGGAACGATATGATATTTAGTATCAAAGAGCTACAAGTAGAAATTGGTAATTTGATACTTATGGTAGAAGCTCAGGTAAAGCAAATACCCTCACCAGATATAGTACCTCTTTAGTAAGATTGACACTAATTAAAGATAATTTTTGTTACTGATGGCTGATTTAAATTTTATCAAAGTTTTTTAAGCTTGATAAAGCTACTTAATTTCAAAAGTAACAACTATGCAAGAGTATGATGTTGTACTGATTGGTGCTGGACACAATGGGCTAGTTTGTGCCGCTTATTTATTGAAAGCCGGCTATAGTGTCCTGTTACTAGAAAAGCGTTCCGTTCCAGGCGGTGCAGCAACAACTGAAGAGTGTTTACCACAAGAAGCTCCTGGATTTAAATTTAACTTGTGTGCTATTGACCATGAATTTATTCACTTGGGGCCAGTAGTTGAAGAATTAGAACTAGAGAAATACGGTTTGCATTATTTAGAATGCGATCCAGTTGTTTTCTGTCCCCATCCTGATGGCAAATATTTCTTAGGACATAAGTCAGTAGAAAAGACTTGTGCAGAAATTGCTCGTTATAGCGATCGCGATGCTAAAAAATACGCAGAATTTACCGACTATTGGCAACGGGCACTGGGTGCAATGATTCCCATGTTTAATGCACCGCCGAAGTCAATTATAGACATCGTTGGTAACTATGACATCACAAAACTGAAAGATTTATTTTCTGTTATTGGTTCCCCAAACAAGACGCTGGACTTCATTCGCAACATGTTAACCAGCGGTGAAGATTTACTTAACGAGTGGTTTGATTCCGAATTTCTCAAAGCGCCACTAGCAAGGCTAGCATCAGAACTTGGTGCGCCACCATCACAAAAAACCCTTGCCATCGGTGCAATTATGATGGCAATGCGTCATAATCCAGGGATGGCAAGACCCCGCGGCGGAACTGGCGCACTCGTGCAAGCTTTGGTGAATTTAGTCACAAGTAAAGGCGGCGTTATTCTCACAGACCAGCACGTTGAAAAAGTTTTAATTGATGATGGAAAAGCTGCGGGTGTGCGAGTCGCTGGTGGTACAGAATATCGTGCCAAACATGGGGTGATTTCTAATATTGATGCTAAGCGGTTGTTCTTACAAATGACTGATAAAAGCGAAGTTCATGGAGTCGATCCTGATTTATGGGAAAGATTAGAACGCCGCATCGTTAACAACAACGAAACTATCCTCAAGATAGATTTGGCCTTAGATGAACCGTTGCGTTTTCCATACCACGCGCACAAAGACGAATATCTTGTTGGATCTATTTTGATTGCAGATTCCGTGGCTCATGTAGAACAAGCTCATAGTAAATGTACCTTGGGAGAGATTCCCGATGGTGACCCATCAATGTATGTGGTGATGCCTAGCTATTTAGACCCCACATTAGCACCACCAGGTAAGCATACCTTGTGGATTGAGTTTTTCGCTCCCTATCAAATTGCTGGTGCTGAAGGTACAGGTTTGAAGGGTACCGGTTGGACAGATGAATTGAAAAACAAAGTTGCAGACAGGGTGATTGATAAGTTAGCGAACTATGCGCCGAATGTGAAAAATGCAACTATCGCCCGCCGTGTAGAAAGTCCAGCAGAACTAGGAGAGAGACTAGGTGCATATAAAGGGAATTATTACCATGTTGATATGACCTTAGATCAAATGGTATTTTTCCGTCCCTTGCCGGAAATAGCGAACTATAAAACCCCAATTGAGAACTTATTTCTGACTGGTGCAGGAACTCATCCAGGCGGTTCCATTTCCGGAATGCCGGGACGCAATTGTGCGCGTGTATTTTTGCAAGCAAAACACCCCATCAGCCAAACTTTGAAGGATGCAAAAGATTCGATTAAGTCTACTGTCGAGTCAGTATTTGGCATTATTTAGGCATTACTTTTTGAAGTGATGTTACGGTTTCACACGAAGACTTTCACAAAAAATTTACGTCTTTGTGTGAGACTATTAGACCTCTTGCATAAATATTTTTTTGCCTCTATTGCCTCGTGCGTGTTAGCAAAGCGGGGCGTAGCCCGATAAAAAATTATTTATGCGAGAGGTCTATTGAATATGTTATTATGGGCGAAAACTGAGATAAAAAACCGATTATAAAGTTTCAGCAAACTTTTTTATCAAAATATAAAGAAATGAATGGGTAAAAATTAGTGTATTTTGATAATATTCAAAAAATAACAAATTTTCATAACAGAATTATAAGTTCTGTAGATATAGCATGGTCTGTAGGTACGGGTTAGTTGCATCTAGCTTAATAGTTTTCTTTGCATTTGGTTGTAGTGATGGGGCAAACTCATGGACAGAAAATACCACACAAGTTGTACAAGAAAGTAATGTAAACCAGCTTTTTGTAGAAGCGAAGGCTAGCCAAAAAGCAGAAATTTTATTTGCTCAAGGCAATAATTTATTAGATAGACAACGTTACGAAGATGCAATCAAAGCATACGACAAAGCGATCGCTATGAAAGCTGAGATTGCTGAAGCTTGGATCAACCGTGGCATAGCCTTAACATCCCTGCACCGCTACCAAGAAGCGATTGTATCCTACGATCGAGCGATCGCCATCAAGCCCGACAAAGACGAAGCCTGGTATAATCGTGGCATAGCCTTAACATCGCTCCAACGCTACAAAGAGGCTCTTGTATCTTATGATAAAGCGATCGCCATCAAGCCGAACAAATATGAAGCCTTAACTAACCGGGGCATTGCTCTGACAAAGCTACACCGCTATCAAGAAGCGATCGCATCTTATAATAAGGCGATCGTCATCAAACAAGATTTGCACCAAGCATATTACAACAAAGCTTGTTCTTATGCTTTACAGGGCAACGTAAAATTAGCAATTGAAAACCTAGATCGAGCAATTCAACTTGTTCCTGGAAAGTACAAAAAGTTAGCTAAAACTGACCCAGACTTTAGCAAAGTGCGTAGTCAAAAGCAGTTTCAGGAATTACTCCAATAGACGAGCATTGGGCATTAAAAGAGAGATTTTCATCTTTTTTTATGAGTGCAACCGATGGAATTTATTGCAAAAATAGGCAGTACAGAAGAAAAAATTGTCTTCTGACTTGTGAGTGCAGTAGTTAGTAGGTTGACAGCAGATTAATATTGAATTACATAGACTATTATTAAGGCGATCGCTGCTGTTGGTCTTCCTAGTGATAAAAACTAGCTGAGATTCTCAAACCAAGCTTCTAAATCTGCAACAGAAGAAAAATCCAGCAACGCCTCACCCAGATTTTCTAGCTCATGGATTGACAAATTTTCAATTCTGCCCTTCATTTGTGGACTAATTTCTCCCAAGCGACGGTTAAGTTGGCGCATTAGCAATTTTAATTCTCCTTGTTTTTCCCCTTGTTCAAGTCCTTGTTCAAGTCCTTTTCGCATCCAACTGGTAACTATCTGCATAACTTTTTCCTGCTCTTTTGGTTCAATGGTAGCAAGTTGTTCTTGAAACACGACTTCTTCTTGAGAATTTAATTCTAAATATGTATCAATAAAGCCGGAAATTAACTGTATTTGTGCAGGGTTAAGTCCAAGACTTGTTAATAATTGTAATGATGTTAGTTTGACTTGGGGACGTTCAGTTGGACTCATCTGCATTTTTGCCATCAAAGCACTAGCCACAGGATTTCGCTGATTGACAAAATCCTGCCAGTGTAATTGATTTAACTGGATAACATCATAATTAAACTCTAATATGATTTTCTTTCCTAACTCCAGTCGATAAGAATTTGGTTCGAGTGTTTTGGGGCTATCGTGGGAATAAATGACAATCGGATAAATGGGAAGTGCATATTTTTCGTGCAACCGAGCAAAATAGGTAAACATGCGTCGATTAAAGCCAGTCTGGGAATAAGATTGATGTTCGATGTGAATGATAAATAAAGTATCTTGGTTTTTCAATGACGCTTTCACAACAATATCGAGGATTTTCTTTTCTCCCTCAGTAACATCGGTAATGACTTCCAGTGGTAAAAACTGTATCGAGTCACGTTCCCATTCGGCGCCGATCTCAGGAAAAAATAGCTCAATAAACTCCGGAAAAAAGTTAGATATAAGTTCTTTAAAAAGGCGATCGTGGTCTATCATTTCAGCACGCTATGTCTTTAAAAGTAATCAAAAATCTCAAATCCAAAATCCAAAATTTTATTAGTGCGATCGCTTGTATTCTTGGAGCAATTTTGGCAAGTAATCATAACCATCCACACCAATAAACTTAATGATGTTAGTTCGGGAATTTGCTATTACTTGCTCTACAACTTCATCTCCTAATTTACTTTGTAAAATTGTGAGTAAACCAGCCGCTTGTCGCCATTCCACCGCAGTAATTTGCTCTAATAAATACATCCCCAGGCAGCTATTGTATACCGCTGTTTCTAAATGATTTAGGTTGTAGTGACTTTCTGCCAAATACAAAAAATTCAGCCCTTGCAGATATTTATCACCAGAAAATTGTACCGCCTCAGCGCCTTTTTCTAAGTATTCTACGGCAGCTTGGGGCTTTTCTAAGGCGACGTGGGCAATACCAAGACTGATGTAACAAAGGGCTTGAGTTTGGCGTGCAGCCAAATTAATCCCAAATCCTGAGTCACGCAATTTTTCTGACAATTCTAAACCTCGGCGCAAGTATTCTATTGCTTGTTCATAAACATCTGGTTCTATGCGTTCCATCTGCTGCGCTGCAAATACTTCGCTATAGCCTAAAGTTGCCAAGGCGTGGGCTTCTCCCAAGCGTTCCCCTGCTTGACGAGCCAAAATTAACGCCCTCTGGCTGTAGTTAATCGCTTGAGAGTAATCTTTTTGAGCAACGCAAACACGGCTACTGTGGTTGAGATTAGCAATTTCACAGGGTTGATCCCCGGCTTGGCGGGCAATTTCTAGGGCTTGTTGGTGGAATGAGTTCGCCTCTGGATATTTACCTAAAATAAATTGAGAATAACCTAACAGCGTCAGTATCCGGGCTTTTTCTTGGGTACCTTCTACTTCTTTGAGTGGTGTATCCAAATAATCGATCGCATCCCGCAGCGCATCTCTACCAAAAAAGGCAAATACTCCGCCGTAAAGGGGAAAATATTGGCGATGGGCAAAAGTTCTGAGAATTTGTAAAACGACTTGAAAGCAGGCTTTCGCTAATTCTTCGCCTTTGGTGCGATCGATATTAGTAGCGACACGAAAACCATGAGATAACTCGCACCAAACTACAGCGAAACTGAGAAAAGTGGCAATGGACGCAGATGTACCCCACTTGGAATCATAGGGTTGTCTTTCAAACCAAGTCACCAAACCTTGCTGCATTCTTTGGACAATTACTGTCAATTCTACCCAGTCTTTCATATTGATATAAGACTGGCGGACAACTACTTCCGTTGCAGATATGCCGTCAGCTAATGCACAAAACAACTGCTTTGTTAAAGGACTGCTGACTTTTTGTGCCCATGAAGCCCAAGGTTCTTGCCTCGATCGGGACTGTGTTAATCCCAATGGAGTTGCTGTTGGTTCGTAAATCCAACTCACAAGAGAACTTTCTAATTGCTGATAAGATTCTACACCGCTAGTAATAGCGATCGCTAGTTGTTCTATTTCTTGTTTTCGCTGAAGATCTTCATCAGCAGATACCGCTTTTTTTAATTCTTGGGCTAGTTGTTGTAATTGACTTTGGCTAAAAACTTGGTTTTGGTTGGGATCGATGATTTGTAACAAAACTGAAAAGCGAGAAGCTTCTGAAGCTGTGATAATTTGTTCCACCGCTGTGGTGACTGCGGCTTGATTGCGTTTTTGTTTTTGGACTCGTTCCCACTCTCCTTGAATACTTTGTAATGCTTTCAGAGTCCGATTCAAACGAGCTTTCTTTAACTCAGGAGTTTCTC
The DNA here is from genome assembly GCF_014697355.1 of Nostoc calcicola FACHB-3891. Classification (GTDB taxonomy): domain Bacteria; phylum Cyanobacteriota; class Cyanobacteriia; order Cyanobacteriales; family Nostocaceae; genus Nostoc; species Nostoc calcicola. Next base: position 291,354 of record NZ_JACJRQ010000002.1, on the reverse strand, counting down.
TTTGAAACAAACTCGGAGAATTGATCGCCTTATTTAGTTCAGATTGGGTAGAATTAAAGCGATCGCTCAAACAGCGTTCAAAGATTTCGCCATTCCCCGCGCTAACATTCTCTACTAATTGACGATATATATATTCTTTAGAACAAATTTGACCTTTGAGCGCAGTAGTAACAATTTCTTCGATTAACTTTTGATAACTATCAGATAATGAATTAGGTGCTGCATCTGCGGTAGGTTCTGCTACTAGATTATCAGTTTGACAATTAGAGGAAGGCGTTACTAGACTTTCCTCAGAAATAGGCGGAGCAGGTTTTTTTTCTTCAGTTGGTGTTGTTAAGCTTCTGGGAGAATTTTGAGATTTAGATAAGTAATAATCTGCTAAAGAACCGCAAACAAACTCTTCCCGAAAGCGGTATGCTTTCGCAGCTGAATTGAGCTTGGACTTACGACGTTTCTGATGCCAGAAACCATAAATGAGTAAGCCTGCTATGGTTCCTATACCAATTCCTGTGATAGCAAACTTTGCAACTTCTGAAGTATCATTTCGTTGCCCAAGTTCGACAGTAGGATTGGCAGAGGCACTTTGAGCCACAGCATAGTCACTTCTTAAAGTTAGCTCTACGCTAGTTGCGATCGCCGCAGCTGACAGTATAAATCTAAATATTAACTTTGATTTCCACATAATCTGAACAGCTTAAAAATATGTTGTCTTTTTCTGGGTTACTTCGGATTTAACGTAAGACAAAAACAAGCCACAGTTTTTTTGCCAATCAACCGCCTCCCCAACAACTGGAGAGTCAACAATCAAACTAACTAATACGTCACGGCAAAAATCAACTGACCATTTGCAATGCGTCAAAAGCTTGTAGTATTAAGTATTTCTTCATTTTACTTTTGAATTTTGACTTTTGCCTTGTTCTACTAGATCTCTTTTTTACCAAGTAAATTCAAGTCATTAATAGAAAATAAACTTTCCCAATCTTAGTTTCCGGAAGATATTCTTAATTCTTAACATTTTTGGCTGTAAGAATCCTGACAAAGCAAGATTTTAACTTATGGCTGATGGCGATCGTATTCCTGAACGGAAAAATTTACTGATAAATAAAAATTTCTAGCAAACAAATATCACAATACAAAATTATTACTTCGGGGATCTACTAGGCAGAATAGCCCACCAAAGTCTTAACCGATGTGTCTCCCAAAACTGAGTAAAAAAAGCATCACAAAAGGTTCGCAATATTGCTTATAAGAAACTAAGAAATGCATGTTAATGTTTTAATCTCATCGTCTTGCCTTCGCGCTTTTTGCTATGCATCTGCACTATTTACACCCCCAACACCTTGAAGAATTAGTCAAGAGTAGTGGTATAGACTTACACTTAGTGCAACTTAATTTTCGATCGCTCCAAGGTGTAACTGCTTATGAGTACCTGTTGATTTCTCAGCTACTTCCCCGCACCAATACTGGAATGCTGAAAAGTAGTTGGTTGCAGCGTTATGCTCATATTACTGAAGGTGGTTGGTGGTGTTCTGGACTAGACCCCTTGAATGATTGGCAAATCATGGAATGGGGGTGCTTTAAGCCAAACCAACCCCGACAAAATAACAATGGCAAATCTATTAAATACGAACATCCCCCCAGCACACCAACGCGGGTGTTTTGTTTGCGGGTAACACTGCAAATCTGGCAGCAAGTCGCAGGGCGTTACAATTTAGTCATGCCCGATGATATCACCATTGCCCCCGATGGCGAAGCTAAAGGTTTTTGGCAATGGGTGATGGAAAAGAATATTTCCGTCATCATCTGCGAGGGTGTGAAGAAAGCAGCAACGCTGTTGACACAAGGATATGCAGCTATTGGCGTTCCTGGAATTACCAGTGGTTATCGGGTTGTCAAAGATGAGTTTGGTAAAGTCACCCGTCGTCAATTGATTCCCGACTTAGCAGTGTTTGCGATGACAAAGCGTCGCTTTTATATTTGCTTTGATTTTGAAACTCAACCCAAGAAAATTGCAGCTATTAATAATGCAATTTCCCAACTTGGTTGTTTATTCCAGCAAAAAAATTGCCCTGTTCAAGTCATCGAACTTCCAGGAAAAGAAAAAGGCGTTGATGATTTTATTGTTGCCAAAGGTGCAACTAATTTCGATAAACTTTATCGCCAAAGTCTTGATTTAGAAATTTATCTTGCCCAAACCAAACCCCACACCGAGTTAAGCATTCCTGCTGCCCTAACTTTGAACCGTCCTTACATAGGTGAAATACCTTTTCCCACCTCTGGATTAGTAGGAGTTAAATCAGCAAAAGGAACAGGTAAAACCACAGGACTACAAAGCGTTGTTCAGCAAGCAAAAAATAGAAACCAACCAGTTTTATTAATTACTCATAGAATCCTACTAGGACGATTTTTGTGTGAAAAAATTGGGATTAAATGGGGAATAGGGAATGGGGAGATGAGGGAGATGAGGGAGATGGGGAGATGGGGAGATGGGGAGGCAGGGAGCAGGGGAGAAAATCTTCCCCTCTGCCCCCCGCCCCCTGCCCCCCTGCCTCTTCCCAATGCCCCATGCCCCATTCCTAAATCTTTCGGTTTATGCGTTGATTCGATTTGGAAATTGAACCCTGAAGATTGGCATGGGGCAATAGTAATTTTGGATGAAGTGGAACAATCATTGTGGCATTTATTAAACAGTAATACTTGTAAGCACAAACGGGTAAAAATCTTAAAATTATTCCAAGAACTAATTGCCACAGTTTTAACAACTGGAGGATTAGTAATTGCCCAAGATGCTGATTTATCGGATGTTTCACTGGAATATTTACAGGGATTGGCAGGAATTAAATTAACACCTTGGGTAGTTCTTAACGAATGGAAACCCCAGCAAGGTTGGGACGTTACTTTTTATGATTCGCCGAATCCAACACCGTTAATTCATCAATTAGAATTAGATTTACTTGCCGGACGTAAATGTTACGTAACTACGGATAGTCGCGCTGGGCGTTACAGTTGTGAAACCATTGAACGTTATTTGAAAGAGCGGTTACAAAAATTAAGACGACAGTTTCCTCAAACTCTGGTAGTTAGCAGTCACACTACAAACACACCTGGTCATGCAGCGGTTGATTTTATTGCAGCTATTAATCAAAAAATATCTGAATATGATGGTGTTTTTGTGACCCCTAGTCTTGGTACAGGAATTAGTATTGATGTTCAACATTTCGACCGAGTTTATGGCATTTTTCAAGGGGTAATTCCTGACTCAGAAGCGCGACAAGCATTAGCAAGAGTGCGCGATGATGTACCGCGTGTTGTCTGGTGCGCTAAGCGAGGTATTGGTTTAATTGGTAGCGGTAGTACAAATTATCGTTTGCTATCTGATTGGTATCAGGAAAATCAAAAAGAAAATTTAGCTTTGCTCAGTCCATTACATAAAATAGACGTGGATTTACCTTTAGTTCATGACCCAATTCATTTGCGAACTTGGGCAAAGTTATCTGCAAGGGTAAATGCATCGATTCGCCTCTATCGTCAATCAATGCAAGATGGTTTAATTGCTGATGGACATGTAATTCAGGTGCGGAGTAATGCAGTTCACAATAATATTATTCGAGATTTACGCCTTGCCTTTTTGGCGAGTGACCCCAGTGATTTAGCAACCCGCAGGAGGTTAATTTTAGAAATTGTCAAAGTCCAAAAAGATTGGGTGCAAAGCCGTCAAAAAGCTAAAGACATTAAACGCAAAATCAAAGAAATTAAACAACAAAATCAATTAGCAGCAGCGACAGTGGTAGCTAATGCTAAAGATATCGATTATGTAGAATATGAGCAGTTATTAGTTAAGCATTCCTTGACTGATGAAGAACGCAACCAAATTAACAAATATCTTCTCAGACAGAAATATGGGATAGAAATTACTCCCAGGCTGAAATTGCAGGACGATCGAGGATATTATGCTCAATTATTAATTCACTATTATCTGACTCATGAAAGCGAGTATTTTCACATTAGAGATCAGCAAGAATGGCATCAGCAATTATCTTGGGGTGAAGGGAAAGTTTTTCTACCAGATTTAAAGACTTACACTCTCAAAGTTGAGGCAATGAGAGCGTTGGGAATGCTGCAATTTTTGGAAATCGGACGAGAATTTACCGAAAATAATGCTGATTTAATATTACTGAAAAATGTTGCTTTGCAGCATAGTAAGCATATTAAAAGAGTGCTTGGTATTAATTTGACTGGAGAGAAAGAACAACTTTGGGGAATTAAATTACTCAGCCGATTATTAAATTTATTAGGTTTGAAGCTGAAGCGAGTAAATGAAGTTTATCAAGTGAATTCAGAAACACTAAATGATGGTAGAGAAAAAATATTTGCAGTTTGGCATCAACGCGATGAATTGATGTTGGCTCATGTTAAGAGTGGTGGCTATAGGGTGGGTGATTATTCGTCAATTTTTGAAAGTGTAGGGACATCCAGAGTCTAGCAGGAAAGCAGCAGACGTAGGACATCGTATCAGCTTGCGTTAATTAAACCAACGATCGCCTTGACTAATTCATCTGGATCTATTGGTTTGGCGATATGCATTTGAAACCCTGCTGCTAGTGCTTGCTGCTGATTGATTTCCCCAGCATAAGCCGTGAGAGCGATCGCTCTTACGTGTCCTCCTTGTTGGGGCGATCGCTTTCTCACCTCACGCATCAGCATATAACCATCTGTCTTTGGCATTCCAATATCACTGATCAAAACATCCGGTATCCACTCAGACAGTGCTTGTAATGCTTCTTGTGCTGATGCGACGGCGGTTACTTCTACACCATAATCTTGCAAAATAAAGGTTACTAAATCACGAATATCTGGTTCATCGTCCACCACCAAAATTTGAGTGTCCCTCGGGAATGGGGTATCAGACTCAGAAATTAAAGACTCATTTTCCTCATATCCAAACTGTTGATTTGTCACTAAAAACTGTAAGTTGGCGCTGACAGTTGGATTCGATTCTTCTCCAAGACTTTCGGCTTGAACTTTTTTCCCATGCATTATATTAAGATTTGGCATCTTGCACACCGCTCATAATTCAACAATACCGCCTTGAAGAGTAGGCATCCCCTAGTTTGATGAGTATGAATTTTTCAGTTCAAAAATACAATCTATCAAAAGACACAGAAACAATTTAAACTTAAAAATTGTGAAATCCTCTCCCAGTAATCATTATGGTCGCTGGCTGTATACTTTCTCCTGCGAAAGGAACTGAGAAATTTCAGCCAAAAGACATATAGCAATTTTATTGAATTTGTGAAACCCGCAAGCTTCAAATCTCTTAATTTTAGATTTTAAATTTTGGATTTTGGATTGAATAAGAGAACCCCAACAAATAAATGATTCAATTGGTAAATCTGAAATCTAAAATCCAAAATCCAAAATTGAGTCACCTGACAAAGGTTCTAAATCGCATGAAACCTGCACCAAAAAGTAATCCGACAACCTGACCCCAGTAAATAACACCAGATTGATTTACACCAAAGGGGGGAATATTTAAACTACCGACACCATAAAATAGTTGTTGAACAAACCACCAAAATACATAGAAAAATGCTGGAACTTCAAGAGGGATATACAAAATTATTAGCGGCAAAACTGAGTAAATTTTGACTTTGGGAAACTTGATGATATAGGCTCCTAAAACACCTGCGATCGCCCCATTTGCCCCAATCAATGGTACTGTCAAACTCGGTTGAGCCAGAATTTGTGCCACACCCGTCACAACGCCAGCCGCTAAATACAATCCCAGATAGCGTTTATGTCCGAGAATATTTTCTAGAGTCTTACCAAAAACCCATAAAAATAACAAATTTCCCAAGATTTGACTAAAACTTCCGTGCAAAAATATGCCAAAAATTAGCGAAAATACACGCCAAAGCACAACTATCCAAGCAGCAAAGTTAAAAAAAATAGCATTTGTAATCGCCCCACTAATCTGGGCAGGAATCACCCCCCAAGTATTGACAAAATAGCCCAATTCGTCGCTAAACTCTAGCTTCAGTTCCCATAAAAATACGGCAATATTAATGCCAATTAGCCAATAATTAACTATCGGTTTATTCCAACAACGAATATTATCACTAATAGGAATCATAGATTTGTCATTTGTTATTAGTCATTGGTCATTAGTCATTAGTCATTGGTTTTTCTTTGCGTCTCCTCATCTCCCTCATCCCCCTCATCCCCCTCATCCCTCCACTCCCCCTTAACCTGTGGCAGAATCGAAATCAGATCGCATCGCACTTATACTGGGCAAACGAGATGCTGGGAAACACACTTGTTGGAAGATACCAAATTATTAGTAACTTGGGAGGTGGGGGTTTTGGCGAAACTTTTGTTGCTTATGATACTCAATTACCTGGTACGCCTCAATGTGTGGTCAAGAAACTCAAACCCCAAGCAAACGATCCAGTAACTTTGGAAACTGCAAGGCGTTTATTTGATACAGAAGCTCAAGTTTTGTATAAATTAGGCACTCACGATCGCATTCCCCAACTTTTAGCTTATTTTGAAGAAAACGCCGAATTTTATCTCGTACAGGAATTGATTGAAGGTCACGATCTCAGTGAAGAATTAATCGCAGGGAAAACCTGGAATCAAGATGAGGTAATTTCACTTCTACAAGAAATTTTGACAATTTTAGAATTTGTCCATCAACAGAATGTAATTCATCGTGATGTCAATCCGCGAAATATTCTCAGACGTGCTGCTGATGGCAAATTAATCTTAATTGATTTTGGGGCAGTTAAACAAATTGCTACCCAAGTTATTACTCCCCAAGGTACAACTCAATGTACCGTTGCGATCGGTACACCTGGATATATTCCTGGGGAACAAGCTCATGGTACGCCCAAATTAAGCAGTGATATCTATGCTACAGGGATAATTGCTATTCAAGCCCTCACTGGATTATCTCCTGAAGAAATAGTCAAAGATCCCGATACTAATGAAATTATCTGGCAGAATAAAACCACAGTCACACCAGAATTTGCTCAACTTTTAGATAGAATGGTGTGCTATGATTTTCGGCAACGCTACCCTTCGGCAACGGTGGCATTAAAAGCGCTGCAAGAGTTAACACAGCCGCCGCCTGAAACAATAGCTTTGACTCCTATTTCACCACCAAATAAGATAAAAAATCCTCAACCAAAAAAAGGCATATTGGGTAAATTTTTGTTGGCGATATTTTTGATTGGGGTGAGTGGAATAGCATCAATATTGATTTTAAATCACGTTAATTCTAAGAATGCTAAAGAATTATCGAAACAAGGAAATACGCTTTTTGATTTGCAACGTTATCAAGAAGCGTTAGCAGTATATGAAAAAGCAGTTAATATTAGACCAGATTATGCTCAAGGATGGAATGGTCAAGGTAAAACGCTTTCTCAATTGAAAAAATATAAAGATGCTTTAGCTGCCTATGACAAAGCAATTCAAATCAAGCCTGATTATTTAGAAGCTTGGATTGGACGAGGTTTGGTATTGGATAATTTAGAGCGATATCAAGAAGCGATCGCTTCTTTTGACAAAGCCTTAGAATTAAATAATCAAAATTCCCAAGTTTGGAATGCCAAAGGAGATGCTTTCAGTAATTTAAAACAATATGACCAAGCAATTGCATCTTATGAAAAAGCGATTGAATTTAAAGGAGATGATTTTGATGCGTGGTATAAAAAAGGATTAGCTTTCCAGAATTTAAAACGATATAGTGACGCGATCGCAGCTTATGAAAAAGCCGTCGAATTCAAACCAGATTACGTGTCAGCTTGGTACAATTCGGCGAACGCTCTAGTCAATTTACAACGCTACAAAGATGCGTTTACAGCTTATGACAAAGCAGTACAATACAAGCCAAATTTTTATCAAGCTTGGTTATCTAGAGGTAATGTACTCATGAATTTACAACGTTACCCCGAAGCAATTGAATCTTTTAATCAAGTAATTAGATATAATCCCAGTAACTATCAAGCATGGTATAGCATGGGCTGGTCAATGCATCAAACCCAACGTTATGAAGCAGCAATAGAAGCGTATAATAAAGCCGCAAATTTTAAGAAAAACGATTATCAACTATGGTATAATTTGGGTAATTCGCAATTCATTTTGCAAAAATATGAAGACGCGATCGCATCTTATGATAGAGCAGTTCGTTATAAACCAGACCATTACGAAAGCTGGTACAGTAGAGGCAATGCTCTATTAAATTTGCAACGCTATCAAGATGCAATTATTTCTTATAACCGAGCAATAAAATATAAACCTGATTACCACCAAGCAATAAACGCCCGCGACCAAGCCCAAATTCAACTACAAAGCCAAAAATCAAAGCCTGTAATTGTGCCAATTATCCCAGTTCCTAATTCCACCAATCCACCGCAGACGAAACCTTAGGGACTTCCAGTTAAAACAAGATCCCGTCGTAGGGGCGCATAGCTATGCGCCCCTACAAATGTACAAATAATTTGGGATAATTTATTTTTTGGAAGTCTCTTAGCTAGGACTGACAGCGGGACATGAGGAACAGTCAGATTGGTCAGGGGATTAGCTTCTGGTTTGAATTGAAGATTCCTGAAGCGACTGACTGAGTAAAGTCTGCAATGGCTGCATCGGATAAAGAAATCATTGGTTTTGAGGGTAGCCTTTACGCTATCCTGATGGTTGACGATCGCTGGGAGAATTGCACACTGATTACAAACTTACTGCAACCACTGAGTTTTTATGTAATTGAAGCCAGCAACGGTCAAGAAAGTTTACAAAAAGCGATCTCGATCGTTAAAGATTGGGCTTCTCGGTTAGAAGAAACAGACACAACCTCCGCGTTATTTGCTTGCGAACTACGCCAACTAGCAAGGCAATTTGATGAAGATTTAATCTTCAGTTTCTTGACTCAATATGCAGTGGAAACAGTATGAAAACGACTATTGGAGACCAAACAAATTCACAGGATTACACTCCTTCCAGGGGAATTGTTTTAGTCGTTGAGGATAACCTTGCAAATTTACAAATTTTATCCAGCTTTCTGGATCGATGTGGCTTTGAAGTTTTGGCAGCAGGCAGCGGTGAGAAAGCCCTTGAGCTATTAGAAAATGATGATTTACCTGATTTAATCTTACTGGATATAATGATGGCTGGTTTAGATGGTTTTGAAATCTGTAAACAGCTAAAAAGTAATCCTCGTCTCCAAGATATTCCGGTGATTTTTATGACAGGCCTTGCAAAAACTGCTGATAAAATCAAAGGTTTGCAATTGGGAGCTGTAGACTACATTACCAAACCTTTTCAGTATGAAGAAGTCTTGGTGCGGATCGAAAATCACCTCAAGCTGAGAAATTTGACCAAAACCTTAATCGCTAAAAATGCCGAATTACAACAGACTCAAACTCAACTGATTCAAGCAGAGAAGGTAGCAGCTTTAGGTCAACTGACAGCAGGAATTGCTCATGAAGTTAATAATCCGATCAATTTTATAGCTGGCAATTTAAATTTTGTGGAAAAGTATGTACAGGAGATAGTTAGTTTACTGCATCTCTATCAAAAATATCTGCCCGAACCACCAGAGGAAATTAAAACGGCAATTCAAAAAAGCGATATCAATTTTTTGTTAAATGATTTATTTAAAGTTATTCAATCCATGCAATTCGGAACAAATCGCGTTATAGAAATTGTCTCATCTTTGAACAGTTTCTCCCGACATAGAGAAGCTGGTAAGAAACTAGCTAACTTGCATGAAGGTATAGAAAGTACCCTACTCATTCTCGGACATCGGTTTAAAGCAAACGCCGATCGTCCAGCCATTCAAATAATCAAAGAATATGGAAGCTTGCCTCCCATTGAGTGTTTTCCTGGGGAAATTAATCAGGTTTTTATGAATTTAATTTGTAATGCGATCGATGCAATTGAACAAACACATAAAAATAAAAGCTTTAAAGAAATTTCTCTAAATCCTGGTATAATTAAAATCAAAACAGAGGTAATTGGTGAGCAGGTTATTTTAAAAATTGCCGACAATGGCTCAGGTATAAGTAAAACAGACGAAACAAAAATATTCGATGCCTTTTACACAACAAAACCTGTGGGTAAAGGAACAGGGCTTGGTCTATCTATTGCTTATCAAATTGTGGTGAATAATCATCACGGCAAGCTCACATACCATTCCAAATCAGGTGAAGGCATAGAGTTTATCATTGAGCTACCGATCCGATAAATTCAACCGGACATGATATACTGACTTTTCACGGGATGTGGAAAAGTCAGACATGATATAGCAGAATTCAGGAGTCAGAATGGGCTACGCCCCGCTGCGCTAACAGAATTCAGAATTAGAACGTTTTTAGGGAAAGATGAATTTGTTCTTTTTACAGAAGCTACCTTTTGATGTTCAGCCAGCACACGTTGCTTTCGAGTATATTCATTTAATTTAACTTGAGCTTCAGCGTAAACTAAAGTATCTTTGGGAATATTTTTTAGTAACTTTACAGCCCTATCAAAATTACCAATAGATGCTTGACTGTAAGCTTTATTCAAAAAGTAAGCTGCTCTGATTTGCCGCTTGCGATTGTATTCAGCCAACTTATCTTGAACAATAGCACCAGCAGAACTTTCTTTAGGAATTTGGCGCAAATATTGTAATGCCTTAGAAAAATCTTTTATATTGGCACTTTCGTAAGCTTTAGCTAATAAATCTTGGGTTTGTGCTTCAATATTGATGTATGCTTGTTGAACTAATTTATCTGTTTTAGATCGCCAGTATAAAATATCTGGAATTTGACGAACTGCATCAATAACATCTGACCATCTACTTTCATAAGAAGCTGTTAAAGCTATTTGGTATTGTTGTGCAGCTACTTGCCATTGTTCTTGCCATTCTTCGATTGTGGCTTGAGCTTCTGGATAAACATTGCTCTGGGAAGGAATTGATTTAACTAGTGCGATCGCTTCTTGTAAATCCCCTGCTTGATATTCTTTTGTTGCTTGAGATAAAGTTTCTGTTTCTGAGTACGCAGGTGAACTATTAATTAAAGAATATACACCAAATCCCATCAACAAAGAATTAGCCGCTAGTCCTACTTTCATGCCTGTGAATAACGGTGATAACTTCCCAGAAGCAGACTTCTGAGAATCATCATCTTCAATCGTCGTCTCTAAAAAAAATTCATTATCTGCTGGCTGAGGTTCCCAGATTATTTGTTTGAGAACCCGCAGAACTTCACCCGCAGACTGAAAGCGTTTTTGGTAATCGTAGCGGATCATTTGGCTGAGAACAGCAGCTAAATAATCATTAACTGGCGTGTTTGGAGAACGCCAAATAATCTCATTAGTATAAGGATCGGCCTTTAATTTTAGTGGTTCTAGCCCTGTTAAAGCCTGGATAGCAATCATTCCCAAAGCGTAAATATCACTATTGGGCTGTGTTTCACCAATAAATTGTTCTGGTGGTATGTACCCCAATGAAGTGACGGGAATTCTATGAATAGGCAATTCCGCACCTATGCCAAAATCAATCGATTGGATTGAGCCAAAATCAATTAAAACTAACTTACCATCAACAGCGCGTCTAATTAAATTTTCTGGTTTAATATCGCAATGAATAACACCTTGAGAGTGAACAAATTCGAGAATACTTAAGACATCTAATAAAAATTCTACAACTTCGCTTTCACTCCACAAACACCCCCACTCTTGACTGATGGGTAATTCCGCAGTTAGCGCATGTCCTTCAATATATTCTTGCACCAAATAAAATCGCTTGTTTTCTTCAAAGCAGGCGATGAATTCAGGAATTTGCTGATGGCTTCCTAGAAGCTTGAGAGTTTCAGTTTCAGTTAAAAATAGTAGCCTCAGTGTGTCCAAGTAGTTAGATTCAAAACTGCTAACTTTGATCTGTTTAACTACGCATTTGGGATTATCTGGGTAATCAACATCTAGGGCAATGTATGTTTGTCCAAACACCCCTGCTCCCAAGCTTTGGACAATTTGGTAACGGCCTTGTAATAATTTACCAATTATGTGGTGGATCATGACCTGGTTACTGTGCGAGTCATTTTATCTAGTTTTTCTGACATTACCTCCTAATTTCCGGAAAGCATGAGAAGATAAGCGGTTTCAAAAATTTTTCGCCCCAGCCGTCCCGCTGTGTCTGCAACAAAGCTCGCAAATGCTTAGCGGTGAGGGAGAGATCCCCAACCCTTGTAAATACAGTACAGTTCACACGTTGATTATGACTAGACAGCCTTACGACCAATTTTCAAAGCAGTTTTTGCAAGAGTTACTTTCACCTTTAGGACAGGTAGAAGTAAATAAGGGGCGTTGCTGAATTTGGTCATGAATTATGTTTGTTGACATTTTGTATTTAATGCCAAATCCTTGTAGAGACGTAGCAATGCTACGTCTCTACATACCCGTAAATTGTAAATTCATATCTTGATTCAGCAAGAACTAATTGCTTTTTGCATTGATTGCGGGTACACGATCGATTTGCAAGAAATTCATTAAGTAATGCTAAACCCCTGCACTAATGCAGGGGTTTTAAATTCACACAATAGTTAGTTAGAGTGAAAATAGAAAAAGCCCACATAATATTGACGCAGTTATGACAACTACACTTACCTCTCGTGTTAAACCAAGAGCTGAAGATAGTTTTGCCATTAGCTTTGCACCATTGTCTCTGGAAGAGATCTATACCAAGTCCGACGATCCAGCTAACGGTGCTGTGGTTGTGATGAGTGGAATGGTTCGTAATCAAACCGATGGTAAACCTGTGGTTGCCTTGGAGTATCAAGCTTATGAACCTATGGCATTGCAGATATTTTATCAAATTGCTGCTGATATTCGTTTATCTACATCTGATGTGAATCGAGTAGCGATTCATCACCGCACTGGACGTTTGCGAGTTGGGGAAATCAGCGTTTTAGTAGCAGTGGGTTGTCCTCATCGCAGTGAAGCGTTTGAAGCTTGCCGCTATGCTATTGATACCCTCAAACACAATGCACCTATATGGAAAAAAGAACATTGGCAAGATGGTTCTAGCCATTGGGTGAGTATTGGTGCTTGTGAAGAGTTAGGAGAAAATTGTTCTTAGGAATTGGGCATGGGGCATTGGCAGTGCTGATAAGAGCTGAATCGCGGTATGAATCCAGATGTAGAGACGTTGCATTGCAACGTCTCTACAAGGTTTTTGATATCATGCACAACCGTTTTCATACATGAAATCAGCAACGCTGGAGTTATTATTCTTCCTTTGCCCCTTTGTCTTGCTGTTGGAAGTCGGTTACTTACAGTAATCTTTAGCACTTTGAGTGGAATAAACGCTCACTTGTGACCATTCTTTAATGACGAATTCGCTTAAACCGACGTGGTGCGATCGCTTGGGGTCGAGTCTTTGCCAATCACTTTGATTTCCCCAATCGTAAGTATATCCTAGTTGTGTCCACGGGTAATTAACAACGGTGGCTGATGCATTACTTGGTGAACCACCGTAGCGGCTTTTAAATTGCTGGGTAAACCAATCTTGATAGCTGGTTGAAATCGACTCAAAGGCGTTAGGTAAAGGAAATTCCAATTCTGCTTCGCTGTCGGTAATGTTAGGATCTTTACTGGGACGAAAAAGCGATCGCGGTTCTACCCAAAGTTCAACAATATATCTGGTTGTAGTTTTGGAGTCTGGAGGTAAACCCAAAACTTGGTTGAGCCGATACTCTAAAGATGTTTGGCTATTGGGGCGGTAGGTTTTGCAGAATTTTTGTAAGTCTGGAGCAGCCGTAACCCACAAATCCCGCGGTAAAAGCATCAAATTACCCACATTATCTGCATATCCAGGAAAGCTTGTCCAGGCTACTACTAAAACACGACTCTTGTCCCATTTGAGATCGGAGTTATACCAAACAATCGGAGTCAGGTTTCGATAGATTTCACGAGGTTCTGCGATTTTTGCATCCTCTACCGCATCCAGATAGGCTTGTGGTAAGGGTGATTGTTCGGAAGTATTTCCTGTTGTTGATTGCGCCAAAGACATGGAATCAACAAAGGCTACGGTAAAGCTGACAATAATAGCAGCATAAGGGAAAAATCGGTTTTTGCGGCGATCGCCAGCCTGAACAATATTCATTAACAGCATTATCCTATTCAGTTTTGTCATTTAGCCGATATTAATTCGATAGCAGACAACTCCCCTCTTGTGTCTAAAAACAATATTGGGAAGATAGTTCTAGCAACTGGCTGAGTATTGTTGCTTGTGAAAAGCAAAATTGTCAATAGCAATTTGTCACTTGTAATCCAATACGCTTGGGTTAAGGATTAATAGTGTCGAGAATTGGTCTAGAAAAGACTCGATAAATCGCGTCTCTACATGAGGATTTTGGGCTGATCTGAACTATATTGACTTGTAATCACTAAGGACAAATGATAAATGATTATTTATAGTTTGTTGCATTTGTTTACATTAAATACTCGGTTTTATTGAGGTTTGTAAATATTTTGTATTTCTGCAAGGAATATTCCTTTAGACTGAATTTCAATATGAAAAAGCTGGGGATAAATACAAATGCATTCGTTAAATATATTCTGTCACGAATTTGTAGTTGCTGTTTCCTTTGTAGCTTGCATCCTTGGACTGGCCTTACTGTGGGATGGTAAGCGGCAAAAAAGTGATGTCGAAGAAACAGAGCAGATTTTGTTTAGAATGAGCTTTTCTTATTGGTTGGTTTATTGTATAGCTTTTGGCATAGAAAAAATAGCTTTACCCGAATGGGAATCTGTGCTAATGACCTTGAGAATAACTACTGCTCTGTCATATTTCTTAACTTTTTCTTGCATAGTGAGTCTGCCCCTACACAAATTTGCAGTACACCGTGTTGAAGAATAAGCATAGGGCATGGGGCATTGGATATTAGCTTTCCAGAAATGACCAAATTTTGGATTTTAAATTTTGGATTTGGGATTGAAGATTCAAAATCCAAAATTTAAAGTTTTAGAGGATGTTTTAAAAGTCATGATTGATGTATAAAATATTTTTCCCCCACCCTAACCCTCCCCTTGTCAAGGGGAGGGAACTAGATTATTTTCCGGTTTTACCTAATACATCGGGGGGATTACGAGGGGGGTAATCATTCTATTAAAATCACAGCCAACCACTTTTAAAACATCCTCGTTAGATCGAAGAAATTTGTAGTTGCTCAGATGCAAGCAAGCTAAGCCATGTGTAGCAAATTAAAAATCTCAAATCTAAAATTATTTATTCAGAGCAACGAAGAAGGCATGGGGCTAATCTAAAATCCAAAATTCAAAATCTAAAATTCCTTGACAGATGACAGGATTATCATTTCATGGCGATCGCTAATGCCGCTTCCAATTGTTCCTGGGTCAAAATGGTTAAAATAAATACCTCTTGCACTGTTTTACCCTGTCGTGCGATGACTTTATAGCCTCCGCGAATTGGTACTGAGACACGGAGTAGCATTTTTGGGCAATGACCTTTTACCCGCCCAATCACTCCCGGCGTCACAGTTTGGATGCCATCTTGCTGACACAGACGTTCTAAAATCGGGATGAGACCAGAAATGTGGGTGGAGTGATTCCAAACCAGTCTGGCAGCTTTTTGGGAAGCTGTCCGGTCAGGATCTGCGGTGGGTTTGCCCATGATGATTAAGCTGCTTCTAGAGGTGCCATTGTCAAACCTGCGCGGCGCAGCTGCTGGTGATAAAGTTCCGCAGGTTCTTGGGGACCAACCCAGACGATCGCTTGACCTTCATAGTGTACCTGATTAGTCAAGTCCCAAGCGCGATCGCCACTCATTCCCGGAATATATTTCATCAAACATTCGGCCACATGCTGGAATGTATTAAAATCGTCGTTTAATACAATCACTTTGTAATTCGGATAAGTTTTACGGGTAACTTGATTAGACCGTTCAGGAGCTACAGTTGGTGCTGTGGCCATCCCGTAAACATCTGCTGAAAGTGTGGTAACCATAAAACAATTAGTCAATAGGGTTTACAAAACTACATTACCGAAAAATTGGGTTTAAAGCCCCGTCGTAGAACGACAGCTTTTTCATAATTGCTCATAATCGTGGTATAATTACGCTACGTTTAAGAGCGTAATCATGCTTGTATTTGAGGCAAAACTTAAGGGTAGTAATGAGCAGTATGAAAAGCTATCAGCAGCCATTCGTACTGCTCGTTTTATCCGTAATTCTTGCCTTCGATACTGGATGGATAACAAGGGAATCGGAAAATATGAACTGAGCGCTTATTGCTCTGTTCTTGCTAAACAATTCTTGTTTGCCAACAACCTCAACTCGATGGCTCGTCAAGCATCTGCTGAACGGGCTTGGTCTGCAATTGCTCGGTTCTACGACAACTGTAAGAAAAATGTAGCCAAAAAAGGTTTCCCACGCTTTAAGAAGCATCAGACGCACGGTTCTGTGGAATACAAAACCACGGGCTACAAGCTGTCGGAGGATAGGCGAACTATCACCTTCACCGATGGTTTTAAAGCAGGAAGCTTTAATCTGTGGGGAACCCGTGATTTGCATTTTTATCAGTTGAGTCAGATTAAACGAGTTCGGGTTGTCCGTCGCGCAGATGGGTATTACGCTCAGTTTTGTCTTGACGTTGAACGGGTTGAGAAGCGAGAACCAACTGGTAAAACCATTGGGTTGGACGTTGGTCTGGCTCACTTCTATACTGACTCGGATGGGCAAACGGTTGAGAATCCCCGACATCTCAGGAAGTCTGAAAAAGCGCTCAAGCGTCTTGGGCGTAGACTTTCCAAGACTAAGAAAGGCTCTAAAAATAGAATTAAAGCTAGAAATAGCTTGAGTAGAAAACACCTCAAAGTAAGTAGGCAGCGTCAAGATTTTGCCGTGAAATTGGCAAGATGCGTTATCCAGTCTAGCGACTTGGTTGCCTACGAGGATTTGATGGTGCGGAATATGGTCCTGAATAGAAAACTGTCCAAGTCTATCTCTGACGCTGCGTGGTCGGCTTTCCGAGATTGGTTGGAGTATTTTGGCAAAGTGTTTGGTGTGGCGACTGTTGCTGTTCCACCTCACTACACTAGCCAAAACTGCTCTAACTGCGGGGAAGTTGTCAAGAAGTCTTTGAGTACAAGAACTCATAAATGTCATCATTGCAGGTTTGTGTTAGACAGAGACTGGAATGCCGCTCGGAACATACTTGAGCTTGGACTTCGTACCGTGGGGCACACGGGAACGCTTAACGCCTCTGGAGACATCGACCTCTGCATTGGTGGGGAAACTCTTCAATGTAAGCCGAGTCGTGGAAAGAGGAAGCCCAAAGAGCGATCTTTGGAATCACCGTGGCTAAAGCTACAGTGAGGATGTCAAAAGTAACTAGTTTAGTGCATTGTCTGGGGAGTGGGGAATGGGGAGATGGGGGAATAATAACTCCTCAGTCAACAGTCAACACCCATTCCCCAATCCCCTACCGCCAATCATCCCAGTTTTGGTTAAAAATGGATGTATCAGGAAAGGCGGTGGGATTACCATTTTTTTCCAACAACCGTTTGAGTGCTTCTAGCTGTGGTTCTGGTTTGGGTAAGTCATCGACTAATTGGTAAGGTGCGATCGCATTTTTGATGGCAAAACTAGCAACGGTTCCCGCAGCTGCGCCAGCCGACCATTCAAAGGAATGTACTCGATAAGCAGCGGCGGCAATATGACTAGTACCGATGCTTTTACCTCCTACCAGCAAATTGTCAATTTTCTGGGGAATCATCGCCCTCAGGGCAATTTGGAAGGGATAAGCTTGACCCGCACCGCGTCTTTCACCTGCACGTTCTGTGTTACCAGGGGCTTCTGGGGGACTGTTCGTCATGCAAGGATGGAAATCTATGGCGTAGTGACCAATACCCACAGCGTCGGGGAAGATGGTAGAACGAGTCCGGCGCATTACTTTATCTGGTGAAATTTCACCAGCAATTACAGATGTCGCTTCTAATCCTGCGAGTGCGGCTGTTAACTGCCGATACATATCTGCTGGCAGAGTCTTGCGGTAATATTCGTCATTGTAATTTCGCCGAGAAATATCAATTTCCCAAATAGTAAAGCCTCCTGGTTGTCCCCAGCTAGGGCGGCCAATGATGCGGCGTCCTTCTCGCATATAGGGATATTTCGATAAGCCATGCGCTGTGCCCATTGGCGAATTTAGCCCTGCAACAAAGCGGTTATTAGTTCGTTGCTGCTTGACACCTTCTCCTAGTTGAGAATCTGTAGTCCCAGCCACCAGCCAGTAATAGTAAGATAGGGCATTTTCCTCACCGTTGCGGAGGGTTTCTGTCCGCAGTCCTCCCATCCAACCTCCTGGTTTTAACTGTCCAGTACCTTGTAACTGTTGGCGAGTATAAATTAAGTTATCCTTGGCTGTTCCAGGGCGGTAGTCGTTACCCCAAGTCCAGTTTTGCATGGAGATATCCCCTGGTGTCGCCGCATTAAAACTTACACCACCGAATTTTGTTGGTTGCCCTTTCTTGGGACTCCAAATGCGACGGTAGGTGAAAACTAAGTCAAAATTAGCCAGTCGGCTTAATTCATAGCTGAAATATGGCGAGTATTGTAAATAAAATGGCGGCATTGCCTGGGGTTGTGGTTCCTTAGTCGCCTCCATTGCAAAGGTGTAAGTAAAGCCTTGAGGGCAATAAGGATCGTTGGTGGTGCTGGAAGCAGAAGGTTCTAGGTAAGAACGGGCATCAATGCCTAAGCGGTAGGGGACATCAGCCAGGGCGATAATTTCCCCGGTTTCACTGGCGTCTACAACGTACCATTTAGGAGCATCTCCTTTAACAGTTTTGGGGATGAAACGCAGAATAGTTTTGGTGAATCGAGACGAGTTATCGTAGCGATAGGCGTCTTCGATAACTTGAGATAACGTAAAAGTGTTGAGGACTGGTGCGCCTTTTGCTGGTTGATGTTGGATAGCGATCGCACTATTAATTAATTTACCATCAGCACCAATTTCCAAATCCTTAATTACGGTGTTGGGAAACCATTGCAGCTTTCCTTTACCCTGCTTTTCGGCATCTTTGAGCATCTGAGCCAAAATGCTATGAGCATCACGGGGAAGAAAGCAAGAGTCACTTACCCAGCAATCACCGGGATTAAGTTTACCGTATTTACGCTCAATGCGGTTTCGCAAATCCAAATAACCGCGAGAATAGAATTGCTTCGCCCGTTGGGTTGGGCGTTCATCTAACGCAGATGTCCCTTGAGCAGAAATTTGTCCTCCCAGCCAGTCGGTAATTTCCGTCAGACAAACCGTTCGTCCTGCGAGTAACCCCTCGTAAGCCGTGGCGACGCCAGATAGTCCACCACCCACAACTAAAATTTCGCAATTGACACTTTTATCTGGGGTTCTCGGTGGTGTAGCCTTTGCCCCATCAAGTGCAACTAAGCTAAATATTAAATTGAGACCGAACAGCGATGTCAAACTATAAGCTACTTTGTGTCTACACTTCATCGTTAATTAGTCCCTTCAAATCCTCTATCACCTTGTAGACGGTAGCATCGAAGAAATGACGATCACAAGTCTATTTAATAGGACATGGGGCATTGGGAATATGGGAAGGGTGGGTGCTAGGCTGAAAATTTCCCCCATCTCCCCATCTCCCCATCTCCCCACTCACTTAAAAATTGGTCCGCGCACCCCGCTGACACCGGAGACTTTTCCACCCTTAGTATTCGCTGCACACCCTACGTAGTAGCCGCCGGCAAAAGTTAAGCCTGTGTCAGTTCGCAAGAAGAAAGCACGGTAGAGAACATCTAACTTTTGTTCTTGGATGGCGTCGGAATCATCAATGAAGGGTAAGGTTACTTTTTGGTGTTCAATCTGACGCTGGAGTACGGTAAGGGTATGATTTGCACGAAGTTCACGCACTAAATTGATCCATTTTTGCGCTCTTTGATAAGACCCAACTGTAACACCTCTGGAGCCATAAGACTGGTCTGGTGTTAACACTTTGAGAACAGATTTTTGACGTTCAGGAATTTCTTCGTTAACTTCAGACAGCAATTTGATTTCTGGAATAATTGTTTGAGCAATTTCAAGATTTAACCCTGCCTGTTCCCATATATTAGTTTCGCTAAAAATGGAAGCTAATCCTAATTTAGACATTAATATATCGGGATGAGGTTCTATCTCTATTCGACCTTCTACCCAATATTGCAAAAGCAACTCTAGATTAGCTTTTAAGGGTGACTCTGCTTCGGCTTCTATTTTCCAAGGGTCAAAGTAGCGGTGAACATGAAGTTTATTTTGCTGAAAAAATTCGGGCTTTAATTCATCCAATAGATGCACTCGATCCGGGTTACCAGACATTTCCTGCATAAAAAAGCGGGCATCGTAATAATCTAAATCTTTTTGAGTCAAGAGAACATGAATATTGTCACAGATGTGGTTACGATACTGCTGAGCTAGGGTCGATTCACAACCCCATACTTTCTGAAAAACAGTAATAATTCCCAAGCCGCTGGGATTATGTTCGATTTCAAATATTTGGGGTGTCCCTGCTATGGATGTAAAATCAACACGCATCAAACGCGGAGTTTTTGCAGCACCTATTTGGTTTAACTGACTTTGCAGAGGCGTTTGATTAAAAGATGGCCATCTTTGCAAACCTAACTCCCAGGCTTTTGGCAAGGCATCAATAAAGTTTTGCAGAAAAGTTGTGAGGATGCTAATCTCATTATCAAGATACAAGGGTTTGATGCCAATGTTGAAGGAACAGTTGCAATCATCTTTGTATTTTTGGATGGGTTGGAATTTATTGATAATTTCCTGTTCATCTGTCAATACAGATGCTGTGTCCAATTCGAGGAAGTCCAGGGGACTAGTCGAAGTATATTTTTTATTTGCTGTCATTTATACCTTATTGTTAAATACACTCTTAACTTGAGTGTAAATGGATTTAAGTATTTTTGTCTATCAATTCTAAATCCAGCTATCAGCTACTTTTTGTCTAGGCTTTTGGGATCAAAAGCTTAGCTTTGCGGGTGGAATAATGCCAATGGGCTTTGCACATACCATTCTAGAAAATTCATGTTGCAAATAAGTTGGTAGAAATCTACAGCCAATTTATATTGCAAACATTTTTGTCAATGGTATAATATCAACTTGAATTTAGCATTGATGAAAATTAACCTGGTACGATCGCGCTTGACTTTCAAACCTTGATAGATTTATTGCAACCAAATGGGCTGGAAGTTAAAAGATATAATTTGTTCTGAAAAGTACTTGAATCAACTTAATTAAATTATTAAAAATAGTAATATTGAACTCAAATTATAACTTTAATTCGTATATCATATACTTTTGCATACTTATTTCTCATACATGTAAAAAAATCTAACACAATATCAATATTTTTGCGTGAAATCTTACTGGACATGTCCAATCGTCTGATTTAGTAAAATTAGAGGCTCGACATAGTTTTGGCTCATTCTCGACAGTTTTAACAGTTATTTGTACACAAGGTTAATGAAAAACGATACACCACAAGAATTGAACCCAGACCAACAGATTGAGCGCTTGATCGATCAAGTCATGTCCTCATCTCTAACTGATGAACAGTATCGCAAAAAGATGCAGCGACGCAAAGAAGTGCAAGACAAGCGCATAGCAGAAGCTGTACCAGAGAAAGGGTTAATTATTGTCAATACTGGTAATGGTAAGGGTAAAACTACTGCGGCTTTGGGGATGGTCTTACGATCGCTCGGTCACGGGTATAAAGTAGCGATCGTCCAATTCATCAAAGGTAGCTGGGAACCTTCCGAAAAAAGAGTTTTCAGTTATTGGCAAGACCAGTTAGAATTTCACGCAATGGGCGAAGGCTTTACCTGGGAAACTCAAGACCGCGATCGCGACCTTGACAAAGCTAGCGCCGCATGGCAAAAATCATTAGAATACATCCGTAACCCAGACTTTCATCTCGTGCTATTAGATGAAATCAATATCGCTCTCAAAATGGCTTATTTAGAAGTAGAAGAAGTTTTAGCGGGTTTGGCAGAAAAACCAGCTAACAAACACGTTATTCTCACAGGGCGAGGGGCACCACCTGCATTAATCGAACGTGCTGATTTAGTCACAGAGATGACCTTAGTGAAGCATCCTTTTCGAGATCAAGGTGTGAAAGCGCAACCAGGAATTGAGTATTAACTAAAAGATGATTTACACATTTGTAAGATCTGGCGATCGCTACCACTAATGGAATTTAACCGATGAAAGTCTTGCAAAGCTACTGAGTAAGCATAAGTGCTTAACTCATCTTCACCAACCTTAGGCAATCTATTGCTTGTAGCCACCTGATTAGACTCTTCAGTGCTGCCTTCATTCGATGAAGCCCTAACCGTCATCGCCAACTCTCCCGACTGGTCAAGTGTACCCTGAAAACAATTAAACTCTGAGTGGGGCATATACAAAGCACCAGTCACCCTGTCCCGCTGTTTCTGAAATATGATGTAAGCTTGACCAAGTTCGTTTGCTTTTGGCGATTGACCATAAAGATAAATCCCATCTTTGGCCGGAAAATTCGCTCTTGGTAAAACTTCTACCCCTTTTGTGGCGGCAATCTGAACATCTGGAACCAACGCTGTGGTTGTAGATCCTGTTTTTGGGTTCTTATCTCCCAAAATATCTCTTTCCCCAGAAGCTGTTTGCAGTTGACTTCTCTGCTCTCGAATTTGTCTGAGTTTTGACAAAAGAGAAGTTTCGGAGCTTTTCTGAATCTGAGCCGATGAGAATGGAGCATTTTTAACTGAGACAACTTCAGTCTGCTTGCCAATAAAGCCCAAACCGAGAAGTAAGCCTAAGCCCGTAAGGGAAATTCCCCACTGAAGGGGGGATAATAACCGATGAAAGTTGTTAAGCACCCTACTTCTCCTGTTAAAAAGTTAACTTAGTTTTCTAGAACTTACTTAAATCATAACCAAGTCTTGATTGCTAATGACTTAATTTCTATTGTCCGAAAAACAAAACTCTCGAAAACTAAAGTTTTTATTTAGTTTAGTTGAACAATCTTAGATTACCATCTGTTAGAGATTTATGATTCATCCAGCAGATTCATTCCATTGGGTGAAGTTAATTACGAATTTAATACTCTCAATTAATATTGATATCTCCCGATCGCTGATGACTGATGACTGTTGGTTGAGGAATTATGGAGCATTTGTCATTTATCATTAGCCATTAGACCTCTTGCAAAAGTCCTTCTTTGCCTTCTCTTCTGGAGCGCCTCTGCGCCTCTGCGCCTCTGCGTGAGATAAAAAATTATTTATGCAAGAGGTCAATTGATTATTTCTCCCCATCTCCCCCATCTCCCTCATCTCCCTCATCTCTCTCATCTCCCTCACTCATCCCCGCGTCAATAAAAAAATCGCCCCCTGAATTCAGGAGGCGCTTCACCAAGGTGGTGTAGAGACGCTAATTTTCGCGTCTCTAATTTTAGCTAGCAATGTATTCTTTGACATTGGCGCGACGGCGACGCAGATGAGCCAAAGCTTGATGCTCTAACTGGCGGACGCGTTCACGGCTGAGATTTAATCTCTCACCCACTTTCGCCAATGACATTTCGTTACCATCTTCTAAACCAAAACGTAAGGCTAAAACTTCCCGCTGTTGGGGGGTTAGTTCTGCTAACAAGTTGTTCAAATCTTGGCGCAAGAACTCTTGGTTGGTGTAATACTCTGGTGACGGGCCGTCGTCTTCGAGCATTTCTTGCAACTCAGTATCTTGGTTATCGCCGACTCGTACATCCAAAGACACTGGTTGACGCGCCATATTCAGATACTCGCGGATCTGAGCAGGTTCTAGTTCCAGTTCTTTGGCAATTTCCGCTGGAGTAGGCGATCGCCCTAAGGTTTGAGCCAACTCGCGCTGCACTTTTTTGATTTTGTTGAGTTTCTCGGTGATGTGAATCGGTAAGCGGATAGTACGACCTTGTTGGGCGATCGCACGTGTAATCGCTTGGCGAATCCACCAGTAGGCGTAGGTTGAGAACTTATAACCCCTGGTTGGGTCAAATTTCTCTACACCCCGTTCTAGTCCTAGTGTTCCTTCCTGGATCAAATCCAGAAACTCCATGTTTCGCTTTTGGTACTTCTTAGCGATCGCCACCACCAAGCGCAAATTCGCTTCAATCATTTTTTGCTTGGCCCGCTTACCTTGAGCTACCGTTTGTTTCACCTCGGTTTCTGATTGGTGAACGTGGTCAGCCCACTCTGGTAAACTCGGTTCTCGGTGCAGTTTCTTCGCCAAGGCTTCCTTAGCGTCGATCAGCGTCATCATTTGTTGCACCTGCTTCCCATAGACAATCTCTTGTTCACGGGTTAGCAGTGGTACACGACCAATTTCTCGCAGATAGGTTCGCACCATATCAGCCGTGAATTTGGTATTGAGGTTTTCCGTTTGGATATTGACAGTAGGCATTGGTGCGTTGTCCTCTACTCCGTAAACATAATGTATTTTTTCTTACTAAACTTAATTGAGAAAGGTAGTATATATATCACGGAACACTGGGAGCTACCAAAAGCAATGGAATCAATTGATAAAGCCGTTTTGAAGACGGTAAGCCCCTCAGATAGGTTCCCCCTACCTTCCCTAAATTTTTCAATCTTTTATAAACATGCTGGGTCGTTTTTGAGAATTCTTCTCTTAGCCAGTTACTGGCAGTAACTGAAAAATCCGAAGTCGATATGAGTTTTACTTAGCTTTATAATACGATAAATCAGTCGGATAGTAAAGTATCTTAAGATAAAGCTTGTAATTATAATTCAAAATCGTCGGTTTGCCAAAAAAAATTTTAAACTTCCTTGAAATTACTGACTACATCTATAGTGACGCCAAAAACCCCTCTTCTGTTGCTAAAAATTAGCCGGATAACCGAACTTAATTTGCTCTAGGAATGGAGGGATGTTACGAATTGGGGCATAGGGAGATGGGGAGATGGGGAGATGGCGGGATGGGGGAGACGCGGGGACGCGGAGAATAATCAATGACCAATGGCTAATGACTAATGACCAATGACCAATGACTAAAATCCCAAGTCAGCTTTCGCTAGTTCAGCAGCGGCGAATACTTCTGCGTCAGGTTTTTCTTCCCAGGCTGGGTCACCAATTTCTTCGTAGAAAGCTGCGTCGTAAGGACGGGTACGCACCACTACTGGCATAGGAACAGCGTGACCCAAAATTAAGGCTTGTTGCTTAGAGTCTAACTTTGCTAACACAGATCGGAGTCCGCCACCACCAGATACACCCGTAAAAATCGCGTCAATGTCTTTTTCATCGTTCAGCAGAGCGGTAATGCGAGTCCCAATTTGGGACATAACTTCATTATCTATTCCCGACGGGCGTTGATCGACTACCAAAAGTGTGACAAAGTATTTCCGCAACTCGCGGGCAATAGTTCCAAAGATAGTACTTTGTACCACTGCCGGGTCTAGGAAACGGTGGGCTTCTTCAATGGTAATCATCAATGGCGTCGGGCGATCGCTAGGATTTTTGCTTTGGAGGAATTTATCTGCCTTCTTAACATAATGCTCGTGGATACGTCTGGTAATCATATTGGTCACCAACATATAAGAGAGCATATTAGACTGGGAACCAAATTCTATCACAACATTCTTCCCAGATTCCAGGCACTGGACAATTTTACTAATATAATTTTGCGGGCAAACCGCTCGCATGTACTTCAAACTGTCCATCCGCAAGAGTTTGCGCTGCAATGCCATAATCGAGCCTTTGTGTCCGCGCTTCTCGTCGCAGAACATCTCGATTTCTTCGTTACTCATATTTAACAACTGCACAATCCAAGACTTGCCAAATTCGCTATACAGAATATTGGCGTTATCTAAGGCTGCGTCAGAAAGTCCTAAATCTCGACTACATAACTTAATATCTTCAACTTCAATTTGCTCATAACTCAGATAAAGTTCTTGAGCATCACGTACACCCCGGCGTTTTGTGGATTCTGGGTCGAGGGTGTAAACTTCGACTTTACTGGGAAATAATTGCTTTAAGCCTTTAACGGTATTGACATTTTTACCTTCTGCAACAGCTTCCCAGCCATACTCTGAGTGCATATCAAAAATCAAATTGACTGCCGCACTTTTACGGATAACCCCGGCTAAAAGTAAACGTGTTAAAAAAGATTTCCCAGTACCAGATTTTCCGAAAACCCCATTACTACGTTCAACGAAGCGATTCAAATCAATGCAAACCGGCACATCCATGTCCAGAGGTTTGCCGATGGAGAAATTCCGCCTTTGGGGATCATCTTCCCAACCAAACACCCGGCGAAAATCATCAACGCTGGCTTCGTAAACTTGACTAAAGTGGCTAGGAATAGTTTTAACAGGCAATAATTCCATCGTCGTGCTGGTTTGTGGCACAAATGAAGCCAAACCTGTCACCGATGGCAGGAAAGGATTTGCCGATTTGCCATTTGTGGGGGAAAAAGATTCTTCTGCTTCGGGAGTAAACATCAACATCGGCGCGAGGTTGATAGTTCCGTATGTACCGCTTCCCGCTAAAACATCTCGTAAAAAAGTGTCTTCCCAACTAGGGGGATTAGCAATAATTCGGGCATTCGCAGCTCCTAGTGCCACATCTGTCAGCATACAAAAAAAACGCGATCGCATCCCTTGGACAACGAGAAATTTACCCACCCGCATATCTTCCACAGAAATGTCAGGATGCAATCGCACTTCTAACCCTTCAGTCAGAGAACCTTGAATAACCGAACCTAATGGCTGTCCCGAATTCATCTGATTTGTCATTGGTCATTTGTCATTAGTCAAACAGGGAGTGCTGAGTTAGGAGTTAGGAGTTAAGAGTTAGAAATTTAGAGTTCAAAATTGAGAATTTATCAGTTCAGACTTTCTAATACCTCACTCCTAACTCCTCACTCTTCACTCCTAACTCCCTATTACTTAATCAATCTGAATCGAAGTTGGCGCACTTCCCGATGGTGGAGTGGTGCTAATTAAAGGTTTGCGAAATTGGGCGTAAAGGCGATCGCGCCAACTAAAAAATGCTGCATAATCAGGATTCTCGGCTAATATTGGCAGTCCTTTTCCTCTGATAGATGCTGGTAAATCTAGATAAGGACCATCGGGGAATTTCAGCAATATCGATAAACCTGCCACTGCTAAGTCAGCTAAAGTCGGCTCATCTCCTGTTAAATAAGGACTATCCGCCAATAATAATGTTAAGGCTTCCAAGTCTTGTTTTAAGGATGCGATCGCTGACTGTATTACCTCTGGACTATAACCTACCCCAATACCAAACAGGGTCAGCAAGTCGCTGGGTACTCCTTCAACTAGGCTTTTAAATATATCTGGTGTTGAAGTGGGTAATAAAGACTTGCGGAAATTTTGATCTTGACTGATGGCGGCAAATAGCGCTTTGCGGCCTTTGATTCCGATGGACTCATCCGCCCATTCTTCTATTAATAAAGTTAAACCTCGTTTTTTGGCATCTTGTGGTATTATCGGGCGATCGGGATACTCTAAGTCTAAATACTTAGCAATCTCCGTAGAATCTACAATATATCTATTACCATCCTTTAATACTGGAACTTGTCTTTGACCAGTCAGCCGGAACAATTCTACCTGTCCAATCCCAGGCGTAACCTCTATTTTGCGGTAATCTAATCCTTTAAAATCTAAAATTAGCCGCACTTTTTCTGAGTATTGCGATAGTTCCCACTGGTATAATTCTAGCATAATTCATACCTTATAACTACTGATTAACTTCTTAACTTTACAATTGTATCTTTAGTTTAAGTAAATTTTATTGGTATTACTCCTTTCCTGCCATAACATTAGTTATCTCTTGCTTTGCGTTCTTTACGGTTTATTAAAAAAATTTAGGTATTATTTGAGTAGGAAAGAAGTTGTTACTTAGTTATCTATTTCACTAATTGCTTGATTTTTAGCAAAAATATATGATTTATTAAAATATAGATATCAAATAATTAAATAAATTAATTTGTTGTATATAAATAAACTAACTTCAGTGTATACAGCAAAGCCACCCTTATCAAACAGGATAGCGATCGCTAACTTATAAATCAGAATTCTCAGGTGAGAGTTATTTTTAACAAGAAAGAATAGAGGCGTCAGTCATCAGAATGGGCTAAATCTTAGCTATCCGCTAACAGAATTGAATTCTGTGCGACTGGCGTCTGAATAAACGGCGTTTTTGCTCCCCCACTGATTGCATTCTGAATTCTGAATTCTGAATTCTGAGTTCTTTTTTAATACTTCTGAAGGAAGAGACTGGTGTTAACAGCCTCTCACTTCATTTGTCTATATAAGATAAGAATAATTATTATTCTCATATAGAGTTGACTCTAGATTTTATTTTTGGAACTCTCTTAAGAGCGAGCTTTCTAAAATCTTATAAATTTGCAAAAGTCAGTGTTACCACACCGGTGGATTGAGCAATACCAGTAGTTACACATCCTGTTAATTGTGATGCGACAAGAGTAAGAGTTTTTACTACCTGGCTACCTTGATACCGTCCAGAAGTAACGTATCCAGGAGATGTTACACTTATCACACCTACACCTCCAGTTACAACTTCAGCACCGAAAGATACAATACTCGTTGTCCCATCACTCCAAAAATATGTAAAGTTGGTGGGAAATGAAGTTAGTTGAACACATGATGAGTTAGGAGATTGAATGATATTACTGTAGTATCCTCCAATAATTTGAGCATCACCATTGCATATCTGAAATTGACCGTTTATGTTGATATTAGTTGGCTTGGGATTTAATGTCAGAGAGGGACTGTAAGTAACATTCTCTGTCCCTACACAATTGAGGGTGGCAACCTGAGCATGGGCTGATTGCCCGGTGAGACTAAATTCAACACCAAGGATTACAGTAGCAATAGTGCAAGCAATAACAGAAATTTGACGGTGAATCTTAAGATGGGCAAAAAGCTTTTTTGATACAACCATAAACTTGTCCAATTTCTAAATTTAAAAAATTTTTAAGCACTAATAGCGACAATTTTCTGCGTGCCTGTCTTTCTTGTTCGCATAAAAAATTTTACCTTCGTTAAAGGCGATCGCTACACAATTTCTTGAACTTCTGAGTTAAATAGAGTATTTAACTCAGAAGTTCAACTATGCATTTACTAAATGCTGAATATACATCAACAATATACGATCTCTGCTGGTTAAAGGAATGTGGTGTACAAGGTATCATAAGCTACACGATTTTTGGCGATCGCTCTTTTCTTAACGTAATTTTTTAACTGACCATAAATTACCTAAAAATATTAGATGTCAATTGTCGGATGTTATCGTTAGCGATCGCTTTTAAATGTGAGATTTTCATACTTTTTGAGAATTTGCACTACACCAGTTAAAGCTTTTCAACTCCTTTGAGTGTGAAGAATAAAATCTACTCAATTTACATTAAATATAATATGCTAGATATATTTAATACTTATCATCTCTAAGCCAAGTTTGATATTTAACCTCACTAGCACCAAGTATTTCCCGATAAAAATCCTACTTCCCTCTTGCGTTAGATTTTGTGCATAGCAAAATGTTATAAATCTTTATGTAACCTGTGAACAAAAAAGACAAACAAAATTTATGAAGACAAATTACAGCAAATTACTGACAACGTTGGCAGGGATAGCGGGATTGAGTAGTTTCAGTCTTCTGATTACTCTACCATCTGATGCCAAAGAGGTATTAAATCCTAACCCCAGTATTTTCAACGAAGCCCCTTATAACCGAGGTCAAGGTCTTCAAACAAACGCTCAGTACACACCGGCTAAGGCTGTTTCAGAAGTAGAAAAGGGCAATACCAAAGGCCAACAAGTAGCCCAAAGCAGTGGGGGTGGGGTGTTAAATCCCAGACCAAGTATTTTTAACGAGCCTCCCTACAACCGTGGTGGTAGCACCACACCTTCTACCCCTGAAACTCAACCCACCACACCACCCACAGAAACACCATCTACCTTACCTGCAACTCCACCACCAGCTGGGACAAGCGAAACTCAAGGCAAAAATTTGTTAGCCTTGGCAGAATCAAACGCCTCTTTTACAACCTTAACCAAGGCTTTGAAAGCAGCTGGATTGACTGAAGCTTTACAAGGCAAAGACAACTTGACGATTTTTGCGCCCACAGATGCAGCCTTTGCAAAATTGCCAGCGGACGCTGTGCGAGATTTGTTGAAGCCAGAGAACAAAGAAGTGTTACTCAAGCTCTTAACTTACCATGTTGTGCCTGGTAAGATATTGTCTACTGATTTGAAGTCTGGTGAAGTTAAAAGCCTTGAAGGTGGGGCAATTAACGTTAAAGTCGATCCTGCTAATGGTGTGACTGTCAATGATGCTAAAGTCACTCAAGCTGACATCACAGCCAGCAATGGTGTAATCCACGCCATTGATAACGTGATTTTACCTCCTGACTTGTAATTTTTGGGTAGGGGTACAAATTGTAATACTATTTAGCAGAAACTCTGATAAATATATATTTCTCGTAGTAAACATCGTTCTCTACGAGTTTATTTGTATGATTTTAGAATTTGTAACTGCTCAATAGTGCAAAGTTATCAAAGTTCAGAGCGGCGACTCAAACCCCAATGGTCGAAAGCCGCCACTCTGATTGCTGAGTGATAGGTCTTAAATGAGCAACGTTATAGCCGTTGTTTTAACTCAGTAACTAACAGTTTGATTGTCATAAATTAGACAATACATCCCGCGCAGCTGCTAAAGTCTGTTCAATATCTTCCTCGGTGTGAGCCAAAGACGTAAACCCAGCCTCATATTGAGAAGGTGCTAAGTAAATACCGCGCTCTAACATAGCGCGATGGAAACGTCCGAACTTACCTGTATCAGACTTTTTCGCATCTTCGTAGTTGTGAACTGGGCCAGAAGTAAAGAATAAGCCGAACATCGCGCTGATTTGACCACCACAGACCGCATGACCAGTTTCTTTAGCTACTTGTAGCAAACCATCTGCCAGCTTCTTAGTGATTCGGTCAAGATACTCGTAAGTACCGGGTTTTTGCAGTAATTCCAAAGTCTTAATCCCAGCAGTCATGGCTAGGGGATTACCTGAAAGAGTCCCGGCTTGATATACGGGGCCAGCGGGGGCAATCAATGACATGATATCCCGACGACCACCATAGGCTCCCACAGGCAAACCGCCGCCAATCACCTTGCCCAAAGTTGTTAAATCGGGAGTTACGCCAAACTTTTCTTGAGCGCCACCGTAAGCAATGCGGAAGCCCGTCATTACTTCGTCAAACACCAACAACGCCCCATACTCGTGAGTAAGTTCGCGTAATCCTTCCAGGAAACCAGCATCAGGCGCAATAAACCCAGCATTACCGACTACTGGCTCAAGAATGACACCAGCAATTTCATCTTTGTTTTCTTCAAACAAGGCTTTCACGGCTTCTAGGTCATTGTAAGGCGCCGTGAGAGTGCCGCTAGTTGCAGATTTCGGTACTCCTGGCGAGTCTGGTAAACCAAGTGTGGCAACACCAGAACCCGCCTTCACTAAAAATGAATCAGCGTGTCCGTGGTAGCAGCCTTCAAACTTGATGATTTTTTCTCGGTTGGTGAAAGCCCGCATCACCCGCAAAACTCCCATACAGGCTTCAGTTCCAGAGTTAACAAATCTGACCATTTCGATGCTGGGAACGGCATCAATGACCATTTCTGCCAGGACATTTTCTAGTACTGAAGGGGCACCGAAACTAGTGCCTTTGTCTAGGGCTTCATGCAATGCGGCGATGACTTCGGGGTGAGCATGACCGCAAATAGCCGGGCCCCAGGTGCCTACATAGTCTATGTACTGGTTGCCATCTACATCCCAAATATACGCGTCTTTAACGCGATCGAAAACGATGGGTTGTCCGCCTACAGATTTAAAAGCACGAACTGGAGAACTGACTCCTCCTGGCATCAGGTTTTGAGCAGCCGCAAAGACTTCTTGTGATTTTGTTGTTTTAATCGGGGTATTTACCAAGGTTCTCTCCTAACAGTGGGCAATAAAAAGCTCTATCTTAGGATAGGGTCAAAAGCTGCTTAGAACTTCTATCCTATAAAATTAGCGGAACCAAAAAATAATAATATGTTATACAAGTCTAATGAAGACTTGCCTTTAGATATTCAAACTCGATTATCTGAGGCATACCAGGATCTATACCGGGCAGCGTTTAACTCGGCGATTCATTGGTATGGTGAAGCTTCAAAAGCTCATCAAGTCGCCTTGAGTGCTGTAAAGATGCACTCTGCTATGGAACGAAATGCTGTTGTTTAGAGCTAGATTAAGACAGCTGAATTCAAAAAAACATACCACCTGCCCTATTTAGAATGGTATCGTGAATCCATGAATTATTCTCATTAGAGCAGACTATCTGGTATGTATTCTAACGATTCGCATTCCCTACATTACGCCATTCCTGTTGAGGAAATTCGCTACGATGAACGGGGTTTAGTGCCTGCAATTGTCCAAGACTATTTGGATGGCACTGTCCTGATGATGGCGTGGATGAATCAGGAGTCGTTACAAAAGACTTTGGAAACACAAGAAACCTGGTTTTGGAGTCGTTCTCGCCAAGAGTTCTGGCATAAGGGAGCGACTTCTGGGCATATCCAAAAAGTGCGGAGTATCCGTTATGACTGTGATAGTGATGCGTTGCTCGTCGGGGTGGAGCAAATAGGAGATATTGCTTGCCACACAGGAGAACGGAGTTGCTTTCACCAAATAGAAGGAAAAATAGCTCCTCCACCAGGGGATACATTGTCACAATTATTTCAAACAATATGCGATCGCCGCGACAATCCAATTGAAAGTTCTTATACCTGCAAGTTATTAGCAGGTGGTGATAACAAAATATTAAAAAAGATCGGTGAGGAAACCGCTGAGGTGGTAATGGCTTTTAAGGATGATGAACCAGAGGCGATCGCTGGTGAAGTCGCCGATTTGCTATATCATACTTTGGTAGCTCTAGCTCATCATCAAGTTGATTTAAAATCGGTGTATCGTAAGCTCCAAGAACGTCGCCGATAGTCTGTGTAGGAAAGAGAATTAACTTAGTACAGCTTTGCGTAAAATCGTAGCGAATTGAGGGTTGAAATTTAAACGCATAGGCGCTTCTCTACGAGACGCTACGCGAACGCCTTCCCGTAGGGTAGGAGGGCAGAGGTAAGCGCAAAGGTACGCAGAGAATTCGCTACGAATTAATGAAATGTTGTACTTATCCCTGTACCTACAGGTTGAATTTCTCTCGCAGAACCAATATGCGCTAACGATAATGAAATATCGTTAAATTTTATGCCAGCTAAAGCCCATTGAAGTTCAAGTGTTCCCACCCAGAAACGCGCCCGGTCTATGACACTCGGTAACATCGGATAGTCGCTTTCCATACGCTGTACAATACTTTCTCCGTAATTGCCGAGTTGCACAGCAATATCAGAAGCCGGGTCGCCTAAACCAGCTGTGCCAAAATCAATCAGGCCGTTGATGGTCTCTGATATTGGATCAAAGAGAATGTGATACACTGCCTTATCGCCGTCGATTAGTACGGGTGTGTAAGTGAGGTCAAGTTCACCTGTAATGATGGGCGCAAAAAGTTCATGTATCCAAGTTTGCTGATGACGCCATAAGTGAGGAAAAAGAGTTTCTTGAACTTGCTCATACAACTGCAACCAATCTTCACGGGAACGTTCTGCACCAGAAGAAGACACCCCAGCATTCACTAAAACTTCATTTGGGATGCTGTGCAATTGTTGATGAAATCTGGCTAGTTGGGAGATAACACATGCTTGTGATGCTTCACTAAGTTTGAGGAGGGTGTTACGGGATAGCGGCTCACCTTTAATAAATCTGTAGCTCACAAAGCCTTCTTCCAGGTGTTCAAAGTACGGAACCCGCAGTTCAACATATTTTTGCACCACTTCCAACACCTTAGCTTCATGGGAAAGCACTTGTTTTCCCCAGTCGTCTTTGGCAAAGCGACACACAATCTCATGATTAACAATTACCACATCATTGACCATCCCATCTTGGTTAAAGTCCACATGGTCAATAGAGATATTGGGATAGATAGCACGAATTTTTTCGAGATAGGAGAAAGGAATATTCACAGTAAATCCTGAGATAAGTACAACAAACAAAAATCAATATTTATCGAACTTTTAGCCCGATCGCAGCGAGTGATAATGATTTGCCTGTTTGTTGTATCAACGTACCACTGTGATTTAACTCCTGAGAAGCTTTCTAAGTACGAGCATAACACTATTTTGGTGATGAATCAGCCAAAATTCGATTCAAGTATTGTAAAATTGCCACAGCGATCGCCACGCTGAAAGAAAAGCCTAACCAAAAGCGATCGGCAATCATTCGAGGTTGGTCTAATGCCCATCCACCCAAAGGATGACCAATAAAAGATCCCACAGCCCAGCACAAAGCGTTGATGGAAAAATAAACACCGCGTTGATTTTCCGGGGCTAACTCAGCAACTAAAGACCCGGCAGATGGGGTATAAGAAACAATGGCCACAGCAAATACTCCCAATGCCAATGTTGCCCAAACCAAATTATGAGATGCAGCAGTGCCGCTTACCCAAATGAGGCTAAAACCAATTGCCCAAAGAATGGCGGAAACAGTGAGGGCGAGTGTGTGAGAGAAACGTTTTAAGACGCTGGTAACAGGCAACTGACAGATGA
This sequence comes from Nostoc calcicola FACHB-3891, assembly GCF_014697355.1. GTDB lineage: Bacteria > Cyanobacteriota > Cyanobacteriia > Cyanobacteriales > Nostocaceae > Nostoc > Nostoc calcicola. Next base: position 256,601 of record NZ_JACJRQ010000002.1, on the reverse strand, counting down.
TAGCTATCACCAGATGCCAAGCAAATATTCTGCTAATGATCGTTTCAGCAAATCCTTTGTCAGTACTTTCGATGACAAAGTTTTTGAAGTAAAGCGGCAGGATACTATGTATCTGGGAAATGTAAATTGTAAAAAAGATATTAGCTATGATGTAGACCAGGAAACGACTATCTCTAAATACTGCCATCCAAGAAGTAAAATATTGTGTTTTTTCATGCTCGATTTCTTGTTTGTCAGTTTCACCAATTCCCACGTAGATAACGCCAAAAAACACTAAAAAAGAGATGGCATCAATAATAAATAGCCAGCGATAACTCCCAATTATTCCGATCAAAAATCCTGCGAGCGTAATTCCCATCGCTAAACCCAGATTATCTGCTAATCGGGTAATGGCAAAAGTTTCGCGGCGATTCTCAATAACGCTGGCGTCAGCAATAACAGCTTCAACAGCCGGCCAATAGAAACCTATCCCTAAGCCGTGAATCAAGCTAGCGATTACCAAAATAGTGAAATTATTGGTTGCAGCAAAAACTAAAGAAGCAATTGCTAAAATCGCCGTGGCCAGCAACAAAGTGCGGCGGCGTCCCCACTTAAGAGAATCAGCCAAAGAACCACCCACAACCCGCCCTACAATGCCGGAAATCGAGGCGCTAGCTAAGGCTATGCCAACGGCGGTTGCAGATAAACCTACTTCGTTGACAAAAAAAATGGGAGCGTAAAACAGGGTAAAGCCGGTGCCAACTTCGGAAAAAAATCTACCAATCGCCAAAATCCATACCTGGGGATGTATCGAGGGTAACCAGGAGGATAAATGGGATTGGGAAACTAATTTCATCAGCTTAAATGTCATCGTTTAGTGACATTTTTGTAATTCTTATCATTGGCTGCAATTTTCCTCACTAATTCCACAGGGTTTCCACAGGGATTTTAACAGTTTTCCACAGGTGTTATACGAGCTAATGGGCTTCTGGCTATCTACTGGGGATTGTTAATTAACAGTGGTCAGGAAGTTTGTGGACTGAGTTTTTGTAAAGTAAAGTAACGAAAATTGGGGTGAAAACCTGATTATTTCGTGCTGATTTATTTTTTATACAATCGTTTTTAACATTTCGCAGCATTGACAAACCTACCCCCTCTTGGCGCACAATGATTCGGCTTGCTTTTGTAGTCCGTTCAACCGTTGACATCAACTGTCTAAAATTACCTGAGGTGTTAGCGTAGATTGTCGGGCAAGCGAAAGATTGTGTGAGATAGCCTAAAGCTCTTTCACCACAAGCAACTTATCCCTCTTGATTGACCTCATAGGAGGAAAATCTCATGAAAGCAACGGTTAGTATTTTTACAGAAATTCCTGAATCACTTCACGAATCCTTAAAGAACTACTTAGAAACCCATCCTGATTGGGATGAAAACAGAGTATTGACGGCGGCGCTATCATTGTTTTTACTGCAAAATGGAGAAAGCGATCGCCGTGCTGCCCGAGTCTATCTGGAAACTTTGTTTCATCATTCCTAAGTAAAAATTCGCTGCATCGATTCACCAACAACAGCTAATCTACTAGACACCCCGTAGGTACTGGTATGAAGAGCGTTATTCTGGCTCACCAGCTGTATGGGCACGGTTTGCCGTGCCCCATTAATGGATTTTAAGCTGAAGTAGCGATCGTCTATGTAGGGTGAGATTACAATCAAAAACAACAGTACATTCGGGTCTAAAAAAGGTTCCAATAGTTTCTTGTATTGCCAAAACTATTAGCTGATCCTTGGTTATACTAATTCAAACAATCTTTCCAACACATCGATCATTTGTAGGGTAGCACAGTTAGCTGTGCTACCCTACAAACGATACACCAGTTTGCTCAAATTTCTTAAACCTTGGGCAGTTCCTCCTGGTGGCTCTGAAAGGAGTATAAATTTCATCCAAAATCTAAAATTGTTTCGCTCAAAAGTTAAAAAACTCCAGACTATAGACTCAGGACTTGGCTTCCAACTGTTGGGAGTGAGCAGGAGATTCAAACTTATACCCTACACCACGTACAGTTTGAATTAATGCTGGCTGACTAGCATCAATTTCAATCTTCTTGCGAATTTGACCGATGTGTACATCGACAACCCGCTGGTCGCCGACATATTCATAGTCCCACACTTCTTGAATCAGTTCTGCACGCCGCCAAACTCGACCGGGATGACTGGCTAAAAAATGCAATAAATCAAATTCCAGAGCAGTTAAGGGTACTGGTTGATTATTAAGTGCTACCTCCCGTCGTACTGGATCAATCATCAGTTTTTCAAATACCAAGCGTTTCTGCTCGGCAGTAGTTATGACTCGCTGACGCCTTAAAATCGCTCCCACTCTGACTTCTAGCTCTCCCAATCCAAAAGGTTTGGTGAGATAGTCATCAGCACCTTTAGAAAAACCGCGAATTTTGTCAGCTTCGTCAGCACGGCTAGTCAACATCAAAACAAAAACACCATTACGACTTTGCATCTCTTGGCAGAGGTTAAACCCAATTACATCTGGTAAATTCACATCAAGAATTACCAAATCAGGGTTAAATTGCTCAAATAGAGTTAAGGCTGTCTTTCCATCTTCGGCAGCCTCCACCTGATAGTTCTGCTTCATCAAGAAGCGTTGGATTAAATTCCGAACCGCAGGATCGTCGTCAACTACAAGAACCTTGGCGGGAGCCATGACCATCACTTTGCACAAAAATTCGTAAGATTAACAAGAAAGTTGGGTAAAAACCCAGTTGCCATTTTGGGACTTATTCAGGATCTACATAGCTAGGGCATGAAAATCCTGATTATTCAAAGAATTTAGTACTGTAATCAGGATTATAGGCTACGAGAAGGAAGAACTTCTGGAAAGCCATAGCCAGCCCTGCATGAAGTGCAGGTATTATAACTGTCAATTTTATGCCTACCAGACAGACGCTCAAACCTCAGCCACAGCGATTTGTAAAACTCAAATACTTTTTTATCCCAAATATAGGTAACTTAAAACGTTTCAATTTTAAATCGAGATGCGGTTCTACACCACAAGCGATCGTCAGTATAATTAAAAAAACTCTATCAGGGCACAGTAAGTTGCCAAATCTGAAACAGTAAAGTTAATTTTTTCATGAAAACTATGCGTTTTAGGTACTATCAGTTCAAATTCTAGATTAGAGCCAGAACTGGGCAACGACATGAGGGTATACACGGAGTTATGCTGATATGTTAAAGTGACTGTAGTCTAAATCTTAAAGTCGATCGAACTAACTCGTGCTACTATCCTGGTAGAGCATAAACATAAGTCGAGACGTTATAGTTTCGATTAAAACAAAACCTAAATTTGTTTTTTCTTTGACAATAGACTGCCGCTGACTGAGGCTGAACTAAAAAACTCCCATGAGCGATCAAAATCCCTACGAAAAACTTGGGGTATCAGAAGAGGCTTCCTTCGATGAAATTCAGGATGCTCGTAATCGTCTATTCGAGCAACACAGTGGCGATGCGAAGCATCTGGAAGTGATTGAAGCTGCTTACGATGCGATTTTAATGGATCGCCTACGGATGCGCCAGGAAGGTAAAATCAAAGTTCCTGAACGTATCCGGTTTCCAGAGTTGCGAGTACAATCGCCTCCTAAAGAAACTCAAACCCCCCGCGATAATTCACCTGCATGGCTGCAACGAATCTTAGATCGGCCAACGCCTGCTGATATCCTCTTACCAGGAGCCTGGTATCTTGGTTTAAGCGCTATTAGTCTGTTTTACCCAGAGGGAGGCGACCAGGTTTTACAATTAGCGTTAGTGGTTGGGGTAAGTATTGGTATTTACTTTCTCAATCGCAAGGAAGGCAAATTTGGGCGAGCAGTTTTGTTCACCCTAGTTAGTTTAATAATTGGTTTAATTACCGGAGGACTAGTTGCTAGCTGGTTGCTACCACAAATATCATTTATTAATCTGGGGTCGAATCAGTTCTCTACGGTGGTGACTTTTATTTTGTTGTGGTTAATTAGTAGTTTTCTACGCTAAACCTATCCTTTCAATAAACATAGGGAGTGGGGAGTAGGGAGTTGAGGGAGATGGGGAGCAGGGACAGAATAACTGCGAACTTGTAACTCAACACAGGCTAAACACTTGGCTACCACTAACATTACTCCCAATGCCCCACGCCCAATGTTTATAAATTAGTATTTTCCTCAGGTATTTCAAACTTGTAACCATAGCCGCGTACAGTTTTAATAAACTCTGGTACACTGGCATCGATTTCCATCTTCTTGCGAAGCTGACCTATGTGTACATCAACTACCCGTCCATCTCCTACGTAGTCACAACCCCAGATTTTTTGGATTAGCTGTGGACGACTCCAAGCCTGACCAGGATGGCTTGCTAAAAAATGTAAGATATTAAATTCCAGGGCTGTTAAGGCGAGAGGTTTATCGTTGAGTGTTACCTCCCGACCCTCTGGATTAATTACTAGCTGCTTGAAGACAATACGTTGTGTTGGGGAAGGGTTGATGTAGCGTATCCGCCTCAAAAGAGCTTCTACTCTGACTTCAACCTCTGCAAGACTAAACGGTTTAGTCATGAAATCATCGGCACCAGCAGCTAATATCCTAATTTTATCAGCCTCATCAGTCCTACTAGTCAGTATCATCACTAAAACATTAGTACGACTTTGCATTTCTTGACAGAGGCTATAGCCATTAACATCTGGTAAATTCCAATCCAAAATCACTAGGGCTGGGTTGAACTGCTCAAACAAAGATAAGGCAGTCTTACCGTCTGCTGCCGATTCTATTTGATAATTGCGACTTAAAAAACGATAGACGAGATTTCGGACGCCGAAGTCGTCATCGACGATGAGAATTTTCGGAGTAGTATCGGTAACCATAGTCATAATGCTGCCTTGTTGCCTATTGTTGGTTGGGCAATTGTCTGTTTTGCCAGTTTTGCTTTAGGTATTTGTGTTGAATGTATGTTCACGCTGATCTTTGTTGAGTGCGATCGCTACTGTAGTACTTGTTTACAGTTAATTTTCCATGAAGTCAATCAAAACTTCAGCCATTATTATGCTTATAAATTGTATAAGTATTGTATGACTTTAGTATATTTTTGAATTTTTATGGTATAGGGTTTAACCCAATATACGTAAGATAAGTGCGATTAAAGATTATCTCCATCACCACAAATAACTCAAAGAAACACCAGAGAAAACTGCGATCGCTGCAACTTTGTAAAGGAACACACTGGCTGATTAATTAGGTTTCTATCAAGGCTTACAAACCAAGCTATAAGCCAATCTAGATTCTAAATTACCTACTCAACTGTACTTTAGCCAAGGGATATGACCTGCTAAGGAAGACCTGGAAAAATTGACTCAACGTGTATTTACATGTCGTTATCCTCTTAAGCATATACTATACTACAAGTTTGAGCTTGAGACTATGAGCAGAATCATTAGTAATTCCTCATACCCTTGAACAAGTGCAAACCCCTGGGTAATTCGTAATTCCTCGACAGAAGGACTTAATGAATTAGTAAACATAGAAAAAATGCACTAATCAATATTTTAAAATCAACTGTATTTATGGATGAGCTTTAATTATAAATTAGTATGACAAGCCAAGGACTTAGAGCATCACCAGAAGGTATAAGGGCAGCAAAAACAGCTTTAACAGACAAAACTTGGAGTCAGCATAAATTAGCAGCAGCTTTAGGGATTACACGCCAACCAGTTTCCAAATTTTTTGCCGGTGAGTCAGTTTCTCGCTCTTGTTTTGTGCAAATTTGCCAACAGCTAGGGCTATCTTGGCAAAAGGTTGCTGGCTTATACCGTTTCTTTATGAGGCTGCGCTAAATATTAGATTTTTTAACGCAAAGGTACGCTGAGGTTAGCGCAAAGGGGCGCTGAGGTTAATTGACTACATTCCAAAATAATTAGGCGCATCTTCATAGAGAATTGGTATTACCTGAAGATTTGGGATTTGAGGTAAATGCTAAAGCGCAATTTAAAGATGCTAATCTCGATACATTAGTGCCAGAAGTGCGGCAAAAGATTGAGGACACATTATTGTTAGCGATCGCCGATATTGAAAAGATGCATAATTCGTAAGTATTCAGAATTCAGAATTCAGAATTCAGAAGATTTTGATAACCAGGCTTAATAATCAACAACAGTATAAAATTCATATTGAATTCTGAATAATGAGGTTTTTCAGACGCAATAAATTGCGTCTCTACAGGAATTTTATTAGGTTTAACTGAAGTAATAATTTAATTATTTAAAATAATAAATATTATCTTCCTATAGTCTTAATTGGCTGGTTTTGCAATTGATTAATTGGTAGAAATTATGGAAAATCATTAGTCTATCTGAGGAGAGACTTTAAAGATATTCATACTATGGAAAGAGCAATTGAAGATATTTTGTTCGCTAAATTGCTATTAATATCGTCAGCGAGGAATAGTTATGAATAACAATTTAGTAGGCGGCATAATTCCCCCACAGCCACCAATACAAGCACAATCTGATGTTCATACGCTGAAGTCTCGTTTGGAATGGGGTGAACCAGCCTTTACAATTTTGGATGTGCGCGAGCGCAGAACTTACAATGAAGGTCACATTATGGGAGCTATGCCCATGCCAATAGATGAATTGGTAGAGCGTGCAGCAGCTTCTTTGGATAAAAACCGTGATATTTATGTTTACGGTGCGAATGAAGAAGAAACTGCCCAAGCTGCACAACAACTTCGTTCCAGTGGGTTTGAGCATGTTTCTCAACTCAAAGGTGGTCTTGGGGCATGGAAAGCGATCGGCGGTCCTACCGAAGGTATTATTGAATCAAAAACCCCCCCTGGTGCAGATGATTACAATGTCGTAGCTCGGCTACAAAACCATGCAGAAAATCAGGCAAAGGGAGGTAGTAGTCCCGCTGAAAGTATTAAGAAGGGAGTCAGTGACCTCAAGGAAGGCATTCAAGAAGGAGCTAGCAACCTTAAGGAAGGCATTCAAGAAAGAGCTAGCAACGTCAAGGAAGGCATTCAAGAGAAAGCTAGTGACCTGAAAGAAGGCATTAATGAATCTAGAACTTCTTCAAGTCCAAATGATTCTAATGTTGGATCTTAGGCAAAAAATGACCTGAAAAATCAGTCATTAGGCATAGCTTGAACGTCACCCTTACCCAACCTATAAATCACTAAAATTTTAATTTAGTGATTTTCTTGTAATTAGGAATAGCCCTTTCAAGTTGATGCATCAAAGCTCTTTATTTCTGTCTGTGACCTCTGTGCCTCTGCGGTTTATAAAGTATTTTTTTTACCACAGAGGTGCAGAGGGCACAAAGATAAGAGATTACAAAGAAACTTATTGTCGAGAATTTTTATCTACCTTGAAAGGGCAGAATTAATGTTCAAACAAATCTTTAAATTGCAACAAATCTAAAGAAACTATTGTTGGCAGAACTTCAAAACATTGTTGAGCAAGTTCCCAACGTTCTTCTCGTTTGAGCATTTGTGTGAGTTTTTGCTGCACACTAAGTAAGTAGCGCACATCATTGGCGGCGTAACTCAATTGAGCTTCAGATAAATTAGCAGCGTTACCCCAATCAGAACTTTGAGCGCTTTTATCGAGTTCCACTTGTTCTAACTCTTGCACCACATCTTTGAGTCCGTGGCGATTTGTGTAAGTACGGGCTAACTTACTAGCAATTTTGGTGCAAAAAACAGGCTGAACTTGAATCCCCAAATAGGCTCGCAAAGTAGCAAGGTCAAAACGAGCAAAGTGAAACACTTTTACGACATTGGCGGCTTGTAAAAGTTTTTTTAAGTTTGGGGCGTCAGTTTGTCCTTTAGCGATGCGGATTGCGGTGACTTTTCCTTCTAGGTTGCACAATTGAACGAGACACAAACGATCGCGCTGGGGTAATAATCCCATAGTTTCTGTATCAACTGCGATCGCTGTCGATTCTAAATATTGTCCAAGGGCTGCATCACTAAGGTCGCGATCGCTCACCTGAAAATCTTGTAATGTCATGAAATGTTCAAAAATAATAGCAGTGTCCAGCAGACAAAAGTCTTGTCAGACACTACATTATTATTGTGCAAAAATATCAAAAATTAAATCTACCTAGTGTGAAAAAATAATTGCGTCAGGTAGACTTCGCCTTGATTATTAGTAGCAACGCCAATTCCAGTGAGGTTGTAATTTCCTTTAATATTCTTCAGATGTCCGGGGCTTTCGATCCAACCAGTAACAGCTTCGGCTGCGGGGTCGCTATATCCCCGGTTGAAAGCCACATTTTCCGCTGCACTGTTATAGCGAATAGGGACAGCTTTGACTCGCCCTTCAAATCCCTGATGGCTAAATGGAGTTTTACCTCGAGCCATATTTTGACTATGAATTCTTGCCTGTCGTGTGATGCTTGGATTTAGGGTCAACTTTGGTAGGCCTTTAGAAGCCCGATATTGATTAATTTGTTCAAAAACAGATTTTTCTAGCTCAGTAGGTTTAAAACTAGGAGTCGATATTGCAGCCTGACTGGAAAAAAGCGACAACAGCTTATTACGGGTGGATGTATTTGTAGAATTGTGCCCTGGTATCGGAACAGTTGTTAATCCACTAGCAAGGACAAGCGCACTTAAAGCGATGCCAAAAGCAGTTTGTCGGAACATGGAGAATTGGGTCATATGTAGAGATATAAGACTTATACTCTACCTCATAGTTCCGAAAATATATACGAGAATACTATTAAGCATTGATGAATTTCGGCAATTTGACCATATCCTTTACAGTGCATACAAACAATCATTTCCAATTGTCAATACTTCCATAGATAAACTTGTGGAAAATCACCGTTAGTTTTGTTCAAAATTGAATATTTTGATGAATTAGACATCTCCAAAGGCGTACAGCTGTACGCCCCTACAGATGTATCAGGAATTTCGTGGAAAGGTATAAATCTTGCTCAATTTATGTCCGAAGGAAGATTTGCGTGAAATAGATTTGCCCTTTACTGTTGCTGGCAACACCAACCCCTGTCAAATTATAATTACCTATAATATTGGCTAGATGCCCTGGACTTTGCAACCAGCCTTGAACAGCTTGCTTAGCAGGGTCACTACTCCCTTGGTTGTAAGCAACATTTTCACCAGCTGCTTTGTAGGTAATACCGATCGCTTTCAGACGCTCTTGAACTCCACTATGTCCAAAAGCGACTTTACCGCTAGCCATGTTTTGACTGTGAATCCTGGCTTGATTATCGATGGCAGAATTACGAGTTAGCGCTGGTAGCCCTTTAGAAGCTCTATAACTATTAATTTGACTGAAAACCGACTGTTCTATAGCAGCAGTGTTGATGGTAGATTGTGCAATCTCAACAGTATCACTTGATATATGTGAAGACTTCGGCATGAAAGTTGGCTCTGTTATAGAAGTAGCGATCGCTCCACTAGTGAGAAAAAGAGTTCCTAAACCAATGCCGTAGATTGTTGTTCTAATCATTTGCTGAAAGTAAACTTCCAGACCATCTAACCAGACTATTGTTGATTGAACAACTTGGTTATAGGTCTATATACCTTTGCTTATGGTGCTATCGGTTCAAAAACTACCAGCAAACTTTTAAATTTACAATCTTACAGAAAAATTGTGCTGTTCGTAGATAATTTTCTTCTAGCTTTAGGAAGATTATTTCTATTTTGGATTTTAGATTTTAGATTTTGGATTGAGAGTTTCTTTCTGAGATTTCCGCCAAATGTACAATTTTTTACTCAAACCTTTACCTAAAAAACGGAAACGCGCAAGTTATACCATTTTCAACAATATTTGCCAGATATAAATAACCTGTATTAGTGTGTCAATAAATAATTGATGGATAAATTCCTTGTAGAGACGGCGATTTATCGCGTCTCTCTAACCGTCAAAATGAATTTGACAGACCAGTAGGAGCGTACAGCTGTACGCCCCTACATATCTATCTGTATCAAGTATTTTGTGAACTGGTATTACGGGTATGAAATCAATCCAAAATCCAAAATCTAAAATCCAAAATTGTTTGATTTGTATTAATCTTGGCTGAGAGTTTCTAACTCTTCCTGGACAACACGCAACACCCGCGCGATGTATTCTGCACGCCACTTTTCCCGCTCACTAATTACTTTGGCATCAGGTTCATAACCTTCAATTTCAGTAACCGATAAAATACCTTTAACGTCTAGCAATCGTTCAATGGTGTCCAGGCGATCGCGCAGCACGGAGACTTCACCAGTCAAAGCCATAACCATCGCCAACAATTTATCAATTTGCGAATTTTCTAAGTAAACTGGTCGCTTACCCTTGGCTGTTTTCGCCATCCTAACTCCAATTCTCCAAAAACGAGGTTACACAACAAAAGAAGGAAACCGAGATTTTATCTGGCTTCCTCAATTACGAATTACGAATTAATCTACTTACTTGGTTGCAGCAACCACAAACCAAGTGCCAAAACCCTTAGACTTATCACCTTGAGCTTTCCATGCCCCATTAGGAACAAATTTCTCAAATGTTTTATCTGCTGCAAAACCAGCTTCAGTAGCTAGCGCCACCAAATCTAAATCGCGTACAGCACTCCAGAAGGGTTCGTTGTTGTTAGCAGTTTCCCAATCAAAAACAAACTGTGTGTAAGCATCCATGTGACGATACAGGGGTGCTTCTACATGAATCATCATCCCACCGGGAGCTAGTAGACGATAAGATTCTTCCATTACTTTACGGACGGCTGGCGGCGGAATTTCATGTAGCAAAATGTGAGAAACCACTAAGTCAAAAGATTCATCTGGAAAGTTAGTGTGTTCGGCATTTTGCTGAGAAAAGTGTAGGCGTTTGCCCAAAGATTCGGCTCTTGCATGACCGTAACGCAGCATAGCTGCACCTATATCTATGGCGTGGACTTCTGCATCTGGGTAACCATCTACATAAGGTAATGTACTATGACCGACAGAACATCCCATATCGAGAATTTTTTTCGGTCGAAAGTCGGGATACTCTGGCAGAAGATAGTTTTGGACTATGGATAACCCCATGTCATCGTTGAGTGGCCCCAACCAACCCACACCATAAACATAAGCGCCGCGATCGTAAGTTGCGCCAGCAGCTACATCATCAGCGGTAAATTCGCCGTGATATCCTCCAGGCATACAGTGAATATCTACAGCTTTTTGATGAGTAGGTGTTGAAAAATTCGGGTCGAGGGTTAAAGTACCTAGTTCACTACCCTTGTCTTTAGCCCGTTCAATCAACTCTGGTAGTTGTCTATCAACGCTGGCATTTACAGCATCCCATAACATTTCCTGGCTAATCCGCTTCAGGGCACTAGTCCAGTGGTAGTAGGGTTCGTGCTGCATTACTTCCCGAATTTCATAACGATTTTGGGGAGGACGCTGATGTTCTTGTTCAAACTTCGGCTTGGCTAATTTTTCATAAATTACTTTATTGCCAGGAGAGAGATTCCGGAAAATGTGCAGTTTTAAACTTTGGACAAACTCTTGGCGTGCCAACTCGTCTTGAGTGGTTTTCGGTAGCATAGCATGTTGCAATTGTCGATCCATTGTTGCTTTTTGCCTGTGTTTTACGTATATTTATTTAGAAATTATTTAAGAACTTGGCTACTGTTTGCACATCCTTGTCACCGCGTCCAGAGCAGTTGATGATAATCCGAGGACTGCCGGATAGTTGGGGACATAGGGTTTCCAAGTAGGCGATCGCATGAGCTGTTTCCAATGCTGGAATAATCCCTTCCAATTTCGATAATCGCTGGAATGCCGCCAAAGCCTCTGCATCCGTCACGCTATAGTATTCGGCGCGACCAATATCCTTTAAATAGCTATGTTCTGGTCCCACACCGGGATAATCTAACCCTGCACTAATTGAGTGTGCCTCAATGATTTGCCCATCCTCATCTTGCAGCAAATAACTCATCGCCCCGTGCAGTACACCAACTCGTCCTTTTGTCAAGGTGGCTGCGTGTTTTTCGGTATTGACACCTTCTCCAGCTGCCTCAACTCCAATTAACCGTATCGAAGGTTCATTGAGAAACTCATAAAATAGTCCCATAGCATTGGAACCACCACCGACACAAGCCATGAGAATATCAGGCAATCCACCCCATTTTTCCATTGCTTGGGCGCGAGTTTCTTGGCCGATGACTGCATGAAAATCACGTACCATCATTGGGTAAGGATGAGGTCCTGCTACTGAACCCAGGATGTAATGAGTAGTTTCCACATTCGTCACCCAATCCCGAATCGCTTCAGAAGTGGCATCCTTGAGGGTTCCCGTTCCCGCTTCCACCGGACGTACTTCTGCCCCCATCAACCGCATTCTGAAGACATTCAAGGCTTGGCGTTCCATATCATGAACGCCCATGTATATTACGCATTCGAGTCCAAAACGAGCGCAAACCGTGGCTGTGGCGACTCCATGTTGTCCAGCACCAGTTTCGGCAATAATCCGCTGTTTACCCATGCGCTTTGCCAACAATACTTGACCAAGGGCATTATTAATTTTGTGAGCGCCAGTGTGATTTAAATCTTCACGTTTTAAGAAAATTTGTGGCCCGGTGCGATCGGGACGGGCATAGTGAGCAGTCAGGCGTTCAGCGAAATACAATGGTGTGGCACGTCCTACATAATCCCGCAACAACTGCTGTAGTTCTGCTTGAAAACCAGGATCGTTGCGGTACTGCTGATAAGCTGTTTCTAATTCAGCAAGAGCAGGCATTAGCGTTTCAGGTACATATTTACCGCCAAAGCGTCCAAAGCGGCCTAGCGTATCGGGAACTTGAGCAGTTGAGTTTTTAGAGACGGGAGTGGTAGTCACAGGCTGATTTTGGTGAGGGAAAGAACTTAAATTATTATAAGAAAGTCTATGCGTGTCTGGGGATTGGGGATTGGGGACTGGGGACTGGGGACTAGGAAATAAAAATTTAGGAATACTTTATTCAGTACCCAATACCCAGTCCCAAGTACCATTATCTGAAATGAATCCGGCAATAAATACGTTTTCAGGATTTTAAGAGGTAAATTTATGTCGTTAGTCACGATTAATCTGCCAGAAGAAGTATTTAGCGCCCATCGCCAGAATCCAGAAGAATTTGTGCGGGACATGCGCCTTGCTGCTGCGATTTACTGGTATCAGAAACAGGAAATTTCAATGGAAAAAGCCGCCACAGTTGCTGGATTAAATCGTCGGGACTTTCTTGCCGTCCTAGCCCGCGAACAAGTGGATGTCTTTGGTGTTGACTTTGATGATTTGCAGAGCGAGTTAAATAGAGTTAATGAGACAGCGTTATATGATAGTGATATGACCTAGAGTTCAGCTATTGTCGTTTCTGTCCACGAACCTTGAGATTCAAGTTTCCACTGCGTTGAAATTTTCTTAATAAAGATTTTATGTCTTCTTCTAATTCCAAATCTTCCGATAAAAACTTTATCTACCGCGAATTTGGCAACGATAACTCTGCCGCTACAGAAAGACCAATTCCAGAATTGCCCCCACAACAACAAAATCTCAAAGTACAAGCTTCCCGCAAAGGACGCAAAGGGAAAACCGTCACCGCGATCAGTGGTTTTCAAGCCAAACCAGAAACTTTGGCGGATTTGGTCAAACAGTTGAAAACTCAGTGTGGCACTGGTGGAACAATTAAAGACAACGAAATTGAAATTCAAGGCGACCACAAGCAGAAAATTGTCGAGATTTTGACTAAGCTTGGTTACAAAGCTAAAATCAGCGGTGGCTAGTGTTGAATGAGTGCGGTTTACCGCATCTCAAACCCAATCTAGATTAAGAGGTTCAATGTTATCTTTGAGAAGTATAAATATGCTTGAAAAGTAGTGAATAACTTGCCAAACAAGCTGTATTAGATGAGATTAATAGGAGGTTTAAATGGATTTAGTTCGGATTCTGTGTGCAATTTTCGTACCCCCTTTGGGAGTTTTTTTGCAAGTAGGTTTTGGTATAGACTTTTGGATTAATATAGTTTTAACGCTTTTTGGTTACATTCCTGGCATTATTCATGCAGTGTGGATAATTGCTAAGAAATAAAATTCTTTGCAGGGTAAGTTGGATGTACCAATTTCGGCGTTAAAGATGCTGAAGAAGATTTCTGTAGAGGTAATTCATGAATTGCCTCTACAAAATGATTAAGACAAAAGTTAAAAGAAAGAAGAATAAAATTGTCTTACTGAATTAGTTATCAGAATTGAAATAATAACTGACGATGAGTTGATTTTATTCCCATCGTTTTTATCTGGAAAGTACTTTTGAAGCAAAATCTTAGCGGACGCTCTCAATCTTCAAGCAATTAATATCCGATCTCTGATTGAGAGAATACGCTACTAATCTTGGTTAATCAAGTAATTATAGTTACTCCTCCCGTATCTAAATCGTAACGACCTCCGACAATTTTTAATTTACCGGACTGTAAACGCTCAGTTAAGAGGCGCGATCGCTTCAGTCGTGTAATTTGATATTGGACATTCGCAATCACAGCATTGTCAACCGCGTCCCCTGGTTGAAGTTTGGCACTTTTGACCACTGGCTTAATCGCCTCAACAAAGCTACCAATATCACCGAGTAACGCTTCATTTTTCACAGCGGCGGTTACGGCTCCACATCGCTCATGACCCAGCACCATCAGCAGTGGTGTACCTAATAAAGTAACGGCATATTCGATACTACCAAGGGATTCTGGCGTGGCAATATTTCCGGCGAGGCGAACATCAAATATGTCTCCGATACCCTGGTCAAAAATAATTTCTGCGGGTACTCGTGAATCCGCACAACTGAGGATAGTTGCAAACGGATGTTGCGCTTGAGCAACTTCCTGCAACCGAGCCGCAGATTGGTCGGGATATTGGGGTTGATGCTGAACAAACCGCTGATTTCCCTCTATCAGTTTTTGCAATGCGTCGTCGGGACTAAGATTTTGAGGAGGCAATTCTGCGGCTTTAGCCTGTTCAACTCGCCAGAGGAAATCACTGGCAGTTAGGATCATCCCGAATGCTCCTGTGACCCCTAACTTTAAAAAGTCACGACGTTCCATGAAATGCTTCATTGGATTTATAATTCTTTTATAATGATGCAACACACTTCATTGAGCGAATTTCCATTACGTCCGAGACGTAACAAGTGCCTCCAAACTTGTTGAGTAGTGGTTTAAGGTTTTCCACAACACTCTTGATTTCTTCTGGCATACAAAAGGCGATGATATAGACATTATCAAGCATTGTCATATCTAAATCTTCCGCCGTTCCTCGTAATCCTTTGCCAGCAACATTTCGGATTACAGCATGACCATGTACACCAGACTTGTCTAGAGTATCTAAAATTTTGCCAAGCTCAAAAGAGTTGGCGATAATTTCTATCTTTTTAACTAGATGCATGTTATTACCTCCAAAACATGTTAATTCCGTAGAGATATAACGGAATTCCCACAATAATATTGAACGGAAATGTAACTGCTAGAGCTGTAGAAACGTACAGGCTTGGGTTTGCTTCTGGAACAGTCATCCGCATAGCAGCTGGCACAGCAATGTAAGAAGCACTGGCACACAATACCGCGAACAAGAGCGAATCACCCTGAGGCATACCGATGAATTTGGCGATCGCCAACCCAATGACTGCATTAACTATTGGAATTAGTATGGCAAATAAAATCAGAAAAACTCCCGTTTTTTGCAAGTCTTTAATTCTCTTGGCAGCCACTAGTCCCATATCTAGAAGAAAGAAGCTGAGAACACCATAAAACATCCCCTGAGTAAAGGGTTCTAAAGTCTTCCCACCACGTTCTCCTGTCAAGAAGCCTATTATCAGGCTACCAACCAAGAGAAAGACTGAACTGTTAAGAAATGCTTCTTGCAAAACTTCTCCCCAAGCAAACTCTCGCTTTTCATCTACGGAGAATAAATTCACTAGGATCAGACCAACGATGATGGCTGGAGATTCCATCAGGGCGAGGGCTGCTACCATGTAGCCATCAAAACCAATACCAAGCTCGTTCAAAAAGGCGCTAGCGGTGATGAAGGTGACAGCACTGATGGAGCCGTATGTTGCCGCGATCGCCGCAGCATCGTAAATAGCTAGCTTCAGCTTGAGGATAAAAAACGTGTAAACGGGGACGAAACAAGCCATCAACATGGCTACTGCGAGTGTCAGAACTACTTCCTGAGTGATTCCGCTTTTGACGAGTTCTACCCCTCCTTTAAAACCAATCGATAATAGTAGATAAAGCGAAAGCAGTTTCGGCACTGGTGGAGGAATTTCTAGATCTGACTTGACAAAAACGGCAGTCATACCTAAAAAGAAAAACAGAACTGGCGGATTCAGGATGTTGGATACTATCAAGCTGACATCCATTTCCACCCCTCCTGATACTGGTAAAGTTGGGAATTAAAAGAATTTCTCATCTGAAAAAATTTAATGGCTCGATCATGATGTATCGTGTCTTGTTACCCAATGTCAATCAGGCAATGAAAAACTCCACCCTCGAGGGATGGAGTTTTTGGGCATGGGGCATGGGGAGATGAGGGAGATTGGGGGGATGAGGAAGAGGGGCAGGGGGCAGGGGGCAGGGGGCAGGGGGCAGGGGAAAAGCCCCTCCCCTCTGCTCCCTTGTCCTCTTCTCATGTCCAATGCCCAATGCCCAATGCGCCTAGTGTATATTCCATTCCAAAAGCAAGGGACAGTTATGCAATTGCCATTCCAAGGTTGAAACGTTCAAATCTTTGATTAATCCAGTACTGATATTTAGTACCCAGCCATGAACCATAGGCGCTTTTGGCGTATAAAGTACCTGACGCACGATCGAAGTTTGGTAAAGATTTTTCACTTGCGCCGCAACGTTCATTTCCGCCAAACGGTTCAGACGTTCTTCTCTTGTTGGTAAGGCATCAATTTCTGCTTTTTTTTGTAAATACAATTCCCGAATTGGATTTACCCAGTTATCAATAATACCGATGGTTTTCCATTCTAAAGCCGCCTTAATTCCTCCACAATCGTAGTGACCACAAACGATAATGTGTTCTACTTTCAGATGTAGAATTGCATATTCTAAAACTGCTAAAAAGTTAATATCTGTCAGAGAAACTTGATTAGCAATATTACGATGTACAAATAACTCTCCCGGTTCTGTACGGGTAAAGTTTGTTAAGGGCAAACGACTATCAGAACAACCGATATACAGAAAGGGTGGTGTTTGTCCGTCAGATAATTCTTCAAAGTAGTTCGGGTTTAGAGCCAGTTTCTCGGCAACCCAAGCCTGATTATTTCTGAAGAGTTGATTAAGGCTGTTATATTTCATTCTTTCATCAAATTGAAGAAGAATTCAGAATGGGCTACGCCCCGCTGCGCTAGCAGGAGTCAGAATTGAAGAGTCAGTTCTACTGAATACCTAACTCAATTCTGATGACTGATGCTTTGATTCTGTATTTTATAGATATTTTAGCTGATTTATATTTATTTATAAAGCAATATCAAATTCTTCAGATATAAAATTTTTCTAAAGCTGAAAATTAGGATTTTTGTATAAATTTAGATTACCGATTTCTAATCTTCATATATAACGGTACAAATACTGCTCGCTTTGTGCATTTTTAACTCGGAATTTGGTTTTGGGAAAAGGTTAAAGGGTAAAGGTTAAAGGTTTTTTCTTTCCCCTTTCCCCTTCCCCTTTTCCCCAAAACCCGACAAGTATTGATAACGGTACTTAATTATTTATAATCAACAAGATACCCGACTTATTTAATAAGTCGGGTATCTCAATTTGACAATTTTTACAAATAAAATACGATTGCCATAGCATGTCTAGATATTTTTACAGAGCAGACAAACTTAAGTGTAAAGCTAACGTAACAAGGATGGAAAATTCCAGGTTGAAACATTTAATACCACTTGGAAAAATGATTGCGATAGATGGATTCACAGAACCCTTTAAAAGAAATCAATTCTCAATCCAAAATGGTACCAGTTTCAATCAGGGGCAACGACTTTATTACCGTTATGATGGTTGATTGACCAACGGTGATCGACACCCAGAGAAGAAAACTGACAAATTTCTTCTAGTCGTTTTTGTTGCACGGCGGCTTTCCGCAGAGTAATAATTAGCTGATTCACCTGATGCCGTAAATCGGGATTATCGTTTACTGCTGACATTGTTTGTCTTTCTAAAAGTTGAAGTATAAGTTCGTAGTGGATAGGTGAAGGTAGGGGAATTTGCTCCATGAAGTTAGAGTTTAATTTCAAATTTGGGATTTTTTATGAGTCAGAGTTTGTCTCTTGTTAATGAATTGTTACATAAGAAATAACTAATTGTTTAGGGCTTTGATTTCCCTAGCGATGAAGATTTGGCAAAGATATTGCTGATATTAGGCGGCAAAATGCTGTATATCCACGTATAGTATGCCCAATTGTCTAACTTTTATGTGCAGTGACCCTGCAAACAGCAGGGTGAGTGTTTTTTTAGAAATTCCTGGGCAACAGAGGAGCGATCGCAGCGCCGGGATCTGGTTGTTTAACTAAAGATTCTCCAATGAGTACAGCGGATGCACCTGCTTCAACTACCAAGCTTAAGTCCTCTGGTTTGTGTAGTCCCGACTCGCTGACAACTAGAATGTTTTTCTGTTGCAATTGGCTACCTCTTACAGCCAAAAGTTGGCAAGTAGTTTCGAGGTCAACAGAAAAATCTTCCAAATTGCGATTGTTGATTCCGACTAAGGAGACCCCATCTAAGGCTAACACACGGTCAAGTTCTGCCAAACTGTGGACTTCAATCAAGGCAGCCATTTTCAGGTTGTTGGCAATTTTCAGGAAGTATTGTAAATCTTTATCGTTGAGGATAGCCGCAATCAATAAAATGGCATCTGCACCTTGGATTCGTGCCCAGTACATCTGGTACGGATAGATGATAAAATCTTTGCACAGTAGGGGCAAATCTACCGCAGCGCGAATCTTGGCTAAGTTGTCAAAGCCGCCCTGAAAAAATTTGGCATCTGTCAACACAGAAAGACAGCTAGCACCACCTTGCTCATAGGATTGGGCGATCGCTACTGGATCGAAATCTGCTCGTAAAACCCCTTTGCTGGGAGAAGCTTTTTTCACTTCCGCAATTACCGCTGGCTTTGTTTTCCCTTGGCGCAAAGCCGCAACAAAATCACGGGTTGGTGGCGCGGAAAGTACCTGATGTTGCAATTCCCGTAAAGGTAACCTTTCGCGCATTTGGTCAACTTCTTGTTCTTTATGCCAGACAATTTCCTCCAAAATATTGTTTGGTTCTGAATTAGGCACTGCAGCCTGATAACGCAACATGGATACAGCAATAGCTGGGTTAGGCGAACGACGACGGATTTGCATAATCAGTGATGAGTTAGGAGTTAGGAGTTATGAGTTAGGAGTTATGAGTTAGGAGTTATGAGTTAGGAGTTATGAGTTAGGAGTTATGAGTTATGAGTTAGGAGTTATGAGTTAGTGAGTTAAGAATTATTAGCTCCTGACTCCTCACTCCTCACTTTTAACTCCTCACTTTTAACTCCTCACTCCTAACTTCTCACTCCTAACTTCTCACTCCTAACTTTTAAATGACGATCGCTCGTTTATAAGCTTCGTCCAGGACTTCTGAAAGTGTTGGGTGGGCGTGGACTAGATGGGCGAGATTTTGGACGGATTGACGGTTAGCGATCGCGGCTGACGCTTCGTGAATTAAGTCTGAGGCGTGGAGTCCGAAAATATGGACGCCCAAGACTTCTCCTGTGTCTTTGCGATAGATCACCTTGGCAATACCGTCGGCTTCATTTTCTGCTAACGCTTTGGAATTTCCTTTGTAATAACTCCGACTGGTGGCGATTTCAAAGCCTTCGGTTTGTCCCAATTCCTTAGCTGCTGTTTCTGTTAAACCCACATAGCTAACCTCTGGGTGGGTAAACGCCGCTGCGGGGATGCTGCGATAGTCTACTATCTTCTCCCTGCCAACTATGTTTTCCACCGCGATGATGCCTTGAGCAGAGGCGGCATGTGCTAACATCATTTTGCCATTACCGTCGCCAATTGCCCAGAGATGGGGCACTACTTCGCCTGCTGACAATACTGCCATGCGATCGTCAACTGGGATAAAGTTCCGGCGATCGAGTTCTACACCTACAGACTCTAAACCAAGATTTTTGGTCGCTGGGATGCGTCCCGTAGCCACCAAGCAAGCATCTACTTCGATGACCTCTACATCTTCTTTGGTTTTGAAATCTGCTAACTCAATGACCACCGGTGAACCGGGGATGACTTTTTTGGCGTATATCCCCACTTTGGTTTCAATGTCGCGGGGAGTAATCAGCACCCGTTCAGCGAGTTTGGCAATGTCGCGGTCAAATCCTGGCATTAACTGATCTAGGGCTTCAATCAAGGTGATTTCACAGCCCAAAGCTGAGTAAATATCAGAAAATTCCAAGCCAATGTAACCACTGCCAATAATTGCTACCCACTCTGGTAGTGATTCCAACTTTACACCTTGGTCGCTGGTGAAGACAGTTTTGCCGTCTACTTCAATTCCTGGAGGGACAAAAGGAATTGAACCAGGGGAAAGGATAATGTCTTTGGCTGTGATGGTTTTTTCGCCGCCGTCTCCAGCGATGGAGACTTTTTGTGTGCCGGCGATTTTTCCCCAGCCTTTGATGATATCGACTCCCAGACGTTTGAGACTGTTTGTTAAGTCGCCTTGAATCTTCGAGACAAGATTGGTAGCATGATTGGCGATCGCTTGGCGATCAAATTCCACGCTACCAACTTGAATTCCCAGTGATTTGAGGTGGTGGGCATTTCGTAACTCCCGCACACGTCCAGATGCTGCTAACAGTGCTTTAGAAGGAATACAGCCGCGATTAACACAGGTTCCTCCCATATCAGCAGCTTCAATAATCGCTGTTTTTAAACCGCAACTCACGGCGTGTAGGGCTGCGCCATGTCCGCCCACACCAGCGCCGATAATTACTAAATCGTAATCAAATTCTTGACTCACGTTAGTTTCCCCGTGTGCTTCGCCTATTTATTCTCAACTTGACCGACAATCAACGCAACCCCTTTAACAGTTATCAGTTATCGGTTGTGAGTTTCGTCGCTGGGTTTAAGCCCCTATTACATAGTTACCAGCGATTGGCGATCGTTGAACACCAAGAACTGGTAACTGATTTCAATACCCCACCATACGCCTGATAACTGTTCACTGAATTTAACGTTTGGATGTTGCTAATTCGCTCAATTTATGATTCAGGCCGCAATGGCTAAAAGATGGATGTTTTCAGTAATTATAATCAAATCCACATAGTTATTTTTTTTATACTGCCAAGAGACTGGGGAGTGTCGGAGTGTGGGAGATGGGGAGAAGTTGCAGCAGTCTTTCCCCTGCGCCTCCACTTTCTTGTTCTGATTCCTGAATTCTGAATTCTGAATTCTTCTTTTTAATTTTGATTTTGATAGCGATCGTCAAGCATGACAGATGCTTGTCGCTTAGCGTGAATGTTTTTCATGTGCTTTTTCACGGTATTGATAGTTATGTAAAGCTTAGAGGCAATTTCTTTGTAGGTGTAGTTGTTTCTGTAGAGGAACCAAATTTCTGCTTCTCGTCGCGTCAGTTCAAATTTTTTAACTTCGGTGAGGGCGACATGTTTGAGACACTCGTATTTATTTTGTATGGTCACCAATAAACAAGGTACATCAAATCCGTCTAAATCAAGCAGTCTGACTCGAATCCTAAAAATATTTGATTTGTCAAGAACAATTTCATCGGAAAAAATAATCAATTTATCGGCAAGCCAAGACTGGTTGCTAAGTAATGATTCACAAAGATTCCAGATAGCTGGCGGTGCAAAATTATCGTGACAATTTTCTTGATTAAATTGACAACAAATTCCATGAGCTGATGCATTAGCATGAAGCACTTTTCCAGCCTGATTTAAAATTAAAATACCATCCTCTAATCCTTCAATTACTTCTTGCAAAAAATCAGCTCTTTTTGAGTCATAGTTAATATTTTCTCGCTGTTGTGTTTCAACTAATGTCTTTGTTAGAGTCATCATAAGAAGTATTTTAAGATACAATATGCTACTGGATTTGGGAATTCATGGAGTTGGGATATGCACCATGAATTTTCTAGATGGTTACGTGAATAAATTTGTTGAACATTAGAGTTAAACTAGGCTCACGAAATTAAATTTAAGTGTTAGTTTTGACAGAAAAAATAAAAAATACTTAAATTCAACAGGTTGCGTAGTTTTTTGGAATTAACTTAGGCATGATTTATATACAACTCTGAAATTGTCTATTTCGGAAGCCGCCTTTAATAGATTTACGATCGCCACCGTTCTCGTAGCGTCTCCCTTAGGAGAAGTTTTGATGTCTGTTGACTCGCCGTTCTTCCCTAATCTGAAAGCTTGCTATGCAGAGGCTTTGTATTAGAACAAGGGTAGCAGTTGGCTGAGATTGGGGGATCTTTGCGTCATCAACAACGTAGTCAAAACCTATTGAAGACGCTTGTACTAAATAGCGATCGCCATAAAATATAATAATTATTTAAGTTGAAATAAAAATATACATACGTATATACTTATGGTGATATTTGCTAGCAAATCTGAATTAGAAAGAACGTATTTATAAGGTATGTAGTTTAGCGGCGATGAAAATTTTTGATTAAAATGCAGATGTCTACTAGGCGGCGTGCTGTCTACCTAAATTCAGTAAATAATCGATGAGTAATCAACTACAAGACTACAATCCCAGCGGCGTAGGTGAAATAAATGGCAACCTTTTCGGTTTACCATTCGATTACGAGTCTGCAAACTTGATTGTCTTTGGTGTACCGTGGGAAGTGACTGTTTCTTATGGCGCAGGTACAGCTAACGGGCCACAGCGGATTCTCGATGCTTCGACTCAATTAGATTTGTTCGATTTCGATCGCCCTGATGGCTGGAAGCAGGGAATTTTCATGGTGGAAATCCCCCAGGATATTTTAGAAAAGAACAAATATTATCGTGCCTTAGCGGCGAAAATTATTGAAAGATTAGCCGAAGGTAAAGAACTCTCAGATACACCAGATTTAACGCCTGTGCTGACAGAAATCAATCAGGCTTGTCAACAAGTTAATCAATGGCTGTTTGAGAATTCTCAGAAAGCAATTAAGAATGGTAAACGAGTCGCAGTCATTGGAGGAGATCACAGTTCGCCGTTAGGTTATTTCCAAGCATTAGCAGCTAAATACCCAGACTATGGGATTTTGCACATTGACGCACACGCAGATTTACGCGATGCCTATGAGGGATTTGAATTTTCCCATGCGTCTATTATGTTTAATGCCATGAAAATACCGCAAATTTCTAAGTTAGTACAAGTTGGTTTGCGTGATATTTCTCATGATGAAGTGCAATTGATTGACGAATCAGATAGACGCATTGTTGCTTATTACGATGCTGCCATTCAACAAAAGCTTTACTCTGGCACAACTTGGATTTATTTATGTCGAGAAATTATCAATCATTTACCTGAGTATGTTTATATTAGCTTTGATGTGGATGGTTTAGATCCAAAACTTTGTCCGAATACAGGTACTCCTGTTCCAGGTGGGTTGGAATTAGAGCAAACATTTTGTCTGTTTCGGGAATTGGTAAATAGTGGCAGAAAAATTATTGGCTTTGATATTTCCGAAGTCGGTGATGGTGAGTGGGATGGCAATGTTGGGGCGCGGGTTGTTTATAAGCTGGCGAATTTGATGGATTTGTCTCGGCAGAATTCAGGAGTCAGAATTCAGTAGAGATAGCGGTTTCGGCATGGGTGAGGTACAGAAAAAATAGAACCTCGCAGGTTAGCACCGCTGTGCATTGGTGTCAACTTAAGCTCAATGTTTGTTCTACATAGGTTTTACCCCCCTTGATTCCCCCGATGAATTGGGGGGAAATAAATGCAGTTCCCTCCCCTTTACAAGGGGAGGGTTAGGGTGGGGTAATTCGAGGACTGGTTAGTGATTCGATAACTTGTAGTTAAAAGCCTCATCATTGGAGTTCGGAACTCGGAAGTTGCACCTTTTTGCTCGAACTGTCGAGTTAAAAAGGCGATCGCTTAACCTTTAACCCTCAAAGTTGCACCTTTTATCCTCAAAGTT
Source organism: Nostoc calcicola FACHB-3891 (assembly GCF_014697355.1). Taxonomy (GTDB): domain Bacteria; phylum Cyanobacteriota; class Cyanobacteriia; order Cyanobacteriales; family Nostocaceae; genus Nostoc; species Nostoc calcicola. The sequence continues at coordinate 232,453 of NZ_JACJRQ010000002.1, read as the reverse complement.
GCACCTTTTATCCTCGAAGTTGCACCTTTTATCCTCGAAGTTGCACCTTCAACCCTCGAAGTTGCGCCTTTTATCCTCGAAGTTGCGCCTTTTATCCTCGAAGTTGCGCCTTTTATCCTCGAAGTTGGACCTTTTATCCTCGCAGTTGCGCTTTTTATCCTCGAAGTTGCGCTTTTTATCCTCAAACTTGCGGCTTTAATCTTCATCATTCGACTTCTGAGCTTGAAGCTTGCAGTTCAGAACACAAATTGTCGAGTTAAAAGGGCGTAGGTTTAGCCCGTTGGGGACATTGCTCAATCTCTAATACCATTTCACTTTAATAATTATACAAACATGTTGTTTAGGGCACGGCAGTGCCGTGCCCCTACGAGAAATCTATCTGTATCAAGGTTTTTGTGAAATGGTATAAGCGTAACCAATGGGTTATTTTTACTCATCTAAACGCTGTCCAATCGCCTTTAACAACTCCTCAAAGCCTGATTTGCTGTGAATATCAGCATTCAGCGTGTTCATGTCTTTTAGCAAGTTGGTGAGTTCGGCGATCGCGTTGCGAATCTCGGTGTATTGGTCAATTTCTTCTCGAAATCCCTGTAAATTAGCTGCGGAAACCCCTCTCATACCTTCGTCTAATTCTTTAATTTCGTCTTCCCAATGCTTAATATATTTAAGTCTGGCAATAGGTTTATAAATTTGGGCATCTGCTAACACAATCGGGAAAATTCGATCATAAAATTTACCATTTTTAGCAATTTGGACTAACTCAAACATGCAATTGGGCGACTTTAAATACTTATCACTAATAACTGCGATCGCACATTTACCGCGTCCAATCCGTTCCATGAAGGCTTTAATTAGTCCTTTGTAGCCCAAATCGCGTTTATCGCGGATAATTTTGATTCCTTTTACCTGGAAAGTCTCATCAAGTTGATTGACAAATTGCTCGCTTTCTCCGCCCCAAGCATAAGAGATAAAAATTTCCTTCTCAAACTCCATTGGCGATTGACTATTCATGATGTCTTTTTCTCTTTGTTCGCTATTTCGTAACTGATGCGTTAAAGATTCATTTTTCTCTTGCTCCAGTTCGCTTTGCAACTGTGCAACTTGGGGATTAAATTCCCCATCTGCTTTAATTGATTGGAACATGACATCATCAATTAACTTGCGAACATCCACCATTTGAAAGCTTTTCTGGCATTGGATCTCGTACTGACGAGCGTATCGAAACCTATACAACACATCCATATAATAAAGATGAGGAGTCCGGCTTCCTTCACAGTTTTTGCAGTTACAAGGAACTAAAGTTTGATATTGCAAATGTTCGTAAGAGTTGTGGATTTTTTCGAGTTCATAGGTGATGACAGCCATCAATTCTTTTTTGCGATTTCCGGCTACACGGATTTTAATTTCCCGTTGATTGTAGTTTTCAATGACTTCTGCGCGAGTTTGGTCTTTGTTGAGAACAACACCGTTTTTCCAAACGAGTTTTTGCTGTTCAATCCAAGGGTGCGTTTCGACAATAAAACGGGTGAGGATGCCTTTGGGCATGAATGTATAAGTGTAGCGGAGGATGAGGTTGTGGCGATCGTCCCAGGTATAATCAGCTTTTTCAATAGAAAGCAATTGTGGGGCAATATAAATGTTAGGGCTGTTGGGAATTTCGTAGCAAAGCTTGAACCGCATCATTAATTGCAGGAGTTCATCGCGCATATCAGCGTATTCGTCCTCTTGCCAAATATCTTTGAGGTCGTCTTTGGTACTAAAACAACCGAGATTTTGCTTGACAGTTTGATTATCCAAAACTTTGTAAACGGCAGTTGTACCCCATTCTGGTTTGAGGATGACGTAGTGTTTGAGTGTAGAATCATCTTGAAAGTGTAGGCAAACGCCGAGGTCATGAAGATAGCTGCTTAAGCGCAGCATGTCTTTACGGTCATTTAAATTATTGGCTCGGCAAAGGGTAAAGTATTCTTCAAGGCTGATGTAATTTCGGGAATAGTTTTCTAAGGCGTTTCTAACTCTTACCCAAAGTTTTGGAAGAGGTGTACCAACATGATCGAGATTACTGATGTAAAATTGAATAGCCTTTTTAATCTCTGCCAAACCGCGATTAGTATCTAAATTGGTTGCCAGAATTTCCTTGAGGTTGTCAAATTCTCCTCGTAACTGCCCTCCATCGACTTCGCACTGACGATCTTGTTTTTCATTTTTGATGATGAAAACTGGGCTTTTGTCGCTCAAGAGTTCCGCAACTTTCAGCCACCAGTAAAAATCAGTGTTTTCTTTGCGAGTGTCGGCAACTAAAGCATAGAGAGAACGTTTGCTGAGGAAAAATTGATGGGTTTGATGATAGATTTCCTGACCGCCAAAATCCCAGATGTTGACACGAAAATCTTTGCCATTGGGCAGTGTGAAGTGCCACCGGATGACTTCAATGCCTTGCGTTGATTTCTCATCTGGCTGGAGTTTGTAGGTTTGGTCTTTGATTTTCTGGGCTAAAGAAGTTTTACCTGCTCCCCCTTCACCAACAATCAAGAATTTTGCTTCGTAGAAAGGTTCGGTTTCGGTTGGATCTTGCACCCGAAAATAGAAATCGAGAATTTCATTCACATCGCCCGGATCTTCATTTAAGTCCTTCGACCCCAAAATCTCAGGTGGAATGGGAACTGGGTTTCTACGAAGATCCAGCTTTTTCAGGTTTGACAGTTGTCCAATTTCCGTTGGCAAACTGCTCAGTTGATTGTTGTAGAGGTCGAGGGTTTGCAGGTTGGTGAGTTGTCCAAATTCCCCTGGCAGATTGCTCAGTTGATTGAAGCGGAGATCTAGGGATTGCAGGTTGGTGAGTTGTCCGAATTCCGCTGGCAGACTGCTCAGTTGATTGAAGCTGAGGTCGAGGTATTGCAGGTTAGTAAGTTGTCCGAATTCCACTGGCAGACTGCTCAGTTGATTTGTGTAGAGGTAGAGGTATTGCAGGTTGGTGAGTTGTCCAAATTTCCCTGGCAGACCACTCAGTTTATTGTCGCTGAGGTCGAGGAATTGCAAGTTGTTGAGTTGTCCAATTTCTGCTGGCAGACTGCTCAGTTGATTGAAACTGAGGTAGAGGTATTGCAGATTGGTGAGTTGTCCAAATTCCACTGGCAGATTGCTCAGTTGATTGAAACTGAGGTAGAAGTATTGCAGGTTGGTGAGTTGTCTAAATTTCCCTGGCAGACTGCTCAGTTTATTCTCGCTGATATCGAGGGATTGCAGGTTGGTGAGTTGGACAATTTCCCCTGGCAGACTGCTCAATTTATTCTTGCTCAGATCGAGGGATTGCAGGTTGGTGAGTTGGACAATTTCCCCTGGCAGACTGCTCAATTTATTCTTGCTCAGATCGAGGAATTGCAGGTTGGTGAGTTGGACAATTTCCCCTGGTAGAATGCTCAGTCGATTACTGCGGAGGTTGAGGGATTGCAGGTTGATGAGTTGGACAATTTCCCCTGGCAGACTGCTCAGTTGATTACTGCGGAGGTCGAGCGATCGCAGGTTGGTAAGTCGTCCAATTTCGGCTGGTAGTGTTGTTAAGCCTCTGCCAGAAAGGTCTAATTCTGTCACCTTGTCTCTGGCAGCTTGTTCAATAATTTGCAGCAGTTCTTCGTTAGTCATTTGGGGTTTTACAGAGGTGATGTCTGACGACGAGTTTCTGCTTGGACGCGCAGCAGATAAATTGAGCTAATTAATAATGTACCTTGTATCAAGGATTGCTTTGAGGTGATGTCCGATCGCCTAGCTCCTCGTAGACATCGCCGCGTCCTGTGGCTCTAAACTCCACCTCAAAACCCCATCATTCCACCTCTGAACTCGAAGCTTGCACCTTCTTACACGAACTGTCGAGCAAAAAGAGCGATCGCTTTTATTCATCTCAAGGGTGTGCGATCGCCACAAACTTTGTAACCAACTTATAAGTAGGTCAACCTAATTAAACATAAAACGTTCAACTTGGTACTGACCTTGCACGGATCTATTTTCTATACCCTCAATAATAGCGATCGCTAATTCATATTCATCCTCAAAAACTCGGCCGGCAAGCTCATCACGTTTAAGATGCAACCATTCGTCTTCAATGCGATTCATTTGTGGGCTATAGGGAGGTAGAAAAAAGATGTACAACCCGTGCTGTTGCCAACGTTGATGCTGCTGGCGAGCCAAAAGACTTTTGTGAACAGAGGCATTATCGTGAATGATGACGGTAATTTGCCCAGTTTCCAGTAAGCGGTGTGCAGCAATTTCAGCTTGCCAATCCATGAGTTGGACATAGGTTGGTGCTTTCAATGTTCCAAGCATCAAAGCGTAATTAAAACTGGATTTCGGCTCCCAAATACCGAAGATGTTGATCCGCCTACCGCGTCGTCTATTTTGTCGAATACGTTTTTGCTCTCCCCTACGCCCATAAGTGTAATCAGTGGGACTAGTGCAGTAACAACCAGATTCATCCAAGTACTTTAAACAGACCAATCCTAATTGTGCCCATAGCTTGAGTAATTCCCAATCTTGGCGTTTAGCTTTTAAATATCCTGGATTCAGATTTAAAGCCGGACAGTAGCGGATACGTTTCCAACACCACCCCTTTTTTTGAGTAGTCGCCTGATTTGTTCGGCTCCTAGTTCAATTTGTCGTTCTTCAAATAGCTTTTGACTTAGCTGCCGCGCACTGTAACGACGATTTTGTCCCAAGCATTCTTCTACTACTTGCCAATCAACTTCATGCCAAGTTCTCTTTTTTCCACGTCCTGGCGCTTCTCACAAACCGCCTAACCCCTGAAATTCCCAGCGTTTTATTGTCTGCCTGACCGTTTGTTGTGCCCAACCTAAATACTGTGCAATTTGAGGTACATTCCATCCGTGGGCATTGAGGCGCAAAGCGATCGCTCTTTGTTTGGTTCGACGTGGTACTTTCTCTGCACAACTGAGTTCTTTGAGTGTCTGGTCTTCTTCAATAGTTAGTATTATTCTTAACGCACTTGGCATCAGCTATCACTTAATTTCTCCACTTTATCTATCTTACGTTTTTTTTGGTTGACCTACTTAGTAGTTGTGAAAATATAAAAAGTATTTAGTCGTTATCTTCAACTTGATATGAGCGCAGCAGATTTATTCCCAATCTTGCACAAGCTATCTCGTGCAGATAAACTCAAGGTCATGCAGTTTTTAGTTCAAGAACTAGCGACTGAAGAAGAAGCATTATCCTTACAGCCAGGAGTCACTTATCATGTGTGGTCTCCCTATAATTCCCATGAAGCTGCTAACAAACTCGCTGCACTGCTAGAAGAAGACAGACAGGTAAACGATGCTTAATTCACAAAGATTCCCCTTCATTTAAGCAGCAAAGTCATACACTGGCGTTTCAAGAATACGAACGGGTTGCTGTTGGTTGTAAATAATCTGCTGTAACCGTTCTACTGTAGACGGGGAAAAAAATTGTTCTCCTGTCTTTGGATTCACCCGTGCAGGTACATTTTCAATTAAGTAAAATTTGCCATTCATCTCTAGGGTGTAGGTTACTGTTTGTTCTACTAGTGTTTCATTCGAGTTACTGCTCATCGTTGCTTCTCCTTCGGGTAAAGTCATTGTTCCAGAGGTTGGAGTCAGGCTGGTAAACGGTGATGATTTTGATTAATGGGCGAGACGGATAGCTACAGTGAACGTGAAGAGGTCGGTTTGCTTGCGTCAAGCCACTAATCAAACAGTTAGGGCCATATTTATCATTAGGATAGTCTTCAATAACTTGACCACTGCTAATTGCCTCCTTCAATTCTTGTACGCGAATGCCACGCAGGATAGATTGGTCAACAGCGTGTTTGGAGAATTCAAATTGATCTTCAGCTATTTTGCGACGAATTTCTGCAAGCATTGTTGACATACAACTATTTTATTTAATGCGTAGGCGTAGCCCAACCCAAGCATCGCTTGCACGCGAGGTCACTTTGCTTTGAGCATCCGTAATCAAAACAAACCTGTATCTACGAACAAAGAGGCAATTTTAACAGGTTACCACTGAGGATGCGATCGCTCGTAGTCTCGTCTGGATTGTATATTTGCAGGATAATTTAACAACACCAAAAATCTCTCTTCTTGCTTTCCTGGTTGTCGAGGCGCGAATAAGCACTACCATTGAAACTAAAGTCTCCAAGAAAGTTATGTTAGATGAAGCCAATCTCGAACAACGTTTACTGACTCTTGAACAAACAGTTGCGGATCTCAAACATCGAGTAATTGATGCGCCTATCTCTAGTAATTGGCTGGAAAAGGTTATTGGCTCAATCTCTGATGAACCAGCATTTTTGGAAGCTTTAGAATATGGGCGATCGTTGCGCCAGGGTGACATATTTACAGATGAAGCTGGCGAGCAACTGTGAAATATTTACTCGACACTGACCATATCAGTTTTCTGCAACGACGCTCAGGAGCAGAGTTTTTAATATTAGCTGCTCGTATTGCCCAGCATCAACCTACAGATTTTGCTTTTTCTGTTGTCAGTTTCCATGAGCAAGTAATTGGCGCTCATACCTTTATTACTCGTTCCCAAACACCTAGCGATACAGTTCGCGGATATACTCTGCTAATGGAAATCATTCGGGGGTTTTCGGCAGCAACAATCTTACCATTCGATGCTGGAGCAGTAGCCATATTTGAAGGGTTACGAGCGCAAAGAGTTCGCATAGCCACGATGGATTTAAGAATAGCTGCGATTGCACTTTCACGGGGCTTAGTATTATTAACTCGCAACACTAGCGACTTTAGCAAAGTTCCAAACTTGATAACACAGGATTGGACAGTGTAAACATATTTCATCAGCAATTATGAAACACCTCGAAGGTAAAGTCACATTAGTCACAGGCGCAACGCGGGGAATTGGTCGGGGAATTGCCATTGGCCTCGGTGAAGCAGGTGCAACTGTCTACATTACTGGTCGCAGTTTAAACAATTCCTATGCCAATGATGATATTTCCGGCACTCTCACTGAAACGCAATTAGCCGTTGAACAAGCCGGTGGTGTATGCATTCCCGTGCAAGTAGATCACAGCGACGATGAGCAGGTGCGTTTGCTCTTTGAGCGCATCCAAGATGAGCAAAATGGACGACTCGATTTGCTGGTAAATAATGTTTACTCAGGAGTCAGGGCAATCAGAGACGCTAATGGGCGGCCTTTTTGGGATGGTGAACCGAGCGTTTGGGATGCTTGCAACAATGTTGGGCTTCGTAGCCACTATGTAGCCAGTATTTTTGCTGCCAGGATGATGACTAAGCGTAAATCTGGACTAATTTGCACGATTTCCTCCTGGGGCAGCATGTCCTATCTATTTAATACAGCATATGGTGTTGGGAAAACAGCTTGCGATCGCCTCGCCGCTGATATGGCTGTTGAACTCAAACCCTATAATGTCGCTTCTGTTTCCATTTGGCCGGGGATTGTTGGGACTGAGCATATTTCCCAGATGGCGTCTGAAGTCAGCCAAACAAATACTACTGACCAGAGAAACTCATTTTTCAGTAGCCGTTATAACTGGGAAACTCCGTTATTTACTGGTCGAGCGATCGCTAAATTAGCTGGCGATAGAAATATCATGCGTCGTACAGGACGCTTGCAAATTGTTGCCGAACTCGCTAACCAATATGGAATTGTAGATGAAAATGGCGATCGGCCTGCGTCGTTACGCTCTCTACGTTTTGTGCTGCCAGCTGCATTGCCCGTACTGAGAAATTACTCAAAACTCATACCCGATATTAAAATGCCGTGGTCGCTGTTGCTACTCAATGCCCTCAGTTCCCCTAAAGTTTAAAGGGTGTTGGGCATTGGGCATTGGTTATTCTTTCTCCCCCTGCTCCGCCTGCTCCCTCATCCCCCTCATCCCCCTCATCCTCTGCCCCATGCCCAAAATAAACTATCCTGAGATATATAAAACTTTGTATCCTGTGTTTAATAAGTTAAATATTTCTTTTAAAACTGGTGCAAGAAGATTTTAGGTTAATTGTTGATTTAGTTTCAGTTTTGGCGGTTGCAGCCTGTGGCGGACTGTTAGCGGCACTTTTGCGACAACCTGTGCTGCTGGGGTATCTCATTGGCGGGATGATCGTCGGCCCGGCTGGACTGGGAGTGATTAAAGAAGTTATTCAAGTTGAGACTCTGGCACAGTTCGGGGTCGCGTTTTTATTATTCGCTTTGGGTGTAGAATTTTCCTTTGGCGAACTCAAGAAAGTAAAAGCGATCGCTCTGGGTGGAGGTGGACTCCAGATTGCTTTGACGATTTTGGTCACGGTTACGGTGTGCGGGTTAACTGGTGCCTGGGGAACGTTACCTGCTAAGGGCATGTTTTTGGGCTGTATTCTCTCCTTGTCTTCCACGGCGGTTGTCCTCAAGTCGTTGATGGAACGCAACGAAACAGAAACCCCCCACGGACAAGTGATGTTGGGCATTTTGGTTGTCCAGGATTTGGCGCTGGGATTGATGTTGGCAGTCTTACCAGCCCTCAACCAACCCCCAGAAACCATTGGCATCGCTGTACTCACAGCGCTGGCGTACATTGCTTTATTTGCCCTCGGCGCGATCGCAGCAGGGATTTGGCTGATACCGCCTTTGTTGCGACTCTTAGCCCGTACTGAAAGCAAAGAACTATTTTTATTAGGCGTTGTAGCTTTATGTTTGGGCATTGCCTTACTGACAGAGTATTTGGGACTGTCCATTGAAATGGGGGCGTTTGTCGCCGGGTTGATGATTTCGGAGGTGGAATACGCCGACCAAACCCTGACTTACGTGGAACCGTTGCGAGATATCTTTGCCAGTTTGTTTTTCGCAGCCATTGGGATGTTAATTGACCCGGTGTTTTTGTGGAAGAACCTGGAATTGATTTTAGGGTTGGTGGCAATAGTTTTTGTGGGTAAGTTTCTGATTATCACCCCCCTAGTGAAACTGTTTCGCTATCCTTTGAAAACAGCCATCATCGCCGGTTTGGGATTGGCACAAATTGGGGAATTTTCCTTTGTTCTCGCCAGTGAAGGGCAAGCCTTGGGGCTGGTGTCCCGGCAGATATATTTACTGATTTTGGGAACCACAGCAGTCACTCTTGTTTTAACTCCATTTGTTCTGCGGTTGGTGCCATTTTTATTTAACTTCGCCGAATCAATGCCCTGGTTGAAACCGTATTTAGCAGATGACCAACCACGGGATGTATCAGAAGATTTACCATCAAAAGACCATGTGGTGGTTTGCGGCTATGGGCGAGTGGGCAAAAATTTAGTGAAGTTGTTGCAACAACATGACCTACCTGTGGTAGTAATTGACCAATCAGAAAGTAGAATTCAGCAGTTGCGTGACGCTGGGGTATCTTATGTTTATGGCAATTGTGTGAGTTTACACGTTCTGGAAACTGCCGGAGTCAATCATGCTAAAGGCATGGCGATCGCACTTCCTGATCCTATGAGTACCCGTCTGTGCTTGAAACGTGCTTTGGAATTGTATCCAGAATTAGATTTAGTTGTGCGCGCTACCCACAATAGAGATATTGAAGTGCTGTATCAACTGGGAGCCAGAGAAGTAGTGCAACCAGAGTTTGAAGCTAGTTTAGAAATGGTAACTTATTTATTAACTGGCTTAGGCTTTTCCCAAGCTGTAGTCCAACGGGAAATGCAGCAAATCCGCAACGATCATTATTTAGAGTTGCGACCAGAACGTTCTGCTACTCAAGTTGCCTACGATTTGCGCCAAGCAACTCAGGATTTAAATCAGCGCTGGTATCCTCTACCATCTGGTTCGCCTTTAATTGGCATGAGTTTAGAAGAAGCCGATATGCGCTATCTAACAGGAGCAACTTTGATGGCAATTCGCCGCGCTAACGGCGATGAAATCGATTATCCCAGTAATCAAACTCGTTTGGAAGATGGCGATCGCTTGCTGGTAGTGGGAGCAGATGAGGAAGTGGCAGCTTTAGCAGAATTTGCCAAGGGACAAGCAGCTATTCCCGGAGAAAATAGTGCTTGTCAGTGGTTGACAGTGAATACTGACTCTCCAATGCTGGCTAAAACTCTTGCAGATTTGGGTATTAGCAAACAATACGGCGTACAAGTGCAAGCAATCCGGCGCGATGGTAAATTTATCCGCTATCCCGATGAGAGCATGGATTTGCGAATGGGTGACCAACTATTGTTGTGCGGTAATTTGACAGGTTTGAGTCAACTAGAACAGTTATTTGGCCTCCCAAGTTCAGTACCCCTTTCTCTCCCCGTGATGAAAGCTGGGGAAACAGAAGCGTTGAAAGAGTTTTTACCTGCGGATACTGTGACGGAATGAGTGAGATTACTTATAAGTTTCTCAACTGCTGATTGGAGAGTGCGATCGCTGGAAATACTTGTCAACAAGAAAGGCAGAGGGCAGAGGGCAGGAGGCAGAAGGAATACTGTCCTCTGTCCCCTGCTTCCCCTGCTGCCCCTGCCCCTTGTCCTCTTCATTGAATCTTAAGTTTTTGGTTTAATATAAGCGATCGCTTGTTTCCAAATAGTGGTTTGCTGGCTGTTTTCATCTACAATGCATACACAATGTGGGTCTTGCCATAAAATCCTCCCTGTAATTACATCGCCAGTCAGCAACTTTAACTCTGCTGGGGTTGTTTGTTTAATCAGGCTTTGAACTTGTCTAATACTAGGCAAAGAGGTGTCAAATTCAGTAATCATAGTCATTAGTCATTGGTCATTGGTCATTGGTCATTGGGCATTGGGCATTGGGCATTGGTTATTCACAAATGACAAAAGACAAGTGACCAATGACAAAACACAAATATAATTTATTGATTTTGCAAATGGCAATCGAATTTACTAAGTATCATGGTCTAGGCAACGACTTTATTCTGATTGACAATCGCTCGTCTTCTTTGCCTGTAGTCACTCCAGAGGAAGCTATTAAGTTGTGCGATCGCCATTTTGGTATCGGTGCTGATGGTGTCATTTTTGCTCTACCTGGCGAAAATGGCACTGATTACACCATGCGGATTTTCAACTCCGATGGTTCGGAACCAGAAATGTGTGGTAACGGCATTCGCTGTTTAGCTGGCTTTTTGGCAGACTTGGAGGGTGAATCCCGCGATCGAGACTCATATCGCATTCATACCCTGGCTGGTGTGATTACACCCCAAATCCTACCTAATAGTCAAGTGAAGGTGGATATGGGTTCACCCAGGTTACTTGCTGCTGAAATTCCTACTACCCTTACACCCGCCCAAGAAAAAGTCATTAATCAGCCCTTAGAAGTGGTAGGGCAAACTTGGGAAGTCACCTGTGTAAGTATGGGAAATCCTCACTGCATTACCTTTGTGGAAGATGTCGCCGCAATTGAGCTAGAAACCATAGGGCCGAAATTTGAGCATCACCCAGTTTTTCCCCAACGCACAAATACAGAATTTATTCAAGTAGTCCGCCGCGATTATCTTAAAATGCGCGTCTGGGAACGGGGCGCAGGAATTACCTTGGCTTGTGGTACTGGTGCTTGTGCTTCTTTGGTGGCTGGTGTGTTAACTGGAAAATGCGATCGCACTGCCACTGTAGAATTACCTGGTGGGCTATTACAGATTGAATGGTCAGAAATCGACCAACGAATTTACATGACAGGCCCGGCTGAACGGGTATTCACAGGTAAACTTTCTCAAGTCTTAAGTTCTGAATCCTAAGTCAAATCGTAGGGTAGCACAGCTGTGCTACCTACTAGTACAGCACGGCGTAAATAAACCAACCATTTGAAATAGACCTCTTGCATAAATAATTTTTTATCGGGCTACGCCCCGCTTCTCTACGAGACGCTCCGCGAACGGGTCTACGTTAAAAAATTGAATTTGACCAAGAGTTTTAGCCTTAACCCAAGCGTATTGGTCTATATCTACAGGATTTACCCTCTGCCCCCTGCCCCCTGTCCCTCTGCCTCTTGTGTGACTTTCTCATTCTCCCGTCCTACTCTGTTGAAACCCCTGAGTTGTCGAGTTGGATCTTTGTCAGTTCCTCCCATTTTGCCGCGAGACCAACCCATGTGACGGGTGTAACTACCTAGCAAGTTTTGGGCAATTAACTCTTCGGAGTCAACTTCATCATCGACTTCGGCGTGGGGCGACACATAAAGAGCATCCACAGGACAATACAGTTCACACAAAAAGCAAGTCTGACAATCTGACTTACGAGCAATTACGGCTAATCCGTCGGCTCCAGAATCGAATACATCGCGTGGGCAAACTTTTACGCAGATATCACATCCAATACAGCGATCGCCATTCACAATTTCGATCATTACGCTACCTCTTTCCACTGTTTTTGTTCGGTAACAACCACGACATCATCAACACCAGCGGTCAAGATTCGCCGTGTTTGTTGCACATCGGTTGTTGTGAAATCCGTGCGTCGGTGCATTCCTCGGCTTTCCTGGCGTGCCGCTGCACTCGCCCAAATCCAGCGAGCTGTGGCTGTCATTGCCGCCGCTTCCCTTGCCCGCACGGCATTACGACCTTCGCCTACTAAACGATCGCGAACATCCTTCCATACTGCATCCAGACGTTCGCGGGATAGCTCAATCCTGGCTCCAGAACGAAAGAAATTGACATCAAGGGGCAAAGTTTCAGCCTGAACAGCACTAATCACTTCCGAGATCAGTCCATCTTCTATCTGATGTTTACGGGGACGCAAACCCGCTTTACCTAAGCCATGAACCAAGCGTGTCTCTGCTTTGTCGCCAAGGGAGGCTGCAAAAACTGCGGCTGCATAACCGCTCCAAGTGCCGCTGGCAATGGCCCAGGATGCATTAGGACTTCCTCCCCCGGACACAGCCCCGGTAATATTTTCACGAGAGGCTGCATCCCCGGCAACATAAAGTCCGGGCACTGTTGTCGCGCAATCATCATTGATAATTTCCAGTCCGCCGACTCCGCGAACAGTACCTTCTGAACGTAGTGTAACTGGGAAGCGCTGCTTAAATGGATCTAATCCGATCCGCTCAAATGGTAAAAAGCAGTTAGGCTGACCCTGGCGCAACCAATCATGTTCAACAGGATTACCGCGATCCATCAGGGCATATACTTTTTCACCTGCTATTAGCTGGCGGCCGATGCGTACAGCTCGATCTTCCCCTGTCTCTGGCAAAGGAGAACCATCTTCCAAATAAAAACTAGCAAAGGAAAATGTCAGCCCCTTGGTTACTGAAGTATGAGCCGGTGCCAAGCCATATTGGGAGGAAAACTCCATGCCAGAAAGTCTGACACCTGCTTCTGCTCCCATGAGATAACCATCCCCGGTATTACCGTCGCAACCCAGTGCATGAGACAGAAAAGCGCAGCCACCAGTGGCCAGCACCACGGCACCTGCCCTAACTTCCCAGCGATTCCCACTGCGCGGATGAATACCTGCCGCACCTGCGATCGCCCCATCCGCCCAAAGTAGTTCCAGTGCGGGATGATGGTCAAGAATGCGTACACCAGCTGCGATCGCTCTCTGGCGCATGAAGCGCATGTAATCTGGCCCCCGCAAGTTAGCACGATAGGGATTGCCTTCATCGTCGAAAGGAAAGGGATAGCCGCTATTGGCTAAGTCATCTAAACCTCTTTGCGCCTGTTCGATGGCACGCTGCAACCAACGGCGATCGGCAAGTCCTGTTGACCGCGACAGCCGCCGCTCAATTTCTGCATCACGTTGTGCGCCTTTGGGAAGATACCACGCCCCAGTATTAGATGGAGCTGTTGCTCCTGAAGTACCACAATATCCCTTATCGGCTAGGACGACACGGGCACCTTGTCTGGCCGCAGAAAGGGCTGCCCAGGTGCCTGCTGGACCGCCACCTAAAACTAAAACATCGGCTGCGATCGCGTTCTGTGCTGGTGGCACCTGAAAAGTTTCTGTATTCATAAACTTATAAATTCCTGAGATTGCTTGATTTCAAAGTCTTAAAGAGTTAATTTTGCAGTTATTTTGTTGTGGCTAGATTCTTTATTAAACAAACCGCATAGACGCGGAGCGGCTTCCCGCAGGATAGGACGCAAAGAGCGCAAAATAAGAAATAAGTTGATAATTATTTAATGCAAATTTACAGAGAATTACTGTTAGAAAGCTTCAGAAAAAACTAGTTGCCAATCTCTTTTACGAACTAGCTTGATTGAGAAGACTAATAGCATCTTGGTCGAGATGAAGATTGACAGCTTTGATGATATCGTTGAGTTGCTCAACCTTTGTTGCACTAACAATAGGAGCGGTGATGGTCGGATTAGCAATCAGCCACGCCAGAGAAACTTGGGTGGGAGTAGAATTATAAATTTTTGCTACTCGATCGATTGCCTCTAAAATTGCAAAACCACGAGGATTTAAATATTTTTTTATTGCATTACCACGGGCACTAATAGACAAATCTTTTTCTGAGCGGTATTTACCAGATAAAAAGCCACTAGCAATGGAAGAATAACTAATCACACCAATTTCATGTTCTTGGGAAATTTGTTGTAAATCCTGTTCATAACCATCTCGGTCATACAAGTTATAACGGGGCTGGAGGCTTTCGTAGCGAGGATAGTTATGCTGACGGCTAATTTCTAATGCCTGTAGCAGACGAGAACCACTATAATTTGAAGCACCAATCGCACGTACTTTTCCCTGACGAATCAATGAAGCGTAGGTTTCAAGAGTCTCTTCAATTGGAGTACTTTCATCGTCAATATGCGATTGATATAGATCGATATAATCAGTTTGTAACCTTTGCAATGAGTCTTCAATACCTTCTTGGATGTGTTTACGAGAAAGTCCTTTGCCTTTAACACCCATATCGCTGCCAACTTTAGTTGCAATTACCACTTGGTCGCGATGACCGCGCTGCTTGAGCCATTTTCCTAAAATTGTCTCAGACTCTCCACCTTGGTTTCCACCGAACCACTTGGAATAAACATCGGCTGTGTCAATAAAATTACCTCCAGCCGCTATAAAGTTATCTAAAATCTCAAATGAAGTATTCTCATCAATTGTCCACCCAAAAACGTTCCCACCAAAGGATATTGGTGAGACTTCTAGTCCTGAACGCCCAAGTTTACGTCTTTGTGTAATGACCATGATTTTTCTCTCAAAACAGTTTTAGAATTATTTTTGCCAACTATATTACTTGAAGTGTAAAAGCTGCTTGCTAGTTCAGCCTGTAACTGTTCTTTTGCGCTTTAAGATAATCCCTAAGCCACCAGCTACTAGTACGCCCACAATAGTAGTAGGTTCGGGAACAACTTCAACTTTTGCTGCCACAACTTTGAAATCTGGCCCGTTATCGTTAGGAATATTAGGAATCAGCCCGTTATTGTTAGAGCTGGTTAATCGCAGTGTTTTGGTGGTGACTCCATCCAAAGTAATACCGATAGAACCAATATTGAAAGGCCCATTGTTCAGGATAGGAGCGACCACAGTACTGATGTTATAGTCGGCTTTTGTGTAGTTTTGCCTCAATATTTTGTAAGTTGCTATAACTGCATTATTGTCATCCAAAGCTTCAACTAATAAATCGCTATCGCCTGCAACTGTTCCACCTGCTGTTCCGCCACGCTCCCAAAAAAAGAAGGTATTCACGGGATTTGCGAAAGAGACCTCGATGCTGGCTTTATTTGCATTTTCTCGCGTCACCAAAATGCTATTCAAATTTAAGTTGCCTAAACTGTCAGCAATGTCTTGAGCGGTTGGGTTTGGTTTTGAGGGTCCTTCTACAAGCAAGTCGTCGTCGGCAGTATTGGGGCCTCGTCCTGAATTCAGTACTCCTAGTACACTGGTATCGGGGAGCGTGTAAGTGTCGTTTTGCAGAATCTCTGCTTGCTTGACAACTTCAAAATTGCTAATGGTTGTGCCATTAAATTCCACTGAGTCCAGCCGAATATCTCTTGTAGGATCGTTAAGCAGATTTCCTGTAGGGTCGTTAATAGGAGTAGCTGTGACATTAGTTTTAAACGAAAATCCGGTAAATGATGCTGCCTGAGCAGGTGCTGTCACCATTAGGGAGGTTATTGATATAGAAGCAGCACTTGTGGCGATCGCCATCGTTTTTGCAAAGATAGTTTTCATTTGTATTTCACCTCAGTAGACACCATAAAGAACTCGCCTAACTGAATCAGATAGATTCGGCAGGACAAAATCGGTCGCACAGCCTAAAATATATGCAACCTTTTCTCCGCTTGTGCAAAAAGCGAATTCCTAGACTTTTCCATACTTCGGCGAATTAACCCTTCAGTTTTTGAAAGCCTTTAATAAGGAATTTGATAATTACTACGGTAAATCTATAAAAATACCGTAGTTTAATATCCCATAGCTTTTTGTCTATGTCAATACGCTATGAAGAACACTAGGGCGTGTTTTCAAACTACTTGTTTAGCTTCCTAACTTTTTAGATCCCCCTAAATCCCCCTTAAAAAGGGGGACTTTAAGAGACTCTTAGCCGCCCTTTTTAAGGGGGGTTGGGGGGATCTAAGACTTTGAAAACACGCCCTAGACCTCTTGCATAAATAATTTTTATCGGGCTACGCCCCGCTTCTCTACGAGACGCACTCGCGTTCGCTAACACGCACGAGGCAAGAGAGGCGCTCCAGAAGAGAGCGCAAAGAAGGACTTTTGCAAGAGGTCTACTTTATGTAGCAGTTAACACCCATTCAGAATTGAAGATAGTCTGGTAAATAGGATTTTTAATTCTCAGATAGCCGTTGCGCTTCTCGACTAATCCCGATAGTAAAAGCTCTGTCTGTTCTGGGCTATCATCAACAGGTATAGAACATGGGGCACTAGTTGTTCTTTTTCCCCGTACTTCTGCTGATATTTCGCTACTGTACGCCTCTGCTGTCTCTGCTTGCAATATCTGGTGATAAAGACTGAGTAAGCGTCCTGCTTGCTGTTGGTTGAAAAAAAGTAGGCGATCGCGAATGGTGCGAAAGTGTTGGGGTTCATCTTGTGATTCCCAGTCTTGGATAATGTGCGATCGCACCAATTCTTCTACCCAACACGCTTCAGTTTTTGAAGATAAATCAATTTTCCCAGTTGATGTTTTTAAAGCAGTTTGTACAACTAGCTGACAGAGTTTTTGGGTTAAAAAAGGTTGTCCTCCACTCCAGTAGATAATCTCTTGCAACACAACTTCTGGTTGGCTGACGACTTTCTTTAACCCTTCTAGCAATGGTTTAGTTTCATCTAATTGAAAGTCGAATAACTCTATAGCCGTACCAATGTTAAAAGGTGTTTGGTGTTTGTCTGCAATTAAGCTCGATGGACTGGCTACTCCAAATAATGCAAATCCCAAACGTTGGAAATTTGGGTTGTATGCCTGTTGATTGTAGCAATAACGAATCCAGACAAAAAAATCATTGACAGGAAAATTTAAACTCAGTAGATTATCAATCTCATCAATGAAGATGAAAATACCTTCAGCTTTCCCGTCTGTTTGACAATCGCTCTTAACATCTAGTAGCAAAACTTCTTCAACAAACTGGTATAGTTTTTGCACAGGACAAAGACCTGCTTGCATCTTCCACCACTGGTTAAAGTTAACCTGTTCTGCTAAATTTAAGCCGTATAACAAGCTAATAATGATGCTTTTATACCATTGTGCTGGTGTAACATCCTCACTAACCAATTGCGTCACATCTAAGTAAACAGATTTATAGCCTTCTTGCTTGAGGCGATGACTTGTTCGCTGTAATAGGGATGATTTACCCATTTGGCGAGAGCTGAAGACGTAGCAAAAATGACCAGCTTTCAAGCTAGTATAAAGTTTGCTATCTGCTTGACGCACAATGTACGTGCGATCGTCACTGTGGAGACTACCGCCAACTTGGTATCTCATTTTTGGAAGTCCCTAATTTAGTTTTGAATCAGAATCATTAAATAATTATAAATATTTATTGAAATCAGCGTAGTTAAATCTGTTAATTTTAATAATGAAATCTGCTATTTGCTAACCCAAGTTTTTTCGGAATAAATCTTTTATTGCTATCTTAATTTAGCAAAAATCTTCATTTATTTTTGTTTTGACATTTAAGCACATTGGCAATCACATAATCGCCAATTTATGCCTTAACTGTCTTAACTGTCTTAAATGTCTTAAATGTCTTAACTGTCTTAACTGTCTTAAATGTATTTTTAACTATTTTTAAGTGTCCGATCTGGCATTGCCTTTTATTAGCAATGATGCGAAGATACAAAATTGTCAACACAAAAGACATTTGTCGGCATCCCAATTACAGGAATCCGATTTTATTTGGTCAGAAATGACCTACTTATTTCCGCAATAGGCAAGAGATAATTAATCTTTACCTATTGTAACTTTGCCTATTGCCTATTTACTGTCTGTTGTTTCCTAGTTCAAAACTAAGTTCACAAATCAAATACGAGTCGTATATCTCAATTCCCTCTCTCTTTTTAGGAGTAAAAGTCATGACTTCATTAAACCAAAGAACAACTCAAATATTAACACAAGGTACAGGCATTACATTGTCTGGTAATACCATTAAAACTCAAAAATTTTCTGTTCAAAAAACCCTACGAGATGGAGGTAAAATCCGATTCAAAATACGTTATTCTGCTGAACTAAAAGGGTTCTGTTTGCTGGAAGTTTTTTTAATGAAAGCCGAGGGTGAAACACAGGTTGCTAGCATGACTATTCCCAACGGTGGTTCGACGGCTAAGGCTCAAGAACAGGAGCAAGAATTTAGTATTTGGGAGCCAGGAGATTATTACTTTTTTTTCAAGATGTCTTCTAATAATGGAACATTTTTAATTGAGGAATATCAGCTTTATTGGTTAGCTAGTTAATTATAATTTGGTGTCAATAATTGTCATTTCAATCAGGTAACAGGCAATATATATCAGGGTTTCAGTCTACTGCATTTTTATTCAGATAGTTTTATTTGATTGTGCTAACTTACTTGGTTGCGCTGCGATCGCTTTGCTAACTCAAGCTGAAACTACTCAAAATGTCAATCAAAATCGATCGTTTGTATAGTTAAATTAGCTGAATTAATAACGAGCGATCGCTCCTTAAATCTAATAACCAGAATGCAGATAATCTCACACTTTCATTACAGTAGTTAAAACGGATGTAACTGGAATTAAAGAAATGTAAACAGAATATAACAAGGCTATTGCTAAATTAGATCGATCGGCGTGATACGATCCGATAGCTATTATTGCTTAAATTCTCATAGCGATCGGGTTAATTCTTTGAGGTAAAAAACGATGACAACGACTACAGAGCGGTTCAAAAAGTTTACGATTTTACATTCCAATGATATGCATGGAGACTTTTTGGCAGAAGCTAAGGGTGCCGAGGGTCATCTAATTGGTGGGCTGTCGCTGCTCTCAGGATATCTGAATAAGGTGCGTCAAGAAGAGAAAAATACACTTTTTGTCATTTCTGGCGATATGGTTCAGGGATCTATGATTGATACTGAATACAAAGGTATTTCAACCATAGAAATCATGAATTACCTAGCTCCTGACGTAGTAACTTTAGGAAACCACGAATTAGATTACGGTTTTCCTCACTTACTTTTCTTGGAAAAGATGGCGAATTTTCCCATCGTCAATGCTAATTTGTATATTAAAAAGTACAATAAACGATTGATGAATCCTTATCTAATCCTAAATGTAGATGGATTTGATATTATGTTCATCGGAATTGTCACTGAAGAAGTGCTTAACTCCTTAAGACTGGACACGAGTATTGGTACATTTGTCAGTTTGGAAGATGCCGCAGCAGAAGTAGGTAAGATTTGCGATGCATACAAAAATGATGATATCGATCTAACAATTCTCCTGACACATATCGGTTTTGAACAAGATCAAAAACTAGCTGCAATGCTAGATCCGGTCTGGGGTGTAGATATGATCATTGGTGGGCATTCTCATACATTTTTAGAACAACCAGCCCAAGTTAATAACATTTTGATTACACAAGCAGGAGTTGGTACAGACCAAATTGGACGTTTCGATATTACGGTGGACGACGATACTAACAGCATTGTTGAGTGGAAGTGGCAACTCATCCCTGTGGATAAAAATCTTGCAGAGCCAGATGCCGAACTAGAAAAGTTTATTAATATTTTCAAAGAAGAGGTAGACCGCAAATATAATCGACTGATTTGCCGATTAACACGTCAATTAAACCATCCTCAGCGTGAAGTAGAAACTGAATTGGGTAACTTAATTACTGATAGTTTGGCTGAATCAGTGATGTCTGATGTAGTGTTGGTAGCAAGTGGTTCAATACGTGTAAAGCAGTTAGGCCCTTTAGTTACATTGAGCGATCTTAAAGGAGCTTACCCTTATGACGGTCCACTTTTTAGACTTAAAGTTACTGGTCAACAACTCACTCAGATATTTACACATATCATGAGAGCAGAAAACAGAAAACCAGGTGAAAGTCAATGTTTTCAGGTAAATAAAGGTATTAAGGCAGTTTACAATGATGCAGAAAAAAGACTTGAGTCTTTAAGTATTAATGAAACTCCCGTCCAGGCAGATAAGCAATACACCATCTGTCTACAGGAATATTTTTACAAAAGCTCAACTTTATGTCTAGGCATAACCCCTGAAGAATTAACAAAATTAGGCGATGCAAAAGTAGTCACAACATCTGCCCAGAATGTTCTTGAGGAATACTTTAGCTCTCACCAACTTCTTAATAGTGATGTCGAAGGCCGATTGATATATAAATAGGTACTACCCCAAGGCAAAAGTAAAAAGTTTATCAAACAGAATTCAGGAGTCAGGAGTCAGAATTCAGCAATGAATTTTGACCGAAAAACCGGATAGCGCAGCGTAAAGCCTACGAAATCAGACTTCTTTGTTTTCACTTTTCTATTTTTACTTTTGCCTTCCAGCCTCATCATTCAAAAAATGTGGATAGTTGTTTTTCAAAGTAAGCGCGATAGAGTTCGCAACGCGGTAAGATGCGATCGCTCTGATAGCGAATCAACCCCAAACTTTCGAGTTTATAAGCATCAGCGGGATTGAGAGAAAGGTTTTGCTTTCTGGTGACAACTTCAGCATATGCCTTTGCTAAATTGGGTTTTTCTTGCAGAATTGACCAGTGTCGCCATAAATGATAACGGTAGATGCCACCATTAGCGATCGCCTCTTCTATGAGATTTTTTAAGGTGATTCCTTGACAGCATAGATAATACAAACCAATCCGAATCAGTGCTGGATGTCCCCCCACCAGTGACATCAATCGCGTCACCTCGTTTCCAGAAGACCAGTTTAAGCCATGTCGTCTGGCTAAATACTCTACTTGCTCTTTAGTAAATTCACTGAGGCGGATAGGTAGCCCTATATTCAATGGCGAGTGGTTGATATCTTGCCATACATAGACATCCGTGGAGTAAACCACCACTAGCCTCAGCTTCTGCAAGTTGATGTCTTGTCGTGCTGTTTCATACCAAGAGCGTAAGCAAGCAAACAACTCCTGAGCAATTTGAGGATGTTCAAAAAAGCTATCAATCTCATTCAATACAAAAACCACTGGGCTTTCGCTCTGCTTGAGTAAATAAGATTGCAAGTATAAAGTGCAACTCAATTTAGAACCTATGTCATCATTCCAGCTATCATCTAGCTTCGGATCGATGCCTAATTCTGTTGCAATTCGCCAGCAAAGAGAACGCAAAAGTTTATTTAAGTCTGTCAGACAGCTGGCATCGATTTGGTTACAATTCAAGTTCACCGTGCGATAACCTTGCATCTGTGCAAAAGCTAATAACCGCAGCACCAGAGAACTTTTACCCATCTCTCTTGGCGCTCGAATCCAGATTAGAGAACCTGGTTGAGTGACTTCTCGATAAACTAGTTCTTCAATGGGGGGGCGATCGACATAAAAGGGCGAATCTAGAGGCACTGGGCCATCTGGATACGACCAAAGATTTTCAAATTGCTCGCGGTCTTGGGTAATAAATGAGTCTAAGTATAAAGACTGCGATAAATTTACTTCTTCTGTATCTAGACTCAGTGAGGAACTTTTAGAGTTTTCAGCATTATTCGGTTCGCTTAGGATTGTATAGTCTTCACTGCGTAATTCTAGTTTAAAGGCACTAAAACACAATTTTAGGGTTTTTTGGTCTACGCCTCTATTCAACGACCATAGTCGGCTGAGAGTTTTAGTAGAAACATTCATCCGAACCCGTAGATCTTGTAGAGTAAAGCGATCGCCCTTATTTTGTGCCTTTTCCACAGCTAAAATCGCCGCTTGCAATCGCTGTAACCCAGTAGAAGTTAGCACAAGTCCCCGCTTTCGCGTGCCCTTAAGTTGTTTCATATCGCTAATTATTAATCTACTTTTTTGTTAACTACCTTCAGTGTGTCTTTATTGTTCCATGTTTTCAAACGCTTACTCAACTGTTATTTGAATGTTATTTTTTACTGATTTTATAGTAGCAAATATTACCCTAATTTTTACTGAGGCTGCCAACTAAGTGGGTGCAAATAAACATAACTATTAATTATATTTACAGTAATTTGCGATCGCCTATAAGTACTCGTTACCTACTTAAATTTTCACTTCATCTGAAAAAACCAATGGCAAAAGATTCCTTACCTACTAAGGAAAAATCAAAACTCAAAGCCTCTTAATTTTAGAAAAGACTTTTCTTAATTTGAGTAAAAATTTAACTATTATACAAAAATTGTAAGTAGCAATTTTTATAATGACATGTACGGTTAACTCGTAGATTAATTACTGGTACATTTGTAATAAGTGTCCTTTGCTACTTTATAATAACCTTGATATAAATAAGTTTTTTTATGCTCAACTTGCTAGGATATTATCTAAATTTATTTAACTAACTTATTTGGTATTAATCTAGATTTTTGAGTGCAGATCCATCCAACAAAATTCAGAAAAATCAATACCAGATTTTACTTCCTAGCTGCTTCCGTAATCAGGTATCTTTTACCTAAACTTTAGTTATAAATAGAATAGGTGTCGAGGCACAGCATTGCTGTACGTCGACACGCACAATGTATTTTATCGCACTAAAAAACTCTAAATATAGCAGTTTTTACACAAGATTTAGCGTTTAAGTTGCTTAGATACATCTTTACCAGCCTGTGCTGCATTATCTTGTATATCACGAGCAGTTTTCTGGGCACCCTCTACGTATCCTGAGCCAAATTGTTTAAAGGCTTCTGCTGACTCTTCTCCAATTTTCTGAAGTCGTTTACCAGGAGAGCCTTCTGTTTCACGAGCTTCTTTATTCCACTCCCCTGTTGTTTTCGGTCTTCGAGAATCATCTTGTTGTACCTGTTGACGAACTCTCTCGCCTAAGTCTTGATTACTGTACCCAGAAGCCATATTCGTCGTTAGTACCAGAAAACCAACTAAGACAACAGCTAAAAAACGTTTTACCTGAAGTCCTTTAAGCAGGGAACTGATATGATTAGTTGCTTGAGAAATCAAATTTGTCATGGGAATGAAGTTGCTTTTTTCAGTACAGATAAAGACTAACTATAAAAAAATAATTATCCTTCTAACAAAAGACATATCTCATTTGTGAAAAATTAAAGCTTTTTAAATCCTGAGGAAGATGTGATTTGCGATCGAATCACAAAATTTAGAAACGCGACTTACAGCATATTTCAGGTAAATAAGGTACACGGGTAGGGTAGCACAGCTGTGCTAACCTACGATTATCTGTACCTCACCAACTTGCAATCTGCTGTATTTAAGAAGTCGTGGTTCTCGTTGTTCACAAATGATTAAGTCGTGCTATATGCTCAAGGAAAGAACAATAATTTATGATTTTGAAAATAAACTAAATCTTGGGTTTTTCCTTAGCTTCGACTTATCTTTTGACTTGTGTAAAATACTCTTCAAGCTTCCTATGCCGAGAATCTACCACAAAAGAAAGTCTGATGGCAGCGCACTAAGGTAGCAATGGGCGAAATTGGCAACAATACTTTGGAAATAGGCTGATTTTACTAGCGAAACCACATTTCCATAACTCATGCTTGAGATTTCTTACCATAACAAATGTAGCACTAAATACAATTTTAGTGTTACATTTGCCTTTAAGTACAATATATAGTCTAAAAAAACATGTGTCTTGAGATATAGAAACTATCTATCTTCAGACCTAGATATTTCATGTCTAATTTCTTCTGGAAAACGCATAATTCCTGAAGAATTACTAATAGCAATCAAAAGCCACACTAGTTTTAGGCTATCTGCACATTAGTTAACGTTTTGCTCAACACGATAACTGCTTAAGGTGGAAAGCCAAAGGATGAAATACTGGGTCGGTAAATTAGCAATCTTTTTAGTTTTACTGTGGAACTTGTTACTAGTGACGGATTGCGCAGAAGCTAATCAACTTGAAAATATTGATGTACATTCATTGAATGCGCTCCCAGTAATTGAAAATTTAGCGAGTGCTGACAATAATTTTAGCAGCAGTAGAAAAGAATATTTTCACCGATTTAGTGAAATAGTCAAAAGGTCAGATAAACTAGAGGGACTCTTCACACTTTATTGCGGTGATGACTGCGGTAAAATTTACTTAGAAATTAAACCAGAGCAGTTAAATAAAAACTATTTAGCCACAGTAACATTAGAATCTGGCGTTGGCGAAAGTGGAATTTATAGCGGGTTACCACTTGCTGATTTTCTGTTTTATTTCCGACGAATCAACAATAAATTGCATTTTGTTGTGCGGAATGTAAAATTCCGTACAGAAAGTATTTCAGAACAGCGATCGCTTGCTCGTTCATTTAGCGATTCAGTTCTATATTCACTCGACATAAATGGTATTCATCCCTTTAATAAAAATATTTTGATTGACTTGGATGACCTGTTAATGCAGGATTTTCCAGGATTAACGACTCTATTAAAATACTCTTTGCAGGCTGATTATCATTTAGACCCAACCAAGTCTTATTTTGGTAATGTTAATAGCTTCCCTGAAAACATAGAGATTGATTCGATTTACGGTTTTTCATCATTAGAAGGAGCAAATTTAGTCACCGTACCTGATAGCAGGGCACTAAGTCTCAAGGTACATTACAGTTTTTCCCAGCTGAGAGAAAACAACGGTTATATTCCCAGACTCGCCGATGACAGAGTGGGATATTTTATTACTGCCTTGCAAAATTTTTCTCACAATAATTTTGAAGAAGAATTTGTCCGTTACATTAATCGTTGGCATTTAGAACCATCAGATCCTAACGCTTCTTTATCTCCACCCAAAAAACCGATTGTATTTTGGATTGAAAATGCTGTGCCATTAGAGTATCGAGATGCCATTCGTGAAGGTGTTTTAATGTGGAACAAAGCATTTGAAAAAGCCGGATTCCAAAATGCCATTGAAGTACAACAAATGCCAGATGATGCTGATTGGCAACCAGGAGATGTACGCTACAACACTATTCGCTGGTTCAATTCTCTGGATGGAGGTTTTGCCAAAGGACCGACTCGCGTCAACCCATTCACCGGAGAAATATTGGATGCAGATATTATGGTGGATGCCAATATGGTACGCTCAATTCGCCAAACATATCACACCTATGTGGAATCGAACAACAAGGAATTTGGGAATAAAAACATTACTTTAGGCTCGGAATGCAAAGATAGGGAGTGGAGAGTCGGGAGTAGGGAGTGGGGAAATAGAAACTCCGATATCTGCTATGGTAAGGGGTTTGTAAATCAGGCAAGTATGGGGGCGCTGGCGTTGTCAATTTTGCAAAACGCGACACCAAATAGTGAAACTATGGAAGAATATGTGCATCAATATTTGCGTTCTCTCATTGCTCATGAAGTCGGCCATACTCTTGGTTTGCGGCATAACTTTCACGGCAGCACTATGTTAGCACCCGAAGAGTTAAATAACACTGAAATTACTCACACTAAAGGTTTAGTGGGTTCGGTGATGGACTATCTACCCGTGAATGTAGCACCACCAGGAGTACAGCAAGGTGACTATTTTGCAGAGATTATTGGCCCTTACGACGAATGGGCAATTGAGTATGGTTATAAAATAAATCCATCGGCAAAAATTGAGCCAATGATTCCAGAAATGGAAAAAAGTTTTTTGGAAAAGATTGCCTTGGCATCACCTCAACCAGAATTATCTTACGCAACAGATGAAGATATTTCAGACATCAATCCCTTAGCAAATGTTTGGGATATGAGTAATGATGTGCTAGTTTATTCCCAGTGGCAAATGGATAATGCCCGCGTCATGTGGCAGCGCCTTGAAAAAGGTTATTTATCACCAGGAGAAAGTTATAGTAACCTGCGTGTTTTATTCCATAGAGTACTTGTATATTATTTTAGTAATGCTAAATTGCTCTCTCAATATATTGGCGGGCAATCGTTTCGGCGTCTCCATGTTGGTGATGATACTTCCTGGGCATTTGTACCAGTTTCACTATTAAAACAACGTCAAGCATTGACTAAATTACAAGAATATGTATTTAGCGAAAATGTTTTTAATTTTTCACCGCAATTATTGAATCAGTTAGCACCATCGCGTTGGCAACATTGGGGTAGTTTTGTACCTAATTATCGCCTTGATTATCCGATTCACGATCGCATTTTGAATTTCCAAAGCGCCATACTGCGATCGCTATTAGATGGCGATCGCTTAAATCGCTTACAAGATATAGAATTAAAAACCCAGCCTGGGGAAGCACTCACCATTCCAGAATTGTTGGACACCCTACAAACAAGCATCTGGACTGAAGTTTTAACCCCTGGAGAATTCCAGCCAATTTCTAGCATCCGGCGTTCATTGCAACAAGAATATCTGAATATTTTGCTAGGGATGATGTTGCATACTACTAATAGTCCTGAAGATGGTCGGACACTGGCGTGGTATGAATTGCGACAACTGCAAAAAGCCATAGATGTCAGACTCAAACAACTCGGTGAGAACATCGATATTTACACCTTAGCCCACCTACAAGTTGCTGGCGATCGCATTACTAAAGCATTAAATGCAGAGTTAGTCATTAGTCATTAGTCGTTAGTCATTAGTCATTAGTCATTAGTCATTGGTTATTTCTCCCCCTGCCCCCTGCCCCCTGCCCCCTCATCTTCCCCAATCCCAGTCACCCAAGATATCGCTGCAACAAACCAATGACAACTTCTGGTACTTCCAAATGAGGCAAGACTCCGGCATCGGCGATCGCGTAAAATTTTTGAATCGCATTTGTATTTAAATTTGCCAAACGTCGTCCTAGTTTGATGTTCGTAAATTGTGCTTTTTCTCCCCAAAACATTACCGTGGGAATTGTTAATTGTTGAAGATATAAACTCAAATCAAAATAAAGGTCACCCCGTAAAAATGCCAAAGCGGCAAACTTGGCATTAGGTTGCTGTGCAGAAGTTAAATAAGCTTCTACTATTTCTTGGGATACTCGTTGTGATTTGGCAAAGAGAAAACTTTCTAAAAAATTTCGGACTGCAATTTCATTTTCAGCACCAAGAATATAAATAAAATCGTCTAGCAGAGGTGTATTAATTACCGAAAGCGGAAGTCTGCGTCCGGCACCCTGTCCAAAGTCATCAAATCCAGAGGGACACACCAAAAATAATCTTTGGAATAAATTCGGTTGGGTAATGGCTAGGCGGATAGCAAAAGCCGCTGTGAGGGACGAGGCTACTACTGTCACGGGCTGATGGCAGGTTTGGATGATAAATTCGGCGATCGCACCCAGATAATCCCTAATTTGGTAATCTCTAACTGGATGAGCCGATTCTCCCCAACCGATTAAATCAGGCGCTAAAATTTGGTAATTCGAGGCAAAAGCCGGGTAAACTTTAGACCATTCATATGCAGATGCGCCACCACCAAAGTTATGCAGAAACAGAAGTGGGCGTAAATTTTCAGTGTCAGAAATTGCCCAAGGTGCATTCGTTTGGGTATAGTAAACCATTGCCCCCAAGGATGTATAGATTACTTTATGTCCAAAGCCAGGAGGTTGAAACTTAAGCATAAAATTAAAAAATTTAGTTTAATTGAATCGTTCATAATTCCTAATTGATAAATCAAAATTCAACACCTAATAATCAGAAGTTATAAATTGGTATGATTTGTATATTGATTCATCAAATATTATTCTGATTATTGAACTATTTTTAAGGGTAAATTATGACATTTATTCTTGTTTTTGGTCACTATCTCGTGTAATGTGAACAAGTTGATGGAGGCGATCGCCATTGATGCGATAAGCTGCCCCAAAACCTATTACGAAACGACCTTCACGGGGACTTAGCTGGAAAATCCGAAAATCAGACAAGCCGCGTAAAACTTCTATAATTTGACCAAATCGCCCTTGAAATTGGTCAACAATTTGATTCCACTTATCAGTTTCCCGCTCTATCAAAGTTGCCGTACAATCAAAACTCAAACGGGTACGGCCAAAAATTTGTTTACTTTTGGCTTCATCCTCGATCAACAAAACACTAACATGAGGATTTGCATAGAGATTTGTGGTATGAGTTGCAAGACCACTGACATAAATGTAGATATTCTTGGCATCATCCATCACAAAAGGAGCATAGCTAGCATTAGGTATTCCCTCTGCGCTAACAGTACTAATGATTATACTTTCAAATTGTTCTGGAAACTTTTCGTACTGAGCTTGAATGTTTTCCATTTGACTCATAACTAAATTATGGTTAATAAATAACAAATTAATTTTGTTTGTATTTTAACGTGCTTGAGCGATGTTTAGGACGCGCTAAGCCTATAGGCAAAATACCAAATATTTGGCTTAATTGTAGCTAGTGCCAAAGTTTTGAGCGTAAAAACCTTAAAGAGATGTGAGCAAAGTAGTTTATCAAACCCTCGTTTTTTGTTCAAAGTCTGAATTCAACCCAATAAGCCAATACAGTTCAGTTAGAGCAACAAAACCCTCATGTAGAGACGCGATTCATCGCGTCTGAAAGACCAATATTCTACGCCAATAACCCTTAACCCAAGCGTATTGCCCAATAAGCAAGTCGTAAGGGCACAGCAGTGCTGTGCCCCTACAATCCGGTTTCTTTACCTAAAAATGGATTCACAAAACCCACATCAAAAAGACGATTCGCAATCCAAAATCTAAAATCTAAAATCGTATCACCTTGGAACCGGTACTTGATTAATTACCGACGCAATTACCGCATCAATTTGTAAACCATCTAGCATAGCTTCTGGTTTCAAAATCAGTCGATGACGTAGCAGCGGCGATGCAACTGCTTTGACATCATCTGGTGTCACAAAATCCCTTCCTGTTAACCACGCTAAGGCTTGAGATGTCTGCAACCAAGCACCAGCGGCGCGGGGCGATGCACCCAAAGTTAAATCGGGATATTGACGCGACGTTCTTACCAAGGCTAACAAATAATCAACGATCGCCTCTGATACTTTAACTTCTTTGACTGCTTGTCGTGCTTGCAAAATGTCGGCTACTGTAGCTACTGGTTTCAAACGGCTAATATCCAAGCGCCGTGCTGCAAAACCCGCCTGACGATTGAGCAACATTTGCTTTTCAGCAGTTTGGTCAGGATAATCTACCACCAGTTTAAACAAAAATCTGTCTAACTGCGCTTCTGGTAAAGGATAAGTTCCCTCAAATTCTAGGGGATTTTGGGTTGCAATCACCCAAAATAAATCCGGCAACGGTAAACTTTCACCATCTAACGTTACCTGCATTTCTTCCATCGCTTCTAACAGCGCCGCTTGTGTTTTGGGGGGAGTACGGTTAATTTCATCTGCTAGCAAGACTTCGGTAAATATTGGCCCTTTTTTTAAAGTGAAATTGCGGCTATTCAAGTCAAAAATGTTTGTACCAGTAATATCTGACGGTAAGACATCTGGTGTTAGTTGAATTCGGCGAAATTCCCCTTGAATTAACTGTGCTAATACTT
Source organism: Nostoc calcicola FACHB-3891 (assembly GCF_014697355.1). Lineage (GTDB taxonomy): Bacteria > Cyanobacteriota > Cyanobacteriia > Cyanobacteriales > Nostocaceae > Nostoc > Nostoc calcicola. The sequence goes on along the minus strand of NZ_JACJRQ010000002.1, from coordinate 202,555 downwards.
TTACTAAAAGAGTTTTACCAGTACCTGGTACTCCTTCTAAAATTATGTGTCCACCAGCTAGCAGCGCTACTAAAAGTTGTTGGATGAGGCTAGATTGTCCGACAACTACTTGCTTAAGACTTTCACCAAGGCGAATTAAAATAGGATGGGTTTCGCTCATAATATTATTAATTTGTCATTTGTCATTTGTCATTTGTCATTTGTAGGAATTATGAATTAACCAGAAAGAATAAAGGCGTCAGTCGTCTTGATTCAGTTGGGTAGTGGAGTCCGAGTGGCAGAACAATAAATGGTGAAGCATCACACAAAAATTTTCAATTTTGTGGTCAACAACAAAGTGGTAAGTCCCAATCCCCCACTATATTAATTCTGAATTCTGAATTCTGAATTCTGAATTCTTCTTCAATCTAATGGTTCGCCATTTTCCCAACCAGCTTAACAGTTCTTGTTCACTCATGGGTTGTTTGTGCGATCGCAGCTTTAAAACTGCATCTAGTTCTGCGGCACTCGCACCTGTTTTTTCTACCCAGACATTCAGCAAGGCTTGGTGTTCTAGGGGTATTTGCCCTAATCCTAAGGCTTTTTGCAGTTGCAATTGTTCTTGTTTACCCACCATTTCCATCACAAAATCGGTGGTATCAGCTTTCTGCAAGACTCCGGCTAAAGCTTGGATGTATGCCTCGCTGTTGTCTGCGACTGGTGTATCTAAAGCTACTGGTTTGCCAAAACGGCGATTCTGCGCCCAAATCAGCGCCGATAGTAGGATACCTACTTGGATAAATATTGGAAATAAAGGAGTTTTAGCAAAAAAACTAGATAAATCTCCTTCCTTTTCTTTCTCCCTGACATCGGCATCTTTATAGCTGTGGATGTATTCATCAACAAGTATTGTGTTACTGTTTTTCTTGACTAAATCCGCTAAATACCTAAAATTACTTAAATTATCTTGGTAGGCGTTGGCGGCTAAATAAGGAGTGGTAGAAAAAATTACGTTGCCTTGCTTGTATTTTTCTTGCCAGACAATAGCACCAAAGCGATCGCCTAAATCAATTTGCTTTTCGTTAATTTTTTTATTTCGTCTGCGCGTGTCAATTTTAATATCGCCTTGGGGAGATTTTTGCAGAGTGCTAAAGTTTGCCTCTGTAACTCGCCCCCCAACACCTAAAATTACCAAAGTGTTTCCTTTTTCTACCCATTCACGTTCTTGACTATCAAGGTTTGTATTTCTGGGATAGCTGCCGATCTGTAAAAAGGTAACACGGCTGTTTTCTGGCTGAATTTCCCTAAAAGGCTTTTGCCAGCGCTTGATAGAAATCCCTTGCTCTTGCATGAAGGCGTACCAAGCACCATAACCATTAGGGGCACGACTATAAGTAGAGCCACTATTAACTTTACTATTATTAGGAGCAGCAATCAAACTCAGCAAAACGATCGCTGCAATTGCGATCGCTCCCATCCAAGCAAGGCGATTTGAACGTTTCATTTTCTAGTTTCACAATCGTCAATTCGTTTTATAACCGATATTCAGTATATTAAGTACTAATATTTACTTATTTTTCAGTAAAGTCAAGGGACTCATAAACTAAATTCTGCGACTCGTAAATGAAGTTTTTCTAAATAATTTACGCAATTTTAGTGCATTTATGCTGTAAAATGATCCCAACGATCTTAAAGTTGTGTCTGCATAATTTGACATTTTAGTAAAGCTCCTACTGACGTAAAAAACCCCACCCCTGAGAGAGGGTAGGGTTAGTTATATTACTAAGGCTATTTAATTTGATATGATATCACTCAAATTAGAGAAGCGATCGCCCGAATAGAATAATCAACCCAACAGAATCAAGTTTTAATCGAAATTCTTTTGACTTTTGACTTTTGACTTCCGCGTAGCGGTAATAGTACCCGGCGATTCTATTTTGTTTGCCGAATGCGCGGATGGGTAGGTGTTCAAAACAAGATTCCGGGAAACAAGCTTCAAAGTATTGTGTAGCAATAGTTTTGGGATAAATACTTACGAAAGTACCCGCGCACCTTACACAGACTGGGTTTTGGCTATTTTCTCAATACCTAATCTCAATTTGCCGTGTTATGATTAGACCATCCGCGCTACCGAACCTTGAAAAGCTAATACACACTGTGTTTGAGGCTACCGCACTTGAAATTTCATCTACTCCCTATTAGGGATTGAAACGCTTATTGTAACTATTAATTATTAGTTAATGGCACTTGAAATTTCATCTACTCCCTATTAGGGATTGAAACAGTTGGCTGTAGGGTACGGTCACAGAACAAGGAGACTTGAAATTTCATCTACTCCCTATTAGGGATTGAAACGGTTTGATGCGCCAAACAAATTCAGACCCAATGCTTCTTGAAATTTCATCTACTCCCTATTAGGGATTGAAACGAGCAAATTTACAACGGGCATCAACATCCCAAAGATCCTTGAAATTTCATCTACTCCCTATTAGGGATTGAAACGTTTGAGAGTCCCCTTTGGTTGGAGGCGACATACAAACTTGAAATTTCATCTACTCCCTATTAGGGATTGAAACGTAGCCGTGGCGGGTACTGCTAACTAGAGCTGCGCTTGAAATTTCATCTACTCCCTATTAGGGATTGAAACCAGATTCCAATTACCAAGCGGTTTTATGTGAAACGCTAAACTTGAAATTTCATCTACTCCCTATTAGGGATTGAAACCCATTCTCGGCAACAAAACTTGTCGATATTTCCAACTTGAAATTTCATCTACTCCCTATTAGGGATTGAAACTAGCTCATCAAATCCATCTATGATCGCTCTAATCCTTGAAATTTCATCTACTCCCTATTAGGGATTGAAACTCGCGTTAATCGACCCCGAAATTAAAACGCTGGTGGCTTGAAATTTCATCTACTCCCTATTAGGGATTGAAACTTATGTTAAAGCAGCAAATGAGCTAGAAGCTTTGGCTTGAAATTTCATCTACTCCCTATTAGGGATTGAAACAAAAATCTTAATTTCAAAGTCCGAGAAACTTAATTTCTTGAAATTTCATCTACTCCCTATTAGGGATTGAAACGAATGTATGGCTGATTATTTCTTTTCATCTGGAATGGCTTGAAATTTCATCTACTCCCTATTAGGGATTGAAACGAATGTATGGCTGATTATTTCTTTTCATCTGGAATGGCTTGAAATTTCATCTACTCCCTATTAGGGATTGAAACGCATTATTAGTTATTCAAAGATTGGATACCCCAGCGCTTGAAATTTCATCTACTCCCTATTAGGGATTGAAATAAAAAGTGTATTTTCAGGCGGCCGATTTCTTGATAAAATTGGAATTTGGTCTACTCAACGAGGTAAAAAATGCAAAAAGATTCATTATTTACTAATCGTGTAGCGGTAGTGGCAACGATGCACCAAAAAGAAAAGGCGATCGCTCCAATTTTAGAAGCAGAGTTAGGAGTTAAAATTCTCGTACCTCAGGATTTTAACACTGATGTTTTCGGCACATTTACTAGAGACATTAAACGTCCAGGTAATCAAATTGAAGCTGCAAAATTAAAAGCGAAAAAAGCATTAGAATTGACAGGTGAAACATTAGCAATAGCTAGCGAAGGTAGTTTTGTTCCTCACCCTGACATACCTTTTATTTATAGTAATAGAGAAATTGTAATTATTTTAGACAAAAAATCTAATTTAGAAATTATTGGGCAAGAATTTTCCCTAGAAACGAATTATAACCATATTGTTGTAGAAAGCGTAGAACAGGCATTTGAGTTTGCCAAGAAAATAGGCTTTCCCGAACATGGGTTAGTCGCGATGTTTAGCGAATCTCCTGAAGATAGCAACGAAATCATTAAAGGAATTATTACAGAAGAAAAACTTGTAGAAGCTGTGAATTTTGTTCTCAAAAAATCGCCGACAGGTAAAGCACATCTGGAAACAGACATGCGGGCAATGTATAACACGACACGTATGAAAAACATCGCTAAAGCAACTCAAGATTTAATCAGAAAAATTCAAAATTTGTGTCCAAAATGTTCTACACCTGGTTTTGAAATCGTTAAAAGAATTCCCGGATTACCTTGTGAGATATGCTTTTTTCCAACTCCTTTAACTCTGAGTGTTATTTATCAATGTCAAAAATGTGGGTTTAGCCAAGAAAAACCCTTTCCTAATGGCAGAGAATACGCCGATCCTGCACAATGTATGTACTGCAATCCTTAGAATTTATTTTTCTTATTCCGGAAAGACTTGGGTTATCGCGTTTCTACCCACTCCCTATTTTGAATATTCTTCCCTAAAATTTAAGAAGAAACTTCAAGCTTGTAATGCTGACAGAGAGTTTTAAGTTTTGCCAGAATGAGTAACTGTACATTTTCTGGCGATACAATTACACAATCTGGTGCATATTGCATCACTTCCCGAATAAACCAAAAAGTACTAGAAACACTCCTGACGACTCGCTTCACCCGTTGTGTCTCTGGTAGCCATTCATTTATTTTATCTTCTGGTTTAGCTTGATAAGCAAAGCCTAAATTACCCAGTAGATGCATTTCTACGTCTATCTGCGCTAACCGAGTACGCCACTCACCAGCAACAGGTAAAACAGCAGCCTCTTGAATACGATCTAAACGCAAACTCCAATTATGCCGTAATTCTTCGACATCAAAGTTACCCTCTGTCTCTTCACACCAGCAATCTAAGTATTGACGCTTTTCGTGGAGTGTAATTTTGGCATGGCGAACGGTAAAATTAAATACTTGTTGTCTTGCATCTTGATAACTCAGTTGAAACGCTTGCTGGCGTAGGATGTAACGATCGATTTCCACACGCCACTGTGGGGATAAATTTTCTAAGAAACTTTCGATTTCGCTACGCAGGGGTATTGGTAGTTCGCTACGTTCCAGTAATAATTGTGCTATTATCTGTGCTTGATCGTTTTGTCCAATGTCCGTTAATAGGCGCATTGCACGGTCAACAGCACGGATACGCCCTTCTGACCAGTCATTATTTTTACCAATAATTAAATGATGGCGAGCGATCGCTTCGATTAATTTGGAGATATTCGGGCGATCGCCCCACATCATACCAAACTCCAGCGCCAGGTTTTCTAATTCGGCTTTATCCTGTTCCCGCAGAGACAGAGTTATCGATTGACCTTTACGACTCATTTTGTACGGACACTTTATACGCTAATTTCTTGCCAATCTATATTTTGCGTGCCAATATAGTTTTTAACAACCAGTTACGGACACTATTTCAGTATATGTCCAATGATTACACAATAACTCTCAAGCCAGTCTATTCTCAAACGGTGGCGACACCATCAGGCTTGAAAATTCCAGATGGCTGGTCATTATCTTGGCATCAAGTTGAAACTTTCAAAGCACTGCAAGACCCCAATGTTGAAGTTATCTTCAACACAGCAATGACGGGTGATGGCAAGAGTTTAGCAGCTTTTCTATCTGCAATGACAAATCGCACGTACACTTTAGCCATGTACCCTACCAATGAATTGGCGAGAGACCAAAATAAACAGGTGCAAGGGTATAAAAAGGAATTTCAACCCAAGTATGACCCGCAAATTCATCGTCTGACAGCAGCAATTTTGGAGGAATATGTAATTACGGGGAAGCTACCTTCCAAATTAGAAGGGTTAGAAGATATTTCTACTTTATATGAAATTCTTCTGACCAACCCCGACTTATTTCACTATATTCATAACTTCTATTATCTGCGAGGTAAAATAGATAATCCTGACAGATTATTTCGACGGATAGATGAAAAATATAAATTATTCATCTACGACGAATTTCATGTTTTTTCATCTCCGCAAATTGCCAGTGTCATTAATACTTTACTGCTGATTAGGCACACAGCTAATCATCGCAAAAAGTTCCTCTTTCTTTCTGCAACACCTAATGAATTATTGCAAGGATTTCTAGAGAATGCTGGCATCAAGCCCAAAATTATTAATCCGGCTGCGCCTGAAGTTGGTGCTTATAAATTTGAGTCAGATGATAATAATCAAGACTGGAGGCAAATTAGCCAACCGATTAAATTAAATTTACCCTCAGATTTAGAACCAAACTTACGTTCTAGTTACACTTGGTTAGAAGAAAATATAGAAAAAGTTATTTTAAAATTTTTCCAAGATTATCCCAACAGTAAAGGTGCAATCATTCTTAACTCTGTTGCCGCAGTCAAAAAGCTACTACCTAAGTTTAAAGCTATTTTTGAACCGCGTTGGCAAGTGCGAGAAAACACAGGTTTAACGGGAGAGACAGAGAAATCTCAGTCAGTTTTAGAAGCAGATTTACTGCTTGGGACATCTACAATTGATGTTGGCGTAGACTTTCGGATTAATTTCTTAATTTTTGAAGCCGCCGATGCTGGTAATTTTATTCAACGGTTTGGCAGACTTGGTAGACACAAAGGCTTTGAAATTTATCAAGCCTATGCACTAATACCTAACTTTTTGGTGGCACGGTTATTTAAAGATGAGTCTCATCTTTTGGAAGATGGAGAAACCTACGAAAGAATAAGTTTTAATGACGCAATTCGGAATTCTTGGATATTTAAAAATGACTTTGCACGTTATCCCAAGCGGTGGGGTGGAATCCAATCATTTTATATATACTCAATCCTGAAAAATGATGGACACATGAAAGAAAAGTACCCAGATATTGATAAAAAATTTGGTACTAGCATACAAAGGGCTTTAGGCATCAAGCTGGAAAATATGAAAGCTCAGTATTATCGTTGTAAAGGTGAAAAGAAAGACAAAATTATTGAAGAGGCTAGGAGTTTTCGAGGAAGTAGCCAGTTAGATTGTGCAATTTATGATTTAACTAACTCGGATGAACCAGAAGCGGAACGTTTTAAAATGTATAATTTGCCTGGTATTCTCAGCAACTTTATTTTTGAGTTGTGGGATGAAGTCAGTTTTATGAAAAAAGCTGAAAATGCTGGAGTTACGACTAAGCGATTTGCAAAGGCTTTGTGTTATTTGAAATTCAAAGATTATCGAGAAGTGCGGGAAGATTGGCATTTTTATTATCCAGGCAATATTAGAGAATTTGCGAAAACAGGAAAAGTCCAGGCTTTGAAAGATTTCGAGATATGTCAACCCCACGGCTACGGTATCAATGCAATTAGTGATGCTGTGGGTAGACGTAAACTAGTGTGCTTTATTTCTGACCGCGATCGCAATTATTTACGCGCTACTCTCGGACTACCGATGCACTTTCAAGCTTACCCACTCACCAATGAACCAGAAGACAGAAGTCCTCGCTACACCATTACTTTTGGACAGGATGCACTGTTGCTAGAAACCTTAATTTGGCATTGGAAGCCAAAGGACGATGAAGGATGGATATGTTAGAACTAGAGGCTATTAAAGGTAAATTGACATGACTCAAGATTACTTGCTTTCCTGTATTTCCATCGACCCGAATATTTGTTTTGGTAAACCTTGCATTCGCGGACACCGTATTTGGGTTTCTCTAATTCTTGACCTTTTAGCCGCAGGAGAAACAATAGACGCTGTTTTAGAAGAGTATCCAGGTTTGGAGAAAGAAGACATTCTTGCTTGTATAGCCTATGGTGCTGAAATGACAAGAGATTCTTTTGTTGATATTCCTATAAATACTCACAAGGAAACAAAAAAGTGAATATTAAACTAATGGATGAATTTGATGATGATTTGCCTGAAGAAGTTCCCCATGTTGATGATGTTACAGATGATGATGATGAATCACCTAGTAAACGGGAATTGCTGACAGTTCGCCTATTTAAAGAAGCAGTAAAAAAAGCAAAGGGTAATGCAGGCGATCGCACTATAGAAAACTTTGCTGATTTTGTCTTACCTAACCTGATTCAACAACTAGCAGGTGCAACTGCCAAGGGTGGTAAATTCTTTGAAATTACTATTGAAAAAATTAATGCTCAAAGAATAGCAGCAGGTAAAACACCAGTTCGCCGAGATAATGCAGGCGACCAATCTATAATAGCACATTTGCTCAATGGTTTGTTTCCAACCTATCGCATTTTGAAGCGACTACAAGCAGCAGAGATTAATACAAATCCAGTTAAGAGAAACTGTGAAGAATTGCAAGCTTGTATATTTATCACTTCTTATTTGTTGCACGATTATGAAAAGTTTCCTGACTATCAAGATTGGCTAATTCTTAATAATCATCAATTTCAGAATCGAGACTGGGAATTACAAACACCTAAAAAAGAAGATGCGCCTAATCTCGGACGTGGTTACATCGCCAAAAAGATTTTAGATTTTGGCTTACAGAACTTGCTTGGTGAAGATTGGGAAGATTTTATTGACGATATCATTGAAATCAGTAACAATTCTGGGGTAAAACATGATGCTGATTTAGGTCTAGCTACTAGAGGATTAAAAACCTTAGACGACGAAAGACTAGACAGCAGAATTAGACAAGTTTTGATTGATTTAGTTTCACTTGCAGATTTATTTGCTTCTGTCATCAAACATCCTAGAGATGTAGAAATTGGTCGCTTACCAAACTTAATCAACAGATTAAGCGACCATCAATTAAAACTTACCTATCATTCACTTTCTGAAAATCGCGGTGTTCTCACCAATATCCTTAACAATGCTTTAATTGATGCGCATCCTGAAGAATTTTATACACCATTATTATATCTGCCTGATGGCGTTGTTTACTTAGCTCATGTTGATGCTCCTACAATTGTCACTGATAAAATTGGAGAGAGAGTTGTTAAAAAAATAAAAAACCTGTGTGCAGAAAAGCTTCAAGAAAGACAAACAGGTTTTAATCGTGATGGTAAAGGTTTGAAATTTGCTGATTACTATTGGCTATTTTTTGATGTTGTTGGTTTAATGGAAGTCAGTATTGATGCAGCTGTTAGATTACTTCCTGATAGCAAAACTGCTTCTGCAATTAAACGAGGTGAAAGCTTACAAAATTATCAATCACAAGGAGAATTACCAGAAAATTTAAATTTACAATTTGCTAATGAAATTCGTATCGATCGCTTGGCAGAATTTGGTGATATTCTCTGTCGGGGAATTTGGGGTGGTTGGTGTGAAAAATTTGACGAATGGCAGAAACAACAACCAAAATCTCAAAGAAAAAATCTCCCAGAATTCGACTTAACCCAAAAGCTGGCTGAATACTTAGGATTATGCCAAGACATTCCTGCTATCAGATATATTCAATCACTGAAAAAAACAGGTGGTGTCCCTTTAGATTGGTATTACCTTGCAGCACAATACTTTCGCCAACATTCCGGCAAGGATTTTACCCAAATCCTGGAAGTCATGAAAGGAATGGTGAGTCATGCTGCTAGTTTAATTCAACCAATACTAACAGAATTTACAGATATTCCTGATGGCTGGGATGATTTAGAAACCTATGTCAGTCGAGTTATTTCACTACCAGCAGGAGCAGTTTTAGAACCAGAAACCACACCATTTTTAGTAGAACTCCAACGCTATAACTCTGCCAAAATAACCGGAAGAGGACGAGAAAATGTTTGTGCGATTTCTAGTTCTTCTTACACCGTGACAGAACAAATGGAGTCAGCAACTTTATTTGCTCCTCAAGTTTACAGTAATCGGCAGATTTTATTTAATGCTCAAGCTGCTAAACGGCAAATCTGCTCAATTTGGTCAATTGAAATCATGTTAAGACAGATTTTAATGAATCAAACTAATGCTGTAGGCGCAGATTTTGAAAGTCGAAAATATCGCTATCTTTACCTATATCCAGCTTATTTTTTCACCCCAGAAACCAATAAATTCTTGCAGCTAGCATACACCCAATTTGCGCGTACTCGCTTTGATGCGGAGTTGCGAAAACATTTCATTACTGAAAACCAAGTGGCTAAGTTGACAATTGCGAATTATCAGAAAGTAGACAGTCTACTAATTAAAGAAAATCTTCAGCCACAGGACGATCGCACTTTCAAAATTAGCTTTTCTGAAAAAGAAACTTTGACATTCTTCTTTATCGGTTTACCGCCAGGAAGAGAACCCACAGATACAGAATCTTGGGTGACACCAGCTTGGTTAGCATTCACTTTACCCCTAGTTTTAGATGTCAAAGTTGTGGCGTCAGAGTCACCTGTTCCGCCTTTTATTAGTGGTGCTGATTTTGAACAAACAGTGCTATTAGATGGCGAACATCAAGCAATTCATTCTTTGATCCAAAAAGATAACTATCGTTTAGATAGTATCCTTCCCAATACATCAGTCAAACGTCAATTTTCACCGTTAAATGCGCTAACTGCTGCTTATACTATCCATCTAGAAGTTAACCGTAAAAAAGACGGCGATCCTGATTGGGGTAAATTAGCAGATTTGGCGCGGGATTTAGCAACTAGTCCTCTTTATGTATTTCACTACCTCAATAAATGGCTGCGGAAGCAAGACAAAATTGAATCTGTACCCATTGCTAAAGTTCGTCTTTATCTCGACTTATATTACTACTTTGAACCAGAAGGTAAAACTGTGAATCAACTGCGTGAATTAACTGCACTCTACCGTCGTTTTTATCGGGCTAAAAAATTTAATGCTAAAGCGAATGCGATTCTCAAACCAATTGATGAAGCTGCGGATGTAATTCTCAAAATTGATAAGGCTTTAGTTACCAATACAGAATCATTAATAGATGTGGTAGCAGCACGTTTATCTAAATTAATGAATAATGTACGCCGCAAAGCAGCAGAAGGAAAACCAGCTTTGATTTTTATAGATGGCAAGTGGAAGCCAGCGTTAAATTCCGAAGCAGAACGTCAAGCAGTATATGAATTTGCCAAATATTTTGTCGAGGTGATATTTGAGGGAAGTTTTAAAAGCGATCGCGCACGTTTAGCAGGTGGACAATTAAATTTAATTCGAGACACCTGTGAATACTTGTATCGTCTTGCAGAAGATGAAGAATATCGCAATCTTCCCCAACAACAACCGGAAGAATTACCAGATTTAGAAACTGAGGAAGTAGCGATGAACATTTAAAATTCTGTAAATACTTTCAATTTCTTGCAACATCATACTAAACTTTGGAAACAAATATGAACTTACTCAAAACCGTTGATGCTAAATTCTTTCACAGCGAAATTCCTGCTAAACCGATGGGCAAATATGCTCATTTCATTACAATTCGTGTCACAGAATCTTACCCTTTATTTCAAACAGACGGAGAACTCAATAAAGCCAAAGTCCGCGCTGGAATCCAAAATAAAGAACCTATCAGCCGCCTAGCAATGTTTAAGCGCAAACAATCTACCCCAGAACGCTTAACAGGACGGGAATTATTGCGTAAATATGAAATTGGTGATGCTAAAAACTGTGACTACAATGTAGACTTCAGTAAAACTACCCCTGATTGTATTCTCTATGGTTTTGCCATTGGTGATTCCGGTTCCGAAAAATCTAAAGTCGTTGTCGATACAGCTTACTCGATTACACCCTTTGATGATTCTCACCTCAACTTCACCCTCAACGCGCCTTTTGAAAATGGCACAATGAGTCGTCAAGGAGAAGTAACCAGCAGAATTAATAGCCAAGATCATATCTTACCCCAAACCTTTTTTCCCAGCATTGTCACTTTAAAAGACCCCACACAAGCAGGATTTCTCTACGTTTTTAATAATATTCTCAGAACTCGTCATTATGGGGCACAAACAACTAGAACAGGTAGAGTCAGAAATGAATTAATTGGCGTGATTTTTGCAGATGGCGAGATTGTTAGCAATCTTCTCTGGACACAAAAAATCTATGACTTAATGCAGCAAAAACAACAAATAAATCCTCCAGATCCACTTAATGAAGATGAAGTTTTAAATGCTGCAAAAGAAGGAATTATAGATTTAATGCAAAATGAGTGTATCACCCACACTGATTTTATTGGTGAATCATTTACGCCACTTTTACAGGAAGTCAAATCCATCACTAGTAATGAAAATGGATTGCAAGCAATGTTAATGCAAGCCAATACAGAATCAAGTATCTATGCTCAAACATGGGTTTTAAAAACTGGTAAAAAAGAGAGCAAAAAAGATACAAAAAGCAATAAAAAAGCTGGCGCAGTTGCGGAGTAAGCAAAATGCCAATCATCTATTGCTGTCAATTAGAACTTCATGACAGTCTATATTATGCAACTCGTGAAATCGGGCGACTTTACGAAACAGAACCAGTAATTCATAACTATGCACTCTGCTATGCATTAGGGTTGGTGGATAGCGAAATTTACTCTACCACTGTTACTGAAGAAGATTCCTATCGTTACTTTTGTCCCGAACAAGTTCCTAAATATGAGGCACATTTAACTCCGCTAAATCAACAAGGAATTTATGTAACACCTGCGCGTGCAGTTAAACATACTGCTATTCTCAACACATGGAAGTATGCTAACAATAACTACCATGTGGAAATGGAGAAAACGCAGAAAAATATTCCTAGTTTTGGTAGGGCGAAAGAAATTGCACCGGAAAGTAAATTTGAGTTGTTTATAATTTCTCAAAAGCAATTGAAGCTACCAAAATGGATTCGTTTGGGTAAATGGATGAGTAAAGCTGAAGTCACAATTCAAGAAGTTACCAAAATTGAATTAAAAACAGGCGACTTCACTTTTTCTTACCCTTTAAATCCTTTGGATGTGATGTTTACTCATCAAGTTGTTAGCTACGATGTGGTAAATATGCCCCCAGTGAGTCTGATTCAAAATGTCAGCATTCGCCAAGGACAATATTACGAATTCGACAATCCCAACAAAACCGAAAAATTGTGCTTACCTGCAAAAATGCAGTATCGATTTAAAGCTTAATTTCAAATGGTGGGCAATGCCCACCTTACATCTACCATTTTAATTTGATTTATGCCCCACAGTCTTGTCCTCAATTTGATTCCCCAATCTCCCATTTACCCGGAATTTCTGACTGGGAGACATTACCATGCACTATTTCTGACTCTGATTAATTCTGTTGATTCTAGTTTGGCAGATTATTTGCACTCTTCCAACGCAGATAAAGCCTTTACTCTCTCGCCGTTGCAAATACAACGACAACACAAGCAACATCACACGTTGCAATTTAGTCATCAAAAACTCATTCCGGCTGGTACTCCCTGCTGGTGGCGTATTTCTCTACTTGATGACACTTTGTTTAGTAAATTAACTGCACTTTGGCTAAATCTTAACCCCGATCGCCCTTGGCATTTAGGTTCTGCAAACTTACATATTACCAGTATTCAAGGTACGCCGCAATCTACGCAACCTTGGGCTAATGCTTGCAGTTATACACAATTGTACGAAGAAGCATCACCAAGCGATCGCACTTTCAATTTCACCTTCGCTACACCTGTATCATTTCGTCAAGGTGCATATGATAATGTCCTCCCTATCAAAGAATCTGTGTTCAACAGCCTTTTGAGTCGTTGGAATAAATACAGCGGCATTGAAATCTCCAGTATTGCCATTGAATCAATTTATCCCAGCGCTTTTGACATTCATACTGAAGTGATCGGTAACTATGAAAGTAAGTTTATCGGTTGTGTTGGCAATATTACCTATCGGATTTTGGGTGATGTTGAAACTTTGGCAATTAAGCAAATTAATACTTTAGCTAATTTTGCATTATACACAGGATTGGGACGTAAAACAACAATGGGAATGGGAATGGTGCGGCGAGTATAACAATTTTAGATTTTAGATTTTGGATTTTAGATTTGGAAATAGTTAGTTAAAAATATGAATGAAAGTGATTACATTTCTATTGCGGCGTTAAATCAATATAGCTACTGTTCGCATCGCTGTTGGCGAATGTTTTGTGCAGGAGAATTTATTGATAATCAATACACAATTGAAGGCACAAGTTTACATGAGCGCGTTCATACAACTGGAGACGGAAACCGCGAAGAGACTTGGCAAATAAGAGCGATTTTGTTGAAGTCAGATAAATATAAATTAATTGGTAAATCCGATTTAATTGAATCTGAAAATGGTCAATTTTATCCCATCGAATACAAACGAGGACGTAAGGGCGAATGGGATAATGATGAATTGCAAGTTTGCGCTCAAGCTTTGTGTTTAGAAGAAATGACGGGGGAAGTTATCAACACTGGCTATATCTACTACGCACAGTCCCATAAACGCCAATTAGTTGAGATTTCTGAAGAATTGCGTCAAAGTGCGATCGCCACGATTGAAGCTGTGCAAACACTGTTATTTACAGGTGCAATGCCTAAAGCCATCAAATCAAAACGCTGTGATGGATGCAGTTTCTATTCACACTGTTTGCCCCAAGTTGTAGAAAAATTAGGACGCTATCAAGAAGCTAATTAGTGAGAATTCAGAATTCAGAATTCAGAAGTCAGAAGTTAAACAGAGTTTCTAGGTCAATCCCATTCATTTCAGTGCAAATTTACTCTTGTAGAGACGCGATTCATCGCGTCTAAAAAACCAATTATTTGCTAATTTAGGATGTAATTATGGGTACAGTATACGTCACTCAAGAAGATGCTTTTATCGGGAAAGTTGATGAACGACTTAACGTCAAATTTGAGAAAAAGACAATTTTAGATGTCCCATTAATAAAGGTCGATGGTGTTGTAGTTTTAGGACGCGCTACTGTTTCCCCAGCCGCCATATCGGAACTACTAGAACGACATATACCTCTTACTTTTCTCACCGAAAATGGTCGTTATTTAGGAAGAATAGAACCAGAAGTGACTAAAAATATCTTTGTGCGTAAAGCCCAATGGCAAGCGGCTGGTGAATCAGCCCAAGCAATTCATGTAGTACAAGGTTTTGTGCGGGGGAAGTTAAAAAACTACCGTAACTTGCTTATTCGTCGTCAACGTGAAAGCCCAGACTTAGATTTATCTGTAAATGTAACACGTTTAGAGCAAGCGATCGCACCAATCGAAAATACTCAAAATATTAACTCACTGCGCGGCTTAGAAGGTGCCGGAAGTGCAGCTTATTTCGGTTGCTTCAATCAACTTATTCGGACTACAGACTTTACTTTTAACACCCGTGTCCGCCGTCCTCCAACCGATCCGGTTAATTCTTTACTCAGCTTTGGCTATTCATTATTGCGGCATGATATTCAAGGTGCTGTCAACATTGCCGGATTCGATCCATATTTAGGATATTTGCACTGCGATCGCTACGGTAGACCATCACTAGCATTAGACTTAATGGAAGAATTTCGCCCGTTAATTGTAGATGCAGTAGTATTGTCTGCCATCAATAAACAGTTGTTGATAAAAGCAGATTTTGTCACCGAACCCTTGAGTGCAGCCGTTTCCCTGACTCCCGAAGGACGAAAAACATTTTTGCGACTATACGCACAAAAGAAACAATCCGAATTTAAACATCCTGTATTAGGACGCAAATGCACTTACCAAGAAGCCTTTGAAATCCAAGCCCGATTGTTGGCGAAATACTTGATGGCTGAAATCGAGAAATATCCGCCACTAGTTCTGAAATAGCTACTGTGGATTGGGTATTGAGAAAACTTTTCTCTATTTCCTAATCCCCAGTCCCCAGTCCCCAGCCGATGAAAAATAACAATGAATGTCCTTGTATCCTACGATATTTCCGAAGACAAACGCCGTACCAAAATTCATAATATTCTCAAATCTTATGGACAGTGGGTGCAGTATAGCGTGTTTGAATGCCAACTCAGTGAGACTCAATATGCAAAACTGCGATCGCGTTTGTACAAACTGATTAAACCTGATACTGATAATATTCGCTTTTATTTTCTCTGTGCCTGCTGTTTTGGTAAAGTAGAACGTATTGGTGGCGAACCAGTGCGCGACGATTCTATTTTCTTTGCCGAATGCGCGGATGGGTAGGTGTTCAAAACAAGGTTTACCCAAAGAAGCTTCAAAGTAAGCTGTAGCAAGAGTTTTGAGAGAAATAGTTGGAAAAGTACCCGCGCACCTTACACAGACTGGGTTTTGGCTATTTCCTTAATACCTAATCTCAATTTTCCATGTTACCATTAGACCATCCGCGCAATAGAACCTTGAAAACTAAATACAGACCGTGTTTCAGGCTACCGCACTTGAAATTTCATCTACTCCCTATTAGGGATTGAAACTCAATACCAATGGAAGGCAGACAAATCCCCCGTTCTTGAAATTTCATCTACTCCCTATTAGGGATTGAAACTAGCGATAAGGCAAGAGGCGATCGCGCCTCCACTCTTGAAATTTCATCTACTCCCTATTAGGGATTGAAACTCGCAAGTTGCTCTCCGCAACGGCGGGGCTGGCAACTTGAAATTTCATCTACTCCCTATTAGGGATTGAAACAGGCAATTCAACTAGTAGCTCTGATAACTGCTACGCTTGAAATTTCATCTACTCCCTATTAGGGATTGAAACTTCCTCATCATCGGGGGGCGTTTCGCCTCCCGACTTGAAATTTCATCTACTCCCTATTAGGGATTGAAACTTACGATGCCTGTAACAATAGTTTTAAACGTATTAATACTTGAAATTTCATCTACTCCCTATTAGGGATTGAAACAATATCTTGGGGTGGTATATGATATGCTTGCATTCTTGAAATTTCATCTACTCCCTATTAGGGATTGAAACTCGATTGCCTCTAGCAATTCGATGGTTTGGACATCTTGCTTGAAATTTCATCTACTCCCTATTAGGGATTGAAACATTTATTCGCCGGTTGAATTTGGGAACTTATCTCTTGAAATTTCATCTACTCCCTATTAGGGATTGAAACCCAACGCCAGCAATCGCAGCTACCCATCCAAACTCTTGAAATTTCATCTACTCCCTATTAGGGATTGAAACAATCAAATGCATCAATGAAGAACCGGGAAGAAAGTAACTTGAAATTTCATCTACTCCCTATTAGGGATTGAAACATGGCTCTGCTTCTCTCTGTCTATATGATTATGGTCTTGAAATTTCATCTACTCCCTATTAGGGATTGAAACAATTTACATGAATTCTAGAATGTGGCGTGCTTTGCTTGAAATTTCATCTACTCCCTATTAGGGATTGAAACACCTGGGGAAAAACGACGGCAGCAACCAAAGCCTTGAAATTTCATCTACTCCCTATTAGGGATTGAAACTTACGTCAAACGCTTACTGGATGCCCAAAGCAGGCCTTGAAATTTCATCTACTCCCTATTAGGGATTGAAACCGTTTTCGGTATAGAAGCCACTTAAAAATAAACTTGAAATTTCATCTACTCCCTATTAGGGATTGAAACGTTAGCCTTTACAGGAGGGCAATTTAATAATGCCACGCTTGAAATTTCATCTACTCCCTATTAGGGATTGAAACTCGTGAAGAACCATAGAAGTTTGAGAACGAATTGAAGCTTGAAATTTCATCTACTCCCTATTAGGGATTGAAACAACTTCTGGCTGATGCAAGGTTTGAGCCGTATCTCTTGAAATTTCATCTACTCCCTATTAGGGATTGAAACAACTTTGGTAGCAATATCAGAAGCTTTCTTTGTGCTTGAAATTTCATCTACTCCCTATTAGGGATTGAAACAGCGAGCCTTTTTAGACCGGACTTGAAGTTAGTACTTGAAATTTCATCTACTCCCTATTAGGGATTGAAACTCCGACATTGGGGGAGAGATAGGGCAGTTGCTCGACTTGAAATTTCATCTACTCCCTATTAGGGATTGAAACAATACAGAACTACAAGTAAGAAGTAGAAGTGGTTCTTGAAATTTCATCTACTCCCTATTAGGGATTGAAACAATACTCAAAGCCTCTTCAAGATAAGCTTTTTCTTGAAATTTCATCTACTCCCTATTAGGGATTGAAACACAACGTTTTGTTGTTCGTAGACATATTCAATATAACTTGAAATTTCATCTACTCCCTATTAGGGATTGAAACGTATCAATGTCCCTATACATCGATACAAGATAAGAGCTTGAAATTTCATCTACTCCCTATTAGGGATTGAAACCTTTCTTTCTCTTCTTTTCTTTTTCCTTTTGTTCTTGAAATTTCATCTACTCCCTATTAGGGATTGAAACAACGATCCAGCCAATTTTACTTTATATGCAAATTGCTTGAAATTTCATCTACTCCCTATTAGGGATTGAAACATCGGAAGTACCAAGCCACCTTCAGCTAGCGATGGCTTGAAATTTCATCTACTCCCTATTAGGGATTGAAACACATTAGCTTATTGGGACTTACAAAACTAAAATATCTTGAAATTTCATCTACTCCCTATTAGGGATTGAAAGTTTCTAGATGTTTTTAATTTGTTAACAGACTTCAAGATAGTTTGAGATTTTAACACTGAAGCTGCATATTCTGCTATGACTTTATGACCCGCGGTTGTAGGATGAATGCTGTCCCAGAACAAAAAATTATTTGTATTATTCTTACAATCCAATGATGGATGAGAAGCAGGTATGGTTATTAAAACTGAGTTTCCTAAGCAAGAGTCGATCGCGTTTGTAAAACCATATTGTCCAGGATTAGCTAAAAGCTGTTTAAATAACAAATTAACATCTAAAAAAATGATATTTACATGATTTATTTCTTGACTTAAAGAATTGAGACTTTTAATTAACTCGACATTATATTCAGCGACCCAATCGTTGAGTAGTTTGGAGGTTGGACTATTTCTTGTACCTGGTAAGTTACCCAAATTGAATAAATTAGCCACTAGGATATTTTTAGCTCCAACAGTGGCAAGAGAACGCACTGCTATTGATATGTTTGTAACTGATTCACTGGGATTTACAGCACTTTTACAGTCAAGGAAATCATTCGTACCGCCCCATACAATATAAAGTGCATTTGGGTTAACAGACTTATTGACTGCTGTAAATTTATTAATTTGAGACAAAACTCCTGTTAAATATAAACCATGTACGGGAGGGATATTAATGTTGTATAACCCAGACTTAGCACCACCAACAGCAAAATTAGTGCTGGGAGACGGGTTTAAGCCCATATCTTGTGCAAGATATTCCACCCAGACTGGTCCATTAGAAAAGCGTCCATCTTTGTAAGGGTAGGGAGGAATACCTACAAGCAATTCATCTTTTGTAATATTGTAAAAATTACCATCATCAGAATAACTGTCACCAAACACATAAATCTGCTCAAAATCAGCAGCAGTTGCCTTGAGTGTAAACATGAATGAAAACAGGAAAAATGCTGCCGTTAAAATTGTGTTCTGCATAATATTTTTTATTTCAAAAATTGAATATATATTATATTTTCTCAACTACTCGTTCTTCTTTTTTTAATATCATTCGGAAAACTTTTAAGTCAATGAAAATGCAACAAATAAAAACCACTTTGTAAACAGGCGATACGAAAAAGTGAGATGTCTTTGTTTGGGCAGTTCTTGCAGGGGCTATTAGAGGATGTCTGAAAAGTTTTTTGTATACACTTAACCCTTGGAGATCCCCCTAAATCCCCCTTAAAAAGGGGGACTTTAAGACTCTTATTCCCCCCTTTTTTAAGGGGGGTTAGGGGGGATCAAGAAATATTTGATACTTCTCAGACATCCTCTTAGAAAGTAATTACGGTAGAGGTTGTTTGAAAAGTCAAAATGTATACCAAAAAGCTCACTTCCATTCCTCTCTCCTTGCAGGAGAGAGGCTTTGAAACCCCCATTCCCTTGTAGGGAAGGGGGGTAGGGGGGTTAGGTTTTTGAGGCTTAAATGTTAGCAAAAATACTTTTCAAACAGCCTCTAAGGGAGGGCTGCAATGAAAGCTACTTCTTAATCAAAATCTGTGGGTAAATCTGGTTGGCGATAATGTTGAAAAAGTCGGGTGATTTGTGCTGCTGTCACACGTCCAATAGAAAGTTCTGGCAACGCATCTTCAGGAAAAAAATCTACTGCTTCAGTTTCAATACTGGATGATGGAGAACCACCGATTAATTCACAGTGAAAAAATAGCTTATAGACATAAAACGGAAACGGTGGATGTCCCTGTTTGTCTCTGTCATAAACTGCTAGTAATTTAGTAGCACGTGCTTCATATCCAGATTCTTCATATACTTCTTTGACGACTACCTCACTGGGAGACTCGCCAACATCAGCCCATCCACCAGGTAAAGTCCAAAAACCATCGGATCTTTCTTTGACTAATAAGATAGTATCGTCACGAAAGATTGCTGCCCGGACATCAACTTTGGGAGTTGCATATCCGACTTCACGGCTAAATAAATCAAGGAGATAGCTGTGTTCGACATTTGCATAAGTCGCTATGATTTCCGTGGCGATGTCTGACGACAAGCTGCTTCGCATCTACCCTCTTAATTGTTTATAGCGTTCGATATCATAAACGCCTTCAGAATAGGTGAGACCATTTTGGGCGATCGCTTGTAACTTTTGCGCCCATTCCAGCCATTTGGTTTCCATATTTAGGGATTGGGTATTGGGCATGGGGCATTGGGAAAAGGGGAAGGTGGGGTCCCCTCTGGGGATAAGGGGCGGGGGTAAGGGGAAAAGGTAAAAATCATTCCTTTGCCCTTTTCCCTTTAACATGAATCCCTTTTTCCCCAGTCCCTACTTACGCATCATCTAAAGCTGCGATACCAGGTAACACCTTACCTTCAAGTAGTTCCAAGCTAGCGCCGCCGCCGGTGGAGATGTGGCTCATTTGATCGGCCAAACCGACTTTTTCCACAGCCGCCACCGAGTCGCCGCCGCCGATAATGGTGGTTGTGCCAGTTTTGCTAATTTCGGCGAGGGTATGAGCGATCGCTTCTGTACCTACCGCAAACTTATCAAACTCAAACACACCCATCGGCCCGTTCCAAATAACCGTTTTGGTATCTGCAAGGGCTTCTTGGAAAACTTTTACTGAGTCTGGGCCAATATCCAAACCCATACCATCAGCAGGGATATTCTCAATGCTGACAGTTGTCGCATTCGCATCGGGAGCAAATTTATCTGCCGAGACAATATCTGTGGGTAATAGGAAGGTAACACCACGTTCTTTGGCCTTCGCTTCCAAAGACTTCGCCAATTCTAGCTTGTCTTCTTCCACCAACGACTTACCAACATCCAAACCACGGGCTTTGTAGAAGGTAAAAATCATCCCACCGCCAATGATTAGCTTGTCGCACTTCTCCAGCAGCGTTTCAATGACGCCAATTTTACTCGAAACCTTGGAACCACCGATAATTGCAGCCAAAGGACGCTGGGGATTTTCAATGGCGTTTTGCAGATATTCCAATTCCTTCTCAACCAAATATCCAGCCACAGAAGGACTCAGGTATTTAGTCACACCTTCAGTAGAAGCATGGGCGCGGTGTGCAGTACCAAAAGCATCATTTACATAAAAATCAGCATTAGCAGCCAACTTTTCGGCAAATCCTGGGTCAT
This sequence comes from Nostoc calcicola FACHB-3891, assembly GCF_014697355.1. Lineage (GTDB taxonomy): Bacteria > Cyanobacteriota > Cyanobacteriia > Cyanobacteriales > Nostocaceae > Nostoc > Nostoc calcicola. The sequence goes on along the minus strand of NZ_JACJRQ010000002.1, from coordinate 181,190 downwards.
TTGCCTCTTCTTCTTTGTAGAAGCGGACATTTTCCAGTAAAAGCACTTGCCCATCTTCCAGCGCCGCCACCTTAGCTGCAACTTCATCGCCAATGGAGTCATCAGTCTTCACAACTTCTTGCCCCAACAACTCAGAGAGACGCTTAGCCACGGGTGTCAGGCGCAATTTGTCATCCACACCCTTGGGACGCCCAAAATGGCTTGCGAGAATCACCTTAGCACCCTTTTGGGTCAAATCTTGGATGGTTGGCAGAGCAGCCCGAATGCGAGTATCGTCTGTGATATTGCCTTCCTTGTCCACAGGCACGTTAAAATCAACCCGCACCAAAGCGCGTTTTCCAGATATATCAGCCGCAGATAAACTTGCTAAACTTTTTTTGGACACAGCAAACTCTCCTGATTGCCTTTTTGTTATTGTTTTGAAAGTAGAACCATCCAGATTTTACCGGAGTCAGGGGTGCCCAGGTGATAGAGATGTTTAAGACAGTACTATTTCCAATCGATCAAAGCCGGGAAACGCGGGAAGCTGCTGACGTAGTTACCAACATCGTCCAAAAGTACGGCAGTCGCTTAGTGCTGCTGTCTGTGGTAGAAGAACCGCCCCCAGATGCACCTAGTGGAGATCCAATGGTGTCGCCAGAGGTAGTTGCCAAATTGCTCCAAAGTGCCCAATCTTTATTTTCTGGACAAGGAATTCAATCCGAAGTTCTAGAAAAGCAAGGCAAACCAGCTTTTACCATCTGCGATGTCGCTGATGAAATCGGGGCAGATTTAATCATCATGGGTTGTCGGGGGCTAGGCTTGACTGAAGAAGGAGCGACTGATAGTGTCACGACTCGCGTCATTAACCTTGCGCCTTGTCCAGTGTTGATTGTGCCGTAAAAACCTGTAGCGTGCGTTAACACAGCGTAACGCACCGCCCGCCTAAAATTTTTTGAACAATTTTTGTTTAGGGACTTTCAAGGAAAAAAATATTTCATCCCTGCGGGACGCACTCGCGTTCGTAGGGTAGCACAGCTGTGCTACCCGAAAAATGTACAAAGAATTTGGGATAATTTATTCTCTGGAAGTCCCTTATGGGTGATGTGCTATTAATTGGTAAATCCAAACAACGTTATCGACAATTCTTATTTATTCAGCAGTAACAAAGTCATTTAACACCAGTACTTCTAACTCTGTAATCCGCTTGAATGTGACATCATTCGTTAAAAAAGCTTCACAACCTGCTGCTAAAGCTACGACTATCTGAAAAGCATCAGGTAATTGTAGATTGTACCTAGCTCTGATTTGAGCAGCTTCTATTGCTAGGGTTTCATTACCAATAGCCACAAACTCAATGTTATCATTCTTAGCCATCAACTCAATGAACTCTCGCTGTAATTCCGTCTGTCCCAAACGATAAGGTTGAACTAAGCATTCAGCCAAAGTAATAGGTGAAACAAGACCCATCAGTGGTGTATTCCGAAGTTGCTCAAATACTTCTCTCACCTGAGGAAAGTATTGTAGATCTCGCTCAACGAAGTAAATAACTGGTGCGGTATCCAGAAATAAACGCCTCACACCCTGTAATCTGTTTGTGATGCTCACTCTTGTTGCCCTAATTGCTTTTCTGCAATTTCTAAATCAGGAAACTCTCCACGCCTCATACGAGTGACATATTCCTGAGCATCCATTCCTCCCATGAGATTGGGTGCTATACCAGCAAATTCCATAATATCGCGGCTTGGTTTGCGTTTGATTTCACAACGTTGCAGCTTTTGCGTTAGATAAGCGATTAGATCCAATTGTTCTTCGGGTGTGAGTTTGTTAGCAAGTGTTTTAATTTCGTTTAATTCTTTAGACATTTTCTATATTTTGATTGCGCTGACTTTATTTAATGCTAGCAATGGGTGAATTAAAAGAACTAAATTATTAAGAGTTACCTAAATAATCATGAATAAAACTCCCCGCATTCATATTCCACCGGAAGTAAAAAAATATGTCTGGCAACGTGACAAATATCAATGCCGAAGTTGCGGTAAAACTGCGCCAGAAACTAACCTCACCATTGACCATATCATTCCCCTCGCCCGTGGTGGTCAAAATGATATCAGCAATCTACAAACCCTCTGCTTTACCTGCAATCAGCAAAAAACCGACAACATTGATCCCCGGTTTAGACGCCATTTTGATTTATAGTAATTCTCGTGTGGATGCAATATGTGGTAGGGGCGCACAGCTGTGCGCCCCTACATGTCATGGCAACTGATTTGCAATCATACTGACATCAACGGCTAACTTTTTGCCCAATTTGAGCAACTGTCGGCACTGATGAGTATCTTCTTCGTTGCTAAGGGTGGTAAGACACAAAGGTACGATCTGACTGTGCAGACAACTGAAATATAATTCTTGGGATCGATGTAAAGAAATATCAATATTTAATTGATCCCCGATATCAATCAACCGCTCCAACTGGTGGATCTCTGCATTAAAGCTACCATTGGCATCATGCAACAATTGCCAAAGCGATCGCACAATTAACTGTTCTAATATCTGCTTGCCGTCGGGAATATTCAACTGACAACGCAGATGTTTTGCTTCTGTGGCGATCGCCTCCAATTCTACTATGTGATTCCAACGCATTTGCGATTCGGTGATATCTTGCTCAAGCGATCGCAATGTCATCAAACAGCGATGCCCCAAAGCTATCTGGGCTGCTACCTGCAATTCCTGGGGGACTGGTATTTCATCTCGATGAAACGCCATTAGCACACCATAATTATCGCGGTAAGCTTGGGTATAAAGTTGTCCTAATCGTGTCAGTGTTTCCTGACTTAGTAGCCGCATAATCCGGTGGCGTTCTTCAGCAAATAGATTTTCCAAGCTGAAAGTTTCTTCGCCAAAGAACTGCGTCATTGCCAAAATAGTATGAGCCGCACTGCCTTGTTGCAGTGCCCCAAACACCTTTTCTTTTAATTGGCTGTAGTCACGCCGCCCAGTAAATTGTTGAATGCAGCAGTGGAAATCCCAACCTCCTAAATGCAGAACAGCAAACACTAAATGCTCACTTTCCCAAGTAATCTCTGATACCAGCTTTAAATTGCCCACAGCCAAAGTTAGCGATCCCATGCGTTGGAGTTGGTAATCTAGCTCATTGACGGCGTAGCAATAAACCCGCTTTGTCTGGGTGCTTAGTGTTGAATGCCCAGCGCCCATTGTCGATCCCTGATTGGTAAATAGGGAACTCATGGCATAGTGGGCTGCTACTTGTTTAAAACCAAGTTGGGCAGTGAGTACCTGTTGACGATAAATTTCGCCGCCATGTTTGAATTGATCGACATTACTGGGGGCTAGGCCAAGATGTTTTACGAAGTCTTTTTCTAACTGTACGCCTGCTACTTCCCCTGCCAATTCCAAAGCACGGGAAGCGTAGCGGAGAATCTGCGTCCCCTCTGGGCGGGAAATTTCTTCAAAAAACCAGCCACAACTAGTGAACATCAACAAAGCATGACGTTGCATTTCCAACAAGCGCAGGGCGTCTACTTGTTCGGCGGCTGTTAGTTTGTGGGTTTGATGGCGCGAGAGGAAACGGTTGACATTGGCGCTTGAGCGATCGCGCATCACTTGAATATATTCATCCCGTGCTTGCCAAGGATCGCGGAATAACAGCCTTCCATATTCTTCATACACCTCAATTAGCTGATCCCGCAGCCAATTCAGAGCATCTCGCAACGGACGACGCCATTTTTGATGCCAAACGCCACCTTCACCACCGCAACCACAGTCATCCTGCCATCTGTCTACACCGTGGGCGCAACTCCAAGCTGTGACTGACTTCAATTCCACTTCCCAAGAAGGAGAATTTAAGCTCAGGTAGTGGGCAAAGTTCGTTACCGTCCAACCCTGCTGGGGAAATTCTGTTGTGAAGGCGTAGGCTAAAGTTTTTTCAGTTCCTTTCTTGTGATGCCCAAAGGTTTCGCCATCTGTAGCCACAGAAATCAACTGTGCTGGACGATGATCCCCACGCACCGCTGAACCAATACGCCCAGCAAAGCGATTGGAATTATAAACCACATCACTAAAACCCATGTCCCGCGATATCGGACCATCGTAAAAGAAGATATCAATATAGGGTAATCCTTCCCTACTTCCATCCTTGGGGCTATCGGGGATCGTACTCAGAGGTGAAGATGAAGTGTCCAGTGTGGGCTTCAAATAACAACGATAAGGACGGGTGGGATCGATCTGACTACCGCCGACTTCACACCATTCAGGATTGTGATGATCTTTAGTGGGGAAAGGACGACAACGCAACGCCTGAGACGGTGCAAGGATAACGAAGCGAATACCTTCAGCAACTAAAGCTTCTAGGGTGGGGTAGTCCACACCGGTTTCTGCTAACCATATACCTTCGGGATCGCGTCCAAAGCGGGAGCGGAAGTCTTCTTTACCCCAGCGAATTTGGGTATATTTGTCGCGTTCATTCGCCAGAGGCATGATGATGTGATTGTATACTTGCGCGATCGCATTTCCATGACCATGCAAACGTTGACTACTCTTGGCATCCGCCTCCAAAATCCGCTGATAAACCTCCATATCGTAGCGTTCTAGCCACGACATCAGCGTTGGGCCGATATTAAAACTAAAATACTCGTAATTATTAACGATCCCCGCCACTTCGCCTCGGTCATTTAGCACTCTGGCAAAGGCATTCGGACGATAGCATTCCCAATGAATCCGCTCATTCCAGTCATGGAAAGGTGCAGCGCTCGGTTGGCGTTCAATCGCGTCCAGATAAGGGTTTTCCCTCGGTGGCTGGTAAAAATGACCATGCACCGTCACATAAACACCATGAGCTGTTCTCAGGGGATCAGTCTCTTTGGTGTTGTGGGAATCTGAATGTAATGTTAACGTTGAGCCAGAGTTAGCTGGCATTTGAGCAGCAGAAGTCATGTATATATATCCAAAACAAAAAACTTGCAGTTGCACCGTTCAATTGTGTGCATGAACGTTTCTACAATAGCTTGAACACAAAATCCGGTATAAACAACAACTATCAAATACAACCAAATTTTTGAGAACGCGGTCTTAGTGTAGTGGGAAATCTGCGTTATCGCACAGCCCTTTCCCTGAAGGCTCAAAGTGATTAGCCATTGGACAACGCCTCAGTTAGGGGTTTTCTGGTTAGCAGCGCTAATCAAAATTTTAATTGTCTTTTAATATATTAAACCCCATTTTTGGTGTAATACTCTGAATCCATTTCATACTTTTGCAACAAAAGATTACGAGAACTTCTTAAATGGCAACATTATTTTACATAACATCCACAGGAGTAAACTGAAAACAGTAAAATCTCTGAATTGGTGTACAGACGGTTGAGAGTATCCTATGGGAATGATGAGTGGTAGGTGGGAATTCCCCACTTATTGATTCTGAATTCTGAATTCTGAATTCTGTATTCTTCTTCAATTCAACACTCGAAATTTAAAATTTAGGACTACCCGCTGTGAATGATACCGTCAACTCAAAGCAACAAATGTCAACTAAAAACATAATTTTTCTTGTTTTATTACTGTTTATCCCAGTTTCTCTAGCAGCCCACTTTCTGGAGTGGGGAGAATTGATCGTTTTCATTACAGCTGGATTAGCGATTTTGCCTTTAGCGGCTTGGATGGGAACGGCCACAGAAGAAATTGCTGTAGTAGTGGGGCCGTCATTAGGGGGTTTATTAAACGCCACTTTTGGCAATGCTACAGAACTGATCATAGCGCTAGTAGCTCTAAAGGCTGGTTTGATAGATGTAGTCAAAGCCAGTATCACAGGATCGATTATCGGTAACCTACTGCTGGTGATGGGTCTTTCCATGCTTTTGGGAGGACTGCGCTACAAAGAACAAACATTTCAGCCAATTGTGGCGCGGGTGAATGCTGCTTCGATGAATTTGGCTGTGATTGCCATTTTGTTGCCTACAGCTATGAACTACACCGCTACAGGAGTTAACGAACAAACGCTGCAATATCTTTCTGTTGCCGTTGCGGTAGTATTAATGCTGGTTTACGCCCTAACGCTGCTGTTTTCCATGAAAACTCACTCCTATTTATATGATGTGGGTGTGGCAGAAACAGAAGAAGAGGAAGTTTCCCATACCAAACCCAATGTTGCGTTGTGGGCTGGTGTGCTGCTAATATGCACTTTGTTGGTGGCAGTCGAGTCAGAAATGCTGGTTGATTCTTTGGAAGTGGCTACATCCCAGCTAGGCTTGACATCATTGTTTACAGGGGTAATCTTAGTTCCCATCATTGGTAATGCTGCTGAACACGCCACAGCAGTCACCGTAGCAATGAAAGATAAAATGGATCTTTCCCTTTCCGTGGCTGTGGGTTCGAGTATGCAGATTGCCCTATTTGTCGCGCCTGTGTTGGTGATAGCAGGATTAGTATTTGGTCAGCCGATGGATTTGGATTTCAAACCCTTTGAATTAGTAGCTGTGGTTGTGTCTGTGTTGATTGCAAATACCATTAGTTCCGATGGTAGGTCTAATTGGCTCGAAGGCACTTTATTATTAGCTGCCTATACAGTATTGGGGTTCGCCTTCTACTTTCATCCAGTGATGGATGGTATGGGTTAGTACCGCCGTGAAGTAGAGACGCGATTAATCGCGTCTGTACAAAAGTCAAAAGTATTATAGAATGGGCTTTTTTAATGGTTGTTGTATTTTCGCCAAGCTGTACTAGTGAATCAAGAGCGATCGCTGTTGATTATGGGTAATTTTAGTTACTAAAAATCATCTTCTGTAATTTTCCAGAAAATTGTATTCTTTATCACATTTTTTCTATTAAATTGATGCACTGTGGTATTCAAGGCTTAGTATAATCAACCACAGAGAAAATTTAGTGAAAATTTGTTCCTAAATTTATAGAAGAAATGATTCAAATTCTGGATTCTACTTTGAGAGAAGGCGAACAAACTCCAGGAGTTTATTTTCCTCCTGAGATTAAGTTAGCGATCGCTCAGTTTTTAGATCGCATAGGAATTGATATTATTGAAGCTGGTAATCCCGCAGTAGATAGGGAAATTGCCTTAGCCATCACCCGTATTGCCAACGCTGGTCTTAAGGCCAAAATAGGCGCTCATTCACTGTGTAGAAAAGATGATGTGAAAAAAGCGCTAGAGTGTGGTATAGACTTTTTAGGTATCTTTTTTAGCGTTTCCGAGAAACGATTGCAACAAGACTATGATATTGGTCTAGAAAAAGCCATAGAAAAAATTGTTGAAGTTATAACTTATGCCAGAGAGCAGCAAGAAAGCTTATTAATTCGTTATACCCCAGAAGATACAGTGCGATCGCCAATGGAAAATGTGATTGCAGCGGCGATCGCAGCAGTAAAAGCAGGAGCTAACATAATTAGCATCGCTGATACAACTGGATACACAACACCATTTGTTGCAAATCGCAGTATTTCTTATTATGTGAAAACCCTCAAAGAAGAACTTGTAAAACAGCAATTATATCCACAGATAGAAATTCATTGTCACAACGATCGAGGTTTAGCCTTAGCAAATGTGCTTGATGCTTACAACGCAGGAGTGGATATTATTGATGCAAGTGTCATGGGACTGGGGGAACGATCTGGCATTGTTGATTTAGCAGAATTACTCATAAATTTAACAGACATAGTTGAGGACAAATCATCTTGGAATTTGAGCCAATTGAAAGAATTATATGATTTTGTAAGTGAGCATTCACACATATCTATTTCTCCTCATCACCCCTTAGTTGGAAAAAATGCCTTTACTCACTATGCAGGTGTTCATGTGAATGCTGTAGCAAAAGATGAAAGGCTTTATCAAAGTTTAAATCCCGAAGTTTTGGGAATTAAAAGTAGCTTAGCATTAGGGATGCAATCAGGATACATTGCTGTGAAACTGGCTCTCAAACAGATTGGTAGAGAAGAAATCATTGAAAACCAAGATTTAGTAATTAAGATTTTTCAAGAAATAAAAGAAATTGCTAAAAGAGGAACTCCCATTGATATTGAGAATGAATTGCCAGCAATTGTAGAACGTTGCACAGTTAACCAGATAATTACTACTGGGATTTGTTCAGTTTCTATTTAGAGGTTGTTTGAAAAGTATTTCGCTGTGACTTTAGGCACTTTTAGATCCCCCCTTACCCCCCTTAAAAAGGGGGGAACCGGAGTTAAAGTCCCCCAATTTATCGGGGGATCTAGGGGGATCTAGAACGTTTTGCTACTAAGAAGAGGACTTTTCAAACACCCTCTTAAACGAATATAGGGTAGTGGATATTTTATAGCGATTCCCATTCAAGTGAGGTACAAAATTACAGCGTATTTCAGGTAAATGAGGTACGCGGGTAGGGGCACGGCAGTGCCGTGCCCTTACAATTATCTGTACCTCACCAACTTGCAATCTGCTGTATATCGCACGTTGCAGGGGCGAACGGCCGTTCGCCCCTACGGGTGTACCTCATTAGACAGAGAAACCCTATAAGTTAGTCAAGTACAATCTCTAGGTTCAAAGTGAGGCAGAAAGCCGATTTTAATTCTGTTAGCGCACTGGGGCGTAGCCCATTCTTACCAGAGGCGGAGCGTTTCCGGCTCCGCTCCTGAATTCTGAATTCTGCTGTATTTGAGCATCAGCTTAGTTTATGCAGCCGTAATTTTTGATTGTCAAGTATATTTGCTGATTACTTTATCAAAATAGCTAATTACTTTATCAAAATGCCTGATTGCTCTCACAAAACACTTAAATGCTTTCACAAAATGGCATTTGACTTACTCAAAATGCCATTTGACTTTCTCATTTTGGTGTTTTCCGCAAATAAAATCAGCTTTGACTTTCTCAAACCCCAGTTTGCTTTCTCATTTTGGTGTTTTCCGCAAGCAAAATCAGCTTTGACTTTCTCAAACCCCAGTTTGCTTTCTCATTTTGGTGTTTTCCGCAAGTAAAATCAGCTTTGACTTTCTCAAACCCCAGTTTGCTTTCTCATTTTGGTATTTTCCGCAAATAAAATCAGCTTTGACTTTCTCAAACCCCAGTTTGCTTTCTCATTTTGGTATTTTCCGCAAAGGGTAGTAGCGCGTCTAGCGTAAAATATTGGGTTCAAAAAATCAGAAAATTCACAATTAAATCATTTATTATAAATACTCAACCTAAGCTACTATTCTGTTAAAAAGCTAAATAATCTGCATATTCTGTAATCTTGCTAGCGATCGCTAAACCATTTTTGCAGTTTTGAGATCGCATATACAGCAGACAATTAAAGCTGATAAGATGCCGTCAAAGCCACCGCCAAAGCATCCGCAGCATCATCTGGCTTGGGAATCTCATTTAAATCCAACTCCCGCGCCACCGCTTCTTGTACCTCAGACTTATCGGCATTGCCATAGCCCGTTAAAGCTTGTTTAATTTGAGCAGGAGTAAATTCTACATAGGGAAGCCGACGCTGCCCTAAGACTAACATGACTACGCCCCGCGCCTGTGCAACTAGGATAGTACTTGACATACGATAGAAGAACAGTTTCTCGATCGCCACTAAATCCGGTTGAAATTCCTCTATTACGGTGTGTAAATCATCAAATAAGGTGCATAGGCGCTGTCCCATTTCCACATCCGCTGACGTTTTGATTACCCCAAAATCCAGCATATTTACTGTAGTCTGTTGCATTTTGCCAGGAATTTGTGTGCAGGTAATTGCCCCAAATCCTAAAATTGCCAGTCCTGGATCTAATCCTAAAATACGTTTTTCCATTAAATTCACTTTTACCAAGGCAAGATATTGTTTAACTGGGAATACTGGCAATCTTGACGACTTGCTTTTAGTCTAATGGGATTGAAAAATATAATAATTTCACCCGTGATGTTTGAAACCAAGTGGTGTAGATTTTCTGTTAATTATTGTTTGTAGCACTGCTGTGAATCAGGTATGTCAATTGGTTTTCTCAGACAAGCCCTCAACGCCCTGCGAAAGCAGTCGCCCTCTCGTACTTCCTATCGGGTTAACCAGTGGTTCAAATGGTTATCCCCTGGATTATCGATAAAACGCTGGTTGTTAATCAGTATTGGGGGTGTACTGCTAGCGATTTTGGGGTTAGCTATTTGGGTTAAGCTGACCCCAATTTTTTTGATCATCGAGTTGCTTAGGAATTTCCTGGGAGTAATCACCGACATCTTACCCAACTATATCAGTGGACCTTTGGTGCTGCTTGGTGGCTTGCTGTTGCTGCTTTGGGGACAAACTCGCACCGTCGGCTCAATTACTAGGGTATTAAGATCGGAAGGTGAAGAAGAACTTATTGATGTTTTGCTAGCCCATCGTCGATTATACCGAGGACCAAAAATAGTAGTCATTGGCGGTGGTACGGGGCTTTCTACCTTGTTGAGGGGATTAAAAACTTACAGCGCTAATATTACTGCCATTGTGACTGTAGCTGATGATGGTGGATCTTCTGGGCGATTGCGCCAGGAATTTGGCGTTCTACCCCCAGGGGATATTCGCAATTGTTTAGCAGCCCTAGCAGATGAAGAAAAGTTATTAACAGAATTATTTCAATATCGGTTTCGTGCTGGAGATGGCTTAACAGGTCATAGTTTTGGCAATTTGTTTTTAACGGCGATGAGTGATATTACCGGAGATTTGGAACAGGGAGTTGCAGCGAGTTCCAAAGTGCTAGCTGTGCGGGGACAAGTACTACCAGCAACTCTGAGTGATGTTCGCCTTTGGGCAGAATTAGCCGATGGTCGCCGTATTGAAGGAGAGTCTAGCATTCCCAAAGCTGGCGGAAAAATTGTCAAAATTGGCTGTATTCCAGCGAATCCCCCAGCCATACCAGCAGCTATTAAGGCACTTAAAGAAGCAGATTACATTATTATTGGCCCAGGTAGCCTTTATACCAGCCTGATTCCTAATTTATTGGTACCAGAAATTGCCGATGCGATCGCCAAAACAGATGTTCCCCGTATCTATATCTGCAATATAATGACTCAACCAGGAGAAACTGAAGGATATACTGTTGCCGATCATATCCGTGCAATTGATGATGCTTGTGGACAAAGACGACTATTTGATGCTGTACTAGTACACAAAAAATCCCCCTCCGAGCAATCACTCATCCGCTACGCCCAACAAAATTCCCATCCCGTTTTCCTAGATAGAGAAGCTGTAATTCAACTAGGGCGCCGAATTGTCCCAGCTAATGTTTTATATGAAGATCAAACAGGTATTATACGTCACAATCCGCAGAAACTAGCACGGCTCTTATTGCGGTGGTACGGTAGAGCCAATAATGGAAAATAGTCATTGGGTATGGGCATTGGTCATTGGTCTAAATAAATGACCAATGACTAATGACCAACGACAAATGACAAATGACAAATGACAAATTATGAAAATTTTTCTTCCAGATACAGAGGCAACGCTACGTTTAGGTATTACTCTTGGTGAATCCTTAACCCCTGGCAGTGTAATTTTATTAGAAGGTGATTTAGGTGCTGGCAAAACTACTTTAGTTCAAGGCATTGGCAAAGGTTTGGGAATTACTGAACCCATTGTCAGTCCCACTTTCACCTTGATTAATGAGTACACTGAAGGACGCCTCCCCCTTTACCACTTAGATTTATATCGCCTAGAACCACAAGAAGTTCCAAGCCTGAATTTAGAAAGTTACTGGGAAGGTGTTGAGGTTACACCAGGAATTGTGGCCATTGAATGGGCAGAACGAATGCCTTACAAGCCAGATAGTTATCTGAGTATCAGTTTGACATATGAATACGAAGGCGATCGCCAAGCCGAAATCATACCATTCAATTGTGCTATTGACAAAATCCTTGCTGCCATAAATGGCAGAATTCAGAATTCAGTATGAATAGGAGTTCTACACTCGTTCTATCTGCCACTACCACGCTCACCACTGTAAATTGCTAACATTGTTATCTCAACCAAAAATAAACTAGAGAATTATTGAACAGCAGATATACGGTTCAGTTAAAACTAAAAACACGAGACACAAGCAGGTTAAATTACAATACATTTCGGTTAGTCTTTTGAATCCGAATAGTATTGAACCTACAGTGATTCTTGCCTGAACAGCATTGATAAATTCAGAATTAATATCTACTAGCTTTCGTGCTGAAAAATCAGTTAAAAACCTAAATTTTACGGGTTATGAGTCAAGCAAATGTAAACTGTTGTTGGGTTAAATGAGAGATTTGACAGAACTTAGTCAGCTTGGCTTAACCAGATTAGTTCTCTACTGTCATTCGGAGAACTAATCTAAATTATTTAGCAGCTAAAGCTAGTACATAAAAGTTAAACAACAATCAATTTTTGTATCAGTCGCTTAACTTATCCTGATACTTAGTATTCCCAAGTTAAGTTCACAATCTATACATAAAAATCAACTAGTTTATATTTTTTTAAGATTATTTTTGATAATTTTAATTATCAATAAATAGTGTTATTTACATCTGTAAATAACACTATATTCAAAAATAAATAAGTAATTGCTATCGTATTTCTACATAAAATAGCGTAGAAATACGATAAATTTTAGAATAACTTGCTTGATATTAATATGCTTACGTGGATGCACTAGTTATCTTTAATGAAAGAGGCGATCGCCTTTTTCACCTGCGGGCCATTTCCATCTCTCGTATAGTAGCTACACCCTTTGTCAATGAAGGCAGATGCAGTATATATCAACTGCTCAATAATATCTTTGTTAGTGTTATCTATTTCTTCATTAACATTTTCATGGGTAAATTGATTTTTTCGCTCCTCTCGCTGCAATACAATGCGACTATCTTTATAAGTCTCATTTGGTTTGGCCTTAAATCTCTCATTTAAGTCAAATTGAAGACGTAAGTAACGTTTAGAATTGTATCCACCCATAATTTGACGGCAAATTGTACTACCAATTTCAGATGTCGGCTCCATAAAAATATCAGTCAGATGTTGTGCCCAATCTAAACCTCTCCATTTTTTGACTTGTTCATATTGATATGGTTCGCCAGTTTGACCCGTACCAATGGAAAGCATGGAAATATCTTCCAGCCGCAAATTATCAAGTTTATATTGTTGCTTAATTGTTTGAGAAACTGAATCAGATTGACTTACTCTTAAAGCTAGACTCAGTGCCGCTAAAGATGGGTTATTAGCACCAACTCCCCCATCAATATGTGGGAATACCCAATCCCCAAATTTATCTTTATCAACACATTCTAATTGATAGGGTGGAAAAAAAGTGGGAGCTGAGGCAGAAGCGGTACATATCTCCCATAAATAACAGTCATCATACCATCTGTCTCCTAGATCGGGATGACAATTGGTAAAAAAGGTTGTGTTGCGATAAAGTGTATCGTAAGCAAGAATCAAAAGAATTGGGTTTTTAATATCTTTTATTTTTTTGTTTTTATATGCATCTTTGAGAACATTAATAATGCCATCATGAGAATATTTAGATGTTGAAAATACATCAAAAATAACTTTGATGATGGATGGCAAGTTTTTGTAGCGGTCTTTTCTATCCTGCGGGAATATATCCTTACCTCTTTCTTGATAAAGTTTAATTAGTTCATAGCTATCTTTGCCTACAGCAATTCCTGCTGTTAATATTGAGCCAGTAGAAGTGCCTGCAATCAAATCAAAATATTCGTGTAAAAAGTCTGCTTTACCCTGAATTCTAATTTCTTGCTCTACTTGTTGAAGTATACGTGCTGCAATAACTCCACGAATACCACCACCGTCTAAACTAAGAATTTTGAACGACATAGATAGCAATTCTCCTTGATGTTGCAATTCTGAATTCAGAATTCGTAATTAAGTTACTTTTAGAAGTTTGTGATTGTAACCGAGAACTAGTTAAAGTCAAAAGGGTAAAGAAACGGATATTTACCCTTCCCCCGATCCGGATTTGTCGGAACTCCACTTTCCCTGAGTTCTGTAAGAAGTCAAGTCAATTTATCAAATAAGTTCTAGTACCAAAGACGTTGCGGTAGGGGCACAGCAATGCTCATTGGTGTCAACTTAACGTAAAACTTATGTCCCGCAAGGAACTGAAGTTCCTTGCTTATAGCGAAAGTCATCTTCAGATGACTAAAATATTCCCAAAATTTTTAGTCTACTTTAGTAGACTTGAACTGTTAGCCTTGAACTTTAGTTCCAGGCTAGTGACAAAGCCAACAATTAAGCCATTTCTAACTTAAGTTGACATCTATGAGCAATGCTGTGCCCCTACGACAGATGTGGTTTAAATACACGAAAACTGCTGCAAGAAACAAACATTCAAAATTTAAAAAGCTTACTTGATAAACTTTTTAAATTTTGAATTTTGCACAGCAGCACTAAACTTGGCTTCGATCGATCGAAATCTTGCCAGTCCAAGTATGACTTTGATGTACGTTTACTGATGTATTACGTAAGCTTAAATAAATATTTGCTACAAAAAAGTTAAAGCTTGACCCCGCACTTGGGTATTTACTTGCCCTTTGTCATAAACAATCTCACCACCAACAATGGTGGTTACAGCCCAGCCAGTGAGGTTCCAGCCTTCAAAAGGACTCCAGCCGCACTTGGTTAACAGTTCCTCGCGCCGGACTGGACGATATGTGTTTAAATCTACAAGCACTAAATCAGCATCATAACCTGGTGCGATCGCTCCTTTATTGGGAATACCATAAGCCACAGCTACAGCTTTGGACATCCAATTCACAACTTGGGCAACAGTACATTTTCCCTCCATCGCCGCAGTTAACATCAAAGCTAGGGAAGTTTCCACCCCAGGCATTCCCGATGGGGTATTAGGATATTCTTGTGCTTTTTCCTCTAAGGTGTGCGGTGCATGATCTGTGGCGATAAAGTCAATTACGCCATCTCGTAAAGCTTGCCAGAGGACTTCATTATCGTGGGGCGATCGCAAAGGGGGATTCATCTGTGCTAAAGTGCCAATCTGTTCATAAGCGCTGGTGTTCAACAACAAATGCTGTGGCGTTACCTCTGCCGTCACCCAACTCGGTTTATCCTGACGCAGCAACTCTGCTTCTTCGGCTGTTGACAGATGCAAAATATGTAGACGACGTTGATATTTTTTAGAAAGTTTTAATGCCAGTTGACTTGCCAACAAGGCTGCTTGATTATCTTGAATTTGGGAATGAACGGCTGGATCGTGAATATTGGCAAATTCTTGGCGTCTTTGGTTGATTCTGGCTTGATCTTCGGCATGAACAGCAATCAAGCGATCGCCTTTAGCAAATATACCCTCCAGGGCTGTTTCGCCATCAACTAGCAATTGACCATGCATCGACCCCATGAAAATCTTAATGCCTGGTGTTGGCTTAGCTAGAAGCAGATCTGGTAGATTCTCTGCTGTTGCCCCAATAAAAAAGCCATAATTAACCAAGCACTTGTTCGAGGCACGTTCTAGCTTGTCGTCTAAAGCTTGCTGTGTAGTTGTTAGGGGGCGCGTATTGGGCATTTCCAAAAAAGAAGTGACTCCTCCTTTGGCACAGGCACAACTGGCGGTAAACAAATCTTCTTTGTGTTCTAGCCCTGGTTCGCGGAAATGCACCTGCGGATCGATAACTCCTGGCAACAAAGTTAACCCTTGTGCGTCAATTTCTGTGGCTAGTGCTGGCTGGGAGATTTCTGGCGCAACTTCGACTATTTGGCGATCGCGCGTCAACACATCCCCAATCATTACTTCACCATTGGGTAGGATAATACGAGCGTGGCGAATCAGTAAAATTTTTGGAGATGACATGGGGCTTAGCAATTCCAATTTAAAATTAAAAATCAAAAAATCTAATCTTGGCAACTATTCTGGCTACTTTTGGAACCCTTTTTTTACCAAGAGCAACTTCTGCATTACAGACAACTATGCTTTTAGGTTAAACTTAGTCGCGCTCTGAATGACGAATTTTTGCGGAGCGCTAAAAAAAAGTTTATTTTTAATTTATGAAGAACCTCGTGAAAATCCGAACGTAACTAGGAGATTAAAATTTTTCCGTTAAGATTAACAGATAAAATTTATGTAGTCTAGTTAGTTACCTACCTCTCTCTCTTATTTAAGTAATTTCATGCATAATCAAGTGTCTGATAACAACTCTAGTCAACAACCCGATAATTCTTGGATCGCAGAGCTAGGTAGAACAATTGTCTTGAGCATTGTTCTAGCTCTGGGAATTCGTACCTTTGTTGCTGAAGCACGCTGGATTCCTTCTGGATCGATGGAACCAACTCTACATGGTACACCAAACCAATGGGAAGCAGACAAAATCATTGTCGATAAGTTGAAGTATAAATTTGCTAACCCCCAACGCGGAGACATTGTTGTATTTTCACCTACTGAAGAGCTACAAAAAGAACAATACCAGGATGCTTTCATTAAACGTGTAATCGGCTTACCTGGAGAAAAAGTGCAACTTAGGGATGGCAAAGTCTATATCAATAACAAACCCCTGGCAGAGCAAAATTATCTCAGCTCAGGGCAGACTACAGTTATTGATGTTTGTAAAGATGCTCCCCAACCGCGCTTTTTGGCAACACCCCAAACCATACCAGCGGATTCATACTTAGTACTAGGTGACAACCGTAACAGTAGCTACGATAGCCGCTGTTGGGGTGTTGTTCCCCGCCAGAATATTATTGGCCGTGCTGTATTTCGTTTCTGGCCTCTCAATCACGTTGGGGGAATCGATCAAACACCACTTTATCCACAAACAACTCCATAAACATGGGATAATCGCCATACAAAAAACAACGTCATTAGTCATTAGTCATTAGTCATTGGTCATTAGTCATTCTAAATAAATGGCGAATGACAAAGGACAAGTGACAAAAGACAAACGAAAAGAAAACGTAGTATGCCCAGTATCAACCGTAAGATGATTGTAGAGGGTAGTGTAATACTAGTCTTCTGGACTATTGCTGCGTATATCCTGATTTTTACTGAAAGACGCTGGATTCCTTCTGGTGCTATGGAACCAACTCTGCATGGTACGCCAAACCAGTGGGAAGCAGATAAAATCATTATTGATAAGTTGAAGTATAAATTTTCTAAACCACAACGGGGAGATATTGTGGTTTTTTGGCCTACAGAAGAGTTACAAAAAGAACAATATCAAGATGCTTTTATTAAACGTGTAATCGCCTTACCTGGAGAAAAAGTACAACTTCAAGATGGCAAAGTTTATATCAACAATAAACCTCTCCCAGAAGAACATTATCTTAGCTCTGGGCAGAGTACATTAATAGATGTTTGCTTATCGGGGTCACAACCACCCTTCTTGGCGAAACCTCAGACAATACCAGCGGACTCATATTTAGTACTAGGTGACAATCGTAACAGTAGCTACGATAGCCGTTGCTGGGGTCTTGTCCCCCGTCAGAATATTATTGGTCATGCTGTATTTCGTTTCTGGCCTGTTAATCACATTGGCGGAATCCAATAACTCAGATCTTGCACCTTTACGCATAAACCATGAAGATACAAAAATAACGTCATTTATATTACAGTAAATAAATTTAATTTTCAGTCCTCTTATAGAGGACTTGAGCTATTAGACAGGGACTTTGAGTCCCTGGCTTGAGCTATTCGGACTGCGAAAATTAAATACTGAGTAATTTTTGTTTTCGATGATGAGGCTGGTGCAAGATACGTGATAAGGGACTTCCAACTAAAAAAATATCCTGTCGCTGTGTAGGCAAAGGGGCAGGGAACTCTTAGCTGGGGGGAGACAGAAAAATTACGATCGCAGTAAATTATCCCAAATTATTTGTACATTTTTCGGTTAGCACAGCTGTGCTAACCTACTATGGAATATTAGACCTTTTGTATAAATCACAAATAAAAAACCCATCCCTTAATCTCCTTGGGAAGGGGATTAAGGGATGGGATGTTAGATCTATTTATCAAATTGTTGCTAATGCTGGTTCTGCCAAAAAATATTTCAGATTCTCTTTTTCAGTGGCAAATTTCAAATATACAGACGCCATTTCTGGTGTTAAGAATTCAATCATTAATCTGTTTTCCACCCAGAATTCAATCACATCAAAGAAAGAATCGCGGTTACAGCGCACTACGCGCCAGCCTTCACGAACACCGATTTGTTCAATTTCGTTCTGGCTGGTGGGTACAGAAATAGCTGCATGAATATCTGTAAATCTCGAACTAATAGCAGTATGCACAAATACAGCTTGCTCATCACCTTCACCAGGCTCAATTTGAGAACCTAAAGGATAAAGTTCGATGGCTGTACCGTGTTCATCGAAAGGTATAACCATATAACTGCCTGGGTTAGGAGGAAAAGAAACAGCTTGTGCTTTTAAAATTTCTGCAAGAACTTGGGCAACGTGGTTGGGGTTTTTAACAGCAATTGAAATATGGTGAATCATAAAATAACCTCAGTTCGATATTTTGTAGATTAGGAAACAATCGGGGAAAACTAGGGGAGACAAATCTGAGAGAATTTTGGATTTTCAATTTTGGATTTTGGATTGAAGAAAAATCCAAAATTGAAAAACGTTTGTATGGGTGTGTAGGGGCGCATAGCTATGCGCCCCTACTGAGGTCGCCCGTAATGAGCTTTACCCTGACCGTCAGTAGTTTCAAGTATTAGAACTTGCTGGCCGTACTCATTGGTTTGAATTGACCACTGGTAGGTTTCAGGTTTTGCTGTATTCCGGCTGGAGTAGGTGCGCCCGCTATTGCAGATTTGCCCTTTGGATGTACTGTCGCTGGGTTGGAAAGTCAAACGTCCAGCCTCAACCTTAACTTTGCCTTTTTCCTCTATGAACAGGTTAGACGCGCAGTTGTAGGTGGTGATTTGAATCAGCCGGCTTCGCTGATAGCTACCGTTAGAGGCGAGTTGAAATTGATCGCTAGAACCGTTCGGGGCTGCTGGCTGCCCTGTGTAGCTGTCTTGGTATTGGATGGATGAGATTCGACCGTAGCGCCACTCACCTTGTAGTTCCGTAGGTACTCCAGCATCATTTTTACCCGCCTGACTGGCGCTGGGGTAAAAAACAAGGCTGGCACTGAGGCTCAAGCTGAGGGCACTAGCAGCGAACAGACGAGTAGCTTTTGACATGGAATTGAGTTGGTTATTTGTTATTGAGTACATATGACTTTTCTAGAAATAGATTTATCAAGAAGAATTCAGGAGTCAGAATTTAGGCAGTTTTCCAATTTATTGAACAGAATTCAGGAGTCAGCAGTCAGAATTCAACAATGTTTTTTGACCGAAAAAGCGGATAGCGCAGCATTAGCGAGTCATCAAGCGTCAAGATTGCTGAATTCTGAATTCTGAATTCTGTATTCTTCAATCAAGAAACTGCAATCCATATTTGTTTAAAACAGGCTGTACTTTTTCCATGTTTATTGCGGGACTATCTGCAACTTCACCCATTTCTTCGTAAAACTTTTTCGCTCCCTTGGGTGAAATTAAAACCAGAAATTTAGCAGTAGCAGAACGAACTTTGAAGCCATGTGCTGTATTGTGAGGAATGTTAACGAAAGAGCCTGGTGATGCCAAAATTGTTTCTGTACCAATTTGGATATCTATTTCACCTTCCAAAATATAAAATGCTTCTTCCCAGGGGTGAGTGTGCAATGGCGGACCATTTTCTTGTGTATCTGTAATTTCATAAATTGTCCAAGCTTCATTTGTTTCTTCGCCTGTTGCTTTGGTTGTAAAATGTCCACCAAGTATTGAAAATTGATGACCTTCTCCTGGCGTTAGAATAATTGGTTTACGCATCGTTGAAGTTTGCATATAAGTTACTCCTGAGTTGTGTAATTTAGTAAATGTAAGCTACAAACTTGATTTGATGTTTATTAGATTAGTGATGAATCGGGGAGAAGTAGGGGAAGGAATCGGGTAATTGATATTTTTTTTGTAACTGATTATTAAGAAACTGAACTAAGGTCAAAATTTCTAGGAATAATGAGTAACCTATTCTGGCTAAAGTCGATATTGTGATGCTGAACGAGTCACTCAAATTCCCCAAAGCTGACATTTTGGTAATTGATGACACACCAGAAAACCTGAATCTCCTATCTGCCATGTTGACGGAACAAGGGTATAAAGTTAGGAGTGTAACTAAAGGTTCTACGGGATTACGCGGAGCAAATGCAGTTCCCCCTGACTTGATTTTGTTGGATGTGAATATGCCTGAGATGAATGGCTATGAAGTCTGTCAAAATTTGAAGGCAAACGATCGCACTCGTGAAATCCCGGTAATTTTTATCAGTGCTTTGGGTGATGTGCTAGATAAAATAAAAGCTTTTGCAGTTGGCGGGGTAGACTATATCACTAAGCCTTTTCAACTAGAAGAGGTTTTAGCACGCATTGAAAATCACTTGACGATTCGGCAATTGCAACAACAACTCCAAGCCCAAAATCGGCAGTTGCAGCAGGAAATTCACGATCGCACTAAAGCAGAAGAGAAGTTTGCTAAGGTTTTTCGCTCTAGTCCCAATCCAATTGCGATCGCTACAGTTTCCGAAGCTCGTTTTCTTGATGTCAACCCCAGTTTCTTAAGGATCAGTGGCTATTCTCTAGAAGAAGTTATTGGGCACACTGCGACTGAACTTGATTTGGGTAAAAATACAGTATCATTTGCTCAGAAAATCCAACTTCTTCTGGAAACTGGCTCACTTTACAATCAAGAATTTGAATTTTCTGCTAAGTCCGGTGAAGTCAAAATTATACTAATATCTATCGAATTAATTGACTTAGCCGGAGTGCCGTGTGCTTTATTAATTGCCAATGACATCACCGAACGCAAACGCCTAGAAAACGAGTTTATCTCTTTAGTTAGTCATGAGTTGCGTACACCTCTAACTTCCACAATGGGAGCATTAGATTTGTTGGGTGCTGGACAATTAGGAACTCTCACCCAACAAGGACAAAAAGTCCTGAGCATCGCCACAACTAATACCGAACGGCTAATGCGTTTGGTGAATGATATTCTCGATTTAGAGCGGATGAAATCCGGCAAAATCTTCATGCGAAACGCCAAGTGCAATGTCGCCGACTTGCTAATTACAGCAACGGAAGCAATGCAAGCAATGGCAGATAAATTACAAGTCCAACTAATTATCAATCCTTTGACAATTGAACTTTGGGCAGATTCCGATCGCTTGCTACAAACATTGACAAATTTACTCAGTAATGCAATCAAGTTTTCTGAACCAGGCGATCGCGTGTGGATCGGTGCTATCCTCTCAGAATCTAAAGCCGTTGAGTCTCCAGAAAATCAGCATTCCCTCACAAGAGAAACTTCCCCGCCCAACTATGTTTTGATTACAATCCAAGACGAAGGGCGAGGAATTCCTGAAGATAAATTACAAATTATCTTCGAGCGTTTTCAGCAGGTAGATGCATCTGATTCCCGTAACAAAGGAGGAACAGGTTTAGGACTTGCCATTTGTCGGAATATTGTGCAACAACATAACGGTAAAATCTGGGTTCAGAGTATTTTAGGCGAAGGTAGTACATTTTATGTGCTGTTACCTTTAACTAAGGTTAGTCATTAGTAATTAGTCATTGGTCATTAGGCATTTACAAACGACAAACGACAAATAACAAATAACAAATAACAAATGACAAATGACAAATGACAAAAGTTTTCCCCGACTTTTCCCCGATCGCATTTTAGAATAATTTCAGACAGATCAAGCCAACCAGCATCATCTATGATGCTAAAGTGAGACTATGAACAGAAGTATCTTGATTGTTGATGATGAAGAAGATGTGCAAGCGATCGCCAAACTGGGATTAGAAATGGGTGCTGGTTGGAACGTATTGACTGCTTGTTCTGGTCGGGAAGCGTTGAATATAGCTGCTAACTTCAAACTTGATGTCATTTTATTAGATATGATGATGCCTGATATGGATGGGCGTGCCACCCTGCAACAACTCAAGGCTAACTCCACCACTCAGTCAATTCCCGTAATTTTACTCAGTGCTAAAGTCCAGGATTCGGATCGGGATAGTTTTACTGACTTGGATGTAGCTGCTGTCTTTGCCAAGCCTTTTCGTCCTCTGAAACTCGCAGCACAAATCAGTGAAGCACTCGGTTGGGAATGAATAGGGACTGGGGACTGGGAACGGAATAAGAATGTTGGGGACTTCCAGAAAATAAATTATCCCAAATTATTTGTACATTTGTAGGGGCGCATAGCTATGCGCCCCTACGACGGGATATTTTTTCCTGGAAGTTCCTTGGGAACATTTCCAAACTTTTGTAGCTTTAGATACTTTTTATTGCAATGCCTTTTGATATCTATAAACTTGAGTATAAAAAACCAAACATCAAAAGCGACTATTAGCAATTGGGTAAAAGTTAATAGCTTCTAGGGTTCCGGTTTAACATTTTTGAAGTTAAATGACTGGTCCAAGAGAAGCAGCCAGTCTGTCAACAGCTGGTCACACGGCGGGAAAAAAGCCCGGGAGATGCATAACAGGATATTATCTGTTATGGCTACCTGGGCTATAGTTTTGCCTTGTAAATCTGAGAAATTTCATTACCCGAAATATGACTGAACAATCTTCTACCGATCCTAATTCTCATTTTCAGCCAAATTCTACGCAAGCAGGACGTGCGTTAGAAAAAGAAGCTAATTTACCGCTAACAGGCTGGCAGCAAGAGGTTTCTAGAGGCATAGAGTTTGGGTTAGAAGCAGCAGACAGCATAGTTGACCGTTCAATTCCTACCTTTTCTCGCGGAGAACTACCCCACTTTGCTGGAATTAACACTTTTTTGAAAGCACCGTATTTAGAAGATGTGCGAAAAGTTGGTGAATATGACGTGGCTGTTGTCGGTGTCCCACACGATTCTGGAACTACTTATCGACCCGGAACGCGTTTTGGTCCCCAAGGAATTCGCCGAATTTCTGCACTATACACTCCCTATAACTTTGAATTGGGTGTAGACTTGCGCGAACAGATTACTTTATGTGATGTTGGCGACATATTCACCATTCCTGCTAATAATGAAAAGTCTTTCGATCAGATATCCAAAGGTATTGCACATATCTTTAGTTCTGGTGCATTTCCCATAATTATGGGAGGCGATCATTCAATCGGCTTTCCTACAGTTCGCGGCGTTTGTCGTCATTTAGGCGATAAAAAAGTTGGAATTATTCACTTCGATCGCCATGTGGATACCCAAGAAACAGACCTCGACGAAAGAATGCATACTTGTCCTTGGTTTCACGCCACAAATATTAAAAATGCCCCAGCAAAAAACCTCGTGCAATTAGGAATTGGTGGCTGGCAAGTGCCGCGTCAAGGTGTGAAAGTTTGTCGAGAAAGAGCCACCAATATTTTAACAGTCACGGACATCACAGAAATGGGGCTAGATGCAGCCGTGAACTTCGCTTTGGAAAGAGCATTAGACGGTACAGATTGCGTTTATATCAGCTTCGATATTGACTGCATTGATGCTGGGTTTGTCCCTGGAACTGGTTGGCCTGAACCCGGTGGATTATTACCGCGTGAGGCGTTGTATTTGCTGGGTAAAATTATCCAAAAAGCACCAGTTTGTGGACTGGAAGTTGTGGAAGTTTCACCGCCTTATGATATTAGCGATATGACATCATTAATGGCGGCGCGGGTCATTTGTGATACGATGGCACATTTAGTTGTATCTGGTCAATTACGGCGGAAATCAAAACCTGCATATATTCACCCCGCAGCAGAGCCAGAATTAATTGAAGAATGGAGGTAAATCTTGCACGAAACCGACATGACAAAGGCACTAATTTTAACAGTCAAAGATTGGTGGGAATCCCAACCTGAACGCCCAGAAATTTCTCAAGTTCACTTAATTGTCGGTAAGTTCACTTGCGTTGAACCTGCAAGTTTACAATTTGCCTTTGAAGTACAAACCCGCAATACCTTTTTAGAAAAAGTCAAACTGATAATTCAAGAAACACCGTTGATTGCCTTTTGTCATCGTTGTCAACAAGAATATTTACCGCAAATTGGTTTACAGTACGCCTGTCCTGCATGTAATTCACCAATGGAGGATATTCGCTCAGGTAGAGAGTTGAAAATTGATAGGATTGAGTACGCTTATGCATCAAACATTTGACGCAGTATTAGGAATTAATTTACTCCATGCTAATCAACAAGGCGCTGACCATAACCGAGCGCATTTTGACGAATGGGGAATCATTTGTTTTAACATTATGAGTAGTCCTGGTGCGGGTAAAACAGCACTACTAGAACGCACCCTTGTAGCTTTAAGTAAGGAATTAAAAATTGCTGTCATTGAAGGAGATATGACAACTGATTTAGATGCAGAACGCCTGCGAAAATATGGTGTTCCTGTAATTGCAATTAATACAGGTCGTTCTTGTCATTTGGATTCCAAAATGGTCGCAGGTGGAATTCATCAACTGGAACATCAATATAATCCTTCCGACTTTGATGTAGTGCTGGTGGAAAATGTTGGTAATTTAGTTTGTCCTGCTGAATTTGAAGTAGGAGAACACGCTAAAGTTGCTTTATTAAGCATCACTGAAGGTGAAGATAAGCCACTGAAATATCCGATTATGTTTCAAGAAGCTGATTGTTTGCTAATTACAAAAACAGATTTGGCTCCTTATCTAGATATTGACATTAGCCGCATTGAAGCAAACGTCCGTCAAATGAATCCCAATGTTGAGATTATTGCTGTTTCTACTAAAACAGGCGAGGGATTAGAACTTTGGTTTAATTGGGTGCGATCGCAAGTTTTCCAGCAACAACAAAATTCTACATCTACAGCAACAATTCCTAATGTTGTTTCACATGCTCATTAGATAATGATTAGCATTGATGTACTTCGTAAAGAAGCCATACATAGACAAGAAGTTTGTAGTGGGGACTTGAGTCCCCAAAGCCAAGACTAGAGTCATGATTAAGAAGATTTTTTTCACCTTGATAAACCTGATATTATATAACTCCATAAAAAATACAATGCAATCTCTTTTACATCAATCCTCTGTAAACTGGCACTGAATCATTACTTAATCTATTTCTTACTTTGCGTCCTTTGCGTCCTTTGCGGTTTATTAGATAAATATTAAGTGCATCTTCATAGAGAACTAGGATTACATACAGTTTCTTGTCACAAAGCGTAAGTCAGAGTTAAACAAAATGAATATTCGCAAGTTATCATCTCTATTCACAATCTTTTTACTCGCGCTTTTTATCGCAGTTAGTTGTACTCCCAATCCCGAAACTAAGACACCGCAAAATTCTAATACTTCAATTAATACAGCACAAATTCAGGTTGGCTTTAGTGCTTGGCCTGGTTGGTTTCCTTGGCAAATTTCCCAAGAACAAAAGTTATTTGAAAACAACAAAATTAATGTAGATTTAAAGTGGTTTGATGGCTATTTAGATTCTATCAATGCTTTACGAGCAGGTCAACTTAATGCCAATACCCAAACGTTGAATGATACCATTAGCTCAGTAGCAGCAGGTTCAGATCAAGTAATTGTTTTAGTCAATGATAATTCAACTGGTAATGACAAAATTATTGTCCGCGAAGGAATCAATAGTATCGCCGATCTCAAAGGTAAAAAAGTTGCTGTTGAAGAAGGAACAGTTGACCATTTTCTCTTATTACTTGGTTTGTCGAAAGTCGGTTTAACTCAAGCCGATATTCAGTTTCAGCCACTAGAAACAGGTGCAGCCGCAGCAGCTTTTGTAGCCGGTCAAGTTGATGCAGTTGGAGTTTTTGCACCTTTTACTACAAAGGCTTTATCACGTGCTAAAAGCAAAGAATTATTCAGTTCTAAAGATTTTCCTGGTGCGATTCCCGACCATTTAGTTGTCAGTCGTAAATTTCTTAATGAACGTCCACAAGATGTACAAGCTTTAGTAAATACTTGGTTTGCTACTCTAGATTTTATCAAAGCTAACCCAGACAAAGCTTATGAAATTATGGCGAAACGTGCTGGTGTGTCAGTTGCAGAGTATAAAGCGTATGATGCAGGCACTAAAATCTTTTCCATAGAAGAGAATTTGCAAGCTTTTAGTCCTGGTAATGACATGAAATCGCTCAGTTATGCTTCTGGTAAAATCAGCAAATTTCTTGTTGACGCTGGTTTGACAAAACAAGCACCTAATCTCAATCAAATCTTTGATGACCGCTTTGTAAAAGCCTACGCTGCGAAGCAGAAATCATGAACCAACACACTGAAGACTTGAAGGAAATAAACTCTCAGCTTCCTCAGAAAATGTTACCACAAACAATTTTTTGGCGCATTGCTGAGGATATCCCCAAAAATTTAGCTTGGACTTTGATGTTTTTATCCATCACGATACCGATACTTTTGTGGTGGGTTGTTTCTAATACTGGATTAATTCCATCTTTATTTTTGCCTACTCCCAGTGAAGTCTGGGGTGCATTTCAAAGACTTTTAGCAAGTGGTGATTTACAAAAAGATATTGCTTTTAGCTTGTTTCGCGTGTTAACTGGTTTTTCACTGGCGGCAATTGTTTCCATTCCTTTAGGTACTTTAATGGGGACTTTTGCTAGTATTCGCGCATTGTTAGAACCAATTATTGGTATTGTACGCTATATGCCAGCCCCAGCTTTTATTCCCCTACTAATTTTATATTTGGGACTGGGAGAAATTCCGAAAATTATGCTGATTTTTATCGGCACACTGTTTTTTAATACCTTAATGGTGATGGATGCAGTGAAATTTGTTCCTCAGCATTTATTGGAAACTACTTATACTTTAGGAGGTCAAAGAAAGCAAGTTTTATTACAAGTAATTCTTCCGTTTATTCTGCCTAATATCATTGATGCTTGTCGTGTTAACATGGCAGCATCTTGGAACTTAGTGATTGTTTCGGAATTAGTCGCGGCGACAGAAGGTTTGGGTCGTAGAATTAGCGTTGCTCAAAGGTATCTGAAAACAGATGAAATTTTTGCAGGATTGATTGTAATTGGCTTGATTGGGTTAGGGATTGACCTTTTATTTCGGTTGTTACTGCATGTATCTTGTAAGTGGGCTAAAGAATAAAAAAGGAGTCAGAATTCAGAAGTCAGAAATCAGAATACTCCGCTACAAAAGAGCAAAAATATTTTAATTGTGTTTCGCCTACAATTCGGCTTGGTTTTAAACCAATATTCATTTCTGAATCCTGACTCCTGAGTTCTGAATTCTTCTAATAAAAAATTTTCATCTAAAATTGGATTTTTATGCATTTAGAAGTTAATCAACTCCACAAACAATTTAAAACTAGACGCGGTTCGTTGACTGCACTGAAAAACATTAGTTTGCATGTAGAAGAGGGTGAATTTGTCTGTGCAGTAGGAGCAAGTGGTTCTGGTAAATCCACTTTGCTGCGGTTAATTGCAGGGTTAGAAACTCCAACAGGGGGGGAGATTCTGGTTGATGGGGTACGCGTCACCGGACCGGGGTGCGATCGCGGTATGGTATTTCAAAGCTACACTCTCTATCCCTGGATGAATGCGATGGAGAATGTGGAATTTGGCTTGAAGTTACAAGGTGTGCCCAAAGTCAAGCGCCGACAACAAGCTGCTTATTATTTAGATATGGTGGGGTTGTCAGGATTTGCGAAGGCGCTACCGCAGGAACTTTCCGGTGGGATGAAACAACGAGTGGCGATCGCTCGCGCTTTAGCATCCAAACCCAAAATTTTACTTATGGATGAACCCTTTGGTGCATTAGATGTACAGACAAAAGAAGTAATGCAGCAATTTTTATTAGAAATTTGGCAGAACACAAATACTACAATTTTTCTGATCACTCACGATGTTGAGGAAGCAATTTTTTTATCGCAACGCATCTACGTGTTAAGCTCACGACCAGGCACCATCAAACAAGAAATACAAATTCAATTGCCGAGTAAATACGATCCTCAAATCAAGCGTTATCCCATATTTCAGAAATACAAAGATGAAGTAATGAAGCTTTTATGTGATGATAGCTCTAATTTAAATGATACCCTAGAACAGATGCCTATAGTATCCTAAAAGCAAAAAATCACGATTTACTTTCTTGGGTACTCAAACCAAACTAGAAAGCAAAATTCTGTAGATATTTTATACATCCAGCAACTACCAATGACAGCCTCCTATGACTCCATAGCCGAGCAGTATAAAAAATCCAAACAATTGCCCTTTCGTCTGCATATTGAGGCATATACATACTTTAATTTGCTTGGTGATTTGATTGGTAAATCAGTCCTGGATTTGGCTTGTGGAGAAGGATTCTATACCAGACAATTCAAACTCCAAGGTGCAGCAAAGGTGGTAGGGGTAGAAATTTCTCAAAAAATGATTGAACTGGCAAGACAAGAAGAAGCCAGAGAACCCCAAAATATTGAATATATCCTTGCTGATGTACTCGAACTGGGTAAAATTGGTAGTTTTGATTTAGTAGTGGCTTCCTTTCTATTAAATTATGCTCAAACGAAAGAAGAATTACTCAAAATGTGTCAGAACATATTTGCCAATCTCAAACCAGGCGGTCGTTTTGTCAGTATGAATAATAATGCCTCTCAACCCCCTACATCCTATCTTGCAACCCAAAAATATGGATTTATTAAAACTATCAACTTACCACTAAGAGAAGGCACGCCGATAACATATACAATTTCTAATAATGAGCAAAAATTCAGTTTTGATAATTATTACCTCAGTACGGAAACTCATGAATGGGCATTCCAAAGTGTTGGTTTTCAACAGGTTCGCTGGCAAAAACCAATAATCTCTCCTCAAGGAGTACAGGAATTTGGTGAAGAGTTTTGGCAGGATTTTATTGACTGTGTGCCGATAATTGGTATTGAGTGTGTAAAGGGAACTGGGGATTAGGTATTGGGTATTGGAAAACTTTTCGCTACTTCCAAGTTCCCATTCCTCAGTCCCTAATCCCAGAGCTAATCTAAAATTTGGTCATAAAAGGCAACAGGCAACAGGCAACAGGCATAAGTGTTGGCGTGGGACGGGGATTTAAACCCCACCCCACGGAATCTCACCTTCGAGGCGGGGCTTTTGACCTTTGATTGTTGGTCGAGGAAACAGGCAACAATTTCCGCGTCTCACCAAAAATCTTTACTCTTGCCTGTTGCCTGTTCCCTATTCCCTCGACCGAAGGTCAGTAATTTTCGTTTAATTTGCTAGCCAGAAAGCGACATTACGCACATAGGTTTTGATATCTTCCAAAGCGCGTGGCTCTTTTTTCATACCATCCCCCGGTGCTTCATCTACAAAAGTGGGGCAGCCTTTTTCAATATCCCAGTTGTAATCTACTAGATGATGAAAGCTAGAGTTAGCTACCCCTCGTCCTAGTATATTTCCCTGTCGATCTTGGTGATGTTCGATCGCTACAACAAGATTGAATTCACGACCACTAACTAAACTTTTCCCTAAGGCAATAACCCGCGCATTAGTATTGCCTAAAGGCGCACCAATTCCGCCTTCGTGGGGATGCGCTGGAAAAAATTCGATATGTCCCAAAGGTGAATTTGGATTTTTCAAAAGTTCGTGAATGGGTTCAAGAATGGTGATTTTTTGATAATCACCGTTAGCTCCAGAATGATAGTTAGGCCAGGAAATATAACTTGTGTATGAGTCATCTCGGCTCCAGCGAGACTCATCGGGGTCGGGGTTTTTTGTATTGAAATAATGCACATCACCAATGTCAACTAAACCACACATCGAACAGCCCATATCTTGATGATCGCGTGTTGTCAGAATACCACCGCCGCGTTGCCGAAAAGCATTAATTCCAGCAATATCCTTTTCCGTTAAACCATCAACCACATCTAAGGCAAATAGCCAAAGTTCATCAAAATCTGATTTGTCGAGAGTAGTTAATACTGGGTCACCATCTACTGCATTTGACTCGTAATCGCGTCCTGTAACTTCAAATAAAGAATTTCCCGCTTCATCTTTAATTGATGCTAAGTAATCTTGCAACATCGAGAAACGAAAAATGCTCCAATCATCTTCAGTTTTAGGAATCGTAGTCTGCAAAAGAATACGAATTGGTTTTGCCATAACCTCTGCCAGACGAACACCACAATAGAGTATAGCGATCGCTTTGCACTAATGCTTAAATATTTCCTAAACATCTCTCCCAAGTATGAAATAAATTCACAACTCTCGGTAGTAGCACCAGCACTTCAGAATACCTAAGCTAGATAAAGCTGATTCATTATTACTCGACCACATAAATCCTCTGTAGCGCGTGGTGGGGATTCCTGCCTGTCTGGGTAGCTTCAATTCAACGTTCCTTAGCACAGCAAGAGAGGTAAAACAGATATGAAAGCAGAACAACTCCTGAAAAATTATGCCGCAGGCATAAGAGATTTTACTGGTATCAATTTGAGTGAGGCCAACCTCAGGGAAGCTAACCTCAAGGGCGCGATTCTAGATAAAGCCATTCTGGATGGAGCTAATTTGAGTCACGCTAATTTAACCCAAGCTAGTTTGATTGGGGCAGACTTGAATGGAGCTGATTTGAGTAATGCCAACCTCAGCGGAAGCAACTTAACTGGAGCTATTTTAGATGGAGCTATCTTGGATGGAGCTAATTTGGACGGAGCTAATTTGAGTCACGCTGATTTGACAGTTGCCAAGCTGATTGAAACTAACTTAACTGAGGCGGGTTTACAGCAAGCAAGCTTAATTGCGGCAAATTTAAATGGAGCTGATTTGAGTGGTGCAGATTTAACCGTAGCCGACTTGTCCCAAGCAAATCTTACCGAAGCAGATTTAAACCAGGCAAATTTAAGCGGAGCAAATTTAGAGGGAGCCAATATAGAAGGGACAATTTTGGATGAGAATGTCTAGAAGGGAGTGGGGAGTGGGGAGTTGGAGTTAGGAGTTAGGAGTTAGGAGTTAGGAGTTAGGAGTTAGGAGTTAGGAGTTAGGAGTTAGGAATTTTCGCCTCTGCGCCTCTGCTTCCTCATCCCCCCATCTCCCCATCTCCCCATCTCCCCACTCCCTACTCCCCTTTACACTAAATAACTCGTATTAGGCACAATCGCAAAGAAGGCATACTCATACCAAGCAGTCCAGATGAAACTGCGAATCCATCGCTGACGCTTTTCGGGACTCAATTCATACTCAAACGCCCCACGCGCAGGATCGATGGAAGATAGGTGAGAGTTGCAACCGCAGCCGTGTTGATAAGTAAAACCATATTTTGAGGCAATGCTTTGCACTTTCATCTGAATAGCAAACACCTTACCTGCATGGAGTATGGCATCCCAAGCACGCTTGTGTTCTATATCACGGGGGTCAAATCTTAAGGCACGTTCTTCAAAAACATGATCCCGGTAAATCGGTGCTAAATGCACATGATAGAAGCTGGCAGGGAGTTCATAACCAAATTCATTGAATAAATCTATACCAATACGAGCTACTTTTACCTCCTGGGCATACTCAATTCCCTTTGACTCCACATCCCGGAGAATCTCTGCAAAATTTGGATAGCTGTCTTTCCTAAAGTCTTGTCCAAAAAATTCCAGAGTTTCCCATGCTAACTGTGCAAAGATTTGGGAGAATGACGGTATCAAGTGAGCTAGTTGGGGGCGATCGCTAAACAAGTCAACGTCACCATGCTCTAATTTGTATAGAAATAACTGTGCCATTTCAACATAAGTTTGGGTATGGGAAAGTCCCACACTCGTGGTTCCTCTTGCAATCTCTTGCCATGTAGAGGGTAGTTGAGAAACGTGAACCGCGTTTTCTCCGGCAATGACTGCAACACGAGGATATTCGAGAAGTTGCATCGACAATCTCCATTTAAGGCTTTAATGTGTAATTTACCCTAAGTAACGCCTTCTTTATGTTCTCGAAAGAATTAAAAAATGTTTGACAGATTGTCTTAGGGGATTGGGGATTGGGAAAGGGGAAGGGGGAAAGGTTAAATTTATCCCTTTACCCTTTAACCTTTACCCCTGTTTTGAATTCTTACCCTTTACCCTTTACCCTTTACCCTTTAACCTTTACCCCTGTTTTGAATTCTTACCCTTTACCCTTTAACCTTTACCCCTGTTTTGAATTCTTACCCTTTTCCCCTTACCCTTTCCCCTTTCCCCCTTCTTGGTAATGCCTAATGCCCATCTACTCAATTTTCAAGTTGAAAGGTAAGCGGGCATAAATTCCTTGTGGATCGTTCATTTTTTGGAGAATTTGGACTTCTTGTTGGAGTTTTTGGAATTCAGCAGCAAGGGGATGAGATTGTTTGATTTGGGTTGACTCGATTGCCAAATTATTCCGCACTTCTTGAGTTGCTCGCCCAAAAAAACGTTCTCCGAAACTGCTAAAGCGGGGATATTCTTGCAATTCCCAATCTTCTTCTAGTTTCGCTTCTTTGGCAGCATAGGCGATCGCACTATTCAAACCGCCAATTTCATCTACTAAACCAATTTCCTTGGCTGCCACACCCGACCAAACCCGTCCTTGGGCGATTTCTGCTACTTTTTGTTCTGGGAGTTTCCGACCTTGGGAAACTTTATTGAGAAACATATTATAAATCCGGTCAACACTGCGTTGATAAAGCGCTAATTCTTGGGCTGATTTCGGACGAGAAACTGTTTGTACATCTGCATAGCGTCCGGTTTTCACTGAATCCCAGGTGATACCGTTGTCATTTGCCAACTTTTGCCCGTTAAATAGTATCCCAAACACACCTATTGAACCTGTAATTGTATTTGGTTCGGCAAAAATTCGGTTAGAGTCGCTAGCAATCCAATAACCACCAGAGGCGGCGGTATCACCCATTGATACTACAACTGGTTTGACTTCACGAGTTAATTTCACTTCTCGCTGCATGACTTCGGCTGCGGTGGCGCTACCACCGGGGCTATTAATTCGCAGGACAACTGCCTTGACATCTTTATCTTGTCGCAGTCTATTAAAGATTTTGGCAAAGCGATCGCCTCCTACTTCTCCATCTTCACCTATCCCATCGACAATCTCGCCTTCAGCATAAACAACGGCAATTTTATTTTTTGAGTCGCGTTCTACACCCAAAGATTTGCCAGAAACTTCTGCGTAATCATTCAGGTTAATTTGCCGGAATGTTTTGTCTTTTTTGTCAGTATTTGTGAGCTTTTTCAGGTCACTCACTACTTCATCAGCGTATGCTATTTGGTCTACCAAACCGCTGGTTTTCGCTTGTGTTGCTTCTAACAACGCTTGATTATCTGCGATCGCCTGTAACTGTTCCGGTTGAATTTTCCGGCTTGTTCCCACAGCATTGCGCCACTCTCCCCAAACATCATCCAATAATTTCTGAGTTTGTTCGCGGTTTTCTGGACTCAGTTTTGTCAAGATTAACGGTTCAACTGCTCCCTTAAATTTCCCCACCCGCACGACTTGAACACCAACACCATACTTCTGCAATGCTCCGCTTAAGAACATCATTTGTGAACTCAAACCGTTGACTTCCATCAATCCCAAGGGGTTAAGGATGACGGAACTTGCTGCGGAACTGAGATAATATTCCTTTTCACTCCAATTACTGCCATAGGCGACAATCTTTTTGCCACCAGCACGGAATTCCTCTAGGGCTTTGCGGATTTCTTTGAGAGAGGCATAGCCGACATTATCAATTTCGCTTGTGTGGGTCGCATCCAGATAGATACCCACAATTCGTGGATCGCGCCGCGCCTTTTCCAAAGTTTCCACAACTTTGCGGAGTGTCATTCTGTCTTCAGCTACACCTGAAAGTGCATTCTGAAAGAATTGGCCAGAATTGGGTTCGCCATCAGTAATTTTCATCGACAAGTCAAAAACTAACATTGACTTATCTTTTACTTCTGGCCCAGTATCTTTAGAGGATGTAGCAGCCACCAGCAGCAAGAACAGTCCAGTGGTTCCTAGACCGGCGAAAATAACTAGTCCTACTAAGGTGCCAATTAAACTAGCAAGAGTTTGTTTGATAAAATTAGTCATATCTTGTAAATCTATTTTGTACTGGTTTATTCATTTTCTTATAAGTAGCATTTAAGTAGCAGCTTGTCTTCTTTGGCTATCAAAAATCAGCACGCTCAGCATTAACTACATTGGGGTGGCAGTAATAACGCAAGACCAATAAATTAAGTGTAATTTAGACTATTTTAGTAGCAAAAATTACTATATTTTTATCTTTACTCCCCCTGCTCCCCTGCTTTTTCCCATACCCAATGCCCATTCCCCAATTTCTACCCCATAACTAAACCAAAATGCATAATTAGTAGGAGGTGGCAACCTCCTGCGTTGGAGAAGTGTCTCATCTTAAAGTGGCAGACGTCATAATCCAGAGCGTCAAACAGATACTAATGTGATGATTAGATGACCAACATGAAATTCCAACTTTACTTAGGCTCTTTATTTTCCCAGATTAAAGTGCGGCATTGGTGGGTAAGTGTCCTCTTATGGATAGCTTTGGTTGCCCCAGCTCAAGCATCTGTAATCTTGCGCGTAGCAATTGAGAGGGGAGTTAATCAGGTAAAAGTGGGCAGTTCCACAACTGGGATTGTTAAGGATAGCACTGGCCGGACTTTGGGACAGTTGCCGGCCATGAGTGCATTTTATGCTCAAGCGGTTCCTGGGGGAGTGGCTTTAGATAAGTGGCAGTCTGGTTTATTTTGGATTGAGCCGACAGGTAAAGGATTCGTTTATATTGGCGATCGCTGGTATCGGGGCAGAACTCTGGTTGTCCCCACAGAAAAAGGTTTAACTGCTGTTAACTGGGTTGATGACCAAGAGTATCTCTATAGCGTTCTTGGTGGCGAAATGGATGCTAGTTGGCCTGTTGAAGCTTTGAAAGCCCAAGCGATCGCAGCCCGCACCTACGCCCTGTACGAACGAGAAAAACAGCGCAATAATCCCATTTACGATTTAGGCAACACCCCCGATCGCTGGCAAATTTACAAAGGTGTGATTAGTGAATCTCCTGCCACCTACAAAGCAGTTGATGAAACAGCTAACCAGGTACTAACTTACAAAAACAAAATTATTCTCTCAGTTTTCCACGCTTGTTCCGGCGGACACACCGAAAATGTGGAAGATGTTTGGGGAAACACTTTACCCTACCTGCGTGCTGTTCAAGACTACGACCAAAATATCAAAGAGTGTAATTGGGTGAAAACCTTTTCGCCCAGTGAAATTAGCGCTAAATTTCCTGAAGTAGGTAGTGTAACGGCGATGATTCCAGAAACATTTTCGCCTTTTAGGAGTGTCAAAGTATTAAAAATTGTCGGCAACAAAGGCACGAAAATCTTACAGGGCGAAGAAGTACGGACAGCGCTCAAACTAAAAAGTACCCGTTTTAGCGTCTCCAAGGGAGCAGATGGTAGTTTTGTCCTCCAAGGACTTGGCTTTGGTCATGGTTTAGGCATGAGTCAATGGGGAGCGTATAATTTGGCTCGTCAAGGAGTGAACCACCTACAAATTCTGGGGCATTATTACAAAGGTGTAGCTCTAACACCAATTCAAGCAAAGTAAGTCCACTGTTGTACTTAATTCAAAAAAACAAGTACAGGCTCTTTCACTGGGGCATTTACAATGATTGGGCGAAACTTTGTTAGATTTTACAGAAATCGATGATTTGCTTCGCTGCTTACAAGCACATCGATAAAAGTAAAATCAAAAGCCCGGTTTTGATGACCGGGCTTTTGAAATAATGGGGCTATATTCCCCGAAGGTTAGTTATAGAAGTTAAGTATAATTATCGATGCTCTGATATGTAATACCACTTGAGTATTATTGATTCCGGAAAATTAGCGAAAAATTTTTAGAGTAATTTTCATCTCCAATCCCTATAAGCAAAATACAGCAAGCAACTAGTACCGCAAGCCAAAAATCATTAGACGTCTTGCAAAAGTGCTTTTTGCACTCTTGTGGGAAAAGGATGCATCTTTATTGGGGAAAGGGAAAATACCAAACCTTTCCCCCTTTTCCCTACTTATGCAAGAAGTCTATTACAATCTCCGTTCCTTCAGGTCGGGGAGAGGTCAATGAGGTGTAGGATTTAGAGATATTTATTTTCGGCTTTTGCTGATGAACAATACATTTGGTAGCTGGCAAGAATGGTTAACTGTACTGGCCTATCTAGGTTTCACCGTCTTGATTATCTGGCGCGTGTTTAGCGCCCAGAAGAATTAAAAAAGCTGCATATCATTTCACCAGCGCTTTTTTGCTCAAAAGGCAAAACAGTTCCGTTTTGTTGAAACTTAACTTTTCGACGACAATTGTAGACCTCAACGGGTGTTTTTACTCCATCTACACTAACGGCTGCCCTGTATTCCCAATAATTTTTAGCACTTCGGTTAATACTGAGAATACAAATCTGGTGGCGCTCATAATTCCGGCACACAGATGCAAAAGCTGGAGGCGCTAGTAAAAAACAGAGTATTAATGTTAACACAAAAATGACATTTCTTATCCTGTTCATAAACGATTATTAACATTACATTATGGTAAATATTATTAAATTTCCACCCCTTTGAATTGCAACCAAAAACAAATTTTGAACAATGTTGGATTGTACGCTGTTTTGCAGCACTACTGCTCTTTGGTCAAGTGTGGCTGCATTTACTCCAGGGAAAAACGTACTACCGGAAGATTTTGCAACATATGGTGACCGCTGGGCCAGCTTCTATCTCTCCAGTTTTGCTTGTGGGTGGTTTTGCAGGAATGATTTTTACTATTCAGACAGCGAGAGAATTAGTGCGATTTGGTGCTGTCAATGCTGTAGGAGGTGCTTTTGCATTAGCTTTTTGTAGAGAATTGGCTCCAATTTTGACTGCTAGTATTATGGCGGGACAAGTAGGTTCTGCTTTTGCAGCCGAAATAGGTGCAATGCGAGTGACAGAGCAAATTGATGCACTTTATATGCTGAAAACCGATCCTATTGATTATCTAGTACTTCCTAGAGTAATTGCTTGTTGCTTGATGATGCCTTTGATGACGGTTTTTGCTTTAGTTATGGGTATCATCGGCGGAGTTGTTGCTGGATGGCAATTTTACCAAATTGTTCCAGAAACCTTTTTAGAATCAGTCAGAAATTTTTTAGAACCCTCAGATTTGTTGATTATTCTGCTCAAAGGATTTATTTTTGGGGTGCTAGTTGCTGTCATTGGCTGTAGTTGGGGATTAACTACTAAGGGGGGAGCAAAGGAGGTGGGAGAATCAGCAACAAAAGCAGTTGTTACTAGTTGGGTGTCAATTTTTATCATGGATTTTTTTCTGTCTCTGTTGCTGTTTGAACGCGTTGGATTTTGAACAATCAAATTCTCAACTTTCCTCAGAAGTCGGGAATCTTATCTGTGAGTCAGCTTGGGTATGAAAATCTTCTGTGTTCTAGATTCTGAATTTTGAGGAATTTATCTCAAATCCGAGGGTTGAAGACCCCTACGTCTATACGTAGCGTATTTTCAGTGGGGGTTGAAATCCCCGACTGAAAATGTCTTGAATTTTGAATTTTGAATTTTGAATTGTTAAGATGATACTCTCTATTTCATAAGGTTAGTAAGATTTCAGAATTGACTAACTTGTAGATGAGGACACCCAAGACCAAACCTGTCAATGAAACAATAGACGCACTCCAAAAAGCTAGTTTTTTCTTCAAACCTGCTACTTGAAAGTCTATCCTGACTAATATAGTTGCCGAAATAATGAGTAAGGTATCAAGAAATATCCTAAACCAGGCAAGCATAATAAAGAACAAAAAAGCTGCTAAAACGGCAACGCCAAAAGCCCTAACATTTGATTCAAACACAATAGTGTAGTAGTATGTCACCTTTGGCCAAGGAGTTGTCAAGGTTAGTATTAACAGCAAGATAGCAATTACAATCACCGACCACACAAACATAGGAGGATGTGTTTCAGATATTACCCAGCCCAAAGTACTGTAGCTAAGCAGTACTAGCGCTAGGGACACCCAAGGAACTCTTTTCAAAATTGACATGGGTTGATATTGCCAGTACAGGGCTAAAGCATTATTTGATCGCTAAGTCGAGTAACTAAAAACTCGATTTAACTTATAGCCTGTCATACTTTTGCCAAACAAGGCAAATAAGTTTATACAAAATACAGCACAAAGTAGTTAAATATGTTGATAAAGATTTGTAAACTGTTAGCAGTCGAGTAGCCTCGTGTCACATCTGATTAAGGAATTATCATGAGACAACTTGTTATTGCTGAGCGCGTATGCCTCATTGCTCATATCTTGTCGAAGGCTTTTGGCCTAGTAGGGATGTTACTGGTCTTACCTCATGCCGAAATAATTTTAAACTTATCCCAGGTTGGAGAAACAGCCATACAGCTAAGTATGGCTGGCGGTGGTGTAGTTGATATCATCTTGGGAACAATAGCCGTTTCTATTTATGCCTACCGGACGCTGGGATTAGGAACTTGGCTGGCATTTATGCTCCCAGCTGTGTTTATCTCTTTGGGAAGTGAATTATTGGGAACTAGCACAGGTTTTCCATTTGGTGATTATAGCTACTTGAGTGGCTTGGGTTACAAGATTGGGGGGTTAGTTCCTTTTACAATTCCTTTATCTTGGTTTTATGTCGGGTTGTCGTCTTACTTAATTGCCAGAACTGGTTTGAAGGTAGCCGAAAAACCCAGTTGGGGACGCCATATTGCGGCTGTGGCCATTGGTGCTTTACTCTTCACTTGCTGGGACTTTGCCCTTGAGCCAGCAATGAGTCAATCTTCTCTACCCTTTTGGTATTGGCAGCAACCAGGGGCTTTCTTTGGCACACCTTACCAAAACTATGCAGGTTGGTTTGGCACTAGTGCGGTGTTTATGAGTGTGGCAGGATTATTGTGGGGAAAAACCTCGATAAAATTAGAGCGATCGCAACTCAATCTTCCTTTAGTAGTTTATTTAACTAACTTTGCCTTCGCCGCCGGACTCAGCTTGGCGAGTGGCTTCTTCATCCCTGTGTTACTCGGCTCAGTATTGGGTGTAATTCCCGCTGTGGCGCTGTGGTTGAGGAGTTCAACCACACCTGCTCAAGTTGCTATTGAACCAGTAACTCAGGAAATCTCAGTGCCAAGCGTTAAAGTTGTTTTGAAATAAGCAAATAGATGGAGAGTGGAGAGATGAGGAGATGAGGGAGATAAGGGAGATGAGGGAGATAAGGGAGCTTATAAAAAAGCTTCCTACCTTTCCCACACTCCCAGTCCCCAGTCCCCAGTCCCCAGTCCCCAATAACAAATGACTAATGACAAATGACAACGCCTTGATAATAGAAAGCGCCATCTCCTTTTTATTGCTACTTATTCAAGTACCAGCAACGGCGATTCTGCTGTCGCGTCTGCTAAAGGGACCAACACGATATCCGCCAATAGAACCGCAACAGCCGACGCCGGAACTGTTGGGTAGGGTTAGTGTTGTCGTTCCAACGCTAAATGAGGCGCTTCGTATTAGCCCTCTGTTGGCTGGTTTAAGTCAGCAAAGCTACGAAGTTCGGGAAATTCTTGTTGTCGATAGCAATTCCAATGATGGGACTCCCGATTTGGTAAAGGCGATGCAGGAAAAAGATCCGCGCTTTCGCTTGATGACAGATGATCCCTTACCCTCTGGTTGGGTGGGGCGTCCTTGGGCGTTGCATAATGGTTTTCTATATAGTTCAGAAGCTAGTGAGTGGTTTCTGGGGCTGGATGCTGATATTCAACCGCATCCGGGTTTGGTTGCTGGTTTGGTGAAGACAGCCGAAGCTCAAGGTTATGACTTGGTTTCCCTTTCACCCCAGTTCATCCTCAAATATCCGGGGGAATGCTGGCTACAACCGGCTTTGTTGATGACTTTGCTTTACCGATTCGATCCCGCTGGAATCAATACACAGCAGCCAGAACGGGTAATGGCAAATGGACAGTGTTTTTTGTGTCGTCGCTCCGTTTTAGCGGCTGTGGGTGGCTACAGCAGTGCGAGTAGTTCTTTTTGTGATGATGTCACCTTGGCACGGAATATTGCTGTTCAAGGTTATAAAGTGGGATTTTTAGATGGCGCAAAAGTACTAAAAGTACGGATGTATGAAGGGGCGATGGAGACGTGGAAGGAATGGGGGCGGAGTCTCGATCTCAAAGATGCAACCTCTCGTTCTCAGCTGTGGGGAGACTTATGGCTACTCTTTGCAGTGCAGGGTTTACCACTTTTAATAATCCTGACTTACTTGTTGATTTCTCTGCCACAACAGACGCGATTAATCGCGTCTCTACCGGTTTTCCCGTTTTTTCTACTGGGTTTGAATTTATTTCTGCTGGTGATTCGGTTTGGTATGCTAATGGCGATCGCACCTTCATACGATCGCCATACTGCCAAAGGCGGTTGGTTATTCTGGCTTTCCCCTTTAGCCGATCCCATAGCCGTACTACGAATCTTCCTATCTGCATTCCGCACCCCACGCGAATGGCGGGGAAGAAAATACATATGAGTTGGCCATTGGGCATTGGGGAGTTAAGAGTTATTCTCTCCCTACCTCCCCTGCTCACTCATACCAATTTGAAATAAGGACAGATACAAAAGAAGGAAACCCAGATCGAATCAAGCTTTCTTCAATTTTGAATTTTGAATTTTGAATTGATATCACTCCTCTTCCCCTCCCACTCGATCCCCACGTTCTAGTTCCCAAAGAATTTGATTACCTTCACGGCGTACCCGTGAGACTATCCAATTTCGCCAGCGCCACTGATCCCCTCTACTGGTAACAGCACTGGCGTGGACATCCATTAAATCTGCTAACTCGGAACTCGTAATTAAGTAGCCTTTTTCGGAAATTTCGTCAGCTATACGCAGAGTTTCAACTAAGTTGCGGAGTTGCAAAACCCTGATTTCCTGCGGTGTTTCATCGGTTGCGGCCGCATTTGGCCCAGTAGATGGTTCCATAACGGTTATTTCTGGTGCAGAAGTAGTGACTTGGTGTGTATTTTGGTTACTTATTCTAGAATTTTTGTCATAATCAGCTACTTTTGCTACATTTGTTTCCCTTGAATTAGGTAAAGTTTTATAAATATTCGTGGAAGATAATTGTTGCAGGGAAGGGATTTTACCGCTAGCATAGGTGCGAGCGATCGCATCACAACGTTCGTTACCTATGTTACCAGAATGTCCCTTGACATATTGCCATTTTACTTGTTGGCTATTGAGTTCATCTAAGGTTTCTAAAAGATCTTGGTTTTGGACTGGTTTACCATCGGTTTTTTTCCAGCCTTTGTTTTTCCAGCCTTTCACCCACTTGGTAACGCAGTTAATTAGATATTCGCTATCAGTGTAGAGGGTGATGGGTTGGGTTTGTTGAGATGTTTGCAGAAATTCGAGGGCGGCGATCGCGGCTTGCATTTCCATTTTATTATTAGTGGTGTGAGCTGATGCATCGCCCATTTCGTGAATTGAGCCATCACTGAAGTAAACGACAACACCCCAACCGCCAGGGCCGGGGTTACCAGTGCAAGCACCGTCTGTGTATATGCTTTGGATTGTGGGTTGGATGGACATGGTTAAAATATTCAATAAGCAAACAACGCTAAGGGAAGAGTTTTTAGCGGCGAAAGCGGAGGCTAATAAAGATTAGCACAGCAAAGAAAATTCCGATGCCTACACTCCAGCTAAAAACTTCAGCCCGAAACCGGAGATGTTGTTGATAATCGTTTGGCTGGGCGAGAATAACGGCGGAGGGTATTTGGCTGGTGGCGAGTCCGACACCTGCGATCGCTATAGTGGTATTGAGGGTGCGATCGCTTTTGGTTTGCTCTAGGTCGATAATACCTTGGATGGTGTTGTTGAGATTTTGCAATAACGTTAATCCAGGGCTGAGAATTGCATAATCTACTTCTACTTGTCGCTGATATTTTTTGCCATAAAATTCACTGGCGCTAAATTTTTCCAGAAATTTTAAATCGCTACTTGTGTATTTTTGCTGGA
This sequence comes from Nostoc calcicola FACHB-3891, assembly GCF_014697355.1. Classification (GTDB taxonomy): domain Bacteria; phylum Cyanobacteriota; class Cyanobacteriia; order Cyanobacteriales; family Nostocaceae; genus Nostoc; species Nostoc calcicola. Next base: position 139,287 of record NZ_JACJRQ010000002.1, on the reverse strand, counting down.
TGTCTACTAAATGAGATTGATAATTTTCTAAGTTTAATTGAATTGTCCGGCTTTGATTTTCTAGATAGTTCAAGGCAATGGTGTAGTCTGATAAGTTGATTAAATTTTTTGTCAGACTTTCTTGGAGTTTACTTAATTTTAGGTTATTACTTTGCAGTAGCTTTGGTAACTCGCTTGTCTGCTGAATTGATGGCTGAATTTCGATATATTCTCTTTTGAGGATATGTTTTTGATAGCGACTTTGATAATACGACCAAACGACTTTATGACGGTATTGCCATAAGCGCAAAAAATCATAATATAAATTTTGTACTTGTTTCCTCATCTCATCCGCTAAAATATGTTCGGGAAACAACCAAATTAAGACGTGATAATTTGATTTTCTAAATTCATCCCAAAACTCTTTACCATCTACGCCTAAATTTTGCGGATGATACCACAATTCAAAAATCGTTCCTTCTCCTAACTTACCCTTACCAATAAAATCGCGTTGCCATTTGTAATTGCTGACAATTTTTGTATAGCATTCTTTGGCTATTTCTTCAACTTCCGGTTCTGTTTTCGTTTCGGTTAGCTTTCCCCAAAGTAACCAAGTTTATCCAATTGTCCCTGTTTGCTGAGATAGGCGATTTGTAATTTCTGCTTTGAGTTTTACAAAAGGTTCATCGTCGATATATTGAGGAGCATCATTAACTTTACCGTTAGCATCTAATTTACCAGAATAATCAACTTGCAGCGCGTAAATATCGCCAATTTGTAACGGATAATAATACCCATCTACAGGTGATGGAAATTCTCTAGTTTGGGCTTTACCCAGTAATTCAATTACATCTCCACTATTATCTTTATAATTGAGAAATTCTATATACTGTTTCTGAAAGTTTGCTTCATCTAAATCGCCATATATTTTGCGGCAAAAATTTTGGCAATTCTCCTTGATTTGGTTTTCATCTTCTCCTAAACCATCTTTTAAATCGTAGACGAATAAATCAATACTGGGATAAATAATTTGTTCAGTCATTTACTTGCCATGAATGAGTTCCCGAAGCCTTCCCAGGAGATTTGGTTGTACAATTTCCTTGGCAGCAGATACTGAATTCTGATTACTAAAAGTATTAATTGCTGCATTTGTCAATTCCTTAGTTGGTTCAGTTGGTAAAGGCAGAGGTGGTAAACCTTTAGTACGTTCGCCAATGTTTTCCAGTTTAGCAAGTTCTGTTTGATAAATTTTATCTAAAAATGGATAACTTTCGGCGATCGCATCTAAATTTCCAATATTATCGGGATTGTCTATTAGTGCTTTGCTAATTTCATTAAGCTGAGTTTGAATATTGTCTGGTAATGGTTCATCCAACTGTGTTAAAGCACTAAGAAAAGCTGTCAGAGCAATTATACTGTTAGGTTTCATAGCAACTAATATAGTAATCTTCAATTTTTTCAAAACTCAATCTCTCTCTTGCTCTCTGCGCCTCTGCGTCTCTGCGTGATTTTTATAAATTATATCCCCCAGTAATTATAAAACCTGCCCAATAATAGGGATGCTGAAAATGTTGCTCTTTCTTTTCTAATAACTCCATTTGACTAATTTGATTGAGTTTTCGTCTGATAAAAGGCCGCAGAGGCATTTCATCAGATGGTAATTTAACAAAGATTACTCTATATATTCTTTCAAGTTTACTAAATGTTAAATTACGTAACCATTTTCTTGCTTTATCAAGGGCGACTGCTGGCGATTTGCCTTTCTTGATTTGCCAGTAAAAATAAATCATCAAAAAACTACTAGCATCGTCAGTCACAGTCCACAATGTACTCACAACATTGGTAACGCCTTGATACAGAAAGGCACTCACTAAACCGACATATTCAGCAGTGATAGTTTGGTTGCTAGTGATGGCAGTTTCACAAGACGAAAGGCTAACTAATTGATATATTTTCATATTTTCAATATTGCAAATTTCGCCTAAAGTCAGAAACTCTTTAGCGTTGAGAGCCAAAGCAGATTCTTGAGGATTATGGAAATTATAAGTGCTATGTCCTGTAAAGTGAAAAATATTGTAACTATCTTTTAGGGCTGCTTTCACTGTGGTATTTGTCGCAACTTCTTCAGCAATTCGTTTTGGTGTAGGGTTTTGGAATAGCTGAGTAATGGCAGCAGATTCGATTTCTGCATGAGGCAACATCGGAAAATCTTCTCTTTTGGGATGTTCTACACTCAGTAACGGTAGTTGATGAATTGCTGTGACATTTGTTTCTCTCAAACTTTTTAAGTTTATACCTATTTGGGCGCTAGGTAAATAAGTAATGGTGAAGTTATCTGTAAATATTGCATGGAGTGGTAAGCGGTGCAAATCTCGATGAGGAATGAGAATTAAGTTTGTAATATTGTTTAATTCTTGTTCAATAGCAGAAATATTGAGGATGTTTTTTAACTCCTCAAGTTTCTCTGACATCAATAGTCGCCAAGGATAGCTTTTGCGGCTTTGTTCGTCTTTTGCCTTGTCTCGATAATCAGCGTATTGTTGATTCCAATTTTTCACCCAGGCTTCAAAATCTTGTAGGCGTTGCGCGTGAGTAACAAACTCGGTTTCTCCTAAGACAATTGGTGATGGGGCGTTATGTTTGACGATGAAGGTGTGTAGGGCGTAAGAACTGAGATGCCAGTAAATAATGGCAGTTGAGGGATTAAGTAGTTGTTGTATTTGTGAATAACTGACAGAAGAATTTTCATCATTACATTTATCTAAAATCCAACGCAAACAGGTATTTTTTCCTTGTTCTGCTAATTCAATGGCTTGCAGCAAATCTCCAGATTTCACTGCTAAATCAACAGTTAACTGTTGAAGCCATGCAAATTTTAGAGCTAGTTGTTTTTTACTTCTATCAGAGCGATTTGGTTCATCTAATAAGCGGCGTAATAAATCAGTGCCTTGTCGCTGGAGTTCTGCGACTTCGGCTGTTTCGCCTAAATCTAACTGCACGCGAATTAATTTTTGCAAAACCTCTAAATGCAACTCAGGAAAATCTGTTGCTGTGAGAGTTTGCAGTGCAGTTTTGTAACTTTTAACAGCTTTGCGCCAAAAATCGCGGGCGTCAGAATTTCCTTGTCCTCGGAAGTAATGAGCATAGCCTATGGACTGATGTAATTCTCCCCAACCTTCTGGATGCGTGTCTTGCTGACAATGCTTTAATCCTTCCTCATAGCTGGCTAATCTTCCCTCATAGCCACGCTTATTTAAATCAGGATTGTTAAATTTTAAAGTGAGGAGGTTAGGTGCTGCTGCATTAAGTAAAGTAAATGTAGAGAAATCTGTCCTCTCTCCTATTACATTTCCTGCTGCATTACCTCGGTTAATCCAAGCTCCGTGAAGGTCAGGTTTGATTTCTAATGCTTTATCATAAGATGCGATCGCCTCTTCAAATCGCCCCAAATTAGCCAGCGATAAACCCCGGTTGTTCCAAGCTGAGTAGTCGTCACCTTTGAATTCTATGGCTTTGTCGTAAGATACGATCGCTTCTTCAAATCGCCCCAAGTTATACAGTACTACACCCCTGCTGTTCCAAGCTGAGTCAAAGTCAGGTTTAAATTCTATGGCTTTGTCATAAGATGCGATCGCTTCTTCAAATCGCCCCAAGTTATACAGTACTACACCCCTGCTGTTCCAAGCTGAGTCAAAGTCAGGTTTAAATTCTATGGCTTTGTCATAAGATGCGATCGCTTCTTCAAATTGCCCCAAATCACCCAGTACCACACCCCGGCCGCACCAAGTTAAGTCGTCGTCAGGTTTGAATTCTATGGCTTTGTCATAAGATGCGATCGCTTCTTCAAATCGCCCGAAATTACCCAGCGCCACACCCCGGTTGTACCAAGCTGAGTCCTCGTCAGGTTTGAATTCTATGGCTTTGTCGAAAGATGCGATCGCTTCTTCAATTCGCCCCAAATTAGTCAGCGCCACACCCCGGTTGCACCAAGCTAAGTTAAAGTCATCTTTGAATTCTATGGCTTTGTCGTAAGATGCGATCGCCTCTTCAAATCGCCCCAAATTATGCAGCACTATACCCCGGCTGTTCCAAGCTGAGTCGTCATCAGGTTTGAATTCTATGGCTTTGTCGAAAGATGCGATCGCTTCTTCAAATTGCCCCAAATTATCCAGCACCACACCCCGGTTGTACCAAGCTTTGTGGTCGTCACCTTTGAATTCTATGGCTTTGTCGAAAGATGCGATCGCTTGTTCAAATCGCCCCAAATTATCCAGCGCCAGACCTCGTTTGAACCAAACTGAGTATTTGTCAGGTTTGAATTCTATGGCTTTGTCGAAAGATGCGATCGCACCTACAAAATCCCCAGCTTCATATTGTTCAAAGCCTTGGTTCAACCAAGCTTCCGCTTTTTCCTCCGCGTCCTCTGCGCCTCTGCGGTTCGTTCCTCTTCCCAACCGCCTCCCAATATCATAAGCAACATCACTAACTTCCCCAATACCCAACTCACCCAACTGCACCATCCGCCTTGCCAATTCATCATTCGGTGAACCTACCAATCCTTCGCCAAAACCCCGCAACCACTCCACCAAATGAGCTTTATTGATGCGCTTTCCATCCAAAAAAGCCTTTACCTCTCCTTTAGTCGAGCCTCGCTCAACCTCTGCTAGCAACTCAAAAAATAACGATTCATACTCCGCATCTGTTAGCCGTTGCGGTGGTTCTACTTTCCTCTGTTCCCTCAAGGGAAGAGTTTGCTGATTGCTAAATAAACGCTGAAAATACCTCTTTAGCCACCGCCAAAGCCGCTGGAGCATTTGCCGCAACCATGTATTAGTTTTTTGTGTATTTTACCAGTTTTCCTCAAACAAAACCGGGGCGCAAAAGTATAGTTTTTTGAATTATGCATTATGCATTCGTGAAATAATATTACAGGTAATTTACGTTTATTAATTTATATAAATATTCGTTTTTAATGCAGATATTAAACCTGTTTTACTCCTCAATTGCCCACTGCCATTTTTGCTGTTGTACGTTCCATTTTACAGCTACTATTTCCGCTGGGGGATTCAGGCGATCGCCATTTTCCTGAAACTCAATATTTCCCGTAACTCCCTTTACTTGTTTTTTCTGTTCTTTGAAATATTTATTCAGGTTTATCAGTAAAGATTGGCTATCTTTAATTGAATATAACTCTAATATTCTCATAATTATTAACACTGAATCAAAAGCCGTTGCACTACGCCAAGTTAAATTTTCTTCACCCCATAATTGAGTGCCAATTTCACAAAAACGCTGCGCTAGTAAATTTTCACTATTGCACCCATTTTTTGGACTGTGCCAATGCCAAGGAACACAAGCTATAATTTGACATTCATTGCGATCGACTAAATTATATTGACTTTGTTCATGAATCCAATGTAAAACATTTTCATGATAAAAAGTCGCTGAACCAGCTAACAGACATTGATTCAGTTTTAACCGACTAATCAGCCCAGCATTATCCAGGGAATTCGGTTCAATTCCTCCATCGGGAATTATGATAATAATCTCGACTCCATCTTGTTTAATTTCTTCAATATAAGCTTGAATATGATAGTATTTATCACTCATAGAGTTACATTCTTTTAAGAAAACAAACTCTTCATTATATTTTTCTAAAATATTTTTAATACTATTTCTATATGAAGTACTATAGCTACTATTTTTGTTATAGACAATAGCTACTTTGATTTGACTTTTACCTGTAAATCTTTTTATCAAGCAGTGAGCTAGTTGGGTAGCACTAATACGATCTTGAGTAGTAAGTCTAAAAAACGATAAGCTTTCACCGCCAGGTAAGTCAGAAAGTTCATTAGAAGTACTACTAGGGTTTATTAAGACGAGTCCATTTTGAGAATAAAATTCTAGTGCTTTTTTGGTCATTTCGCTTGAATAGTGACCGATAATTGCAATCAGGTTTAATTGTGGTGCTAAATGAGCTAAGTTTTCTGCGGTTTGGCTATATGGGGCATATAAATTGTTCGGATCGTTGACAATTAAAATACGTAAAGCTATCAGATTATCTGTATGATTTAAGCTAAAAAATGTATCGGGCTTAATATCTTCTAAATTTATTTCTTTTTCTAAAGCAAGCTTTGAAAAGCTGGGAAAATTTATTTGGAGTTGAATTTGAGCGATTCCTCGTAAAATTTCAGCAGCAACTTGACCCTGATTGTGAAAAAATGGAACAACTACAGCCAGAGTATAAGTTTTTATTCTTTTCTCTTGCAATAGAGATTGTTTATATTCAATTATACAATTGTTAATATAAATCAAAATTTCCGGATTACCTGCGTGATAGATTTCTCTTTCCTTTTTCCAAGCCCAGAGAAAACATTTTAGGGCTTGGTAATAAAGTCCTTGCTGATAAAATTTAGTTCCTTGGAGTTGCAATTCTACAACATCTTGATTTTGGGGATAAATAAAAATTTGTCTGCCAAAACTTCCTTGAAAGTTATCATTGTTTAATTGAGGAGGAGCATTCAATTTATAGCCGCGATTGGGATGTAGTAATAAATTAATCAGCTTGACCCAGTTACCAGCTATCTGCTCTTGGTCAAGTTGCATCAATTCTGCTATTCTAGGATAAATATTATTACTGAGTCTATCTCTAATTTTTTGTTCAGGGAAATTCAAAATTTTAGCTATGTGTTGTCGAGATTGTCCCAATAGAGATTGACAAATAATTTCCCGATCTAGTTCGCTCAGTTGCTTTTTATTTGAACCTGTTTCTAATTTTTCAAAGAACAGTTCGATGTTAATATTTAGCTGTTCTATAACCTGCTGGCAATTTTGACACATAGGATATATCATCTCTTTTTGAAAATGATAATCTGATTTTCAGGTCAGGTAATGCTACAGGTGTAGAAAGAATTTCTACATGTGTTCATAATTACGTCGATCGCTGGGTTAGGGGAATTATAATTACAAATTCCGTACCTTGTCCAACAGTAGAAATACATTGTAATTTTCCCTGGTGTTTTTGGGTGATAATCTGGTAACTAATAGATAAACCTAATCCTGTACCTTTACCAACTGGTTTAGTAGTAAAGAAAGGTTCAAATAAACGTTGTTGCACATCTTCTGAAATCCCTACACCATTATCGGCGATGCAAATCACTACCTGTTTATCATTATTGAGTTTAGTCTGAATGCGAATTTGTCCTCTGTTATTAGTCATTAGTCTTTTATCAGTTACAAATGACGAATGACCAATGACGAATGACTCTTCCAAAGCATCGATCGCATTTGCCAAAATATTCATAAATACCTGATTTAATTGTCCGGCGTAACATTCTACCAATGGGAGATCGCCGTATTCTTTAATCACCTGAATTCCGGGAAAATTAGGTTTAGCCTTCAGGCGATTTTCTAAAATTAGCAGCGTACTATCTATACCTTCATGGATATTTACAGCTTTAATTTCTGCTTCATCTAAGCGGGAAAAGTTTCGTAGAGATACCACAATTTCTGTAATTCTTTCGGCGCCAACTTCCATAGAAGATAGCAAATTAGGCAAGTCTGTAATGAGAAAATTTAAGTCGATCGCTTCTATTTTATTTTCAATTTCCCGGACTGGATAAGGATAATATTGTTGATATAGTTGCAGTAATTGGAGTAAATCTTGAATATATTGACTGGCAAAAGTGATATTGCCATAGATAAAATTGACTGGGTTGTTGATTTCGTGCGCTACACCTGCAACCAACTGCCCCAAACTGGACATTTTTTCACTTTGCACGAGTTGAGATGCTAGGTGTTTTGCCTCTTGACGCAATTGTGCTTCTGAGTTTCGCAATATCTCTTCTGCTTGTTTGCGCTCGGTGATATCGTGGAGGATGACAACATATTCCTGAAAATCCTGATGTGGTCGGTCTGAAATGGAAACATCCAGGGTTCTATTTTTCCCTTTGCAGAGTAGAGTTTGTTCGCTACGCTTTGTCCACTCGTCTGGATAGGGAGTTAATTCCGGTAGCCATTTGCTGAGGTGATTTCCCTGTAACTGCGATGGGTGGATACCAAAGAAAAATTCAGTTGCTGGGTTAGCCTGACGGATAATGCCTCGATCGCTCACCACTAAAATACCATCTTGGGCAACAGTAAACAGGTGTTCGGCGGCTTCTCGTGCTTCTGCGATCGCCACCACTTGAGGTAAACTTGTCCAACAGGCGATCGCGACTCCCACAAATGCCACACTCATCAGCAATACCACAAATATATTCTCACCCCCAGCACTTGTGACTTTGTGAAGTTTCACACCAAATAACCAGCCACTTGCCACTGCACTGCACAACAAAAAAATCAGAATCGTCACCTGAACAATTACTGAATCCTTGATGATTACCGAAGGACGCGTGCGATATTGCCGTATCCACCAACTCAGATGAAATGGGGCGAAAGGAACACGGCGAATTACCGCATCAATTCCCATAACACCAAGGGGAAATAATAGCCCAATGAGTAAATTCAGCCAACCCCAAGCCACCCCACCCACCAACAGCACCACAACTTCTAACAAAAAAATTCCCAAAGATATGCGGGGGAATAAAACTTCTTGGCGATCGCGCCGCAACCAAAGCCCCAAATGGAATAACATAAAGGAGACAAACCAACCAACGTTACCAACCGCTACAATTCGCGCCACATCTCCCCAAAACAAATAAATCAGGCAAAGCACCAGTGTCAAAGTCAACGCCGGAAAAAATACGCCCCGACGTGACACAGCAGAAAATACCGGTGAGATGTGATTGTCTAAGGCAAGCTGATATAAAATTCGCGGGCAATTAGAAACAACCGTTGCCGAACCTAATAAACACGCAGCCACTAACAAAAAAGTAACACTCACAGCCGCAGATTTTCCCCAGAAAGGTTGGGAAGCCGCCACAAGATTCAGAAAAGCATTGTCTTTGAGGTTTGGATCTGTTGCCAATCGTATAATTACCCAAGACCCTCCTAAAAAGATTGGTGGCATTGTCCAAGCAGCGATGTCTAGAAAGCGCAGTGTTTGGCTGGGTTGGCGGCTATCGGCGACAAAAGAAGAAGCCGTTTCACAACTGTAGGTTGCATAGGTGACGAAAAAAAACCACTTTGCCCAATCTACAAAACTCAAAGATGACCAATTGTTAGGAAAAAAACCAGGACTAACATCAGAAAATGCTAACCAGCCAAGGCCTTGTACACAAAAAGTAATTAGCAATCCAAAGGCCGGAATTACAAAAAACAAATGTAAAATACTCAGAGCGCGAGTACCACTAAACGCCACTATAAACGGCAACAATGTAAAGCCAATATCTGTGAATATTTCTGGACAGGTAATATCTAGCGCTGCCAAATTCACTTTCACTAAATCTCTGAGTACAATCGTATTCACTGACAGATAGGAAACCCAATTTAGCAGATACCCAATGGCTGCATAGCAAGCTAGTCCTGGATAGTTTTCCAGCAGCTTAGTAGTATAGTTAGGTGTTCCTCCAGCCACATTAATAAAATGCATACCCAAGCGTTTTACCTGATAATTGAGCAGCATTCCAAAAATTACCGCAGGTATCCAGACAAAAATAGCTTGTGAACCAAGGGCAGCGTGAATTGCCGGAACCAATGCTGTCCAGGAAATATGAGCTGTTAAACCGAAACCCCAACTTTCAAAAGCACTCAGGCTTCTAGTCAAACGAGGGTAAGAAGATTGGCTCAAAGGGGCATGACCAGAATGGGACATGATTAATAATATGCAGTGGGATACGGGAATTTAAGCTCATTAGCTAGAGTTCCCATCTCTGAAATCTTCTCAACAGAGACTTTTAGCCCAAAGCGATCGTTATATTTGAGTAGATAGCAATACCCAATACTGATAAACCCAAAACCCTCATGTAGAGACGCGATTTATCGCGTCTGTTAATCGCGTCTGTTATTTTAGAGCGTTTTTCATCTATTTGAACCACAATCCTCGGTAGGGGCGCACAGATGTGCGCCCCTACTACAACGTGGTCTATTTACCTGGAAATTGCTGTAACCAAACATCCCTGTTGATTCAGCGATCGCCATTGCAGGTTAGGATTTTACAGTCGGCGCTATTGTTCCAGCAAAAAGCATGGGTGGCAAATTAATTGTATTTGAAGGTGTGGAAGGCTGCGGTAAAACCAGCCAAATACAGCTTTGTTCTCAGTGGTTGGAAAGTCTAGGTTGTCTAGTGGTGATAACTCGTGAACCAGGGGGAACAGAGTTAGGCTTAGACCTCCGGCGCTTGCTACTAGAAAAGGCAGAGGATAAACCAGTTGCCGAAGTGACGGAACTTTTGTTGTATGCTGCCGATAGATCCCAGCACGTTGAACAAGAACTCAAACCAAATCTGGCAGCTGGGAAATATATTTTATGCGATCGCTACACTGACTCTACCATTGCTTACCAAGGATATGGTCGAGGTCTGAACATGAGTTTAATCAATCAACTCAACTATATTGCCACCGGTGGCTTAGAAAGTGACCTAACCATTTGGTTGGATATCGATGTCGAGGTAGGACTGTCCCGCAAACGAGGAAGTGAAGTAGGGCTAGACCGCATTGAACAAGAGACAATTGCTTTTCATCGCCGCGTTCAGCAAGGCTACGCAGAGTTAGCAGCATCACATCCCTCACGAATTCTGCGGGTAGATGGTAGCTTGAGTAAACAAGCTGTACAAGAAATAATTCAAGGAATTTTGCGCGTACACCTCCAGATGTCAAATAATTTTAGATTTTAGATTTTAGATTTTAGATTGAACCGACAGAAGCCCCACATCTCACTAGGCGGACTGTGGGATGAATGGCGGGGCAATGACGAATTGACCAACGAGCAACATTACAGTAGTTTTCAGGTATTTAGACCACAATATGAGGGAGATAGGAGTAGGGGCGCACAGCTGTGCGCCCCTACAGCTGTGCGCCCCTACCCTATGGTTTAATTACCTGAAAATTGCTGATTACAGCAATCTTGGTCGATGTTAGCAAAAAGGCACGAAGTGCAAAATTGCCTATCTCTGGACTTAGCAAACTCATATTCTCAACCAGCAACCCCCTATTCCGAATCCAAAATCTAAAATCTAAAATCCAAAATAGTATGGGTGTATCAAAAAATGAGAAGATTGTAGTTGCTGTTCAATGCTAAGGAATAAGTGACAGCTATGTATACTTGGAAAATCTATGGAATAACTGTTGTTGCTCTATTTCTGAAAATGTTGGCTATTATCCTAATCCAAGTCAACACTCGGCGGAAGTCCAATAATTTTTCAACCCCAGAAGATGCTGCGACCTTTGGCAAAGGGGGAAATGGAGTTGTACAAGAGTCTCAATTACTGCAACGCGCCACTAAAACCCTCAACAATGATGGCGAAAATATTCCGATCTTCCTGTTTCTAGCTACCGCTTACGTTAACTTGGGCTGTTGGGAACAAGGCACCTTAATTTATTTTCCACTTTTTGTTTTGTCGCGCTTTGCCCATTCTATAGCTTTTCTACGGGCTATGCAGCCGCTCCGCACTCGTGCTTATCAGCTAGGTCTTTCCGTGATGGTTGTGTTGTCAGGGCATATTCTGTGGACTGCCCTTTCAAAGTAACTCGTGATTTGCGATCGTGCTTTGCGAAATGCTGGCAGTCTATCTTGGCGATGAAAACTGCTGTAAAAGAGCGATCGCATTGTTTGAGCTTATATTAGGGACTTCCAGAAAATAAATTATCCCAAATTATTTGCACATTTTTTGGGTAGCACAGCTTGCTACCCTACTATGGAATATTTTTTTCGTTGGAAGTCCCTTACCCAATACTAGAGTCATTTATTAACTTATTTACTCTTAACTTGCACATTTTATAAGCGTTATCCAGTAAGGCTTTGAGAATTTTCATAAAAATGTGCTTGTTTCATATTTTGCGGGAGCGATTGCGCCCGTGGGAGGCTCATATCTTGCACCAGCCTCATCATCGAAAACAAAAATTACTCAGTAGTTAAGCTTTTCGCAGTCCGAATAGCTCAAGCCAGGGACTCAAAGTCCCTGTCTAATAGCTCAAGTCCTCTATAAGAGGACTGAAAATTAAATTGATTTACTGTAATAGAAATGACGTGATTTTTGTATCTTCATGGTTTATGCGTAAAGGTGCAAGATCTGAGTTAATACACCTCTTGCAAAAGTCTTTCTTTGCGTTCTCTTCTGGAGGGCTTCTGCGCCTCTGCGTGTTAGCGAACGTGAGTGCGTCTCGTAGAGAAGCGGGGCGTAGCCCGACAACAAATATTTATGCAAGAGGTCTAATGGTTCATCTAATGGTAATAGTTGATTAAGAGAAATCTAGTAGTTTGCAATTTTTTTTAGAAGTTTTGCTACATTGTCAAGAAGTAAAAATAATTACCTTGTTGACCGTCACACAACTATATATTTTTTCACTGAGTTACTTATACTTCCCCCAATTTGTTTATGTTTGATTTCTAAATTCCTCTTCTTTGTGGTTCAAATACATCTGTCTTCAGTAGGGTAAAACTCCAGATGTATATTTGATAAGGTTGCAAATGACACTGACTTAATTGCAATTGGAGTTAAAGATGACATACACGCAAACTGGCGATCCAACTATTCGGCAACATGTGCAAGCTTGGCAAAAATTAGATGTAGATCAACAGTTGGCTTTGTTTTGGTTTATCTATGAAGAAATAGGTAACTCAATTACTCCAGCCGCCCCCGGCGCTAGCACTGCTTCTTCAGAAATTGCTGAAGGTTTGTTTAATCAAGTTAAGGAATTATCTCACGAACAACAATTAAAAATTCAGCGTGACTTGATTAACAAAGTCGATACCCAAGTTTCTCGTCAATATGGTTCTTTGGGTGATACCACAAAGCTACTTTTTTGGTATCTATTAGCTGAAGGTATGGAAAATGGCACTATCATTCCAGTACCTGATGATTATCAGCTTTCCTCAGAATCTCAAGCCCTGTTTAGCAGAATTCAAGGATTATCTTTTGAGCAACAGATTACTCTTTTCCGTGATTACGTTGCACCAATGGGTGCCGAACCAAAAGCAGGCGCAGAAATTTAGTAATCCGTAACTGAAATTTTGACTTTTTTGCGCCTGGTATAAACAAACAAACACAGAGTAAAAACTAAAACTCTTACTCTGTGATTATCTACCTCTTTGCCTTAGTTGCACCCTAAAGTCGTAACGCCCTTTGTTTTGTATTCAATATATTAAAAGGAATTATAGCTAATTTAATCTGCCTTTTGGTTGGTTTAAATATGTTGATTTTAGATTAATCTTCTGTTTTTTATAGCTTTTTATCTCCAATTAAAGTATTTGAACATTAATAGACATACGAGTGGGATAGTCAAAGTTTTTACGTTGATAATTAAATCAATTTTCTCAAATTTAACACCAAATTACATTGACAATCAAGACAAAAATGTAAATAATTTACTAGAGTTTCGTATACTTCATAAAACTGTTCAAGCGTGGAAGCAATCTGGGTCAGGTTTTAAGGGATTTAGAACCAGCGATCGCTACAGATTCTTAGGCTTATTTTCTACCTCACATCTGATACAATGCTCAATACTTTGATCGATACATTACTAACAGAATTTGCCGCACATTACAGCAGTTTTCATGTATTTGAAACACATATGTCGTAGGGGCACAGCATTGCTGTGTCCCCAATACGGTTTGGTTAAGATTTTTTGATTAAAATTCTAAATTCTAAAGACGCGATAAATCGCCGTCTCTACAATAATCATTCCTTTGTAGATACGGCGATTTATCGCGTCTGGTGACTTAACCGAACAGTATTGGCTGTGCCCCTACCACGTGGTCTATTTACCTGAAAATTGCTGTAAGTTAAAGAATTATAAATGATGAACGCTGGCTGTTGACTGATGACTGTTGACGGTTAACAGTCATCAGTCAACGATTAATCTTTTGTAATCGCTGCTTGATAGCGACCTAGCGCAATTAAAGGAAAGTATTGTTGATACATGTGATACTTGAGATAAAAATGACAAGGAAAGCCAGTACCTGTAAAATCTGCTTCAAACCAAGTACCATCTGGCTGTTGAGTTGTCACAAGGTAGGCAATTCCTCGCTCAATAGCCTCAAGCGCTAATTTACCAGTTGCTTCACCTGCTGCCAACAGACCAATTAAAGCCCAAGCAGTTTGAGATGCAGTACTGTTTCCTTTTCCTTTAAGGCTGGGATCGTCGTAGCTGCGACAAGTTTCGCCCCAACCGCCATCTGGGTTTTGACATCCCAATAACCAAGTTGCTCCCCGTTCTATATTGAGTTTATGCTTTTGAGGGTCAATCAATGCTAAGGCTGAGAGAACGCCACTAGTACCGTAGATGTAATTTACACCCCAACGACCAAACCAACAGCCTTCTGTTTCCTGTTCGCCCAGAAGATAAGTAAGCGATCGCTCTAAACTACCATTATCAATTGACAAATCACAAGCACCAAGCATTTCTAGCACCCTAGCGGTAACATCTGCGGTGTTTGGGTCAATCATCGCTTTCAAGTCTCCATAGGGAATGGAGTTCAGCCAATCTTGGTCGTTGTCCAAATCAAAAGCAGCCCAACCCCCTGGTTTACACTGCATAGATGCAATCCATTTTAAGGCACGGGCGATCGCAACCTGCTTGATTTTTTCATTAGGCAATTTCGCTAGATGCAGCGCCATTACCACCACAGCCGAGTCATCGACATCAGGATAAAAGCGATTGTCAAACTCAAACGCCCAAGCCCCTGGTTTTCCCTGGCGATTTTTAACAGCCCAATCTCCATAGTCTAAAATTTGCTTTGACAGCAACCATTCGCCAGCTCTTACCACAGCCGGATGATCTGGTGCAAAACCAGAATCTACCAAAGCACGCATCGCCCAAGCTGTATCCCACACGGGTGAAACACAAGGCTGTACCCGGTAGCTGTCCTCTGTTTCGATCGCAAAGTTGTCAATTGCTCGCAACCCTCTTTCTACAATGGGGTCGTTTTGGTCATAACCCAGACACCGCAAAGCCAGCATGGAATTCAGCATCGCTGGAATAATGCCACCCCAGTCGCCTGTAACTTCTTGCCGTTCTAAAATCCATTTTTCGGCCGCTTTGATGCCTTCTTGGCGGAAAGGTACTAAATTCAGGTGTTCTGCCAACTTGAACCCATCATCGAGGGTGAGGAATAAATCTGTCCAATCGTTATTTCGGGGTAATCCCCACTGGACTCGATCCACACCTTCAACGTATAGTTCATCTAAATTGATAGCTCCGTCAGTGAGAAAAATCGGTTTGCGATCGCATACAATCAACAGCGGTACTGTGCTGGAACGCGCCCAACTAGACATCTCGTAAATATTAACTGGGAAAGCCTTCGGCAACAGCATTATCCAAGGTGGTAGCGAGGGAATACCACGCCAGTTGTAACAGCCAATCAAGGCTAGGTGCAACTTAGTAAAAATCCGAGTTTTGCTGATACCACCCCGTTGGAGAATAAACTTTCGCGCCCGCACCATCGCCGGATCGTTTGCTGGCACATCCAGCAGTCTCAGCGCCATGTACGCTTCAACTGAAGTACTAAGTTCTCCGCCATCACCATAGAAAAGCTCCCAACCGCCATGCTCCCGTTGTTCTTGACGCAGGTAGTCTGCAACTTTGTGCAAAGGTCTTGTTTGGTCTGTTTCCCAAATCTTATGCAGCAGCACCACTTCAGCAGTGATGGTGACATTGGATTCCAACTCTGCCCACCAGTAACCTGCCGGATTTTGAATAGAAAGCAGATATTCTTGGCTAGCTGCGATCGCAACTGCTACTTGCTTGACTTTTACCCTGTCTTGTGTTTGCATCAAAATACCGTTCAACCTCAACACTCAACACTAGTTAACAACACGGTACTACAGGTGAAAAAAATTATTTTCCTTTATCAGTAGACATAGTATTCTGTCTGAGTCACTGAAAATTTGCAATAGGTCATGGGTGTAATTGTATTCGGATTGATGCTTTTATCCTTGACAATTTGGTTAGGATTACTGTGTTTTTGGGGGCAGTTTTGGCGGTTAGACCAGCAATTAGAGGTAGAAACGTTGTATACAACGTCTCTACAATCTGTGGTTTGTGCGGTGGTTCCTGCGCGTAACGAAGCTGAATTAATACCAATCAGCTTGCGATCGCTCTTACTTCAAGATTACCCTGGTTCTTTGGACGTGTTTTTAGTAGACGATCGCAGCACAGACCGTACAGCAAATTTTGCCGAAGGAGTCGCCCACGCTGTCGCGAAACCCCAGCAATTACATATTATCTCCGGGGAACCACTACCTCCCGGTTGGTCAGGGAAACTTTGGGCAGTTGAGCAAGGTATAAAGAATGCTAGTAAACTGACACCTGATTATTTTTTGCTCACCGACGCAGATATCGAACATGATGTGAGTAATCTCCGGCGACTCGTTGCTAAAGCTGAGCAGGAAAATTTAGACCTGGTTTCTGTGATGGTGCGACTCAGGTGTGAAAGCCTTTGGGAAAAACTATTGATTCCGGCTTTCGTCTTTTTCTTCCAAAAACTCTATCCCTTCCGCTGGGTGAATAATCCCAAAAATCCCACAGCCGCTGCTGCTGGAGGTTCAATCCTAATACGCCGAGAAGCTTTAGAGCGAATCGGAGGTATTCAAGCGATTCGCCAAGCTTTAATTGATGATTGCGCCTTGGCTAGGGCAGTTAAGAGGAGTGGGGCAGTGGGAGAGATGGGGAGATGGGAAGATGGGGAGATGCAACGAATAACCGATGCCCCATGCCCCATGCCCAAAGGCCGTATCTGGCTAGGATTGAGTACTTCAACTCGCAGTTTGCGTCCGTACAATTCCCTGGCGACGATTTGGGATACGATTGCCCGTACTGCCTATACGCAACTGAATTATTCTCCATTATTATTATTGGGAACTTTGGTAGGGATGAGCTTAATTTATCTAGTTCCACCTGTGGGTGTGATTTTGGGTGTAGTTTGGAGGAATTGGGCGATCGCATTTACAGGTTTATTCAGTTGGTTATTAATGACCTTGGCTTACTACCCGACAATCCGCTTCTATAAATGTTCTTTTTGGTTAGCTTTTAGTTTACCCGCGATCGCTTTTCTCTATACCTTAATGACTTTAGACTCAGCACTACGACACTGGCAAGGACGCGGCGGCAGCTGGAAAGGAAGAGTTTATCCCAACCCAGATAATTTATAGTTGGGATTAAATTGAATTTCAAAATTGGTAATGCTAATCTAAAAGTAAGTATAAAGTGGTTGATTAAAAAAGTTATGACAACCGCAACAGTAACAAATAATACCGTCTTAGTCCCCAACAAGCTGCCTTTTCTGGAGTCAATTTGTTGGCAAACCGCTGATGTATATAGGTTTACTCAAGAACAAATGCTGAGCCGCTACGAGCGTGGTTGGCAATACCGTAACCTATTCAATAATCTTGAGGGTGAAGAACTGAATTTTCTCCAGAAACTCGCCAGACAGCATAAATCCTGGTTGCAAGTTTGTTTATGACCTTCAGGTTAGAACACCATAATCAAATTCTCACAGTTCTTGAATGCTTAGATTCTGACATACTTAGAAAGGGTTCTGCTTACTTCGGTGGCGGAACCCTTTTGGCATTTGAGTTTGAAGAATATCGCTGGAGTAAGGACGTTGATTTCATCGCTTCTGTTGGTACAGAAGGCTACAAATACCTGCGTACAGTAGTATTTGAGGATGGGCATGAAGCATTATTTCGGGATTTAAGTAAAATCCAAGTCGGACGTAGTACAACTGACCAATATGGAATTCGGATGATAGTTGTTGTAGATGATGTACCTATAAAAACGGAAATTATTGCTGAAACTCGTTTTCAACTAGACCCACCAAGATATCTAAACTGGTCACCTGTTCCTTGCTTAAGCTTTAATGACTGCTTTACCTCTAAGCTGCTGTCAAATTCTGACCGTTACATGGATGACAGCGTTGAGGCAAGAGATTTAATCGATCTAGCAATTCTCAGGCTGCAATCTCCAATCCCTCAAGCATCAATTCAGAAGGCTGAAAAAGCCTATGAAGTTATGCGCCCTTTGAAAAAATCGGTCGAACGCTTTCAGGAAAGACCAGATTACAGGGAGAAATGCTTTGTTAGCTTGCAAGTCGATCGAGTTCAGATACCCAAAATTATCGACGGTATTGATTTACTCTCTACAGATTTAGGTTTATCTCACACTCCAAGGGTTTTTCGAGAACAACATGATATCTTTGCTGATTTAGAAACACAAAAAGAAAAACGAGAAGATTCTTAAACACACACCCTTACCATTACCAGCCTTGCCCCCTACCTCTAGTTGAGGCTGTTTGTTTAGTACTAGCGGGGTCAACAGACAATGGTTGAGCCGCTTTCAACACCGCATCCAGCAAACCTGGAAACAACATCTCCAAATCTTCACGCCGCAGAATATTAATGTGCTGTGTTCCTTCTTTGCGTGTAAATACTACGCCCGATTCGCGTAAAATTTTAAAGTGATTGGACATAGTAGACTTGGCGATCGCAAAATCAAACCTCGCACAGCATTGTTCCCCCTCACTAGCCAATAGCCGCACAATCTCTAACCGCACCGGATCGCCCAATGCATACAACACTCCCGGTAAAGAAATATTTTTTCTATCTGGATGATAAAGGAATCTCATAGTTGCATTATCTCATGTAGTAGCATATATTTTTATTATTCGATATTATCGAATTATAGAATTAAATCAGGAAGGCAATTTATGTCATCCATTACAAATGTCACAGAAGCCACATTCAAGCAAGAAGTCTTGGAAAGTGCGATTCCAGTATTAGTGGACTTTTGGGCGCCGTGGTGCGGTCCTTGTCGGATGGTGGCTCCAGTTGTAGACGAGGTTGCTACTGAATACGAAGGACAGGTGAAAGTAGTGAAGTTGAACACAGATCAAAATCCTACTGTTGCCAGTCATTATGGAATTCGGAGCATTCCGACGTTGATGGTTTTTAAAGAAGGTCGGCAAGTCGATACTGTGGTGGGGGCAGTGCCGAAGACCACATTAAATAAGACCTTAGCACAGCATCTTTAATCTAGGTGACTGGGGAGTGGGGACTGGGGAGTGGGGAGTGTGGGGGTATGGGGGGATGGGGGCAGGGTGCAGAGAAAAAGCCCCTCCCCTCTGCTCCCTGCTCCCTGCTCCCTTGCCTTTTCCCCATACCCAATTCTCCAGTCCCAGAACAAATTAACGGGGAAAGAGCGAAATGGACTTGAAATTGCATGGTAAATCCGCACTGGTAACCGGCTCAACGGGAGGCATTGGTTTTGCTATAGCCCAAGGGTTAGCTCAAGAGGGTGCATCAGCGATCGTCAATGGTCGGTCTGAGCAAAGAGTAGCACAGGCGATCGCCAAAATTCAGCAAAGTGTACCCGAAGCGAAAGTTTCTGGTGTTGTTGCTGACGCAGCTACAAAAGCAGGAGTAGAGCAACTTTTTCAAGAAGTTCCTCACGTTGATATCCTAATTAACAATTTAGGTATTTATGAACCAAAAACCTTCTTTGAGATTACCGATGAAGACTGGTTAAAAATATTTGAGGTGAACGTACTCAGTGGAGTTCGTTTGAGTCGGCAATATCTGCAAAAGCAACTGGAGCAAAACTGGGGGCGGATCATTTTTATTTCCAGTGAATCTGCCATTCAAATTCCTGTGGAAATGATTCACTACGGCACAACCAAGACAGCCCAGCTTGCCATTGCGCGGGGTTTAGCAGAAATGACTGTTGGTACTGGAGTCACGGTGAACTCCGTTTTACCAGGGCCTACCCGTTCAGAAGGCGTTGAAGACTTTATTTCCAACCTAGCGCAAGAACGTGGTGTTAGTCCAGCCCAAGTTGAGGCGGAATTTTTCCAAAATGTGCGTCCAACTTCCCTAATTAAACGCTTTGAAACCAATGAAGAAGTAGCAGCGATGGTAGTTTACCTGTCGAGTCCCCTGGCTTCAGCAACCAATGGTGCAGCTTTGCGGGTAGATGGTGGTGTTATTCGGTCAATTGTTTAGTGTGGGGAATGGGGAGTGGGGAGATGAGGGGGATGAGGGGGATGAGGAGGCAGGGAGCAGGGAGCAGGGGAGAAAATCTTCCCCTCTGCCCCCCGCCCCCTGCCCCCCTGCTTCTTCCCCATGCCTAATGACCAATGACTAATGACAATTTGGAGACACAATTAATGAGTACTGATATCAACTTGTTTTCACCTTATCAATTAGGGAATCTGGAACTACCGAACCGAATAGTGATGGCACCGTTAACCCGAAATCGGGCGGGTGAGGGAAACGTACCACACCAACTCAATGCTATTTACTACACCCAACGTGCTTCTGCTGGACTGATTATTTCTGAAGCGACACAGGTAACTCCTGAAGGGCAAGGCTATCCTGGTACACCAGGAATTCATTCACCAGAACAGGTGGAGGGCTGGAAGTTAGTAACTGATGCTGTGCATCAACAGGGAGGGAGAATTTTTCTGCAACTATGGCACGTAGGCAGGATTTCCCACCCTGATTTACAACCAGGAGGAGTTTTACCTGTGGCACCTTCTGCCATTGCTGCTAAAGGTGAAGCCTCAACTTTTGAGGGGCCTAAGCCGTTTGTGACTCCTCGTGCTTTAGAAACTTCAGAAATACCGCAGGTCGTGGAACAGTATCGTCAAGCAGCAGCAAATGCCTTGGCGGCTGGGTTTGATGGGGTGGAAATTCACGCTGCGAATGGTTATTTAATAGATCAGTTTCTGCGGGATGGTACGAATCAGCGCACAGATAAATATGGGGGTTCCGTTGAAAATCGGACTCGATTTTTGTTGGAGGTGACAGAGGCGGTAACTAGTGTGTGGGATTCTAATCGGGTAGGAGTACGTTTTTCTCCCAGTGGGACTTTTAACGATATACGTGACTCCAATCCGCTGGAGACATTTGGTTATGCAGCTCAAGCGTTGAACCAGTTTAATTTGGCATATCTGCATATTTTTGAAGCAACAGACGCAGATATCAGACATGGCGGGGTTGTTGTGCCTACTAGTCATATACGCGATCGCTTTACAAATACACTCATCGTCAATGGCGGTTACACTCGTGAAAAAGGCAATGCTGTAATAGCAAACAAAGCAGCAGATTTAGTTGCCTTTGGTACATTATTCATATCAAATCCAGATTTACCTCGACGTTTGGCTTTGAATGCACCACTAAATGAACCCAATCAAGCTACATTTTATGGTGGCGGTGAAAAGGGATATACAGACTATCCATTTTGGTCAACTGCTAGCGAAGCAGTAGCCAACTCGTAATTTTAGATTTTAAATTTTGGATTTTGGATTTAGATTTCTTGGATTCAAAGTTTAAAAAAGTCTGAGAATAAGTGAATTTATACTCGCTCTCCTCCAAGCTAGATGGAAAAAATCTAAAATCTAAAATCTAAAATCCAAAATTGTTTAACTCAACTATCAGGAGAATCTCATGAGTCAAATCACCCAAACCCAACCTTTAGATGTACCAACTGCGATCGCTCAACGTCGTTCAATCAAAACTTTTAAATCAGACCCCATCACTCCAGAACTGCTCAAACAATTGGTAGAGTTAACTGTGGCAGCGCCCAGCAGCTATAATATCCAGGACTGGCAAATTATTCTTGTACAAGATGAGGCACAAAAAGCAGCACTATCAGCAGCATCTTGGAATCAACAGCAAATTGTTCAAGCACCTGTAACCTTTGTGTTTGCTGCCAATACTAAAGCAGGCGAACAAGACTTGACCCCAATTCTTGAGCAGGGACTCCAAACTGGGGCATGGAATGAAAAGACCGTAGACTACTTTAAAACGGCTATCCCACAATTCCAAGCTACGTTAGGCGACAAACAGCGCGAATATGCCATCAAAGATGCGATCATTGCCGCTACCCATTTGGTTTTAGCAGCAGAAAGCCTGGGATTGTCCACTTGTTTTATGAACGGTTGGATTGAGGAAAAAGTCAAAGAAGTGATTGGTGCTGTGGATAATCCAGATTTAGCGATCGCCGTTTTAGTTCCCGTCGGCTATGCAGCAGAACCACGCTTGAATCCTGGTCGTTTGCCATTTTCCTACAACGTCTCCGTAGACAGAATCGGTAACCCATATCAGGCTTAGTTTTGAGCATTGGGAAGAAGCAGGGGGGCAGGGGGCGGGGGGCAGAGGGGAAGATTTTCTCTCCAAGCTTTGAGAAGAAGCAGGGGGGCAGGGGGCGGGGGGCAGAGGGGAAGATTTTCTCCCCAGCTCCCTGCTCCCTGCTCCCCTGCCTCCTCATCCCCCTCATCTCCCTCATCCCCCCACACCCCCCACACCCCACACCCCCCACACCCCAAATCATGTCCCTAGCCTCATTCCTCGCACGTCGATCGCTTCACTATGCCTGGCTCGTCGCGGGTTTAACATTTCTTGCTTTGTTGGTGGGAGCCGGAATTCGCTCTGCTCCCGGAGTTTTTATCGTGCCTCTTGAACAGGAATTCGGCTGGAGTAGAGCTACTATATCTTTGGCAATCTCCCTGAATTTGGTACTTTACGGACTAATCGGTCCTTTTGCTGCCACAGTCATGGAACAGATCGGCATTCGTCGGATGATGGTGTTATCCCTTGGTGTGATTGCGATCGGTGTCGGTTTAACTACTTTGATGTCAGCGCCCTGGCAGTTAGTTTTGCTGTGGGGCATAGTTGTCGGTTGTGGTAGCGGAGTTATCGCTCTGGTTTTGGGTGCGATTGTTGTTAATCGGTGGTTTTTTGAAAGGCGGGGTTTGGTTTTAGGTATCTTGACTGCGAGTACAGCTACTGGACAATTGGTATTTTTACCTGTACTGGCTTCAATTACCGATCGCTTTGGCTGGCGAACTGCGGCTCTGATTCTCACTGGTGCAGCACTTTTAATTATTCCAGCGATCGCTATTTTTATGCGCGATCAACCGGCAGAAGTCGGTTTGCGAGCTTTTGGCGACAACAGCGAAACTTCTGAAGTATTACAGCCAAAAGCAAATTCCATCGCCTCCACCCTCAACGCCCTTTGGCTGGGAATGCATAACCGCGATTTTTGGCTGTTATTCGGTAGCTTTTTTATCTGTGGTGCCAGCACAAATGGTTTAATTGGTACTCATCTGATTCCCGCTTGTATTGACCACGGTATCCCAGAAGTCAAAGCTGCTGGTCTTTTGGCAATTATGGGTCTATTTGATTTTCTGGGGACAACTATTTCCGGCTGGTTATCTGACCGTTGGAATAATCGCTACTTATTGTGTTGGTACTACGGACTGCGGGGTTTGTCTTTAATTTTTTTACCCTTCAGTTTCAATTTTTCCTTCTATGGACTTTCCGTGTTCGCCATCTTCTATGGACTTGATTGGATTGCTACAGTACCGCCTACGGTACGTCTTGTTGCCAATGTCTTCGGTAAAGAAAACGTCGGCGTGATGTTCGGTTGGATTGTCGCAGGACATCAAATCGGTGCAGCCACAGCAGCATTTGGAGCCGGGGTGTTAAGAACTTGGATGGGCAGTTATTTGCAGGCGTTTATTTTATCGGGCGTTCTCTGCCTGATTGCCGCAGTTTGTGTACTGCGGATTGGTCAAAGTCCTACTAGGGGCAATTCATTGAATTTTAGATTTTAAATTTGGGATTTTGGATTAAAAATTCCAAATTTAACAAGGTCTGTTGGCGTAGGATCTCCAAGAGTTGCCCCGGAATTTATATTCGCTCTGGTCTAAGTAAGCTACGTGGAAAAATCTAAAATCTAAAATCTAAAATCCAAAATTACAAGAGGAAAATTAAAATCATGGCAACAACAGCATTGATAGTGGGAGCAGGTAGCGGACTAAGTGCCTCTTTAGCCCGCGCCTTTGCCAAAGAGGGAATAAGTGTCGCTTTAGCTGCTCGACAAATTGAAAAACTCACTCAGCTAAGTAGTGAAATTGGGGCGGTGAGTTTCGCCGCTGATGCCTCGAAACCAGATGAGGTGGAACAGTTATTTATTGATGTTGAAAATCAGCTAGGTTCCCCAAATATCGTGATTTATAACCCTAGTTTCCGCGTGCGGGGACCTTTGGTTGAGCTAGATCCCGCTGGGGTGGCAAAAACTCTAGAAGTGACTGCCTACGGTGGCTTTCTGGTTGCCCAAGCTGCTGCCAAACGCATGTTGCAGCATGGAGGTGGTGCGATCTTCTTTACAGGAGCCTCAGCGAGTGTTAAGGGTTTTCCTCAGTCTGCTCCTTTTGCAATGGGTAAATTTGCACTGCGGGGTTTAGCTCAGAGTATTGCCAGGGAACTAGCGCCAAAAAATATCCATGTGGCACATTTCATAATTGATGGTGTAATTCGTTCAGCAGTCCGCCCAGATCCAGTGGATAATACTGATAGTACTCTCGATCCGGATGCGATCGCCCAAACTTATCTCAATATCCTCCGCCAACCCCGCAGTGCTTGGACATGGGAAGTAGAACTACGTCCGTGGGTAGAGAACTTTTAGCAAGACAATTGTTACAAGAATAGTTTTGAACGTATGAAAATTGATTTTGGTGCAACTGCTGTTGACTATGCAAAACACCGCGCTGGTTTTCCCAGTTCATTATTTAATAAACTGTCTGAATATGGTATCGGTTTACCAGGACAAAACATTGTTGACCTGGGCACAGGAACGGGAACATTAGCGCGGGGTTTTGCAGATAGAGGTGCTTATGTAATTGGTATCGACCCATCAGTTTCACTTCTAGAACAAGCCAGACAGTTAAGTGAATCTGCCCAAATCAAAGTAGATTATCGAGTCGCAACTGCCGAAAATACTGAGTTACCAGATGCTAGTGCTGATGTGGTTACCGCTGGACAGTGCTGGCATTGGTTTGACCGTGGGCGTGCTGTCAAAGAAATTACTCGCATATTGAGAACAAATGGCACAATTGCGATCGCTCATTTTGATTGGATACCTTTAAAAGGTAATGTCGTTGAAGCAACAGAACAACTGATTAAGGCTCATAATCCAGCGTGGAATTTGGCTGGGGGTAATGGATTGTATCCTCTGTGGTTACAAGATATTGGAGAAGGAGGATTTCGAGATATCCGCACATTTTCTTACGATGTATTTGTATCTTATACACATGAAGATTGGCGGGGGCGAATTCGTGCTAGTGCGGGTGTGGGAGCCAGTTTAACACCAGAAAAGGTGGAAGTATTTGACCGAGAATTGGCGGTATTACTGGAAGCAAAATATCCCACACCAATTTTGCAAGTTCATCATCGAGTGTGGGCGGCGATCGCCAAATCACCACAGCCATAGTAATAATTGCAACTTATATAGTCAAATATGGTCAGAATTCACGGTAAAACATAAATATCCTCATTCAAGAAGTAACCGTGACTGTCCAGCTATCCCAACCTGACTTCCAGCGCCTGACGCGTATTGTACAGAATTTAGCTGATTTTGCTAATGTGCGCGATCGCCGTCGTTTAGTCGCAGGTGCATTAGAAGGTGTCCCCCAAGCAGATACCATCCTGGCGCGTTTAGATTTAGATGGTTCACCAATGGGTGTTTCTGTAGAAGTTGTGCGCTTTTTAGCCCAATTTGGCCGGGTTGCTTATGATAAGGAAGCCCTTGCTGTCTTCCTCAACATCATTCAGGGTTTTACTGGGGATGAAGATCGAGATTTTATCCTTGAGTTATTTCAAAAATATCCCCTGAACGTTCCAGCCAGCCCCAACCGTGGAATCGACAATTGGAAGGGGATGGATAGTGTGGCTGATATTAAAGAAAGAATTATTGGTGAGAATACATTACGCGATATTTACATATTAAACTTGGCTTTGGAAGCATCAAAAGCCGTTGTTCATATAGCAACTCAAACTGATTTGGGTACAGGTTTTATGATTGCACCCGATTTATTAATGACAAATAATCATGTCATTGATAGTCGGGAAATAGCAGAAAAAAGTAATTTTAGCTTCAACTACCAATTGGATATTAACGGTAAAGAATGTCCAAAACAAACTATTGGAGCTTTAAAAGGAGGTGCTTTTTACACTAACGAAGAACTCGACTATACAGTAGTAAATCTGAAAGACGTACCTGATTTCGGCAAACCATTAATCTTACAAAAAAAGCTGATGCGACGAGACGAACGCGTAGCAATAATTCAACATCCTGGCGGTCATTTGAAGAAAATTTCCATCCAGAATAACTTTGTTGCTTACGCCGACAATCAAGTATTACAATACACTACAAGTACAGAACGGGGTTCATCGGGGTCGCCTGTTTTGGATGATGATTTTTACGTAGTTGGTATTCACCATAGTGGAGGAACGTTAATCGAACCAAATA
The DNA here is from genome assembly GCF_014697355.1 of Nostoc calcicola FACHB-3891. Classification (GTDB taxonomy): domain Bacteria; phylum Cyanobacteriota; class Cyanobacteriia; order Cyanobacteriales; family Nostocaceae; genus Nostoc; species Nostoc calcicola. Next base: position 112,903 of record NZ_JACJRQ010000002.1, on the reverse strand, counting down.
CGCAACGAAGGTATGAACGTAATGGGGGAACAAGTGCGATCGCCATATTAAATGACCTGAAAAACAACGCACCAGAAATTTACGCACGATTGTAAAATTAATTTAGATGGCAAAAATCAGTGGGGAAATTATCCAAGAATTATCGCGTGTGTTGCAACCATTTATGTGGGATAAACAACAACGTCGGTCTTATCTTGTTATAGCCTTAGGAACTAATGCAAACGTATTGAATCGTTTGATGTGGGATACGCCCGTTGAAGTTTTTATTCCCCAAATGATCGACGAACTCGTAGCATTTGGAGAAATTACACCTGGCAAACCTGCACTTTGTAGTTTATTGGAAGTCATACGTGAAACTGTAGGACTAGATAATCAGCAAAAAATTGATAATTTGCTGCGACAGATTACAGAAGAACTGGCAAAAAAACAAAATCAAATCCCCAAAATTTACTCCAATGCTTTGGATGCATATTTTACTGTCACCCTAGATAGACTAAGAAAACAAGGTTGTTTGGATATTCGCAAAAATATTACTTATGCTAATGGTCAATTAAATTACGTTGCTAAAATTTCAGATTTTGAGTTACCCTTTGGCATTTTTAGTATGCGTGGAGAAGCATTTTTTTTGTTTTCTGAGTTTGCTGAAATCAATATAAAAATATTGCAGCGATTTGCTTCTCAATGCACTGATTGGGCTAAAAAGGAAGCTAATCCATCCGCGCTGGGTCAAGCAATATATAACTTTAGAGCGCCTGCTCACCTTTGTTTTGCAGTTGCTATTGTTGACACAGTTGATGAAATAACAGCATCTAAAGTGCAGACTACGAATCCTTTAGACCATAATCTAGATTTGTTGTGGTATGAAGTGCCTGTAATTTATGAACTTAGCCGCAAACAGCTTTATTTTTACGATAAACCATCTAATATTTTGGAGAATTTTAAAGGCGAAATAGTCTGGAAAAAGTTACGTCCCATTGTTAAAGATATACTACCTGGATAAAAAATGAAGTCGGAAGTCGGAAGTCGGAAGTCGGAAGTATTAAATCAAGCCACCCACAAGGGGTGGGGTTTTTACCTACCTTCAGATACAAGGACTGTTTCGCCCACCAGGGGCGAGGTTTTGAACCTTCACTTTATGGATAAAATTTATCCTTTATTTAAAAGAATTAAGTTATGTCAATAAATAGCGAATTAATCCAAAAAATATTACCCTTACTTAGGCTAATGATGGAAAATGAAAGCCAGCGTCGGGGGTATTTAATCAGAGCATTGGGGATAAATACGCCTGTGCAGTATCGTCTAAATTTCAACACACCGACGAATGATTTTATTCCTAATTTGGTAAATGAATTAGTCAGCTTTGGAGAAATTGCCCCCGGTCAACCTGCACTTTGCGCGTTGCTTGAGGTGATTCGTGAGGATGTAGGCGAAGATATTCAGGTCAGAATAGATAATTTACTCCGAGAAATTAAAAGAGAATATACTCAATCCAAAAAACCACTAGATAATAGCTACAAAAATACAAAAATTCTCAGCGGACATTCAGATTCTGTTTTGTGTGTTGCTATTAGCCGGGATGGAAAAATGCTTGCTAGCGGAGATAGCCAGCGCACGATAAAATTATGGAACTTGACCACTGGAGAATTGCTAACTACTTTAACTGGACATTCCAGCGAAGTTTTTGGTGTTGACTTTAGTCCAGATGGACAAACTCTAGCAAGTGCCAGCAATATGGAATTTCAGGATGGAAATATCAAATTGTGGGATGTAAGCACAGGTAGAGTTAGACAAACTTTAGGCAGTTCTTTAGTTTCCTTGCGAACTAGTTGCGTCGCCTTTAGTCCCGATGGAGAAACTCTAGCTACTGGACATTTTGACGCTGCTATTAGACTTTGGCATCCCATTAGTGGAAAAGAGATACGCACTTTAAGAGGGCATGGATGGGATGTCAATTCTGTTACCTTTAGTCCAGATGGACGGTTTTTAGTCAGTGGTGGAATTGATGGCGCAATTATGATTTGGAATTGGCGCAATGGAGAGAGAATACGTACACTAAATCGCCCTTCCGACTTTTTTGGTTCGATGGTGTCTTGGTTCGACCGTTCAGTAGGATCAATTCGCTCAGTTGCTATTAGTCCTGATGGACAAACCATTGCCAGTGGAGGTAGTAGTGCAGGTGATAATGGTGTTTCTAATCCACCCATAAAGCTGTGGAATACAAGTACTGGAAGAGAAGAGCGTATTTTTATTGGTCACACAGATTCGGTGAATGCGATCGCATTTAGTCCGACTGAAAAAATTATTGCCAGCTCCGGTGAAGATAATACAATCCAAATTTGGAATTATCAAACAGGAGAACTCATACAGACTTTTGAGCTTAAAAGTCCTGTAAATTGTCTTGCTTTCAGTCCCCGCGACAAAATTCTAGTTAGTGGTGGTGGTGATTCCAAAATTAGGATTTGGACTCTATCTTCCTAGTGACTTCCAGAAAATAAATTATCCCAAATTATTTGTACATTTGTAGGGGCGCACAGCTGTGCGCCCCTACTATGGAATATTTTTTTGTTGGAAGTCCCCTAATATAGATTTTTTGTGGAAACAACTAACTCATGGTTTGCAGCTTACAGCCAACACCATAGAAGCAGGAATTTCAAAATTCCGATTTTTGATACGACTCTAAAATTCCACTGCGAATCATTAGTTGTGGCCAAATTAACACAAAAAATCCCATCCAGGTCGCTACAGGGATAGACACAAGAACTGTTAGCCAGATGATTTTAAATAATAACCAGCTACCACCAATCAGGGTTACACCTGTGAGCAGTATAGACCAAGGTTGACACCACCAAGGTTTGTAGTTCCAGGGATTTAAAGGCTTTTGTTCAGACATTGCTTTTATTTGATAAATGTGAAAATGTTCGGTATTAGAAACTTACAGCAGTTTTCATGTATTTGAACCACATCTGTCGTAGGGGCACAGCACTGCTGTGCCCTTGCCACGTGGTCTATTTACCTGAAAATAGCTGTAAATGCTAGTATTCAGCAGCAAGAGTGTTAAGTTTTGTCATACTCAATTTGTCCATAATCAAGCTTGATAATTCGGTCTGCTAAATGAAAATAGCGATCGTCGTGGCTAATTACCAAGACTGTTTTACCACGCGATCGCAGTTCGGGTAATAGTTGAGTATAAAATATTCCTTTAAATATCGGATCTTGATCGGCTGCCCACTCATCGAATAGATAAATTGGTCTATCTTCCAAGTATGCTGTGAGTAAAGCGAGGCGTTTACGCTGTCCTTGAGAAAGAGCAGTGGTAGAAAGTTGTCCATTTTCAACTTTTACCTTATGGTCTAATTGCAGTTGTTGGAGATATTTTGTAGCTTGAGTATCCAAGTTGGTATTTTGTAATCCCAAAAGTTCCTCGAATAAATAAAAGTCGGAGAACACCACAGAAAAATGCTGTCGATACCATTCTCGGTTTTGTTCGCTAATTAACTCGTTATCAAACACAATTTCGCCGTTATCTGGGATGTAAAGACCTGTAATTAGTTTAGCTAATGTAGATTTACCGCTACCGTTGCCGCCGACAATGAAAACTAATTCTTGAGGATAAAGTATCAGGTTGATGGGACCAAAAATAAAACTGTTGTCTTCTTGATTTGTGTAGTAAGTGTGGGTGATATTTTCAAATTTTAAAGTCTGCCACGAAGATTTAATGGCAGGTGGAACAGTTGATAATTCCGAACGACTCGCTAAAGATAAACCCAAGGAATCGATTTTTTGCAACGCAATACTGGCTTTGCTTAATAAGGGAAGTTTACTGACGATGTTATCCATTGGTAACACCAAGTAAGTGAAAGTTAAAATGTAGCCAGAGAGGGTTTCGGCATTAATAGGAAGTAAATTAGGCAGGGCAAACAACACAAAACCAATGGCAAAAAAGAAGACGAGTTGTCCCCAGCTAGAAGTTGTAGCAAAAAGGGTTAAACCGTTAACATTATGATGACGAAATTCACTAGCAGTTGCTTGGAGTTTTTCTTCTAAAAAAACTTGACGCCGCCGATAATTCAGCTTCAGTTCCTTGACTCCTTCAGTAATCGTGCGAAAATGCTTAAACAGTTGATCTTCATCTTCACGAGCCAGAGCTAGCAATTTACCTCCTTTAGTCAATAACCACTGGCAACTGGCGATCGCTACTATGGAAATAGCACAAACCATCACCAGCACTAACCAAGAAAGCCAGGTGATGTACGCTATGCAACCAAAAACGATCGCTAAATTAATAAACAAAAAAGGCATCTGATAAACAGCATTAGCAACTGCTTGAATATCCTCTGTTAAAGTTGCCAACAGTCGCGGGTTTCCCAAACCTTCCAAAAGACTCAACTCAGAAGCAAGAATTTGGCGACTCAAACGCATCCGTAACTGCAAAACTGCACTCTGAGAAAGGCGAATCAACATTACTTGGGAAATAATACTGGTAATCAGCCCAACCATTGCCAATCCCACAAAACCCCAAGCTATGGATGTGAAACGCTCAGTACTACCGCTACTAGCAGCACGGCTAATCAAAGCAATCAAGCCAGCACTACTACCGCCACTCAAGAATCCAGTCACGATCGCGATCGCCACCATACCCCAAGCAGAACGTAAAAGAAAGTAAATCAAATTCATAATAACGGCGATATAGTTGACGCGATGTCTCAAAATAAGATCGAAGCACTCAAATTCCTGAGAACCTTTGTTTGACAGCGTTTTTCATCTATTTGAACCACAATCTCCGGTAGGGGCGCACAGCTGTGCGCCCCTACAACGTGGTCTGTTTACCTGAAAATTGCTGTAAGTACTAATTAAATAATTCGTAATTCGTAATTTATTAATGATGAACGTTGCACCCGCCATTATAGTATTAGGTCAAAATAGCGTAGCAGTAGCACGCAAAATAATTAGTATCCTACCAGAAACGACATTATACGGTTTAGAGGGTCGCACGTCTGGGGTTGATATCAGCTTCAAGAATTTTGGCGAGACACTACGCGAGTTATTTGCTCAGGGAAGGCCACTAATTGGCATTTGTGCTGCTGGTATTTTGATTAGGACGCTAGCTCCCATGCTCTCTGACAAACGACAGGAACCATGTGTGTTAGCTGTGGCTGAAGATGGTAGCGCTGTTGTGCCACTGTTGGGCGGACTTAGTGGGGTAAATGATTTGGCGCGCCGCATTGCCCAAGTCCTTGATGTCAAAGCTGCAATTACCACCACAGGCGATTTACGTTTGGGCACAGCGCTGTTGTCTCCTCCGCCCGGATACCATTTAGCAAACCCAGATGATGCGAAAAAATTTATCTCAGATTTGTTAGCCGGGGCACAAGTGAAAGTAGAAGGCGCAGCACCTTGGTTGAGCGATAGCAAATTGCCCATACATCCAAATGGAGATTTGACTATCCAAGTTACAGAACGTTTGGTGAATCCTGCGTCTAACCGCCTCATCTACCACCCTGCAACTATAGCGATCGCCATTGATGGCATCATTGGTTATGCAGACCAAGCAGTAGCTTTAGTAAAACAAGTATTAGCTGATGCCGCCCTAGCATCGCCATCAGTTGCAGGCATATTTGCACCCATCACCGCCGCTACCGATCCCGCCATCCACGCCGTAGCTAGCGCCTTGAAAGTGCCTGCTCGCTTTTTTACTTCAAATCAGCTAGAAAGTTGGCTTTCACAAGGTTATAGCCCCGCCCAAGCCGCAGCGATCGCCGCCACAGACACTGTTCCTTTATCTCCCGATCCTCACATTGCGATCGCCATTGCCCAGCAGCCCATTGATGCCGACACCATCGGTCAGCCACGCGGACGGCTAGCGATTATTGGCACTGGCCCTGGTGGTCAAGAGTGGATGTCTGGGGAAGTCAAGGAAATACTCAAGTCGGCAACTGATTTGGTGGGTTACAAAACTTACTTAGATTTAATCGGTTCTCTCGGAGATGGGAAGCAACGGCATGAGTCCGACAACCGCCAAGAAGAATCACGGGCAGAGATGGCGCTTGATTTAGCTGCGTCTGGGCGATATGTAGCCGTGGTTTCATCTGGCGACCCTGGTATTTATGCAATGGCAACAGCGGTTTTTGAAGTATGCGATCGCTATGCTAAACCAGAATGGGAGAGTATCGACATTCATGTAGCACCGGGCATCTCAGCGATGCAAGCAGCAGCCGCCGCCATTGGTGCGCCCCTTGGACATGACTTTTGTGCAATCTCCCTTTCTGACATCTTAAAACCTTGGTCAGCGATCGCCCAACGAATTGCCGCTGCTGCCGAAGCTGATTTCGTAATTGCTTTCTACAATCCTGTTTCCAAAGATCGTACTTGGCAACTGGCAGAAGCGAGAAATATTTTGTTGCAACATCGAACACCGGATACACCAGTGGTCTTAGGACGGAATCTCGGCAGACCAGGACAGATTGTGAAAGTGATTACACTTGAGGAGTTAGCACCAGCTAGCGCCGACATGCGGACAATTATTCTTGTCGGTTCCACAAAAACCCGAATTATCAAGCGCAGCGATGGTAATCTTTGGGTTTATACACCGCGTCGTTATACCGAACATTGAAATTTTGATGCATCAACCCGCACCTTTGTTGCATCGACCCGCACCTTTGTTGCATCGACCTGCACCTTTGTTGCATCGACCTGCACCTTTGTTGCATCGACCTGCACCTTTGTTGCATTGACTTGCACCTTAGATGCATTGACTTGCACCTTAGATGCATCGACCTGCACCTTAGATGCATCAACCTGCACCTTTGTTGCATCTAAGAGTAAAAATTAACCCACTCTAGGTTATACCAATTTTAAAAAAGAATGCGACAAATACCCTGGGTAGGGGCGCACAGCTGTGCGCCCCTACAGATGATCGATGTCTTGCAAAGATTGTTTGAATTGATATTACACAACAATTCTAAAAGATTTGTGTGTACGCTAGGTAACAGGCAGACAACAGGAGGCAGGATTCCCTTCTGCCTTCTGCCTCCTGCCCTCTGCCTTTCTCAATAACTGAATTATTGCTGAGAAAATAGTGAAAACTATCTTGTAAATTCCCTAAAATTTTTCAGCCAAGCTTTATTCTTTTATCACTTAAGAGTTGCTAAGTGTCGCCATACTAAGAACAGTTCACAAAGCAGCAACTCTTACACCTATGCAGCAAACATTTCATCCTACACTTATCCTGGGTGGTGGCTTTGCTGGACTGTTTACAGCTCTGCACTTAAGCCATCAAAATTACTCCCATCCCATTATTTTAATTGAGCAACGCGATCGCTTTAGTTTCAAACCTTTATTGTATGAACTATTGAGCGGTGAATTGCACAGCACACAAGTTTACCCCCGCTACGAAGAACTTTTGGCTGGTAGTAGTGTCACTTTTGTGCAGGACACAGCCAAATCAATTCATCCACATCAACGCAGAGTTACCCTAGCATCTGGTAAGGTTTGTGACTACAGTAACTTAGTGTTAGCACTGGGCAGTAAAACAACTTACTTCGATACTCCCGGTGCGGCGGAATATGCCATGCTATTTACCTCTGGGAAAGAGGCAATGGCTTTGCGAAAACACTTGCAACACAGACTGCATCAGGCAATTCAAACTCAAGACTCAGAACGTCGTCGCCAGCTCGTGACTGTTGCTATTATTGGGGCGGGGCCGGCTGGCATTGAGCTAGCCTGTACATTAGCAGATTTATTACCCATTTGGTACGACGAGTTGGGCGGTGATGCCGATGAAATTCGGGTGGCATTAGTGAACCGCAGCCGGGAAATCCTCAAAGGAGACGTGAATAGTCATTTGCGCTGCACAGTCCAAAGGGCGCTTAAACGTCGGGTGGTTTCTGTGGATTTCCTATTTGACGCGGCTGTTACCAAGATTCACGCAGATGGTGTAGAGTACCGTCAACACGAGCAAACACAGATTTTGCAGGCTGGAACCATTGTTTGGACTGCTGGAACTGCTCCCAATCCTTTGTTGATGGAGTTACCAGTGCCAAACAATCGCGGACGGCTAGTGGTGACACCCACATTGCAACTCCCTGATTTTCCTGAAATCTTTGCGGCTGGAGACTGCGCCACAGATAGGGATCATCCCCAACCTACCACAGCCCAAGTTGCCTATCAACAGGGAAAAGCGATCGCTCACAATCTCAAACGGCTTGAAGAAGGCAAACCCGCCATACCTGTGCAAATCCAAATGCGTGGTACTTTGATGAAACTGGGACTCAACGAAGGTGTTGCTAACTTGTTTAATAAAGTCCAGATTAAAGGGCAGCCCGGTCATCTCATTCGGGAAGCAACATATCTACAACTCCTGCCAAACTCTGCACATAATCGCAAAGTCACAACCGAGTGGCTGACTGACGAATTATTCCAGCGTCATCGCCCTTTTTCTCACATGCAGTTAGGACAGACTCCTTGGCTGTATGGCGTTGCAACCGTCGCTGCTGGACTAATTTTAGCCGCTCCCCTCATCTGGCGGGCTGCTGAACCGATGCAATTTCAGCAAAACCTCAGTTGGACGGGTGTACCCACCTTACTCGATCGTCTTACACCCCCTGCTCGTTAAAGGTCATTTGTCATTTGTCATTGGTCATTTATCATTTGTCATTGTCTCCCCATCTCCCTATCTCCCACATCCCAATTTTCTACAAAATATCCAAACTCAATCTCATCTTTAGGAGTCCACTCATGAAATATTTACTCAACCTGCGGACGGCTGTTGTTGTTAGTCGCGTAACAATGGGTGTTTTCTTTCTTCTTTCTGGTATTGCGAACTATCTCAACTTTAGCGTTCCTAATGGTTTCTATCAAACTGTCCTAACTCAAAAACTCCAAATAATTGGCTATGGAATTCCACCGGGATGGGAAGGACTGGGACCACTGCCTGGGTTTATCTCCATTCCTTATGCCTGGTTATTACCGTTAGCAGAAATTCTGTTGGGTGCATTGTTTGCTCTCAATTATTGGGTGCGTTGGACGGGTTTATTACTAATACTAATGACGTTTAGCATTACTTTAGCATTCGGCATTGTACCTGCTGGTAGCCTGTTTCCTAATGGAGCAGAAAGCTTTAACAAAACAATCTTATTCATGGCTTTAATTTGGATATGTATTGCTTACGATGCTCATGAACAAAAAATGAGCCGCCGTCGCACTCAAGCAGCAGCTGATTATACTCTGAATCCTTCTAGCAATGATATGTAATATGATGTCCGGTGAAAGACTTATAGTGGTTCCCAGTTAAGTGAGGTACAGATAATATTTTGAAACGCAGAGGGGCGCAAAGTAAAGCGCAGAGGTACGCAGAGATTTGTACCTCAGCAGACTAGCAAATGCTATATTACTCAGGCTGACGCACAGAGATTTTAATGATAAATGATTAACCGGACATGATATGGTATTGTGTTTTTCATGTCATGTGGAAGAGTTAACACACCCTTCCTTGGTTTTATGCTGGCATTAATTCCTGAATGCGTTGTGGCTCATCTCCTAACCAATCTGGATTTTGGGCAGTGCTGTCAAAAATTGATGAAGTTTTGAATGGCTCAAACTGGCCGCTTGATGCTGCCTTTGCCGTTTTTTCTAAGAGCGATCGCACTTGTTGGTCATTCATTGGCTGGAATGTCTGCACCGCTGTAAAGGCTTGTTGGAGAATCTCCATGCTATCAATTCCGGTAATTACAACCGATGTCGGCAGATTCAGAGCATACTGTAAACACTCGATTGGCTTGACGGTATTCGACCGTAAAAGTATACCGTTTCCTAAACTTTTCATACCGAGAACGCCGATGTTTTGTTTGACTAGTTCTGGCAAAACCAGCTTCTCGAAGCTGCGGTAATGTGCATCCATGACATTTAGCGGCATCTGCACTGTATCAAATTTAAACTTATGATTGGCTGCAACTTCCAACATATGCAGATGCACGTGGGGGTCTTTGTGTCCAGTGAAACCAATGTATCGCAGCTTACCAGCTTCCCGTGCTTCAATCAAGGCGGCATTCGCTCCTTCTGGGTCAAAAACTCGATGCGGATCTTCGTAGCGAATAATTTCGTGGTGCTGAACAAGATCGATGTAATCAACTTGCAAACGTTGGAGTGATTCGTCTAGCTGTTTTGCTGCTGCTTTCTTAGACCGACCATCAATTTTTGTCATCAGGAACACTTTGTCACGGTAGCGATCGCGCAGTGCTTTCCCCATACGAATTTCGCTAACTCCACCATTGTAATCCCAACTATTGTCCATAAAAGTAATGCCGCCATCGATCGCTGTGCGAACAATCCGGATAGCCAGTTCCTCATCAATGTGCTTCAAGCCAATATGCCAACCACCCAGTCCGATCGCGGAAACTTTCTCTTTTGTACTACCGATAACTCGGTATAGCATTTCTGAATTTGACGTAGTTCCGGACATCTGTTCCCCTTGTATAGCAACTACTACTGAAATACACACAACTGCGTGCTAATTTAAACATAAGGAAAATCTCAGAATATCTTTCTCAAGGTACACTTTTCGACTTAATCAGGCATAATTTCTATATTTAGTCATTATTTCGATTCAAAATAGATTTCCGTGAAAAATGTTTATATCTGCTCTACTAGTTATCAATGAAACAAATACCTCCCCACTCGTCACAGACGCGATTAATCGCGTTTCTATCCATTTCCTCTAGTCAAAAAAATCAGCTAACCGGAAATGATAACTGACAACAAACGCGAACTTTGTCACAATGAATTCGTCGATAATTTTTGTTAGCGAAGAAAGCGAATTTCAAGGAGTCAGACTCTGAAAGGCTTTGAATTCAAAGGTGTTGAAAAACTGATTGGGCCAATAGCGGCGCTTCTCGGCTTCGTGTGCTTGTTGCAGTGGTATATTCAAGGAGAATTGCGATCGCCTTCCGATCCGATCTTTGAAGTTAGACAGCCACCTTTGGTAATGAAAGAGGGCGACCCTTATATCCGCGCTTTAATGCGAACCATCTCAGCCAGCGAGGCAAGTGGTAACCGTCCCTATTCTCTGTTGTATGGCGGACAACAAGTCAGCGATCTCAGCCGACATCCTGAGGTCTGCGTCACAATTGTCACAGGCCCCAACACAGGTAATTGTTCCACCGCTGCTGGTAGATATCAAATCATCAACACTACCTGGTACAATATAGCCCCTCGCTATCACCCAAACCCAATGCGGTTGATGTTTTGGGTTAATTATAGTTTTGAAGCAGAATATCAAGACATAGTAGTTTATCGTTGGTTGAATGATTCAAAAGTTTGGGGAGTTAATATTTCTCAACTCTTGCGCCAGGGAAAATTAAACGATGTTTTGCGGCGACTTTCTCCCACTTGGACAAGTTTGGGATATGGCATAGAAACGAACTCTGTTAGTGGCTCTTTGCCTAAGATTTATCAGAAAATGTTGCAAGAGGAATTAAACCCAGCTAACCCACTAACAACCCCAAATTTGACTCCATCCCCAAATCCTTCTAGCAAGCAACGATAAAAAGTACAACATCTAAGTCTGGTAACTAGGCAGAGAGATTAATTCTAATTCTGTTAGCGCAGCGGGGCATAGCCCATTCTGAATTCTGACTTCTGAATTCTGAATTCTGAATTCTTCTTCAATATCTGCTACTTGGAAAAAATAGAAGATCTATTACTTCACCCACTATTAAACCCAATACTGCTAGTATTGTTAATACCCAAAATGAATCTAGTTTGTTGAAACCGGCAAAACGCATTTCTAAGTCAGCTAAAAGCGTAGTTGCTAATGGTATGAGAAATAGACTAAATAATAACGACCAAGTTGCTACCAAAGCAACTGATGTGCTTAAAAATAAGATGACAACTAAGGCTTTAGAGCCAAATTCCACTAAACGCTCTAACCAAGAAATACTTTTGCGTGTTACAGCTATCACCATAGCAGCTACAAAAGCGCCCACTAACCAAATAATATGATGAGCAGCAAGGTACCACCCCAGTAAGGCATAAGCCAGCCAGAGTAACCCTAAAGGCATCAAAGGAATCCTGTAAAAAAATTCCGCATTCATACAGCCAAAGCTTGTAAAAATACTAAGTTCGTATTCTAATTTTAGTAAAAAATAGTTATACTCGGCAGAGAATCGTAGTAACTTTGCTCAGAATATTCCTCTATCTACAGAGCAAATTTAACTACATACTGTTTATTCATAACAATATGTAGCAATCCTCGAACCATTCGTGAATAGAAAGATTCATCTTTATAAGAAGATGTTTGAAAAGCTATATTTGTTACCCAAAGTGTCTAATACCCGCCCTAACCCCCCTTGTGAATGGGGGAATGTCTCTTAAAGCCCCCCTTTACAAGGCAGGGCTGTTTCATTCGCTGATGATGGGGATTTGTCAAGAGGATAATCTCACGCAAAGGCGCAAAGACGCAAAGGAAAATCGTGTATTTGGGTTGAAGGCGCAAAAGTTTTTTACTGGAATTGTGCGCTTACTCTCAATTTTTATCTCTTTGCATCTTGCAATTTCACCCATTTTAAGGAATGAAACAGCCCTGCTTTACAAGGGGGGTTGGGGGGTAATATCAGAATTTCATGTACTATACGATACTTTTCAAACAACCTCTAAGGTATATGACAAGACTTTACTAAATAATAATTATATAGTTGTAATTTAATTTAACTTTCCTTCATGCGATCGCCTGTAGCTGAAAGTTCACGCAATCAAGCTTATTCAGCAATCACAATATATTTATTTTCCGTATTTAATTTTAAGTTTTGTGATATTTAAAACATCTGGCTACTAACACAAAAAATAATATCATCTGATTCTAAAATACTAGGCATATGTAAGTCAATTGACTTTTACTCTCTGGTATTTCCCAGAAAATTTAATCAAGAGGTAGTTACAATTCACCGTGTACAACTTTGACAACTGTCCACAAAAGTGTTGCGTGTCTCAAGCTCATGGTAATATTATTTTACTGTCAAGGGATATTATTTTATACATCCAATTAAAAAGATGCTGAAACAGCTAGTTAGGTGTGCTACCTCCAAAAAAATAAAACATTATTTAACCTACCACCAGAATCAGTAAAAATCTTACTGTATAAAGCACAGAGGTTTTATGATTCTGCTTATAGAAGCTATCAAATAGCTGAAAAAGCCATTTTTTTGTAATCATTACAGACAGAAAGGTATATCACAAAACCTTCTGAAAATGACCAAACATTAGAGATAAATATAAAAAATTGGCGCTACGTCAATTGTTTTTCGTATATGTAAAATTATCGAAAAGCATAGTTTTTGCTGTCAATGATACTTGAACATTGTGCGTTTTATTCACATAAGATTTATGTCTACTAGTGCGGAGTTACTTATACCAAATAGGTCTATTCTATCCGTGAAAATCTAGCATAACCTTGACACAATGAGGCAAACACTTAAATTGAGCAAACAATTTAAGATTACTAGATCGATCCTGATTTAGTAACAACTTGATTATTAACAATGTAAAAAATTAACAGGACAAACATGAATATTATTGTTCGTTTGTTTGGAGTATTCGTTTTCCAAGTATCTGCGTTGGCTGCGATGTCTAACATCGCAATGTCTGATGACAAGCCTATCGATGTTTACACCCAAGAGACTCCTACTGTTCCTCAACAGAAAACAACCCAGAGGATTTGCTCTTTAGATCCCATTGAAGATTTATTACCTCCACCACAAACTAAAGCAAGTAATTCTTTGCTTTCTTACCTTGCTGACGAAGGTTTTACACAGAATCAAGAAGGTTCTTGGGTTTGCTATGCGAACGATCCTAAAGAAGAAGGGCGTTACTTTACGATTTTTAAAGTTAAACAAGTTGATAACAGACTCATAGCAAGTTCTTTCTTAGATGAGGGAAGTCTGATTGAGGGTCAAGAAAATCGTAGCTTGGACTTTTTTATGATGCTGGTTGAGCGTCATATGAATACTAGTCAAGAGAACCGTCAAGGTATACGTAGATATTTAGAAGCCTTCGTTTCTCTAGTCAAGCAAGGGAAAATTAAACCCACACGCCGCGGATTTCTTTTCGACCAACCAAACCGAGCATTGGTCTTATATCACACACTCTCATCAGGAAATCTTAAAGGTACGGGAATCACAATCAATATTTATTTACCTAAGAGTTGAAGTGGGGAGTAGTTAGAGACGCGATTAATCGCGTCTATGGGGAGTCAGAGCAAAGGGGAAAATTCCTAGCTGCAAACTCTTCACTCTTAACTCTTCACTCTTAACTCTTCACTCCCAATCCCCAATCCCCAATCCCCACCGGAGGTACATCTTGCCTAAGTTAACTGTTCAAAGAATTGGTATGCCGAAAGTAGTTCGCTTGGCGACTATCGCATTTTCATCTGTTGCAGTAGTACTTACTACGTGTCAGTCTGCTTTTGCACAGTTAAATATTGGTCGTTATGGTATCCAACGAGGACTGGAGTCTGAGTATCTCCAGTACCAAATCAATAACCAGAATCTAAGTCAGATGCGAGTAATTCCTGCATGTAATGTGGGATTTGGTCTGACTTGCAATAAAACTGGAACGGTAATCCAGCGATTACTAGAGGTCAATGGTGGGAGTAGCTATCAAAATCTACTGATACGAGCAGCTGGTGGGGAGAAAAATTTCCAGAATTTCGCTAGCTTTTACGGTAACAATCCGAATCTCTCTGCGGCGCCTTTCGCTTCATTTTGGAGAAAAGAATCTTCCACAATCATGGATGGCTCTCAATACGTCCTTGGACAACCTTTTGGTCGTAATCCAGTTGAAGGACTCGGACTTGTAACCAAGCAGTTCTACTGGGCACCATACTCAGGAGTTAATGACTCGGTTAGCCTCCGTAATGGATTAATAGACTTGAAATTGTCATACGGACGATTGCTGTTTGAAGAAGCCTCAAAAATTTCCAATATTAAAGAGCAGATTCAGTCTCTAGGTCTATCGCCAGAAATGACGAATTTTTATGTAGATAAAATTTCTAGAGGCTTGGAAGCGCTGAATTCTGGAGATCAGAGCCTACTCGAAAAGAGGATTTTTGAAGTACTATCCTTTCCATACTCAGAAGATGGTGGGGAATTCGGACGTCCCAACAACGCAATTCCACAAGAATTGAATCAGCTCTTGGGAGAAGATATTCCAGGAGATATTTTGGTGGGTGACAATCCAGTACCATTGGACGCAGAAACAATAAGTCTCGACACTTTCCCTGGTTCTACGGGAGATGTCGTGGTACAAGACAGTTCTGATTCTTTTCCACTCTGGCCAATAGTTGGGGCTGGGGGTCTTGCTTTGATTCTGCTTCTACTACTAGATGGTGGTAGTTCTTCTGGTCAGTCATCTATTTCTACTTCCACAAATCCACCTTTGTCTCTCACCAACAAAGGGGAATGCGATCTGACTCCCAACAATAACGGTTCCGATCATACAAACGTTATTGAAATTCCATGTACTGTTACTCCTCCAACCCCTACGGAAGTCAAGAAGGTAGTGGAACCTTCTACGATCAAAGCCTTTATATTGCTAATTGTTTTACTGTCCATACTCCGTTACAAACAACGAGCTTTAAAGATTCGTAGTTTGTAATGTTTCCTACAGTGTGGTATTTTGACTTGAAAATATTAGAGGCACAGCATTGCTGTGCCTTTATCTTGATAGCGATCGCTTCAATAGTCAGGACTTACGCAAGATATGACCAAAAACCTGATTCTTGCGTAACGGTAATTCATAAGGGACTTCCAAAAAATAAATTAGTTTTAAAAGTCAAAGACTATATACTAGACTCAGTGCAGCCGAAACCATTGCGATAGATAGAACGAGCGTTGAAAGAAAATAATGTGTTGATGGTTAGTGTAATTTACCAAAAAAGAGCTTGGCCAATATATTGGTGTTTGTTAGAGAAAGATCGTAGCAGTAACCTCATCGAACAGCAAAAAGTATTACGCCCAGTAATTCGTTTATTAAAAAAGTACAAATACAAACATGACCAAACTCACTCCAGAAGACTCGCAACCATACAAAAAGTTGAGTAACAAAATCCAACATTTACTCTCTACTAATATTAATTGCATTGAAATTGAAAAAGTTAATGGGAGGTACTTCAAATAGAGCCTCCCATTCTCTGGCGCTTAGCGAGTAAACAACGTTAATTAAGATTAAACAACCACAAAATTGTTTTCGTTTAGTATCACTCCAGCAGATAGTTGTGCAAATTTTACCTGAGTAAATGCACTTGCATTGCCATCTTGGTCGAAGAACAATGCACCTGTAGTGTTGTCATAAATGAATCGTTGAGTGCTTGTGGTTGCAGATGTTCCAATTGTAAACTGACTAGCCAACAGCGAAGGTTTTGACAGTCCGCCACCAAAACCGTAAGTCGATACCTCAATCAGTTCATTAGCGGCGTTGAAGTCAGAAATAGTAACAACACCTTGATTGTAACTACCGAAAGCAAAGGTATCAGTACCATCTCCTCCATAGAGGCTATCATTACCATTGCCGCCGAGGGTATCATTGCCATTACCACCATAAAGGGTATTATTACCGGAGGCGCCATAGGCAAAGATATAATCATTGCCATCGTCCCCAAACAGCAAGTTATCGCCTGTTGAACCGCTAACGAACAAGTAATCGTTCCCTGCGCCTCCTTCTAGGGTGTTATTGCCCTTTGAGCGAGAGTCGTTGTAATCGTAGTCATTGTAGTAACTGTAGTCGCCAGAGATGTCAAGCTGATCGTTGCCATCGCCTCCAGAGAGCAGGTTATCGCCTGTTGAACCCTCAGCTTTTAATAAATCGTCACCAGCACCTCCTTCTAGGGTGTTATTGCCCTCTGAGCGAGAGTTTTTGTAATCGTTGTAACCGTCGTAGGCGTCCTCGCCAGAGATGTCAAGCCGATCATTGCCATCGCCTCCAGAGAGCAGGTTATTGCCTTTTGAACCGCCAGCATATAAGCTATCGTTACCTGCACCACCGTTGAGGGTGTTATTGCCCAAGGAGCGAGAGTCGGAGTCGGAGTCAGAGTAGGGGTCTGTTTCGTAGCTGCCATAGATGTCAAGAGAATCATTGCCATCGCCCCCATCAAGCAGGTTATCACCTGTTGAGGCGCTAGCATTCAAGCTATCGTCACCACTACCACCGTCAAGGGTATCATTGCCTGTAGGACCGAGGAGAGTGTCATTTCCTACACCACCAAGGAGAAAATCATTTCCCGCACCACCCCTTAAAAGGTCATTACCACTCTTACCGTCGATGATGTCATCACCCCCCTGACCATTGATGACATCATTGGAGTTGTCAAAACCTATTATGTTGTTGTCGAGGTCATTGAGGAAGGTAACAGTGTTTTTGTTGAACAGGCTAGTTTGAGTGGAATTAGCATCGAACACATCAAAACTGTCACTAATGCTGGTTTGTCCATCAAACAGGATATTGCCAATAGCTGGTCGTGAAGAAGTTGCTGACAGATTATCCAGGTTTTCTAAGAGGGTGTTTTGGAGAATAACTTTAGTGCTACCGACACCTTCAAAGGTTATTTCTAAGTTGTTACCATTTTGAGTTAATTGCAGATTTTGAGCACTGAAGGTACTACTACCTTTAAACTGCAAGGTGTCTAAGGAGGCGATCGCCCCTGCTGAGGGATTTGAGCCTTTACCCACACTACCGAAATCTGTGATAATATCAGTGCCGCTTCCAAGGTAGTCATTGAGAATGTCATAGACAAATGTATCATTGCCAAGACCACCAGTTAGAGTGTCGTTACCACCCCCACCTATGATGATATCATTACCTGCACCACCAATAATGGTATCATTCCCAGATGCGCCAGAAAGTGTATCGTTGCCACTCTTCCCTACAATTTTCTCATCGTAGTTAGTACCTGAGATATTAAATCGTTCGATATTCTTGTAGGTAACCCGATTCGCGCCTGCGTTAATTTCTCCAACGTTAGTATTGGTATTGAATGTCCAAGTAATCCCTCCAGTAGCATTGCCGTAATTGACAGACAACACATCGTCACCCAGACCCCCATCAATAGTATCTTTGCCACCATAGCCAGGGGAGAGCGTATCGTTGCCACTGTTCCCCACAATGTTGTCATTGTTACCTGTACCGAAGATATTTAATCGTTCGATATTTTTGTAGCTAACTTGATTCGTGCCATTGGTAATTGATCCAGTGTTAGTGATAGCATTGAAAGTCGAAGTAATCCCTCCAGTACCATTGCTGTACCCGTAATTATTGACAGACAACACATCGTCACCCAGACCCCCATCGATGGTATCTTTGCCACCATACACCCCAGAGAGCGTATCATTGCCATTGCTCCCCACAATGCTGTCATCGTAAGCTGTATCTAAGATATTTAATCCTTCGATATCCTTGTAGCTAACCCGATACGTGCCTGCGGTAATTTCTCCGCTATTAGTAGTAGGATTGAAAGTCGAAACGATCCCTGCTGTAGCATAGCTGTAATTAACAGACAATAAATCATCACCCTGACCCCCATCTACTGTTTGAGTCGCTATAAAAGAGGGGGCAGTATGTGGGGGTGAAGTTCTTAGATAGAAGGAATCATTGCCATCACCACCAGAAAGTAGGTTATTACCTGTTGTATACTCAGCACGCAAGGTGTCGTCACCAGCACCTCCGTTGAGGGTGTTATCGCCTGAGGAGGAATCATAAATAGTTTGACCGATGTAATCGATGAGATAGCCAGAAATCGAGAGAGAATCATTGCCATCGCCACCAGAGAGGAGGTTATTGCCTGTTGAAAACTCAGCACGCAATGTATCGTCACCAGCGCCACCGTTAAGAGTGTTATTGCCTGAGGAGCTAAAACTAAAGTAAGCTCTATAACCATCAATACCAGAGCTAGAGAGATAATCATTGCCATCGTCCCCAGAGAGGAAGTTATCGCCTTCTGGAGACTCAGCATTCAAGGTATCGTTACCAGCGCCACCAATGAGTGTGTTATTGCCTGAAGAGTTAGAAGCAGTGTATCCGTTAGTAGAATTGTAAGAGGTGTATAGATAATCATTGCCCTCGCCCCCAGAGAGGAAGTTATTGCCTTTTGTAGCCGCAGCAATCACTCTATCGTCACCAGCGTCACCGTTGAGGATGTTATCGCCTGTTGAAAATACAACATCAAATAGATCGTCCCCTGCGCCACCAATGAGAGTGTTGTTCCCCGTACCACCCCTCAAAAGATCGTTGCCACTCTTGCCGTCAATGATATCATCACCCCCCTGACCATTAATGACATCATCTGAGTTGTCAAAGCCGCTAACATTATTGTCTAGGTCATTCAGGAAGGTGACTGTATTTTTGTTGAAGATAGTGCTTTGGGTCGAGTCAGCATTGAAGACATCAAAGCTGTCAGTGATGCTATTTTGTCCCGCAAACAGGATATTCCCCAAGTCTACAGAGCCTCCTGTAGATTTGCTGAAGTTATCTAAGTTTTCCAGGGCAAAGTTTTGCAGGATGACTTTGGGACTAACCTCAGCTTTAAAGGTAATTTCCAGATTGTTGCCATTCTGGGTGAGTAGCATATTTTGTGGAGTTAAGTCAAAACCCTCGAAACTTAGGATGTCCACTTCGGTAATGACTTCTGCTGTGGGGTTTGTTCCTTTACCTACGCCACCAAAATCGGTGATGATGATATTGTTATTGCCGTAGTCGTAAACAAATTCATCCTTGCCGCCTCCACCAGTCAAGGTTTGATTGTCATAGTTAAATAGGATGATATCATTGCCTGCTTTACCATCAATAATGTCCCCGATGTTACTGCCCTGTAGCGTATCATTACCGTCGGTTCCAATGATGTTTGCCATAACTTTCACCTATCTAGATCGATTTTTGAGTAACTTCAGTTCTTACAGCGTTTTGCAACTAAATGAGGTACACCCCTCCCCAACCCTTCCCGAAGTTCGGGGAGGGTGCGCGATAGCGCGGGTGGGGTATTTATGTACTTCACGAAGTTTAAATCTGCTGTAAATTCTAGTTTGTCCTTGAAAAAACGAAAAAAATTGGTCAAATTTGACGTTTTAGCCGGACTTTATATACCAATATTCTGGTTTAGCAATATTTCTGAAAGATTCACCCCATGAAAAGGCTTTTCATTCGGACTGAATTGAACTCTCTCAAACCAAGTAAGTCTTAAGCACTGTACAAATTCATGAGTCTGTGCATTCAGGATAATCATTAATTTCCGGCTTTTTTATCCATTCTCGTTCAGCATAA
Organism: Nostoc calcicola FACHB-3891; assembly: GCF_014697355.1. Classification (GTDB taxonomy): domain Bacteria; phylum Cyanobacteriota; class Cyanobacteriia; order Cyanobacteriales; family Nostocaceae; genus Nostoc; species Nostoc calcicola. The sequence goes on along the minus strand of NZ_JACJRQ010000002.1, from coordinate 92,608 downwards.
ATTACTGAACAAGGAGCGAAAATTATTCAAATTGAATGCCTAAAACCCACACTTCATACTTGGTTTCTTGTCAGCGCCTAAGTCCTACTAGCTTAAAATTAGTTAACACTTGATTCTTGATCCCAAAGAGATTCCTATTTGTGCCTCAAATAACTACATAGTCAATATCTTACTTAAATATATCTACTTAAGTAGAGAGCTTTGCATACTCTTCACATTATTTGCCGAACAATGTATATAGAAGTACTGAGCTTTGTGTATTCTTCATAGTCTTCTCGTTTCTAGGCAATAACTTGCAACAAAGCACTAGACAAACGTTTTAATGAGTGATGAAGACATATTTTATTTTTGAATGCTGCGATGCCTGTGGTGTTTGCTAGCCTACGCCTGAGTTGAGTGTAACTGTAACACCAGGTCGAGAGCAAGCGATCGCACACCAATATATTGCATCTCAACAAGAATTACATCAGTTACCATAATGGCAACGCAGAAATAACTTTACTCAGCGAATAAAAGTATAACAATTGAAAAATCTAATGGGAGGTACTTAAAATAAAACCTCCCATTCTGTGGCTAAAATTATAGCATCTTAATCAGAATTGAACAATCACAAAATTGTTTACGGTGAGTGACAATCCAGCAGATAATTGTGCAAATTTTACTTGAGTAAACTCACCTGCACTGCCATCAAGGTCAAAGTACAGTCCCCCTGTAGTGTTGTCATAAATGAATCGTTGAGTGCTTGTGGTTGCAGATGTTCCAATTGTAAACTGACTGAAGTGTTATTATTTTGATGAGAGTTGCGATCGCCTGCTAATCTGCGGCCAATTCACCACGTTCCACCAATTATCTAAATATTCAGCACGACGGTTGCGATATTTCAGGTAATAAGCATGTTCCCAGACATCATTACCCAAAATCGGATATAAACCTTCCATAATCGGGTTATCCTGGTTAGCTGTGGTCACAATCTGGAGTTGATTTTGGGGGTTACGTACTAGCCAAACCCAACCACTTCCGAAGCGAGCTACGCCAGCTGCGTTAAACTGTTTTTTAAAGGTATCGAAACTGCCAAAAGTTTGTTTAATTTCTTGAGCGATCGCTCCTGTTGGTTCTCCACCACCTTGGGGACTCATCAATTGCCAAAAAATCGTGTGGTTGAGGTGACCACCAGCGTTATTACGTACTTTTGTCCGAATATTTTCAGGTACGCTGTTCAAATCCACTAGTAAACTTTCAACACTTCTTTTTTGCAAATCTGGATACTGCTTTAATGCATCATTTAAGTTGTTGACGTAGCTAGCATGGTGCGCGTCATGATGTAATTTCATTGTTTCAGCATCAATAGCTTTTGCTAGCGCCCCATAACCATAAGGCAATGGTGCTAATTGTGCGGGAGAAGCACTGAGTGCCCTATTAGGATAAGCTACAGAAAGAAGCGACCTGTTAGTTGTTGTTGGTGTTGTAGAAGGTTGTGCCTCAGCTATGGGTACTGGATTATGGCAGATTAGCAGAATTGCCAGCACAATTGTTGTGAGAACAAAAAGTCTTGTTTGTCGCCAAAATCTTATCATAAATTATGGCCTCAAAATAAATATTAGTAATTTGTAATCTAATGATTGAGTGTTGTTTTACAGCCCAATCAATTCAGATATATGTCTTATATCATATCTGTCTAATTACTGAACAAAAAAAATCGCCTCATAATAAAGGCATCAGTTACCAAAGTCTAGAATTTTTTGATAATCAACTATTTTAGAAGTTTTTGATTTTCTTAAAACTTCAGTCTGGGGATTAAATTATTTTAAATTTTTATTCAATTTTACCGACCTTCGGTCGAGGGAATAGGGAACAGGCAACAGGCAAGAGTAAAGATTTTTGGTGAGACGCGGAAATTGTTGCCTGTTTCCTCGACCAACAATCAAAGGTCAAAAGCCCCGTCTGTGAAGAGGCGATTCCGTGGGGCGGGGTTTAAATCCCCGTCCCACGCCAACACTTATGCCTGTTGCCTGTTGCCTGTTACCTGTTGCCTTTACCTAATTTTTAGGTAATTCGAGCCACGATATTCAAGAGAATAGAATTGATAATTGCCAAAGCAATTGAGCCACTTAAAGCACTCCAAAAACCCCACCTCAAGCGAAAACCTTCTACTAGATAAGCTGCCAATGCAAAAATAATTGCATTCAAAACAAAAAAGAATAACCCAACGGTAAGGAGAATCAAGGGAAAAGTAAATAAACTAAGTATTGGCAGCAAAATCGCATTTAAAATTCCGAAAACCACCGCAGCGATCGCCGCTTTTTTAAAACCATCAATTTCTATGCCCAAAGGTAATCTAGAAATAATCAAAAAACTGATGGTGGTAATTAACCAAGTCAGGAGAATATCAAGCATAATTATTTCTCAAATTATTTATATCAGTGAATCAGTTCACTCTTAAATAAGCTTGAGTAATATTCATTACTCTCATTTAACTTAAGTGTAATGTCTAGCAAACTTTTAGAAAAATCTACCATAAATCATAACATAAAAGTATTTAGTTACTCAGCCTTTTGTATAATTTATTCCCTTGGATATATAGATGTAAATCATAAGCAAAACCCTTGGCAGATATAGCTGAAGTTTTATTTTGATAAACCTATAATTAAAACCTTGTAACCTTGCATTTTAAATTTCATCTGATGAACTCAATACTCTGTATTCATTTTTAGTTACTTAACATACAAGTGAATAAACTTAATCCCCGAACACACTTACTTACCTAATTTTTTATTTTGTAAATCTTTTAACACAGAGGATATCGAGAAATTTTGAAGTAAGAATTAATAAGTCCTAATTTCAAAAAATCAAGGCATTAAAGAGGATAGCAAAAGGTAAATAATATGTATGATAATCAAATTCCGCAAAGAACTGTAGCCGCCAATCAGAATTTACATCACGGAATCCAGAGTGAAATTAAAAATGAGCAAACACCAACAAATCAACTAACTATCCCTGATATAGCTATATCTTTATCGCCCCTTGGATTTATCATCGGTTGGGTAGTTTTTTTGCTGATATTGCAAAAAATACGGTCATTTTTAGATGACAAAATGGTTTTTCCCACCAATAGTTCACACAAAGTCCCTTGTAAAAACTGTCGATTTTATTCAAATAATAATTATCTCAAATGTGCAGTCAAACCTTCTATTGTTTTAACTGAAGAAGCAACCAATTGCTGTGAATATTCACCCAGCAAGAATAGATTTTCCTCAAAAAAATCCAATTGAAGAAAATAATCTTTATTAAGTTGGCGTTGTAATATCACCTGCCAAATTTTGCTATCAATGACTTTTAGACTATAAAATTCTGGGATTAAGATCACACTAGTATTTTTAGACACGTTTCATTTATTCTGTCTCACTTGGCAACCTTTGATTCAGATGCAAATTCTGCTTACCTTAGCGAGTTCGGCTACTCTTATAGGGAAGCAAGCTACGGGGAGCGTCACATCGCTTCTCTTGGAGACGCCAAGGGCGATCGCTCCGAATTCCAAATTCCAAATTAGGGACTTCCAAATAAAAAAACATACAATTTTTCTTGTGGGGTGGACATCTTGTCCTCTCCAAGCCTTGGGCGGGCGAAACGCCCACCCCACAAGATTGGATAATTTATTTCTTGGTAATCCCTTAAAGACACGCATAAATCAATTTAGTTGCTCTGTACCTTTTTGTTTTCGGTCATTACGAATTATTGGCAAGTATATAGTAAAAGTTGCCCCTTGATTTGGTGTGCTGCTGGCGATAATACTGCCTTGATGGGCTTCAATAATCCGCTTGGAAATTGCTAACCCCAAACCATTGCCACTACCTTTGCGTGCGGGGTCTGTTGTATAAAATTGCTCAAAGATTCGGGGTAAATCACCCTCTTTTATCCCTTTTCCCTCGTCTTGAATTTGAATAATAGCTTGTTTGCCTTGGCTGTATCCAGAAATAGATACTTGAGAATTGGCTGGTGAGTGCTTAATCGCATTATCCAACAAATTGAGAATCGCTTGTAATAGCCGCTCTGGATCGCCCTGGATAATTAGGTTTCCCACGTTCATCTGTATAGAAATTCCCAGAGTTCGCATTCGCGGTTCTAGTGCATTAACAGCACGATTAATCAATCCATGCAGCGAGATGGTTTGGTTTTCTAGTTCAACAACTCCTGCTTCCAAACGTCCTAAATCTAGCAAGTCATGAATCAATCGTGATAAACGCTTGGTTTCGCTTTCGATAGTTTGAAAAAAGCGATCGCGCAATTCTGCTTCTTCATAGGCTCCTGCTTTGAGTGCGTCTATTGTCACCTGAACGTTACTGATAGGGGTACGCAACTCATGGGAGACATTGGCTAAAAACACCCGTCGCTCTCTGTCTAAGGAAGCTAACCGCTCACTCATCCGGTTGAGTTCTGCTGCCAATTGATCTAACTCATTGTTCTCATGGATCGTCAGCCGATCGCCAAAATGACCGCCACCCAAGCGAATAGCAAAGTTCTGCATAATCTCAATCGGTTTTGAGAGACTGCGAGCAAACCGACTGCTAATGAACGCACACAGTAGAATCGTTATTGCTAGCGTTCCTAAAATACTCCAAATTACCCTAGCAAACTGTCCCTGAAGCTGCTCCAAAGTCATAGACATTCGGATTATGCCTAACAATTGACCGTTACGCTCAACAGGTCTAGTAATGTAGAGGCGATCGCTATTTGATAAAACGCCTTTGGCGATTCCTTGTTTTATACGGTTTTGTAGAGCTTCCCGCATTCCCGGAACCTGAAACCAATCTTTAACTTGGCTGTCTAACTTGGGGTCAGAAGTGGCTAATAGACTGCCTTGTTGACTAAAAACACGTAGGGTTATAGTTTGTGGTGCGCCATACCTTTGCACCAGCACCTTTACCCGTATAATATCTTTTTCTTCTAGTGCATCTGCAACACTTTCGCTTAACGCACTTGTCCAGTTATCCAAATCTACTTGCCGCGATCGCATAAAGTAATCATGGAACGACCAGAGGATATAACCTGCCATCACCGACGTTCCAAAAGCTGTTAGCATGAGGTATCTGCCTAACAACTTGGCATAAATTGTATTTAATTTAATCCCAGGTATCCAGCCTCTCATGAAGGCTGCTCCCCAGAGCGACGACGCAATACTGCTTTGATGCGTGCTAGTAGTTCGCGGGTGTTGAAGGGCTTAGTAATATAATCATCTGCACCTGCTTCTAAACCCCAAATTTTATCAATATCCTCATCTTTAGCTGTGAGCATCACAATAGGTACATTGGAAAATGCCCGAATCCGCCAGCAAATTTCCATACCGTCAACTTCCGGTAACATCAAATCAAGCAAAATTACATCTGGTACTTGCTTGTGAAATTGTTTGATTGCGCTATGTCCATCGGCGGCTGTAGTCACCGTATAACCTTCTTTTTGTAGTGTATATGTGAGACTGTCGCAAAGAGCCGCTTCATCATCTACAAGTAATACGTGTGGCATCGTTCATTCATAAATTAACGTGAGCTTCCAAGGAATGGCATTCGTTATGCCTTAGGAGAAACAATCTAGTTTACTAGTAGTTCGTCAAAGTAACTTTGCTGGGTAAAGGGTAAGGGGTAAAGGGGAAAGGCTTAAATCCCTTACCCTTTAACCTTTAACCTTTACCCAGCCCTCACCCAACAATTTTGGGTTGGCAGACTACTAGGAGTTTTTTATAATTATATTTTGATAGACCTGCCTGGAAAATCAAATTATCCAGGCAGGTCTAATGTGTTTTTTATCTGTTGTAGAAGTGAAAAACGCGCCCTTTGTTTGGGCGCTCATATCAGTAATGCTTAGAAGTTATAACCAACTCCTAATAGTAAACCTACATCAGTTTCATCCATAAAAGCGGCATTTACAGCACCTGTAAGTGTGAATCGAGTACCTAAAGGAACATCTACACCACCAGTTAGCAATAATCCAATATCAGTATCGAGATTAGCTTCAATGGCTACGCCTGCACCCAGATAAGGAGATATGCTGAGGGTTCGTTGACCCACGGAACCTGCTGCACGTGGAGAAAAATCATAAGTCAAGGGAACCAGAAATACTGTATCGTCTCCAAAGAGCACCGATGGCCGTACTGATAGGTAATTTGTCAGACCAAGTTTGCTGATGACTGTAAAGTTACCTTCGCTCAGAGCTGTATCGCCGCCAGACAAACCAATATTACCAGCAACCCCGACATAGCTTCTGCCACCACGAGTACTTCTACCGACATCTACACCAGATGTTCCGCCATTAGTAGTGCCTCCTTCTTGGGGCTGCTGATTTAACTGACTGATGTTGATATCAGGGGGAATCAGAACTTGGTTAATTGCATGGATAACACCGTTGCTGGCTGGGACATCTGCTTGGATGACTCTAGCATTATTGACTGCGACTTGATTGTTAGTGCGATCGATTTGAATATTTACAGGTCTTTCTTCAATGGTTTTCAGTTCGCCATTTGAGAGTTGACTAGCAGTTACCGCACCAGGAACTACGTGATAACTCAAAATCTTAACCAATGCTTCTCTGTTCTGTGGTTGCTGCAATTGTTCTAGAGTAGCAGCAGGTAAAGCGGCAAATGCATCATTAGTGGGAGCGAAAACTGTATAGGGACCAGGCTGTTGAAGAGTGTCTGCTAAACCGGCTGTCTTTAATAAAGAAGTCAGTGTTGTAAAAGAATTACTGGATGCAGCTAAAGAAACAATATCGTTACCTGTTTGAGTGCCGCTACCAGTTCCAGCGACAATATACTGAGTAGCTGGTAGATTGCTAGCAATGGGTTGTAGCCGTCCCTGCCTCACTAAAGCTTGATATAAAAGTGCCGCTGCTTCAGCACGAGTTAGGGCTCGTTGGGGATTGAGTTGTTTAACATCTGGGTAGTTAACAACAAGACTAGCTTGTGTCGCTGCTGCTACACTACTGACCGCATAGTTGGGGATAGCTGAGGCATCAGTGTAGTAGGTACTAAGAGTACTTGTATCGCTAGCAGACAAACCCAAACCATTGCTGATAGAAACGATCGCCTCTACCTTGGGTATTTGTTGATTTGGTCTAAATACATTTCCAGGATAACCTGACAAAAACCCAATTTCGTAGGCGTTCTGAATTGCTGAAGCCGCCCAGTAGCCAGCAGGAACATCACTAAATCCACCCGCACTCAATTGGCGAATTCGGTTTTGGTTTCCGAAAGCTTTTTGAATGAGGGCAGCAAATTCAGCACGAGTCACAGATTGATTCGGTCTAAAGCTGCCATCAGGAAAACCACTAATTACATTATTGTCAGCTAGAGCTTGAATAAATGGACGCGCCCAGTAATCTGAAGTCACATCTGACAAATTAACTGTTGAAGTTGGCGATGGTGTAGCAGATGGAGTGGTAGTTGGAACAGTATTTTGAGATGAAGCTGGTGCAGAAATCACAACGGGAGCTACTGTCGCAGTTGTTATTCCCAAAACTAGCAAAGCAACCCTGAGTGATGACCAACGAAACACACTAGACATTACAATATCCTCCAGGAGAAAAAGTGATTGAACAGGGCAAAAGGTAAAAGGTAAAATTCAAAAAAAGCATGAATTGAATATTAGTTTTACCTTTTGTTGGATTTTTCCAGAACCGCAGATAACACTAAGAATAAAAAGAGATACTGTGGTGGTCTGATATATTGCAATGATAAAGAGGGTTTTTACAAGCGGGCGATTTTGTCACGCATAGAATCGCATTCAAGCAGTATACTAAATTGGCTTTTAATAACCGCTTCTTTATGATTGCCCAGAAAGGTTAATACGGTCAAGCTTAATGCATCATGAGATTTATTAATATTTAAAAGAGGTAAGTCTGTTTTGTCGATATAGGTAATATTCTTGAGCTATTATCTAAATTACACAACTAACTAATGGCTGTAATTTGGGGTAAATTTTTCACTCCTTAGATAGTTGCCGACAATAGTAAATTTAATAATGTTAGAGTGCAAATGAGCGATCGCATTCAAAATTTTCGGACATAATTAATCTCAGATTTTTGACTAGTGCAGGACTTACGCAAAATCATGAAAAAATGAACCGCATTCGCGCAGCGTCTTGCAGAGAAGAAATAAGAGTTTCAGAGAGTTTTTGCGTAAGTCTGATAGCGATTAAGCACAAACTAGATTTCAACGCCAGCTATCAAGCCTGTTTTACTTAAGACTTCTGACTTCTGAATTCTGAATTCTGCTGTATCTTATTGACTAATCATGCTTTGAAGAGTCAGGCATAATTGTTTCTTGAAAATTGACACCGCTGAGGTTAGCTCCCCTCAGGTCAGCTCCTCTGAGGTTGGCTTTTCTCAGATTTGCCCCTGCTAAATTAGCTCGTCTAAGGTTAGTCCAACTCAAATCAGCTTCGCTCAAGTCAGCCTCACTCAAGTTAGCAGAGAACAAATATGCACCACTCAGGTGAGCCTTGGTCAAATTAGCTTTATATAACTCAGTTTTGTAAAGATAAGCCCCCAACATTTCTGCTTCGTATAAGCTGGCCTCCCCCAAATCAGCGCCAATTAAGTTAGCTTCAATGAGGTTAGCAAAACAGAGATTAGCCCGAATCAGTTTTGCTGCATCTAAATCCGCATCTCTCAAGTTAGCGCCTTTTAAGTCAGTGCCAATAAGATTAGCATGAGTGAGTGTAGCACCTCTGAGATTCGCCTCACTCAAGTCAGCACCAATCAAATTGGCATCACTCAAATCTGCCTGTAAAAGTGTAGCACCGCTCAGGTTTGCAACACTGAAGTTAGCAGCACTCACATTAGCTTCAATGAGCAAGGCTTTGTAGAGGTTTGCGCCACTGAGTTCCGCATTGCTGAGGTTTGCCCGCACAAGTAAAGCATTAGCTAAATCTACCTTGTTCAAGTTTACTCCTTGGAGGTCTGCACCTCTGAGGTTATCTCCTTGCAAGTTTGCAGTGCTGAGGTCTGGTTGAATCTGGGGATTTTTCTTTCTCCACTCAGTCCATATAACCGCACCTGCTTTGAGTAAAACCAGATGCTCTCGATTTGCCATTTTCTCTCCTTTATGATTATTAGTAGTGAGTAGTAAGTGGGGGAGATGAGGAGATGGCGAGATTATAATAGAATTTAACCCCACCACTCCTAACTCCTAACTCATCAGCACTCTTCATTCCTGACGCCCACTCTGAGGATTTCGACCGGGTACATTTTCAATAGCTGTTAATGCTCCGGCCGCACCTGCTAGAATATCTCGTTCTTCTCCACCCAAGTAAAGCCGTCCAAAACTGCCTACTGCTTGCACCTCAAGAATGTTAATCGACGCTGCTTTCTCTGCTTCATTCGCAGCCAAGGCGGCGTAAGCGGCAGGCTCTACTTCTAATACATATAGGGTTTGCCCTGCTAATAGAAGTTGTCCCCGGCGCGTGCGGTTGATGAGTTGTGTTTGGTAAGCATCGATGTTGCGAATAATTTGGCTAGAAACAACACGCGGTTTGAGACATTGCTCTCTTCGGACTCCCAGCATTGCCAAAATGGCTTGGCCAGCAGCTCGGGTTTCGCCTTGGGAGCCAGAATGAACTTCCAATAGACCGTACAAGCGTTCAACTACCTGTACTCCCGGACGCACAGAAGCAGCTTTTAGGGCTACATCTGTAATTTTATTAATTTCGATACCAGGTGAGATTTCAATCCACAGCGATGTATCTCCTGGTAGTGGTAAGAAACCTTGGGCTACTGTTCCCATATATGCTGCATGTTGAGGTTGCAGGCTGTCGAGAAACACGAAGCTGCGTAGTTCTATTCCCAAGATTTTGGTCTCCAGTCATGAGGTAAAAGTTATCTATTGCACGATATCAGCGTCTAACTTGTGGTATTTTAGCCACAAATCAAGGATGGAAAAACACAAAGTAGAAAAATTTGGCTGTGGATAAATCTTATCCATTTTGGATTTGAGATTTGAGATTTTGGATTGGCGATCGCCTTGTGTGTCTGGTTGGGTTGGAATCCATCTATCGCAATCGTTTTTGAAATTGCTATTACACTTTATAAGTGTCTGTGAGTGAAAACCGCCTTGATAATTGTACAAGTTTTATCAGACAAAATAAGTAGAAATAGCAAGAGGAAAGTTTATTAAACTTTCCCCTTTAGCTTTAAAATGTTGGCAGTCAAACTCAAATGTAGAAACACAACAGCAGTTGATGTGTTGTGTCAAAATAAAAACCACTAGATTTTTCAGGTCGCCTACTTTGTGGCGATCGCTATTGCTCGATCTAAAGCTTCCAAGGCAGTGTTGACTTCGGTTTCTGTGACAATCAACGGTGGCACAAATCGGATGACTTTTGCCCCAGCTGGTACGAGCAATAAACCTTCGTTGATGGCAGCATTCACCACATCGGCTGCGGTTAGCGCAATCTCAGATCGCAATTCTAAACCATTGATTAAACCCCAACCGCGAACTTCGCTAATGTGATGAGGATATTTAGCTGCGATCGCTTTTAATCCAGTTCGTAACTGTTCGCCCCGTTCTTGGACATTCTGCAAGATATTTTCCCGCTCTAATGTCTGGCAAACACTCAGTGCTACACCACATACAAAAGGATTTCCACCAAAAGTACTGGCGTGTTCTCCTGGCTGAAAAACATCGCAGAATTTTTTGCTCATCATTGCACCGATGGGGATACCGCCACCCAAGCCTTTAGCACTGGTGAAGATATCCGGTTCTACGCCCAGATGTTCGTAAGCCCATAACTGACCACTGCGCCCCATGCCAACTTGCACTTCATCAAAAATCAGCAAAATTCCAGTTTCGTCGCAAATCTGCCGTAACTTTTTGAAATAAGCAATGTCTCCCGGACGCACGCCGCCTTCTCCTTGCAAAGGCTCAATCAAAATCGCTGCTACACGATAATCACCTTCATCCAACTCGCTAATTGCCACTTCCACAGAGTTAATATCGTTGTAATTTACGTAGTGGAACCCAGGCATTAAGGGATCGAAATGTTTTTGATACTTCGGTTGTCCCGTGGCGGTAATAGTCGCTAAAGTCCGTCCGTGGAAACTGGCATTGGCAGTTAAAATAATCGGTTTTTCAATGTCTAATACCGTGTGGGCGTATTTTCTGGCTAATTTAATTGCTGCTTCGTTAGCTTCAGCTCCAGAATTGCAGAAAAAGACGCGATCGGCACAGGAATGTTCAACGAGCCATTTTGCCAATTCACCTTGTTCGGGAATATAGTACAAATTAGAGACATGGTGCAGCTTTTGGATTTGGCGCGTCACCGCCTCTACCATAGCTGGGTGGGCATGTCCTAATGTACAAGTGGCAATTCCCGCCACAAAATCCAAATATTCCCGCCCTTGTGTATCCCAAACCCGACACCCAGCACCCCGTTCTAAGGCTAAGGGAAACCGCCCATAGGTAGACATGACAGCTTCATTAAAGCTATCTGCATCAAAGGGACTAGATGTTAGAGACCCTGAATTTGGGGGGATGGTGGTTTGTTCAACTAGAGTTTGTAAGCTCACTACCGCTCCTCCTGGAAGTTTTTCATCATATAGTTATTTACTAGTTTCCTAGAAATCCCAGAAAATTACTTTTTATTCTGCCAAAGCCCGATCGCTTCGTGAATCGCCCACGCTTTTTGACTGCAATTAATGAGGGGCGATCGCTCTACATCACATAAGTAATTTAACGGGCACGTAGCATTTTACGCCAGCTTTAATCGTGTTTAGGCTTTGTCTGCGATGGTACACTATGCTGATGCTAACGCACCTACATCAGCGATCGCACTTGCTGCAATCAAACAAGAGGTAAAAGTCATTTGTACCAAACCAGGCTAAATACTATAAAGTTAGTACAAAACTCAAAAATATAGGCTGTAAGTACTATTTATACGTCATTCTCAACTCTTGAGCAAAAATATCAACGTATCCAAAAGCAGTTAATGGCCGGGGCGATCGCTCTTGGTGGTGTTTTCTTAATTGGCACTTTGTGGTACTCGTTAGTGGAGGGCTGGTCATGGGAAGATGCAGCTTATATGACGGTCATCACCTTAGCTACCGTGGGATATGGAGAAACCCATCCATTGGGTAGCCGAGGACGGTTGTTTACAATTGCCCTGATTTTGTTGGGTGTTGTTAATATCGGTTACATTGTCAATAGATTTACAGAAGCAATTATTGAAGGCTACTTTCAACAAGGAATTCGACTACAACAACAGAGGCGGTTAATGGAATCCCTATCAGAACACTACATCATCTGCGGATTTAGTCGGACTGGTCGCCAAATTGCCAAGGAATTTAGAGCAGAAGGTGTAGCCTTTGTAGTGATTGATTCGGAGATGGAATCTGTGCAAAGGGCGCAATCAGAGGGTTATACAGTATACCAGGGTGATGCAACGCTAGATGATACACTTTTGAAGGTGGGCATTCAAAGAGCGGTTTGTCTGGTTGCAGCGCTGCCTTCTGATGCTGAAAATTTATACACTGTATTGTCAGCAAAAACACTTAATCCAGACATTCGGGCGATCGCTCGCGCCAGTACGGAAGAAGCTTTACAAAAGTTACAACGCGGTGGCGCAGATGAAGTGATTTCACCGTATATTACCGGTGGGAAGCGGATGGCCGCTGCGGCTCTCAGACCGCAAGTTTTGGACTTTGTAGACGGAATTTTAACGGGTGCAGACCGCCAGTTGTACATGGAAGAATTTTTACTAGACCCCGCCTTTTGTCCTTTCGTAGGTCAGAGTTTGCAAAAAGCGAGATTGCGATCGCAAACTGGGGCATTAGTTCTGGCAATTCGCCGCCTTGATGGGACTTTAATCGGTGGTCCCACCGGCGATACGGTGTTAATGCCAGGAGACCGGCTAATTGGTATGGGTACAGCTGAGCAGTTGCGTAACCTCAACCAAATTCTCGGCCCGATTAATTCCAAGCAACTACGGCGACCGAAAAATACTTGATATTTTAATTTTGAAAAAATGACCTACACCTCGAAAAGGCTCCAGCCCTATTCCCTAGTCCCCACCTACGCAAATAATTTCAAAAATCAACTACAAATTGCTGTAAAAAACTGACTTATAACTGAGTTTTCTAGGAATGCAGGGAAAAAACTCTATAATCTGAGCATCCTTGCCGCACAAAAACCTAGCAATGTCACGCTCAGTTAAAGTTCGCAAAGATTGTATTCAAAAAGTCAAGTCGGCTGTTAAACGTTATGGTTATGCACGCCAAAAAGATTTGGCTGACGATTTAGGATGTTCTCTGGCGACAGTCAGTAACTTCCTCAACGGTAAACCTGTTGATTTTTCGTATTTTGAAGAAATTTGTCATAAGTTAGGACAGGATTGGCAAGCGATCGCAGCTCTTGACTACGACGACAGCAACAGTCAAACTCAAGAGGCATTTCTCGTGGAGCCAGAACCGGACTTTATTTATGTGGAACGCCCTCCCATTGAGTCTCTTTGCTACGAGACACTTTTGCAACCGGGGGCTTTATTGCGGATTAAAGCACCAGGCTTGATGGGTAAAACATCTTTAATGGCTAAGGTTTTACAACAATTAACAAAGCAAGGATATCTAACCGTTCCTTTGAACCTTCATTATGCAGACATAGAAGATTTTAGCAGTCTGAATAAATTTTTGAAATGGTTCTGCATCAGTGTTGGTCAAACTCTAGAAATGCCAAACAAACTTGCTGATTACTGGGATGAGAAATTTTCTACCAGCAAGGTAGACTGCAAGATATATTTTGAAAAGTATTTGTTGGCTAAAGTAGAAAGTCCTTTGGTGTTATGGTTAGATGAAGTGGATCGAGTTTTTCCACATCCAAAAGTGGCTACGGAATTTTTAGGACTTTTGCGAGCTTGGCACGAAGAAGCAAAAATTCGCCCCATTTGGCAAAGACTAAGATTGGTAGTTGCTCACTCTACAGAAGCCTATATTCCGCTGAAAATTAATGAATCACCATTTAATGTCGGTGAACCAATAGAATTACCAAAATTTACTGCGGAACAAGTACATAATTTAGCTCAACAGCAGGGATTTTCTTGGAATTTGACTGAAGTTAATCTGCTAATGGATATGGTAGGCGGACATCCATATTTAGTGCAACAGATTTTCTCTCATTTGAAAAACAATCAGAGTATTAGCCTGGAACAAATTTTGCAACCTGCTTGTACAGAAGCCGGAATTTATGGCTCTCATTTGCGGCGATATTGGTGGGAGATTCAACAGCATCCAGAATTAGTGACAGCACTAAAAACAATTGTTGCGGCAAATACAAGTGTACGAATAGAACCAATGCAAGCATATAAATTGTACAGCATGGGACTAATAAATTTATCAAAAAATGAGGTAAAAATTAGCTGTAAATTGTATCAAGAATATTTCGGCGATCGCCTATTTGATTAGACTGAAGTTTGTAGTTCGACAAATAAAATCAATAGATAACAAGCTTTTGTAATTGCTTGCTCTATTTAGACGAATAAATCAAATTTTTAAGTTGAATATATGGATGCAGAAGCTAATTTAATTTATCAAGTCGGGGGTAGTTTACCTGCTGATGCTCCTAGCTATGTGCGCCGTCAAGCCGATGATGAACTTTATCACGCCCTGAAAGCAGGGGAGTTTTGTTATATATTAAACTCCCGACAGATGGGTAAGTCTAGTTTGCGGGTGCAAATAATGCAAAAGCTACTCAAGGAAGGTATTGCATGTGCTGCTATTGATATTACAGCGATCGGTACCCAAGAAGTAACTCCACAGCAGTGGTATGGAGGTTTAATTAGAATTCTCGTCAATAGTTTTGAAATATCAGAAAATTTTAACTTACGAACTTGGTGGCAAGAGCGTGAATTACTTTCTCCAGTCCAGTGTTTGGTAGAATTTATCGAACAAGTGCTGCTCAAACAAATCTCTCATAATATAGTGATTTTTATTGATGAAATTGATAGTCTCTTTAGTTTAAAATTCAATGATGATTTTTTTGCGGTTATCCGAGGTTTTTATAACAAGCGGAGTGAGAACCCAGATTACAAACGTCTGACATTTGCATTGTTAGGCGTGGCAACACCTTCAGATTTAATTAATGACAAAAATCGCACGCCATTTAATGTTGGTCGAGCCATTGAACTCACTGGCTTTGAGTTAGATGAAGCAGCAAATTTAGCTAAAGGTTTAACTAAGGTAGGTAATTCTCAAGCTTTATTAAAAGAGATTTTGAATTGGACAGAGGGTCAACCTTTTCTCACCCAAAAGTTATGTAAACTCATAGTGCAAAAATCAGAAGAGATTGTAGATTATGCAAAATACTCTGAAGCGGAGTGGGTGTTGAGTGTTATACAAAGTTATATTATTGCAAACTGGGAAGCTAATGATGAACCAGAACATTTAAGGACAATTAAAAACCGCATTTGTCACAATGAGCAACGCACTGTACGGTTATTGGGACTTTACCAGCAAATTTTACAACAAGGTGAATTAGCTGGGGATGACAGTTCTGAACAAATGGAATTACGTCTCTCAGGATTAATAGTTAAACAAGAGGGTAAATTAAGAGTTTATAACCGTATTTATCAGGCTGTTTTTGACAAAAATTGGATTCAGCAGACATTAACTCATCTCCGACCATATTCTCAAGACATAAATGCTTGGTTAGCTTCTAATTGTCAGGACAAATCTCGACTTTTACATGGGAAAAAATTACGTGATGCATGGCAGTGGGCGAAAGATAAAAGCTTGGGCGATCGCGATTATCAGTTCCTCAATGCTAGTCAAGAATTAAATAGACGATCTCAACAGCGATTTACTTTAGGTTTTGTAGCCAGTTTCATGTTTGCAATTGGAATATTGATAGGATTTCGAGACGATATAAATGCTTCAATTAATAATTATTTTGCATCTATCGCCGAAGCAGGATCGGAACGATTTAGTGAAGGAACACAGATTTTTTTTCCTGATATTTACCTTGATAAAGATAAAGGCTTTAATCGAATAACTGGTATTCAGGCTTTTAAGAAGAAAGATTATTCAAGTGCTATTAATTATTTTAAAAAATCTACAATAGATAATCCTAACGATCCAGAAGTACGGATTTACTATAACAATGCACGCGCCATGAAACAGGGGAATCCTTTAACTTTAGCAATTGTTGTACCTATCAACGCCAGAAAAGTAGTTGCTCAAGAAACATTACGAGGAGCAGCCCAGGTACAGGAGGATTTCAACAACCAGCGTCAGCAATCAAATAAGCGTTTATTGAAGATAATAATTGCCAATGATGAGAGCGATCCAAAGCAAGCTCCAAAGGTTGCCAGAAAGCTGATTAAAAATTCAGATGTTCTAGGAATAATTGGACATTATAGTAGCAGTGCTAGTCAGTCAGCAATACCAGAATATGAAAAAGCCAATTTAGCCATGATATCTCCTACTAGTGGTAGTAGTGACCTAAAAAGTAAAGTTTTTTTCCGGACAGTTCCTACCGATATAATGTTTACGAGACAGTTAGTAAAATATGCGATAAATAATAAGGTGAAAAAAGTTGTTATTTTTAATCAACTTGAAGAAATTTACAGTAGAAATCTTACAGAAGGATTCAAAAAATACCTGGCTGAAGCAAAAGCAAACATAGGGATTGTCCGAGAAGTAGATTTGACCGAGCCTAAATTAGTTGTAAGTGATGCAGTTGCGCTCAGTGAAGATAAAGATAAAGCTGATGCACTCGTATTGTTTCCCAATCCAGATATAATTCCTATTACAATTGAAATTGCTCGAAATCGAAAGAATCGAAATAAAATTCTCTTGGGAGCGCCTACGTTTTATGCATTAGATACTTTAATAACGGGTGGAGAAGCTTTTGAGAATATGGTTTTATCTGTTCCTTGGTTTGCTGATACACCAGATGCAAAAGAATTTGCAGATAAAGCTATGAAGATGTGGAAAGGGCAAGTTGGCTGGCGCACCGCTAGTACTTATGATACGACTCAGGCTTTCATTGCAGCTTTATCTGAATCTGACACACCTTCTCGTTCAACCGTGCTAAAAAAACTTCAATCTATGAATATTAAAGGTAAACAACCTGTGCTTGTGAAAGTAGTTAAAAGTAAAAGTTGTTCTACAGGCATCGAATTTTGTTTTAAACTAGTTGATTCAGGGAAATGAGCGATCGCAATTGGGTAAAATAAAAATGCGATCGCTTAAAATACTCACTCTAATATTCTTTCGTGGGAGTAGGCGCTAAAAGTCCTGCCAAACCACCTAAAGCGCCCGTACCAAGCCCAATCAGGATTTCGGGAATTTTCTTATCATTGGCTTGCAGCCAGACTGTACCGCCAATACAAGATACTAAAGTTAATGCCAGTGCGCCGACGACAATCCGGTAAATCCATCGATCTGTTTGCACAGGAGTTCCCACACAAGAAACTTGCTCTGATAGTTCAGTAATTGATGCTATTGCTGTGGTTTCTGAAACTTGGGTTGTTTTAACGCTATCTGATTGAATGCTGATAATAATGTTTTGTTTCATGGCGCAGGTTCCTTGAATTTGGAATTTGGAGTTTTGAATTGATTCTTTTCTTAATTCAATTCCATCTATTGATTTAATTACATTAAACCTTAGCGCCGCCTGAGATGATAACTGAAAAGCTTCATTAACAAAAGACTTTTTACTGACTTACAAATGACTTGAAATTTTTATAAGAAGAATTCAGAACTCAGGATTCAGAATTCAGTATGAATTGGAGTCCGACTGGGTAATGAATATTGGTTTAAGACCTTGCCTCTTGCGGGCGAAAGGAAATTTAAATATTCTCACCTTAAAACTCTATCCCTTCATAGGTCGAGAATTCAGAATTCTGAATTCTGAATTCTGAATTCTGACTCCTTTTTATATTTAGTTGTGTTCAGACAGCAAAAATAAAATCCACCTTGATATTAAATTATCAGGTGGATTTGTTAGTTATTCTTTAGTGGATCCGAGCAGAGTCGAACTGCTGTCCAAATTGGGTATTGACCCCCCGCTCATTCACAGGTTTAGCCTATCTGACCCTCAAGGCGGGAATCGTTCATTATCCCGAACGTAGGATGCTCTGATTTAATCTTAGCCAGCAAGCCAACCAGAGAACGCTTGCTAGAGCATCCGTTGGGGTTTGGTCTTCAGTCCTTAACGGAGTCAAACTAAAGACGCTCGAACCTGTAAGAGGTGTTTAGGCAGCTACTAGAGCGTCCTTACGAGCAAATTTAACGATGTTATTCGCATTTACTTTTGTTTTGAGTCTTGGATTTCCGAGAGATGACTCGCTCTCGACCTGAATCACAGAGCAGCGTTCGCCAACCTGTCGAAACCGTGACGGACCCATGCGCTATACATATATTATAGTTTTCTGTTAGGCAAATGTGTCACAAGATGACAAAGAAATATTAAACTCTCATTAACCAGGCTTAACTGTCATGAGTGAAACTACAAGCATTCGCTGGACAATTCAAGATGTTGCGGCATTACCCGATAACGAATGGATTCGTTATGAGATTATCGATGGAGAATTGTTTGTGACTCGATCGCCCCACCATAAACATCAGCATGTGATTGGATGTATCTTTTCAGTGCTAAACACTTGGTCTATAGATAGTGGTTTGGGAGAACCCTCCATTATGCCAGGACTGATTTTTTCGGACTCTGATAATGTCGCTCCCGATGTGGTGTGGGTGAGTTATGAACGATTGGCTCAAATTCAAGATGAAGCGGGGCATTTTCAGGGAGCGCCGGAACTGGTGGTGGAAGTGCTATCAAAAGGAAAAGCTAATGAAGACCGCGATCGCTTAGCTAAGTTGAAATTGTATTCGGTTCAGGGAGTGCAGGAGTATTGGATTGTCGATCACATCGCTCAGAGAATTGAAGTCTATCGACGGGACAATGCTCAGTTAAAACTGGTTACGACATTGCTAGTAGATGATGTGATTACATCGCCATTGTTGCCTAACTTTGCCTGTGAAGTAGCACGTCTTTTCGTATCACGAGGTTAATTGATTTCGCAGTTGCTTTGGATTCCTGAATATATTTTGAATCGCTATACTTGTACAATAAACAGTACAAAAACGAAGCAAATGAAAGTTGTATCTTTTAGCGAAGCGAGAAATAACCTCAAGGCTGTTTTAGACCGAGTAGTGGAAGATGCTGACTACACCATCATCACCAGACGGGATGCGGAGGATGCTGTAGTGATGTCGCTAGAGTTATTTAATAGTTTGCTAGAGACTGTTCATTTACTCAAGTCCCCAGCTAATGCCACCCATTTGGAGCGTTCTATTGCTCAGTTCAAGCAGGGGAAAGTGGTGGAGCGAAATTTGTTGGATGACTAGAAAGCTAGTATGGACAAATGAAGCTTGGAACGATTATTTATATTGGCAAGGGGAAGGCAAGAAAACATTAAAACGAATTAACAAGCTCATTGAGGCAACAATCCGACTACCGTTTGAGGGGATGGGAAAGCCAGAAGCCTTGAGGGATAACCTAGCCGGATTTTGGTCGCGGCGAATTGATGATACGAATCGCTTAGTTTATGCGGTGGATGATGAATATTTAACGATTATTGCTTGCCGATACCACTATTGTGATTTACAGCGAACTTTGGTCAGTGAAGACGGATTCGAGGGCGATCGCTCAATTTCTGATTTTGTATACTGCATCAAACAATTAGGCTGTTGGGATTAATCGGTGTTGGGTTTCGCTACTATAAAGGTTTCAGATAGACAAGGCTGCATACCTTTCTTGCGCTGTCGTAGGTCATTTTTTAGGTTTATTTTAGATTTATTTATTTTTAAATATAAAATAGAAATTTTATTTAGCTTTTTATAAAGTAATAAAAATAAAATAAAAAATATTCTTTTCTTAGTGTTTCAGCTTATTACTTATTTTAGCTATAGAATCTTTATAGTATTTACTAACATCACATATCAAATCATGAAAATTGTTAAATCTATTGCTTGTTAATTGGTTCTAGTGTCATGATTTCCGGATTTTCAAGCTATTCAATTGCAGTAGCAAGCGACTTCCAAACCCAGGACATTATTCTCTCTTCTAATGGTGCAGCTGGCGCTCAAGATTGGGAATATAATGCTGCCCAAGAGCAGGGTTGGGTTCAATATACGATTCATTGGCAACCCACTGGTAATGTCAAGAAAGTGAAATGGAGATGTGTTGACAACTGCCAGGATGAAAAAAAATTCGAGTATAGAATCAAGTTCGTCAATGAAAAGATAGTACTTGCGATGCGTGCGACTAATAAACAGCAGGGACTCATTCGGGTTGAACTGACTGCTCTTGTGGAATAGCCGAGCACACATCTGAAGCAACAGAAACTAAGTAGAAGAAAATGCGATCGCATCTCGTGCGTTACTCAGCAAGTATGATCATGCTTACTCCTTGGGCTTGCTCCTTCTCTATACAGGGATGTCGTCAAAATCCTATTTATCGACTTCTGAGCAAACCGAAACTAAAATCCAATCACTCAAAATGCAAATAGCTAATCGCTAGTTTTAAATCTCCTAGCAATTAGCTATTTGTGATGGCTAGCAAGTAACTATTCCCTAAGTCAGTGCTTCGGCACCACCCACAACTTCAAGCAGTTCTTGAGTAATTGCTGCTTGTCGGGCTTTGTTGTAAGACAGGGTAAGAGTGTTAATCAATTCACCAGCATTTTCACTGGCATTACTCATGGCTGTCATCCGGGCCGCTAGTTCACTAGCTGCTGATTCTTGCAGTGCCCGCAATAGCTGGTTACTTAGATACAAGGGCAACAAAGAATCGAGAATCTGCACTGGGTCTTGCTCGAAAATCATGTCAGGAGCTAATGGCCGCACTTCCTTAGTCACTTTCTCCCGTTCGACTTCAAATTTACCGCCACGAGTTGTCAAGCGGAAAATTTCGTCATCGCCTGCTTCTAAACCTTGTGGATCCAGAGGTAGCAAGGTTTGGATTACAGGACGGGAGCTAACCAAGGAAAGGAATCTGGTATAGATTAATTCGATGCGGTCTACTTCTTCGGAAAGGAACAAGGAAAGTAGTTGGTCAGCAATCTGATTGGCTTCGGCGGCGGTGGGAATTTGCTCTAAACCGCTGTAAGTAGAATCAATGGGCTGATCGCGGCGTTGAAAGTACTGTGTAGCTTTGCGTCCGACGATCACAAATTGATAGTCTACACCTTCTGCCTTGAGTTCCTTGGCGCGGTTTTCTGCACGACGGATTACGTTACTATTGTAGCCACCACACAAACCCCGATCGCCGGAAATTACCAACAGCCCCACGGACTTAACTTGGCGTTTTTTCAGCAGTGGAAGGTTTGCTTCTTCAAACCGCAGACGGCTTTGTAAACCATACAACACTTGTGCCAAGCGATCGGCAAAGGGACGAGTCGCTAGCACTTGTTCTTGCGCCCGACGGACTCTCGCCGCCGCAACTAGGCGCATGGCTTCTGTAATTTTTTTGGTGTTTTTGACCGACTGAATGCGATCGCGTATTGCTTTAAGATTGGCCATAATTTTTAGTTCTGAGTTAGGAGTTAGGAGTTAGAAGTTAAGAGTTAGGAGTTAGGAGTTAGGAGTTAGGAGTTAGGAGTGTTTCATTAACTCCCAACTCTTAACTCTTCACTCCTAACTTTTGATCTCGAGTTAAAAGTGTTTCATTAACTCCTAACTCTTAACTCTTCACTCCTAACTTTAATTACGCTGCTGCTTTGAAGGTCTTCTTGTATTCCGTGAGTGCTTCCTTCAACGCTGCTTCTTCTGTGTCACCTAATGCTTTGGAAGCTTGCACTCCTTGGGCGTACTGGGGTTTCCCAGTCTTTAAGTACTCTCTTAGGCCTTGGGTAAAGACGGTGACTTTATCTACAGGTACATCATCCAAGTAACCGTTAATGCCAGCGTAGAGAATTGCTACTTGCTCGTATACCGAGAGAGGAGCGTTTTGGGGCTGTTTGAGGAGTTCGCGTAACCGTTGACCCCGTGCCAACTGGTCTTGAGTGGCTTTATCTAAGTCGGAAGCAAACTGGGCGAAGGCTTGGAGATCGTCAAATTGTGCTAGTTCTAATTTAATTTTACCAGCAACTTTTTTCATTGCCTTGGTTTGAGCCGCAGAACCTACGCGGGATACGGAAATACCGGGGTTTACAGCGGGACGGATACCAGCGTTAAACAAGTCAGAAGACAGGAAGATCTGACCGTCAGTAATGGAAATTACGTTGGTGGGGATGTATGCCGAAACGTCACCGGCTTGGGTTTCGATGATTGGTAGGGCGGTCATGCTGCCTTTACCTAATTCATCACTCAGCTTTGCTGCTCTTTCTAACAAGCGGGAGTGAATGTAGAATACATCTCCAGGGTATGCTTCGCGTCCGGGTGGACGACGCAGCAACAGGGACATTTGGCGATAAGCTTGGGCTTGCTTGGAAAGATCGTCGTAAATTACCAGGGTAGCTTTGCCTTTGTACATGAAGTACTCAGCAATAGTTGCGCCTGTGTAGGGAGCTAGATATTGCAAGGTGGCTGGGTCACTGGCGTTAGCGGCGACGACGACGGTGTAATCGAGTGCGCCCTTTTCTTGCAATGTCTGCACCACGTTAGCGACGGTGGAAGCTTTTTGACCGACGGCAACGTATACACAAACTACATCTTCTTCTTTTTGGTTGATGATGGTGTCAATGGCGATCGCAGTTTTGCCAGTTTGACGGTCACCAATGATCAATTCCCGTTGACCGCGACCGATGGGAATCATGGAGTCAATAGCTGTAATACCCGTTTGCATGGGTTCGTGTACAGATCGACGGGCAATAATACCAGGTGCTGGAGATTCAATCAAACGGCTTTCTGAGGTTTTGATGTCTCCCTTACCATCGATGGCACGACCTAAACCATCTACAACTCTTCCAATTAAAGCTTCCCCTACGGGTACTTGAGCAATTCTACCAGTAGCAGTTACAGAGCTACCTTCTTGAATTTCCAGACCTTCACCCATGAGTACGGCGCCCACGTTGTCTTCTTCTAAGTTTTGGGCGATACCAACTGTGCCGTCTTCAAATTCTAAAAGTTCCCCAGCCATAGCCTTTTCCAGACCATAGATCCGGGCAATACCGTCACCAACTTGCAGGACAGTACCAACGTTAGCAACTTTGACTTCTTGGTCATATTGCTCGATTTGTTGTTGGATAATGCTGCTGATTTCGTCTGGTCTAATTGATATGCTCATGTGTGTATCTTTTTTGCTTTCGAGACTGAAAAATTCAATAGTTAGTAGTTAAGAGTTAGGAGTGATGAGTTGAGAGTGAGTAGTGATGAGTTAAGAGTGATAAGTTAAAAAAGCAAAGGTTAAAAGTCAAAATAAATTACTGTTTACTTAACTCCCAACTCCTAACTCTTGTACAGACGCGATTAATCGCGTCTCTACTCCTAACTCCTAACTCCTAACTCCTAACTCCTAACTCCTAACTTTCTACCCACTAGTTAAGCGCAATGAAAGGCGGCGCAACTGACCTCGGATACTGGCGTCAATTACTTGGGAACCTACTTTAATGATCACGCCACCAATTAACTCGCTGTCTACTTTGGTTTCCAGTTCTACTTGACGAGCATTGGTGATGGCAATGACCTTTTGGGTGATTGCCTGCTGTTGAGCTTCTGTGAGGGGAACGGCTGAAGTTACTTCCGCTAATACGGTTTGGTTCAGCTGCCGCAACAGCGCTAGATACTGTTGAAGAATCGGTTCCAAGAACGCAATGCGCCGTTTATCTACTAATACGAGCAAAAAATTGCGTAAGTAGGGGTTAGCGCCTTCACCAAGTATTTGTTTGATGAGAGCTTTTTTGCTCTCAGGCTGAATAAACGGGTTGCCAAAGAAGTTTTGTAGCTGTTGGTCTGCTCTCAGCAGGCTCAGGAAAGTACGCGCATCTTCCCCGAACTCTTCTGTCAAATTTTTCGATTGCGCTATTGACAAAAGTGCCTGTGCATATGGCTGGGCTACTTCGGCTGTGGCTACTTGACTTGTCATACATTGCCTCCGAGTTGTGCGATGCTGCGGTCAATTAAACTTTGTTGAGCATCGTCGGCAATCCCGCCTTTGAGTTGCGATTCGACTTTTTGCAATGCTAGAGTCGCTACCCGTTGCCGCAGTTGAGCGATCGCTCGCTCTGTTTCGGTGTTTAAATCCGCTGCTGCTGTTTGTTTCAAGCGTTCTACGTCTTGTGCCGCCTTCGCTAACAACGCTTCTTTCGCTTTTTGGGCGTTTTCTTCGGCAGATTTACGGATGCGTTGTGCCTCTGCTTGAGACTGGGTTAACTGCTCTTGTGCTTGGGAGAGGGCAATCTTTGCCTCTTTTGACCGTGCTTCTGCTTCCTGAATTGCCGTGGCAATATTGGATTGTCGCTCGTTCAGGATATTGCTTAAAACTTTACGTCCGAAGTAGAATAATATGCCAACCAGAATCGCTAGATTGATGAGGTTGGTTTCAAAAAGGTCTAGGTTTAGACCAAAACCACCCTCTGCTGCGCCTTCTGCCAATTCAGAGCCAACAGCGTTCGCTTCTGCGGCAAGTAATAAGAATGTGCCCATGATACCCATCTACAAGTGCGCTGCTCGCTTGCTAATACGTTGTATTTTCCCTTTAGGGAAATCCAGTATGTTTATCCCTTTAGGGAAATCCAGTATCTTTATCCACGAAGGGAAATCAAGTTTGTTTATCCCGAAGGGAAAAAGTGCCTTTTTTGACACTCAATTAAGCGCTCTGGACTAGGGGCCAGTTGCGCGTATGGTTTTAGAGAACCAGTTTTCTCAGCTTATCTAACTGGAGTTGGTCCCAATAGTTTTTCTAGAATCTGTCTGCTTAGAGCATCAACTTGTTGCTCTAAGGTACGCAAAGCTTCCTGCTTTTGTTGTTCTATTTCAACAGCAGCTTGTTCTCGTTGAGACTGAGCTTCTTTTTGGGCTTCAGCGATTTTTTCGGCAGTAATTTTCTTAGCTTCTACTTGAGCTGCTTCTACAGTAGCTTGCGATTGTCTGCGAGCATCTGCGAGCTGCTGCTCATATTCTGCGGCTAAACGCTCAGCTTTCGCCAAGCTTTCCTTTGCCTCAAGGGTATTCGTTCGGATATAGTTATCGCGATCGTCTAGCACCTTGGTCATTGGCTTATAGAAAATTACATTCAACAAGGCTGCCAATAGCAGGAATTGCAATGCCATGAAAGGCAAGGTAGCATCGAAATCAAACATTTCTCTCCTCTTTGGCTGGAGTAGCAGTTTTCATGGCTAGCAAAATCATCCAACCTTTGATATTTTAGAGACCCATAGCCAACAAGCGTCAAGGGATTTTGGATTTTAGATTTGCTTTTTTTTCTACGAGACGCTGCGCGAACGTAGCGTTAGCGACGTAGGAGCGTCTTTTGGATTAACACCAACGCGAGGGTACGTTGCTCTGGGCATTTTAGATTGATGATTCCAGATTTTTTCCAGCTAACAGCTTCGGCGCATTTACCGAAAACTCTTGATAATCCAAAATCCAAAATCCAAAATCTCAAATTGGCAATGCCCAAAATCTCGTAGATTGTAGAGGCGTGATGGTTCACGTCTCCACACTCACAAAAACTTTGAGGTCTTATCCTGCGAAGGGGTTAGCAAACAGCAATACCAAGGCAATAACTAGACCATAAATAGTCAGGGATTCCATGAAAGCCAAGGTTAATAGCAGAGTACCGCGAATTTTTCCTTCTGCTTCTGGTTGACGGGCAATACCTTCTACTGCTTGTCCAGCAGCATTTCCTTGACCAATACCAGGACCAATTGCAGCTAAACCAATTGCTAGAGCAGCAGCCAGAACTGAAGCAGCAGAAACTAATGGATCCATTTTGATTTTCCTTGGTTTGATTACAGAACTAACAAAAGTACGTTAACGATTAGAAACGTGTTTTTCACGCTGCACCGAGTTCTCACGAATCGCGCTTTGCGACGTTTTGAGAGCATACCGCTCTTTGAACTGTGCTATCAACTGAGAAGCTTAATGCTCCTCATGCTCTTCTCCACCGTGTCCTTCCATTGCCTCGTGAATGTATGCCCCGGCTAGGGTTGCAAAAACTAGGGCTTGAATGGCACTAGTAAACAAACCTAAGGCCATTACAGGCAGAGGTATAAATAGAGGAACTAGCAGGACCAGCACCGCTACTACCAATTCATCCGCTAATATATTGCCAAATAAACGGAAGCTTAGGGAGAGGGGCTTAGTAAAATCTTCTAGGATTGCGATCGGCAACAGCACAGGTGTTGGCTCTATATATTTCTTAAAGTAGCCCAAACCGCGCTTGCTAAAACCCGCGTAAAAGTACGCTAAAGAAGTCAGCAGTGCCAATGCAACAGTCGTATTGATGTCATTGGTGGGAGCTGCCAATTCACCCGAAGGTAGCTTGATTAGCTTCCAGGGAATGAGCGCACCTGACCAGTTCGATACGAAAATAAACAAGAACAAAGTACCAATAAATGGCACCCAAGGGCGGTACTCTTTCTCACCAAGTTGGTTTTTTGCCAGATCTCGAATAAACTCTAGGGCATATTCCATCAAATTTTGGATGCCCTTGGGAATTCTCTGGGCGTTGCGAGTAGCAGCTATTGAAGCCACTACTAAAATGCTAATCACAAACCATGAGGTGAGAAAAACTTGCCCATGAATTTTAAGATTGCCCAATTGCCAGTAGAAATGATGACCTACTTCTAATTCGGCGAGGGGAAAAGAATTAAAGGCGTTTAAGAGACTAAGCATTTGCATTCTTCAAGCATTTTCCCCAACGAGCGAGGATGGGAGTATTGTCTTTGTGAGCCTGACTTTTTAAGAATCAGGAATGAACGCAGTTTGCACCGTATAGACGAGGAGCGTGGCTTTGTAAGTTAGAAATCCCAAAAATATGGGCAAAATCTTTAGCTCATGCCATTGAGTTGCTAATACAAACACCCCAATAAACACAGCAAAGCGAGTTTTGCTCAGGCGGGTTTTTTCACTACCGAGCTGCTCAACATCTTTAGCCAGCATTTTTAAGTAAACCACACCTGTACACGCTCCAATCAAATAATTGAGAGCAATGTTTAAGGAATAAAAAATCCACACAGAGATAAAAATAATCCCCGTCAAGACAAGTGTGATTACTAATAACTTCTGGAATAGTTGATAAAACTCTCCCATAGTGTTATCTGATTCTGTGTTTTCAGAATCAGTTTTAGCATCTTGTCGTGTCGTCGGAGTTGGTGCAATTGGTTCTTCTGACAAGCTCACGGGACTCGAAACTAGTACAGCTAACGGATGATGACTGCACATTCAGTCAGCTGAATCATATCACGATCCGGTAACAATACTTTAGAAAAAAACAATTAACTTCTTGCCAGGGCGAAAAACTAAACAAAGTTACGCTCTGAGTAGTAATAGAGCGTTTGATGAGAGAACAGGGCGAAATAAGGCAATAATTAACAACTAATGCCTGAAAAATTCCCAATTTATGCAAATTTTCGCTTTTTTTAGTGAGTGATTGTCCTCCAGTGCTTTTGTATAATCAGCAATTTTGGTGTTGAAACTAAGTCGGTGTTGAGGGGTACAGACGCTGACTGCAAAGCAGAATTTGTAGAGTAGCGCCTTGTTGTTAGATATTCCACCACTGCTGAATTCCAAAAAATTCCAACTTTTTCGGATGTGCAACACCCAGTTTGTGGGGCACTTTTCTAATCTACCTCAGATTTCCCAAAAGTCGTGATGAGCGATCGCCCATCACTAAAAGTATAAATTCCACTGTGATTAAGCTGGTGTCAACAAAATCAACTGCTGTTGCACAAGCTTTCTTACTCCATCTAATTCCAATTCGACACCTGCCAAAATTTCTGCCACTGTGGATTTAGCATCACACCGTTGCATAAATTCAAACTCTGGAACTGACAACTTAACAATCTGATAATCGTAATTAAAGAAAGATTGACTGGGAAATCCCTCAATACAAGGATTAAGTTCGCCAATTGCTGCCAATAGGGCGTTATCGTTTGACCAATCGGCTTTGACTAGGGGAGGACGACCGAGGAAAAACTCGTAATGGCTAACTTCTGGATCTAGTAATTCTATCAGACGATACAGTTGGCGATCGCTCAATCCTTGTGCCCGTTCTATCAACTCTGGTGCTTTAGCCAAAAGTCTCTCTAAATCCCAAAAACTCGGATTCGAGAAACCAATAAACTCCAATCCCGAAGCATCGATTAATTCAAACAGCGTCTCGATGTTGTAGTCAATTTCCTGGGGATGAACGTACATATCAGCAAAGTGTTCATCTTTGTGATTTTCTAATGACCAACGCTGTTTTTCGTACTTGACAATTCGATTATTTTCTGGTAAAGAAGCAAATATTTTTCGTCCGACTTGGA
This sequence comes from Nostoc calcicola FACHB-3891, assembly GCF_014697355.1. Taxonomy (GTDB): domain Bacteria; phylum Cyanobacteriota; class Cyanobacteriia; order Cyanobacteriales; family Nostocaceae; genus Nostoc; species Nostoc calcicola. The sequence continues at coordinate 64,163 of NZ_JACJRQ010000002.1, read as the reverse complement.
CACCATCGCGGTAGTCGCCTTTTTTGTCACCTTGGAGAAGGGCGATCGCTTTTTGCATGAGTTGAATTTCCCAGCGTCCCAACTCGCCGTAGACAAAAATGTGCATTAAGCCACCTGGGGCTAACTTTTTCGCCAAAGCTTGAATTCCACCAATGGGGTCGGCGGTGTGATGTAAAACGCCAACGCAGTTAATTAAATCAAACTCACCCGGTAATTGTTCCGCATCAAACAAGCTGAGGTGATGAAACTCAACGCGGTTAGCGCCAGAACGCTGACAACGTTCTTTTGCTACAGCCAAAGCACCGCTACTGAGGTCAATTCCCACAACAGAAGCCTGAGGATTGAGGTGAACCAAGTACTCTGTACTTACTCCGGTACCGCAACCAGCATCTAAAATGCGGATATCTTGCTTTTGGGGTTTTTGACCTGTGCAGAAGTTATAAGCGGCTAACCAATTCCAGCGCCAATTATACCCCGGAGGTGGTTCGTCTAACAGAGCTTCCGGCGGAAAGGGATAGGTATTGTAGAGTTTGGCAACGGCAGCACTAACAGTTTGGGAATCGGACATGATGAGGTATAACGCAGCAGTTCTGAGTTTATCGAATACTGGACACTTGAGGTAGACCACATCAGGACTTACGCAACTTGCACAATGCGATCGCTAATTAGTAGTACATGTGTATTTAGTTTTTAGGCGCTCGGCGCGTTCGGCGCACCATTGCTTATGCCAGTTGCGTAAGTCGTATTATTAGTAGGATAAATTTATTTATTAAATATTCCTTAAATTTATCAACTGTCTTAACTGTCCTTGTATCTTAATCAAAATACAGCAGATTGCAAGTTGGTGAGGTACAGATAATCGTAGGGGCGCACAGCTGTGCGCCCCTACTCGTGTACCTCATTTACCTGAAATATGCTGTATTGAAATACTACTAAATACTTCATCCACACGTAATGGGAAATATTACGGTTGATGTAAAACTATTAATGGAGATTCAATATGCCTGTTGTTGAAACTAAAGATTTATTAGATCGCAAATTCGACGTTTGTTTTACTCACGGCGACATCAACGGTAACGGCTTTCTAGAAGCGGCTGATGCACTCGCACTTGCTGCCCGCATCGCCACTTATCTCGGTGAGTCTATGGGCAGCCCCAAAACGCTAAAACTGTTCCAAGCGTTCGAGAATTTTTGGAATCATGTAACAATTAAGATGGATACCGACAATGACGGTAAAATCAGCCCAAGGGAGTGGCGCAAGGGCTTACGCAAGGCCTTGGCTGAAGATCCAAATGGCTATAAAGAAGGCTCCCGTCCCGTTGCAGAAGCGATCTTCACAATCTGCGATCGTGATAACGACGGTACTTTGGAACAAAGTGAGTTTGCTAAATTTCACGAGGCCTTTGGCTGTACGTCTGCGAACAGCCAGCTAGCCTTTCAGCACCTCGACACGGACGGCGACGGCACCCTTACGGTCGAAGAACTCCTGAATGCGTGGCATGAGTACTACACTAGCGACGACCCGAATGCGCGAGGCAACTGGCTGTTCGGCGATGCCTGGGATGAAACAGTGGCTATCGGCAAGGCAACAAGATAATTTAATTGGCGTGTGGACTTTGCCTGACTGACGCTACTGTGCTTATCCTCTTCTCAGTCAGCCTAACGCTCGACAGCATAAAAATTTACGTATCCCTAAATACTTTGGGATAAATAATTATCCTGTTTACCACAACTAATTAAAAGGATTGGATTAAGAGAATATTTCTCGCCAATATATAGTCGTTAAAGTTGGGATTCTTTTAGCTTGAGAAAGTGATGCCTACGCACACATACTCAAAAAAGTTGATTCCCAACTTCCTAATAGTAGCGAATTCTATTCGCTCAATACTTTACAAACAACCTCTGAGAGGAAACGCGAGGCGTAGCCCATTATTACACCGACGATAACCAATTAGTTAAATCAATAACCGAGTTAAAGTCCCCCTTTTTAAGGGGGATTTAGGGGGATCTAAAACGTTTTGCTACCAACAATTGGACTTTTCAAACATCCTCTTATCGTTCTTATCAGTCATTGTTGTGAATATTAGAATTGATAACTATGGCATTTCCCAATAAGCGTGAGGTACTTGGTAGGGGCGCAAAGCTTTGCGCCCCTACAAATTTATGGTTATTGCATCAGAATTTGACGAATTAAAATACTCATCACTTCATCTGGGTTAGCAGTTGGTAGCAATGGACTCCAATCTCCAACGCTGGCGTAGCCATTTACCTGCAAACGGTGAATTGTATTGGTAACAGCTTTCGCAGAACCAATCAGTACGTGCTTAATCGGTTCTCTCTTGGGAAATGGCTGTTGGGGTAATTGATTGGGGGTGGGTGTATTTAAATTTTCACCACCTAAATATTGCTCTAACTTCGATTCGGCGGATTTTTGATTATCTGGGAACTTTTTTGATTGTGCCATGATTGTAGTTGTACTCCATTTGTGGGTGTATATAAAGGCGATCGCTCTCTTCTTGCCGGAATCAGACGATCGCCTTTATCAATTTGTGGGCTTAGATAAAGGCGATCGCTTTTAGCAAAATCAAGCGATCGCCTTTATCATATTTTTAATTATAGTGTATAATTTTATACTTACAAACTACTAATTTCCAAATAAACTTTGCGTTCCTCTGCGTTCAACTTTGCGCCCCTTTGCGTTTTCAACCTCAAAATTCCCCAAAAAACCGATACAATCATTAAAAATCACTTAATCACACATAAGCGATTCACATGGCAACCAAATCTGAAGTTCAGGTAACGATTTCTCTAACTGAACTGGGTTTAGACGAAGAAGAACTGCAAGCAGAGGTGGAGAATTTGTTACCCCAGTTGCGAGAAGTAGATGGAGTAGAAGACGCAGATTTAGTTGCAGTGGAAAACGCACCCCAGAATAGCAAAAGTATCAGCGGCTTTGTCTGGGGATTGTTAAAAGCACAAATTAAAGCAGCGAATATCCCGACTTTGTTTAAATTTTTGAGCGATCGCTTTGGCAACAAACCAATTAAAATCGGGGTCAAAGCACCTGACGGTAGAGAACTTAACATTGAAGCCAGCAGCCGCGAAGAATTTGAATTTGCTCTCCAGAAAGCGCAAGATTTTTTGAACACTAAATCAAACGGCTAACATGGCGAAGCTAGCACTGCTAATCGGGATTAGCGAATATGATGAGCCGACATTAGCACCGCTACCAAATGCTGTGAATGATGTTGAGGCGATGCAGCGAGTTTTGGTGAACCCAGAGATGGGTGACTTTGCTGCGGCTGATGTCACGGTGCTAAAAAATCCCCAACGGCAGGACATGGAAGATGCTATCTATAATTTGTATGCCAATTGTCAGAAAGATGATTTAGTGCTTTTCTACTTTTCTGGTCATGGTGTGGTAGTAGAAAGCGGAGAGTTTTATTTCTCAACTCGCCGCACCCGCAAGGATCGGGGAAAATTAATCCCCACTTCCGCCGTAGTAGCGACAAATGTGCATAGTTGGATGAACCAGAGCAAATCTAAGCGACAGGTAGTAATTTTAGATTGCTGCTTTAGCGGTGCTTTTGCCAGGGGTTTGACAACTAAAGATAGCGGTACTATTAACCTGCAACAGTATTTAGGTGGTGAAGGAAGGGCAATTCTCACGGCTTCAACTTCCACGCAATATGCTTTTGAGTCTGAAACTTTAGACCTTTCAATTTACACCCATTATTTAGTAGAAGGAATTGAGAAAGGTGCAGCGGATATAGATGGCGATGGCTTAATTTCGGTAGATGAGTTGCATAACTATGCCAAAAGCAAGGTGCAAGAAGCATCTCCCGCCATGACACCAGAGTTTTATCCTTTTAAGGACGGTTATCGGATTTTTCTGGCGAAGTCAGCCAAGGATGATCCCAGGCTCAAATATCGTAAGGAAGCCGAAAAACGCGCCAACCAAAATCAGGGTAGGTTATCTGTATTTGCTCTTGAAATATTGGAATCTAAACGGATTGAGTGGGGATTATCTGATAATGAAGCTACGGCAATCCGAGAAGAAGTCTTACAACCTTATCGTGAATATCAGCGTAAACGCGATCGATATGAACAGGCGTTGATTCGTGCAGTTAATGAAGAAAGATATCCATTTAACGAGGCAATTCAACAGGATTTACAAGACTATCAACAACATTTAGGACTCAGGGATGAAGATATAGCTTTAATTCAGCAGCGAGTAATAGCCCCAAAACAAGCTCAATATGAACGCCAGCAACAAGAAGCTGAAAGATTACGCCAAGAATATCAAAGACAGCAACAAGAATTACAAAAACAACGAGAAAGGGAATCATCTAAAGTTGTTTCTCCTCCAAATATTCAAACTCAAACTTTTGAGTTTAACACCGCCACCCTAACGGTAAAAAGCTCAGGTTTTTTGGGTATGGGGAAAAAAACCTATGAAATTAACCGCAGTCGGGAACGCGCTGAGTTTTTTAGAGAAAACTTGGGTAATGGTGTAGTTCTGGAGATGGTGGCAATTCCTGGCGGTAAATTCTTGATGGGTTCGGCAGAGAATGAGCCAGAACGACTTGATAGGGAAAGTCCACAGCACACCGTCACCATTCAACCCTTTTTTATGGGGAAATTTCCTGTTACCCAAGCTCAATGGGCTGCTGTTGCTGCTCTTGGTAAGGTGAATATTGATTTAAATCACGACCCATCCAATTTTAAAGGAGCGAATCGTCCTGTTGAACGAGTTTCTTGGGATGATGCGGTTGAGTTTTGCGCCAGACTATCTCAAAAGACGGGCGAAACCTATCGCTTACCCACAGAGGCAGAATGGGAATATGCTTGTCGTGCAGGAACCACTACCCCGTTTTATTTTGGCGAAACCATTACCACTGATTTGGCGAATTATCGAGGTACTGACTGGGAATATCAAGGAAAAGTGTACCCAGGTAATTATGCTCAGGGGCCTAAAGGTGAATATCGACAGCAAACAACCGATGTCGGAAAATTTCCTGCCAATCCCTTTGGTTTATTTGATATGCATGGTAATACATGGGAATGGTGTCAGGATGAGTGGCACGAAAATTATAATAATGCGTCAACAGACGGCAGTGGTTGGCTGAGTAATAATGATAATGATTATCGTCTGCTGCGTGGTGGTTCCTGGCTCAACCTTCCGTGGGATTGTCGCTCGGCGTACCGCCGCTATCTCGCACGTGTGTACTGGTTCAACAACGTGAGTTTTCGGGTTGTGGTGGTGCGGGGCAGGACTTAGTAGCCCTTTATACTTTTGCTCTTTAGGACTCTGCCCTTCTTTTCTTTTCCCTTCTTAATGTCTCGCGCTTTGCGCGATCAATTTTTTTTAATGTTTTCGGATGAGTGATTTACCTATCATACAAAAAACTTACGATTGAATCAAGTGGTACGTGCCAATTTTAAATCGCCTTCCCAGAGATCATAAATTTTTGTTAGGAAATCGCATCATTACAGAACTATAAAGCTGCCTCATTTTATAAGTTTTATCCATAAATTAAAGGTTTTAATTTTCACTCCTACCCTAAAGTCAGTACTCCTGCTGGAAAATCTACGACTAGCCGCCGAGTTCTTAGCCAAGGTAATCCTAATATAATTTCTCTAAATTCAGAACCAGCAACAGCTTGCACAGTAAACTCCTGTGCATCTAAAACTACTTTTCCTAAATAAATATTAAAAGTGACTTCACCCTTTCCAGTCACCACGTCTCTTGTCCCAACATTAAGCCACTCAAGAACTTCCAAATCTTGGTTGTTAATTGCCAGCCATTCTGTCGAACCTGTATCAAGTAACGCCGTGACTGGTAAAGTTTCACCATTGCCAGCTACTAACTCAATCTCAAAAAATAATTGACCAATCTCATCAAACTCACCCTGAATCATATCCGACCACAGACCCCAGTTTCATTGAGCCGGAAAGTTGCAAATCGACCCTGTGGGTATTTTTCAAGTGCTTGCTGTATAGCTACCATACTATCTGGAGCAATAAAATAGTCCCCACTATGTGGCTCAATGTAGATGAACCAGTTATAGTGTTTCTCAATTAACTCTGGGCGAAGTTTCTCAAAAATTACACGACCTCGCTGCTGAAATTCTTCTAGTTCAGCTTGGCGTTTGGCTTGCTCTTCAACAGAGATAGTCCGTTCTGGAAATAATCTGCCTCGATGAGGTTGGCGATGAGAATTCAGTTGTGTCATCACTTGAATTTTTTAAGATTCTCTATTCAATATACCATTAGATTTGTAGGTATTTGTTGAGTTTCGATAAGAGAAATCATTCTTCCCCGTATTTGCTCAGTAGCCGTCACAATAGTTATGACAATATCTTGAGGATTAAATGTATTTAATCGCTTTCTAATAGATGGATTACCTCTTTGCATCAATGATAGGTGATGCGTATCTAGTATTCTTAAATTATTCACATCTAAATTTACCTCTATTACTTTTTTTCATCTAATTCGCGTCGGTATTCTTCTATATATTCCAGCATCTCATCAAATTGCGGATCATCTTTATATTTACCAGCTATTTTCAACCAAGGGTTTTCTGTTACTTGGGGTGCTTCAATTTCTAAAGTCACAATCTTGGCTGTTTCTAAGCGAGTTTGCAAACTTTGACTAAGTTTTTCTATCGCTTCCGTTTCTGTATTTCCTAAACCTTGACAGTCTGGTAAACCTAGCAATGTTGCTTTAACTGTACCATCTGGTTGATTTTCAATCAGCACATCATAAGTTAACTTAGGTGCGGTCTTGCTAGTGGAAGTTTTTACAACTAAATTCATGAAGTTTCTATGCTTAAATTTTTATGTTGATTATAACTCCTAACCTTAGCAGCGATTTTCATTTGAATGAGGTACACCTGTAGGGGCACGGCAGTGCCGTGCCCCTACACCTTGCGATATGATGTTGTACTGTATCTGAATGGGAACCGCTATAGAACCTTATATTTTCGTTTTAGACAGATTTGATATTAAGGGTTTTAGTCCTGAAATTAGCACGCTTTTTGCTGACTACAAACCTTTAATTATTTACACTGGTTTACTTAATCTATGGTTTGATTCTTATAATATTGTATTTTGCGATCGCACTTATGATTTACGACCAATCAGAGTTTGATTTACGCTGTCAATGGGGTGCACAAGGAGTTTCTCAACTTGCTTCTATCAGTGATGTAGTGATAATAGTTGACGTTCTCTCTTTTTCCACTTGTGTAGAAATTGCTACCAGCAATGGTGCGATCGTTTTTCCCTACGCATATAGAGATGAATCAGTTATAGATTATGCCAAATCACTACAAGCTGAATTAGCAAGTCATAGACAACGTTGGACAACAAGTGGATATTCTCTTTCCCCAAAGTCACTAGAAAAAATTCCAGATGGAACTAGACTAGTTTTGCCTTCACCTAATGGTTCTTTTTTGAGTTTACATACTGGGAATACACGAACTTTGGCTGGCTGTTTGCGAAATTGCCAAGCTGTAGCCCAGTTTGCTCAAAAGTATGGCGATAAAATCGCTGTGATTCCTGCTGGTGAGAGGTGGAAAGATGATGGTAGCCTCCGACCTGCATTTGAAGATTTGATTGGTGCTGGGGCAATTATTAGCTATTTACGTGGTAGTTTATCCCCAGAAGCCGAAGCAGCCGTAGCAGCATTTCAAGCTTTCCACCAGGATTTATTAGGATACTTGAAAAAATGCAGTTCTGGTAAAGAGTTGATAGAAAAAGGTTTTGAGCCAGATGTTGAACTGGCGGCTGCTTTTAATGTTAGTGATTGCGTACCTTTATTGACTGATAATGCCTATGTTGATTCTAGTTATAGAGTTAATTGAATAAGAATTCATAAGTCAGCAATCTTTTAGTAAAAGATTCAAATCTCATCAATAATTGAAAATTTAGTGAAAAAATGAAATCGTTTATTCATTCACCAGTATTACTTACAGCGTTTTGCAGGTAAATGAAGTACACGGGTAGGGGCAAACGGCCGTACCCTTCTCTTCTCTACGAGAGGCTGCGCCAACGAGACGCTCCGCGAAAGGGTTCCGCTTTAGCGGTACGCCCTGACAATTATCTGTACCTCACAAAGTTGCAATCTGCTATAACCCTCTTCTGTCACTCTCCGAAAACTTTTGCCATTTCTGAATTCTAGAGCTTTTGTATAGCAAGCGATCGCCAGATTATTTCCTAATAACAAATACAAGACCTATTTTTTTCTAATAGTATAGCTTGTATTGATTGCCTCATGAGGCTTCTAGCGTTCGCCCTCCCGGAGAGTGACAGAAGAGGGATAAATTCAATTCTGAATTCTGAATTCTGATTCCTGAATTCTGATTTCTAAACGTCACATTGATTCGTTTGACAATATTTTGCATTATCGATAAATTCTTGCAAGTTTCTCAAGGGAATTATCTGCAATGATGACCCACCCTGCACCTCAGCGGTGATGTAAGCAAATTTTTGCCCCCGATAAAATAGGTCACGACCAATTTTTGTGACATTCCGAGACTTCTGGAAGTCATTGGCAATCTGAGAATTATAAATACTTTGTAACAATTTCACGGCATTGGCACTTTTTGTAGTGAATTTCAGGCCGCTACCACTAACGGTGATTCCTTCTTTAGTTACTCTCCCATTTTCAGAAGTGACATCGGCATAAAAGTAGAGTTTTCCCTTTGTACCCTCATAGCCGTGGCTTTCGCTGTTGTATCTCAGGGTGGGTAGTTGAAGTCTAGTTTTTGCCCACTTGACAACAGTGCTGATGTTTTCACCTGGAAGCGCATTTGCAGGAGTCACAGCCAGTATAACTGCTAGAGCAGACACAGTAGCATTGAATAAACAGTTAAATCTCGTAATTTTACTCATAGTATTTTCACATAGAGCATTATGGTAGCTAAAGCTGGAATCTTGATAATTTCCGAATATTTGTAGAGTAGTGTTATTTATAAATATTCAGAATTTAGTAGCAAAATTAACTTAACACTGTCTAACGGCCACTGTCCACTGGTGTTACAGAGTGTAGGGCGGACATCAAGCTATTACACATTTGACATTGCTTATTCGTCATTACCCATAGGAGAAACGATAAATGACAAATGACTACCTACTTAGTTACAAAACTTAGTTTTGTCTCAGACAAACAAAAGTATTTATTGCGATTTGATGCATTAAAGCTACATATTCTACACACTTCTTAATAAATCAGACTTGAGAACGCAAAACGTTCTAATCTAAAAGCTAACTGGGTTAATTTACTGGCAGTTTTGCAGGCAGTACTCTTAAGCTCATAAAGCATAGACGCACCGATGTGTCAAGCCTCAAAACGACCCAGACTTAACACATAAATGATTATGATGGGAGTTTTAAAAATCCGATGAGTGTTAAGGCAAGTGGTGGAAGCTCAGTTGCGCGTCCGCAACTATATCAAACCCTAGCTGTAGCGACAATTACCCAAGCGGAACAGCAAGACCGCTTTTTGGGTAGTGGTGAACTAAATGAACTGGCAAGCTATTTTGCATCTGGTGCAAAGCGTCTAGAAATTGCCCAGACGCTCACGGACAATTCCGAGATTATCGTATCTCGGGCTGCCAACCGGATTTTTGTCGGTGGTTCGCCAATGGCTTTTTTAGAAAAGCCCAGAGAACCAGAACTAGTAACTGCTGGTGCTGGTAGTGGTGATGTTCAACAAGGGATGCAACTAGGAACAATAACCTACGTTGAAAGCCGTGGTGGGTTCCTAGAAAATTTACGCTCAATCTTTAACTCATCCCCCAGCGGTCCGACACCACCAGGTTTTAGACCAATTAACATTGCTCGTTATGGCCCAAGCAACATGGCCAAGAGCTTACGGGATTTATCCTGGTTCTTACGCTATGCTACTTATGCGATCGTTGCTGGCGACCCCAACATCATCGCCGTGAATACACGCGGTTTACGGGAAATAATTGAAAATGCCTGCTCTGGTGAAGCGACACTGGTGGCTTTGCAAGAAATTAAAGCTGGGTCACTTTCCTTTTTCCGTAAGGATGCTGAGGCTACAGAAATTGTGTCTCAGTACATGGATGTTTTGCTTACAGAATTCAAAGCAGCCACACCCTCCAATAAACTGCGCCAACGTCCCTCTAGCGACCAACAAGGCTTGCAACTGCCACAAATTTACTTTAATGCGGCAGAACGGCGTCCCAAGTTTGTGATGAAAACTGGGTTGTCAGCTAGCGAAAAAAATGAGGTAGTTAAAGCAGCCTATCGGCAAATCTTTGAGCGCGACATTACCCGTGCTTACAGCTTGTCTATTTCTGACATAGAATCCAAAGTGAAGAATGGCGACATCTCCATGAAGGAGTTTGTTCGCCGTCTAACTAAATCTCCCCTTTACCAAAAACAGTTTTACCAGCCTTTTATTAACAGCCGAGTCATCGAGCTGGCTTTCCGTCACATTTTGGGACGGGGACCAAGTAGCCGCGAAGAAGTACAAAAATATTTCTCGATTATTTCTACCGGTGGTCTGGCTGCTTTAGTAGATGCCCTAGTAGATTCCGCTGAATACAGCGACTATTTTGGTGAAGAGACAGTACCTTACCTCCGGGGTCTGGGTCAAGAAGCCCAAGAATGTCGCAACTGGGGGCCGCAACAAGACCTGTTTAACTACAGTGCGCCTTTCCGCAAGATACCTCAGTTCATTACCACATTTGCGGCTTACGAGCAACCTCTACCAGACCAGCATCCTTACGGTTCTGGTAACGACCCGTTGGAAATTCAGTTTGGGGCGATTTTCCCGAAAGAAACTCGCAACCCCAGCAACAGTCCGGCTCCTTTTGGCAAGGATACCAAGCGCATCCTGATTCACCAAGGAGCAGGGATTAATAACCAAAACAGTAATCCTAAGGCACGGGGTGAAGCTCCTGGTACTCTAGGACCTAAGGTGTTCAAGCTGGATCAATTGCCTGGAACTATTGGCAAAAAGGCTGCTAAAAGTTCTAGCATCAGATTCTCCGAAAGCTCTACCCAAGCAGTGATTAGAGGTGCTTACCTCCAAGTTTTCGGTCGGGACGTTTACGAAGGTCAGCGGCAAAAGGTATTGGAGATCAAGCTAGAAAACGGCGACATCTCCGTGCGGGAGTTTGTCCGGGCTTTGGCTAAGTCAGATGTATTCCGCAATCTGTACTGGTCATCGCTGTATGTTTGTAAAGCGATCGAGTACATTCACCGCCGCTTGTTGGGTCGTCCAACCTACGGTCGTCAAGAAATCAACAAGTACTTTGATATCGCTGCTAGACAAGGCTTCTACGCGGTGGTTGACGCCATCATTAACAGCGTCGAATACAGCGAAGCATTTGGTGAAGATACAGTTCCTTATGAACGGTATTTGACTCCTGGTGGTGTAGCAGGGCGACAATTGCGCGTTGGTAGTATTCGTGAAGATATTGCCCCGACAATCCAGAGGGAAGTAACGCCGAGCTTTGTGACACTGGGTACTGTCAGTGAAAAGCGGTCAGGACCAGACATTCAGTTCCGCATTAACCAAGGTGTTAGCAAGCAGCGCGAACAAACCAAAATCTTCAAGTTGGTGGCGAACACCAGTGACAAAGTTGCAGTCCAAACTTTGATTAGCGCTGCCTATCGTCAGATTTTTGAACGTGATGTTGCACCCTACATTGCTAAAAATGAATTTACGGTGTGGGAAAGCAAGCTGGGCAACGGCGAAATCAGTGTGAAAGAATTTATTGAAGGTTTGGGTTACTCGAATCTTTACCTGAAAGAATTCTATACACCTTACCCCAACACAAAAGTAATTGAGTTGGGAACCAAACACTTCCTGGGACGTGCGCCACTAGACCAGGCAGAAATCCGCAAATATAACCAGATTTTGGCTACACAAGGTATTCGTGCCTTCATCGCTGCTTTGGTAAATAGTGTGGAATATAACGAGGTGTTCGGTGAAGATACTGTGCCTTACCGTCGCTTCCCGACCCTACCAGCGGCAAACTTCCCGAATACCGAGAAGCTTTACAACCAGCTAACCAAGCAAAATGACGATGTAGTTGTACCGAGCTTTAAGCCTGTGCAAGCTCGTCCAGGATCTAGTGATACGCCGCTTATAGCTCAGGCGATCGCAGATATCGCCAGTCAAAAGGCGAATGGCAACAGACAGCCCTCTTATGCCGAACTGGGTCGTTCCTACAGCAATAGTAGCGAACAAGCTGTAGAAGTGGGTGTGCGTAAACATGCACGTATTTATCGTTTGACGGAAAGTACGAGCTTAGCTGAAAAACAACAGGCAGTTAACGCTATTTATTCTCAAGTATTGGATATTTATAGCGGTCAAGTGCCTGATAATTTCCGCCTGAGTGACCTAGACAGCAAACTCCAAAATGGTGAAATTTCCGTTCGGGAGTTTGTGCGTAACCTGGCTAGTTCCGAAATCTATCGCCAGCGCTTCTTTTCACCTTATCCCCGTACCAAGGTGATTGAGTTCCTCTTCCGTCATCTATTGGGGCGCGCACCCGCAACTCAAGACGAAATTCGGGAGTACAACAAGCTGCTAGATGATAGCGGTTTACCAGCTGCTGTAGAGGCAATAGTCGAAAGCCCAGAATATAGCCGCTACTTTGGTGAAGATGTTGTGCCTTACAACCGCTTCCCATCCCTGCCAGCAGGTAACTACCTCGGCAGCGTGCAGACGGCTGAATAGGGACTAGGGACTGGGGAGATGAGGGAGATGAGGGAGTGAGCGAGGCAGAGAGATACGGGGGCACAAGGGAAAATTCCTAACTCCTAACTCCTCACTCATCACTCCCAATACCCCATGCCCCTTCGCAACCTTTCGTAATACCGCTCTCAGATTGCCCCTAAAACAGTAAATCTGAAAAGTAATATTACAAAGTGTTAAGAGCAGTCATAAATGCTCAACAGAATGCCGGAAAATGTTTTGCGGAAGGTAGCTGAGTTTAAAAGCTTGTGTACTTATGTTGACTCAAGCAAACTCGTAATTTATTAGCCGTAGCAGTTATTAAACTGTTGTGTCTAATGCGACGAGAAGGTAAACTCAGTGAACCAAATCAAAGTTGCACCAGTTTAATCAAATCCTGGTTTCATTCGTATTGGAGGAATCCATTAATGAGTATCGTCACGAAAGCGATCGTGAATGCTGACGCAGAAGCACGCTACCTCAGCCCTGGTGAATTGGATCGGATCAAATCCTTTGTAGCAGCTGGTGAGCGCCGCCTGCGGATTGCTCAAGTTTTGACAGACAATCGCGAACGCTTAATTAAAGGAGCTGGCGATCAACTGTTCCAAAAGCGTCCTGATGTTGTGTCTCCTGGTGGTAACGCCTACGGTCAAGAATTGACTGCTACTTGTCTGCGTGACCTAGATTATTACCTCCGCCTCGTTACCTACGGTATCGTTGCTGGTGATGTTACCCCCATCGAAGAAATTGGTGTTATCGGTGCCCGTGAACTTTATAAGTCCTTGGGAACTCCTATCGATGCTCTTGCTGAAGGTATCCGCGGAGTGAAGGCTGGTGCTGCTAGCCTGCTGTCTGGTGATGATGCTGCTGAAGCTGGTAGCTACTTCGACTATCTAGTTGGTGCTTTACTAGGTTAAAGCTGTTTACTCGGCATCAAACAGAAGTATTGCAATACGGTTGGAAATAAGGAATTAACAACATGGCTCAAGACGCAATTACCGCTGTCATTAACTCCGCAGACGTTCAAGGTAAATACTTAGATAACGCTGCTTTAGAGAAGCTGAAAGTTTATTTTTCTACTGGCGAACTGCGGGTACGTGCTGCTAGCACCATCAGCGCCAACGCTGCTACGATTGTCAAAGAAGCAGTAGCAAAATCTTTGCTGTATTCTGACATCACCCGTCCCGGCGGCAACATGTATACTACCCGTCGTTATGCTGCTTGCATCCGCGACTTAGACTACTACCTCCGCTATGCAACCTATGCTTTATTGGCTGGAGATCCTTCCATCCTAGATGAGCGTGTTTTGAATGGCTTGAAAGAAACCTACAACTCCTTAGGTGTACCTGTTGGTGCTACCGTGCAAGCTATCCAAGCAATCAAGGAAGTAACTGCCAGCTTGGTAGGTTCTGACGCCGGTAAGGAAGTTGGTGTTTACCTAGACTATATCTCCTCTGGCTTAAGCTAAGAACTAGTTTGCGCTTAAGAATTTAGGTGCGGCTTTATTAAGGTCTGGAAATCAATCGTGAGTGCTAGAACGTTATATTGCTTATCTTGGTTAATTATCAGTGATGAGTGTTGGTGGTCTAGTATTGATGTTTGATTTCCAGCCTTTGAAAGATTAATTTAAAGATTTGCACTCAAGATTTACAGATAAAAAAGTTTCCACAAACAATACAGGAGATTTTCACAATATGGCCCGTTTGTTTAAGATTACTGCTCTTGTTCCCAGCCAAACCCGAATTCGTACCCAACGCGAACTGCAAAACACCTACTTCACTAAGCTAGTTCCCTATGAGAACTGGTTCCGCGAACAGCAACGCATTCAAAAAGCAGGCGGCACAATCATCAAAGTAGAACTAGCAACTGGTAAGCAAGGTGCTAATACTGGTTTGTCGTAATTGCTGTAGACAGAACATTTTTTTTAGGGAATTGGTAAGAGGTCTTTTTCGACCTCTTTTTTGTTGTTCGTATTTTTGAAAATTACAGCGTTTTTCATCTATTTTAACCACAATTCCCGGTAGGGGCGCACAGCTGTGCGCCCCTACAACGTGGTCTATTTACCTGAAAATTGCTGTAAAAGTTATACCATTTCACAAAAATCGTAATACATTATAGATTTACCGTAGGGGCGCACAGCTGTGCGCCCCTACCAAGGTATTTGTATCAACCTTAAACTGAAACGGTATTAAACATGTTTACCAGACGATAGCCGCGAGTATAAAGCGGAACTGGAGCGCCAATATTCTGCCTATTTTTAGCTTGTTCAACAGTTTCATCAAACACAATCAGCGTTTCATTGCCAACTTTCAGCCAGTCTTCATAAGGCACGCTCATATCATCTTCAATACCGGCAATACTAGGTGGTACCATTGCTCGGTAAGCTTCATTGAATTTTCTGCGGAACCGAAAATCTACTGAAATTCTCAAACCTTCAGCTTTTCGTCTTACTGTTTGGTGCAATCCACGGGCATCATTAAAGTACATCGTACCGTGTTGTAATTGTGCTTCCGTGTAGGAAACAACCATTGGAATATCTCCACCTTCATCGAAGTCTGACATTACCCGCATAGCCTGTAATTCCATTTCGCGGGGCATTTCACCGGCTTCGATAGTTATATTATCGATGTCGCCAAATAGTGGCAGAACCACTACAGTCGCATCAGCAGCAACACCTGCCCAGACATCGCTATGGCACTTCGAGCTAGCAAAGGGCAAAGCCAACTTCATCGGGTCAGTTTTGCCATAAACCATGCGGAGATTCACTGGTAAATCGACTGCATCGATTAGGTCATTTGCTCCTAGTTGATAAAAAGCTTCAGCCACGCTTTTTTGAAAAAGGTTAAATGCCAGAGTGTGTTCTCGCTTAGGCATTAAAAGACCAGTGCCGGTGTAGTTTGGCAAAGTATTTCTTGCTTCCATTAGTCGTTCCAGCATTTCAGCTTCGGAAAGAATAATGGGACTATTGAGACAAGCTGATATGTAACCCGCAGCAGCAATTCGGATTTGCTGGAATAATTCAGGCTTTAATGTGTGTTCAAACAGCAGTCGATACTGGTGTCTCGTAGCCATTTTATCAGCCAGTTCATCAAAGAGGCGATCGCCAAGCTCAGAAAATGCAATCGCACACTCATGTTCTAAGCTGGACACTGGTGATTCTACTGGCAGTTTTGCTAACATCATTTCTCCCAAAGTTCTTTTAAATTAGCTAACAGGACTTATGCATTCAAAGCTGGTTCGTTATCAAAACGAATCTAGTTATTACAAATTAACAAGATTATTTTGGTGGCACTTCGTCAAATATACTGTTTTACTTCTCTTATTTAGCTTGATGAAAAGAGCAAAATTTAACTAATTTAATAAAGTCAAGATAAAGTTAAATCTGAAAAATATAAATAAAACTATGTGAAGTAAATTTCAAATTAACAATATTATAATTTCATGAAATTGAATTATTTGAAGTTGTTTTTGTTTGAAGAAACTACAAAGTTAATCATCTTTTTGCTGGCTATAACTCCAAATCATACAATTTAAACCGAAAAAAATCAGCAGGTAAAAATCGGTGAAATCAACGTTAACAATTAAATGTTGACATGTTAAAACATATATATCAGTTTTTAAGTTTTCAATTATTAAATTGATGAATACAAACATAAATCAAAGATAAATAATTCATTAAAAATGTCAACATTAAATCATAAACAGTCAACTAGAAACTTATATAATCGCACAGCATCAGATTGGATTAGAGGAGAACCTATTTCCTTGTCTGACTTTACAGCCCGCCCTTTCGTGCTAGGACTTTGTGAACCTGTTAGTGGATTGCGAGTACTAGACATAGGTTGTGGTGAAGGTTATTGCAGCCGAGAATTACGCCGACGGAAAGCTGCACAAGTGCATGGAATAGATCTTTCTCAAAGCATGATTGAAGCAGCAACCTTGCAAGAACTAGAAGATGCTTTGGGTATTAGCTACGAAGTAGGATGTGCTACCAACCTCAAGCAGTTTGATAATGCTGAAATCGACTTAGTTGTTGCAGTGTTTCTATTTAATTATTTAACAATTGCTCAGACCGAAGAATGCATGAAGGAAGTTGCACGGGTTCTTCGTCCCGGTGGTCGATTTGTATTTAGTGTTCCCCATCCATCCTTTCCATATATGCGGGAGCCAGGATATCCATTTTATTTTCAAGTTCAGGGTAAAGGCTACTTCAGCAAGCGAGATCGACAGTTTCCTGGCCGTATTTGGAAACGAGACGGTTCCTGGCTAAATGTGCAACTGATTCACAAAACTCTTGAGGATTATTTTAATGCCCTTAAAATTGCTGGCTTCAATACGATGCCAATCCTACAGGAATTACGTGTGACTCCAGAACATATCGCACTAGATGAATCATTCTTTAGCCCCTTAATTGACCAACCCCTCCATCTAGCCATACAAGTATCACGATGACACAGACACTTTCTTTAGTTAAAAATTCCTTCCAAAAAATAACCGATAATCATCCTCTATGGAACCATGAGTTCCTAATGCAGTGTAGTACTGGAAATTTATTCTTACCAGACGTACAGATACTAGCTGTGCAGATGTATAAATTCTCCAAAGAATTTAATCGTATCCTGGCTAGCATCTTGTCTTGCTGCCAAGATGAAAGTACTCAGTTAGTCATTTTGGAAAACCTCTTTGATGAAATGGGACAAGGAGATGCAAGTCAGTGCCACCCAGAATTGTTTCGTCAATTTACCCGCGCACTTGGTATCCACGACGAAACTTTAGCAGCATTACCTACTGCACCTGAAACTCGCGCCCTCATTGATACCTACTTACACATGCCGTATAAGTATGGCTATTTAGCTGCACTGGGTGCTGTCTGTTATGCTTCCGAAGGGATTGTTAGCTCGTTGTATACACAACTGTATAAAGGAATTGTCGGTGCTGCCCCCTTACCTAAAGAATCACTGATCTTTTTTGAAGTTCATATTAATATCGATGATAGTCATGCAGCGAAGCTAGCGGCAGTAATTGAAGCTCAAATTGGCATGATTGAAGATGACATCAATATAAAACGGGCTATTGTAGAAGCTATGAATGCCCGTTTACAGTTTTTTAACGGAATTCAGCGCCAAATTTCCAAATATAACTTGTCCCCTAATTCATTGCTTCTAGTCAATGCATAGGTGTAGGTAAAAGTAAAGGGTATAAATACGGTTGTAGCTTTACTACATCGTAGTATTAAAATGCGAACAGTTTTCCGGATTTTTTGGGTTTTTAAAACTCTAATCAGACATTTTAAGGTTTGACAACGGAAAATTTTGTCGGAATTAATTGTCGAGTCTCGGTCAAATTCACGAAGCAAAATTAAGCGCAGCAAGAGGAGACTTCCATGTATGGATTAGTGAACAAGGCGATTCAAGACATGGTGTGCAGTCGCTTTGGCGAAGAAACTTGGAAAGTAATTAAGCACAAAGCAGAGGTGGATGTAGATGTTTTCATCAGTATGGAAGGTTATCCTGATGATATCACCCATAGGTTAGTCAAAGCTGCTAGTGGTGTTCTGGGTTTATCTCCCAGAGAAATTATGCAAGCCTTTGGAGAATTCTGGGTTCAGTACACAGCCGAAGAAGGCTATGGCGAAATGATGGATATGAGTGGAGATACACTACCTGAATTTTTAGAAAACCTGGACAATCTTCATGCTCGTGTAGGAGTTAGCTTTCCTAAACTCCAGCCTCCATCATTTGAGTGTACTGATATGGAAGAAAATTCCCTCAATTTACACTATCGCTCTGATAGAGAAGGCCTAACGCCAATGATTCTTGGTTTAGTCAAGGGATTGGGAACTAGGTTTGATACACAAGTTCATATTACCCAAACCCAGAGTCGAGATGAAGGTGGTGAACATGATGAATTTTTAGTGATTTATAAGAAGAATTCAGAACTCAGGAGTCAGAATTCAGTATGAATTATGTATTCTGACTCCTGTTTTATAAACCAAATTGACCGCAGGACAGCAGCATGGCTCCTCCTTACCTGACGCTTTCACCAGAGTTACTGGCGAAAGCTTTTCCTTTCCATTTTGCATTTAGCCGCGATCGCGAAATTGTACAAGTTGGTGATGTTTTAGAACGTATTAGTCCGGAACCTCTAGTTGGTAAATTGATTGAGCAGCATTTCCAAATCAATCGACCAAAAATTTTGGTCGATTTTGATGCTATTAGTAAACAGTCTCGTGCGCTGTTTATCTTAGAGTTTTTGCACAATGGAATGCAGCTCAAGGGTCAGATGATGTATCACCCAGAGCAGGAGGTGATATTTTTCTTAGGTTCTCCTTGGATTACAGATACAACTAGTCTTGCTCCTTTGGGTATCAAGCTCAAAGATTTTGCAATTCATGACCCAATTGTTGATTTTCTGTTTTTATTGCAAGCTCAGAATACCGCTTTGGCTGATGCCAAAAAATTAACAGGTGAACTGAAACAACAAAGAGCGCAATTACGCAGTGCGCTACAAATCAAGGAAAATCTAGCGGAAATTGCCGAGGCTCAAGCTAAAAAATTGGAAAACTCTCTCAAGGAACTCCAGCAAACTCAAGCCCAATTAGTTCAGGCTGAGAAAATGTCTAGTTTAGGGCAATTAGTTGCGGGAGTTGCTCACGAAATTAATAATCCTGTTAATTTTATTTACGGAAATTTGAAATATGCAAGAGATTATACAGAAGCTTTGCTGAGGCTGGTGCATCTTTACCAGCAATTTTATTCCAATCCTATGCCAGAAATTCACAAATATATTGAGGAAATTGAGTTAGATTTTTTACTAGAAGATTTGCCTAAAATCCTCAATTCAATGGAATTAGGAGCCGAACGGATCTCGGAAATTGTGCTGTCTTTGAGGAATTTCTCCCGCCTCGATGAAGCGGAAAAGAAAAGTGTTGATATTCACCAAGGGCTGGACAGTACACTATTAATTTTACAAAATCGCTTTAAGAGTAGCGTCGATCATCCTGGTATCAAACTAGTCAAAAATTATGGAAATTTGCCTTTGGTAGATTGCTATCCTGGTCAACTCAATCAGGTATTCATGAATATTATTAGTAATGCAATTGATGCTCTCGATAACTATAACAGTAAACGAAGAATTGCAGAAATTCATGCTCATCCTAATACCATCACAATTACTACGGAAGTCATTGAAAATAAGTGTACGATCAGAATTGCTGATAATGGTTCAGGAATGACAGAAGCAGTTAAAGAACGATTATTCGATCCATTTTTCACAACTAAGCCTGTTGGTAAAGGTACAGGATTGGGTTTATCAATTAGCTATCAAATTATAGTTGAAAAACATGGAGGAACGCTCAGATGTATATCAGAACCGGGACAAGGAACTGAGTTTTTGATTGAAATTCCTGTATCCATGAAAAAACAAGCAGTTACATCAGAATTCAGAATTCAGAAGTCAGAAGTCAGAAGTAAAACAGGCTTTATATCTACCTATCAGACTTAGTTTGCATACTTCACCAACTTTAAATTTGCTGTAATTGTATCAAGTCATTTTTCAGATTGGTATCTGATTGATATATTTTGTCTTTCCTGTCAATGCGTTGCATAACTAAGGCGGGCAAGATGCCCACCCCACAAGAGTTTGATTTAATCCGAATTATGCAATTAACATTGGCTTCACGGAGATTGGGCGATCGCCAGACATAAACACCTGGCAAAAGTTACTGATTGCTCAATTTGAATTTTAGTAGTAAATTATACTAGCTGTATTGTAAAAACAGTGGATCAGATTACTGAGTTATGAGTTATGATTTATGAGTTTTATTCCTAACTTTTAATTCCTAACTTTTCACTTATAGCGATCGTGAATCTACGCCGCCTGATTCCAATTTTTGATAATTCCGTCTCCAACTGGGCATTAGAAGCGCGGTTATTGCGCTGGTTAACATTGATTTGGCTGTTCGTCGGCTTGATCATGCTATTTTCAGCATCCTATCCCGTTGCTGATGCGCGTCATAATGATGGCTTGTACTACTTTAAGCGGCAACTGCTTTGGGTTTTAGTTGCTTTAATCGGATTCAATATTATTGTTAATTCGCCATTGCAGAAAATTTTGGGACAATCCCATTGGTTTTTGATGGTCTTTTTGACATTAATTTTCATAACGCTGATCCCAGGATTGGGAAAAAAGGCTTTTGATGCAGCGCGTTGGATAGCGATCGGGCCAATTCCCATTCAACCTTCGGAATTGATTAAACCGTTTTTGGTGCTACAGAGTGCGCGGCTTTTTGGTCAGTGGGAACGAATTGGTTGGCGGGTTCGCTGCGGTTGGCTGGTTATTTTTGGTTTGGTACTTTTAGGAATTCTTGCCCAGCCTAATTTAAGTACAACAGCACTTTGTGGCATGACTATTTGGCTAATTGCCTTAGCCGCTGGGTTACCTTACAAGTATTTGGGAGGAACAGCGATCGGTGGAGTGATGTTGGCAGTACTGAGTATTAGCATCAAAGAGTATCAGCGTAAACGGGTGATGTCGTTTCTCAATCCTTGGGCGGATGCCACAGGAGATGGTTACCAGTTGGTGCAAAGTCTACTAGCTGTTGGTTCTGGTAGAACTTGGGGAGCGGGATTTGGGCTTTCCCAACAAAAGCTGTTTTATTTACCAATTCAAGACACTGATTTTATTTTTGCCGTGTTCGCTGAAGAGTTTGGTTTTGTTGGCAGTGTGGTGCTGTTGGTACTTTTAGCTATATTTGCGACTATGGGATTAATCGTGGCGCTGAAGGCGAAAAATTCAGTGCATCGACTCGTGGCGATCGGTGTAACGGTTTTGATGGTAGGACAATCATTGCTGCACATTGGTGTTGCTACAGGTTCTCTACCAACTACGGGCTTACCCTTACCGATGTTCAGTTATGGTGGTAATTCGATGATTGCCAGTTTGATCGCTGCTGGATTACTGATTCGGGTAGCACGCGAAAGTAGCGAAGCCGAGGTAGTACCCTTGCGAAAACCTTTGTTGTCAAATGGGCAAAGACGCCGAACTGTTGATAAAACCAGGAATTAAGCTAGCAAAAGCCACGACAGGCAAAGTTTTACGCTTTTTGAGAAAATGAAAGACCTAAAACAAACAATAATCAGCTACTCCAACACAGACCTCGAACAGCGCAAAAATTGGTATTCTCCGGCAGCACAAGCTTATAATCAGGCAAGGCCCCGCTATCCTCAGGCTTTGATTGAGCAAGTTGTGGAAGTTGCTCAACTCTTCACTGATTCAAAAATTCTCGAACTGGGATGTGGTCCTGGAACTGCAACGGTAGCATTTGCTCAATTGGGTTGCTCAATAATCTGCTTGGAACCCAATCCAGATTTTTTCCAGCTAGTCCAACACAATTGTCAACCGTATTCCAATGTAGAGATTGAAAACATATCCTTTGAAGAGTGGGAACTCAAGCCACTTGAATTTGATGCCGTTTTAGCAGCCAGTTCTTTTCATTGGATATCACCGGAAATAAGATGTCCAAAAGCCGCAAATACTCTCAAAGAAAGTGGCCATCTAATTTTATTGTGGAACAAAGAACTTCAACCCAGCTATGAAGTATACAAAAGCTTATCGGAAATCTATCAATTACATACTCCATCTCTCGATCGCTATGAAGACCGAGAAACTCAAGAATATATCTTGAGAGAATTAGGAAATATGGCTATTGATTCCGGGCAATTCAAAAACCTAATATCTGGACAATCTGTATCAGAAGTAACATATACTACTGATGAATATTTAACACTTTTAAACACTTACTCAGGATACATAAAATTAGATCCACATAGCAAAGATTCTTTATTTTCAGCATTGAAGCATCGCATCGAAGATGATTTTGGAGGCAGTTTGCAACTTTCGTATATCTCTGCTTTTCACATCGCCCAAAAAGTATAATCTATCAAATTTTCCATAGGATACCTCTAAAATAAAGGACTCCTAAACGGGTTACTGGTGGGTGGGAGAGTAGGTGCAATTGGGTTAATGGGAGGTATGGGAGTAGGCTCTGGTTTTGGGATGACTTTGATTGCAAATCCTCGCTGCTGGGGTTGCTGGTTACCAGATATATCATTAACTTCCAGTGCAATTTGAGTCGGGAAAGCTAGATTGACTGGAAGCTTTATTGAACCAACTTGTGCAACATTATTGCCGTATGGTTGAAGTTTAACTTGAATATTTTCTCCTTCTACTCTCCAACTCAGAGTGGCAGTTGCTCCTTCCTTGAGTTCTAGATTTGGTTGTTCGCTACCGTTAATTGTGAAAGAAACAATCTGAAATGGTTTTGGTAATATTGCTATTTTTGATTCAGTCTTTTTAGAATCAATTTTTTGGCTTCCATTATTAGGAAAAGCTTTGATTTCAAAGGCAAATTTTCCGGCTTTATATGCTGGTAGAGGAATATTTGTACATTGCAACTGTTGATTTTGTTGTGTGCATAATTTTTGCAATTTCGGATCGGTAATATTACCTTGATTAAATTTATAAGTAACTGGTTCACCATAGGATGTACCATCATCGGCACTTCCCGTAACTTGAATTTGTGCCAGCAATAAGGGACGAGCGATCGCCCAACTTAAAAGAATATTTTGACCTTTTGTATACTGTGTTTTATCTGCTTGAAAATTAATCACTTGAGCAATTTGCTTTTCAGCTATTTCTACTTGAGTTGTTTGGGTTGCTACTTGCTCTTTTCTCGAAAATAATTGTATACCGTTACGATAAAAAGCTTGTAATTCAAAAGTATAATTACCTTTGGTTTTCACGCCAGTTTTCACATTGCTACAAATGAGTTCTTGTTTTTCTTGCACCTGACAAGGAGGTATTTCATTAGCACTGCCTTTACCTAGTAACTCTGGAATACCATTGCGGAAGTCATAGGTAATTGGCTGAATTGGTTGTGAACCTTTGGTTGTGAGAACTAGCTTTTGTAACTGTTGATAATTGTGAATCTCCCACCTCAAAGCTACTTCATCTTCGTCTTCAGTAATTCGAGGGTTATTAGCACTAAAATTTTCCAATCTCAAAGGATCGGGATTTAAAATTCGCCAAATAATGAATCCTATGCCTCCCAATAATCCCAAAACTGCTAAAATTAACAGGAGAAATTGCCACCAAGGTCGAGGTTTCCATACCAAAGTTCCCTGAGGCAATGTGTTAGGTAAAGGTAAACTTTGTTGGTCTTTAATATCAACTCTAAAGTTGATAACTAGCCCAGTACCAAACCACGGTCGTCGCCACCAAGGTTTAGGTTTGACCATCAAATTTGCTATAGCATTTCTACTAGGTAATAATCTCACCTCAGTAGGCTCAAAAGTGTAAGTATATAGTTCTTCTTCGTCTCGACTTTTTAAGCTCAATGCCAGTTCGCGGACAATGTTACCCCGGTTAGCCAGTGATAATTCATACTTGCCAAGACTCCGGCTAACTTGTCCCAAAATGGTATTGAGTTCTATATCTAGGCGATAATTTGTCGGAATTTGGATGTATACCAAATCTAGTAGCACTAAATCTGGAGAGTTTTCCGAATATAAGCGGATTGTCGGAGAATAACTGCCGGCGATGGTATCCGCAGGTGGATGAAATTTCAACAATATTTGACCTTGAGCAGCAGGGTTAAGTTCGAGTGCTGTCACGTCGGACACTAATCCTTGTCCCTCAAATCCAGTCGTTGGATAATTAATTGTGAACCAGTCGTCGTCTAAATCTGGGCAAGTCAAGCGGAAACGGTCTACACGAGAAGAACGATTGTCAACTATCACCTCGACTTGCAAAGGTTCACTAAAATTGAAAGTCAATTGCTTGTTCGGATTAGTGTTAGGTCTAATGGAAAATGTCGGGTCATTTACCCGAATGGAGGTCTGTTCTTTTTGCAGAACCTTAATTTCGTTTGGGAAGGTTAAAGGAGTATCTTGGGGATAATGTTGAGGGGAGTCTACTACTAAGGTATAGTCATAGGTTCCTGGAAAAGCATCAGGAGCAATTTGAAATTCAAATATTACTTCGTCGCTATTTTGTCCTGGAGCTAATGCTAAACTTTCTCTAGGAGAACTAGACCAGCCTGTTAAATTTTGAAATACTTCATCAAAAACAAAATATAAGTCAATAACAGCACTTCGATCTCCCTGATTACTAACAATTACATAGAGAATAATGGTGTCTCCCGGCATCCCAAATTGAATATCAGGCGGGTTGATAAAAACTTGCAGTGGATTGAATTTAGCTTGCATATCATCGACTCCGTTATTTGATGCGGTGTAGTTTGACCTGAAAATCTTCACTACCACTCACAATCATGGTTCCTTGATTAGTTTTCAAGTCGATACTATTGATTTTTTTAGAGCTTTGGTAAATTGTTTTACCTTCTGCGGCTTTTGTTTTGTCGAGTTTATGTTCGGGGGTTAAGTACCAAACTACGACTCGTCCATCATCGCCACCACTCACTAGCAGATTACCATCTTCACTAAATGCCAAACTACGCACAGATGTTTTCGAGGCTGACCAGCGGTCTATTTGCGGACAATTTAGTTCATTTACTTGTACTTGGGGATTGGGATTTTTCAGAATTTGGCAGCGATTTAAATTCCAAATTGTGATGTATCCCGCAGAATCAGAGGTTGCGAGGATTTTTTCTGTGGAGTTAGGAACAAAAGCTAATGCCCAAATATAGTCTTCACGCCCGACTCTTTCATCTAATTTTTCCAGATTTTGCACTGATAAACCTGGAAATTGTTTATTAATTTGAGTTTGATTCCACTGCCATAATATGAAGCGCTTAAAGTTTCCAGCAATTACGAGAGTTGTGGCATCTGGACTGAGAGTTAAGGCGCGGACTTGGAAACCTGATAATTTTAATGTACTTTGGACATCGATCGCTTGCGGTTCTGGCAGGAAGTTAGTGTTAGACGCTGGTCTTGACCATAATCTCACTTTACCACTGCCATAACCACTAAATAAATTCAGTGAGTTGGGAGTGAAAGCTAAATCAAAAACGCGATCGCCTTTTGCTTTTGGATCTTTAAGATCTTGAAGTTCGCTAATCTTAGCACCTGAGGGTACATCCCTCAATTCAATTACACCATTATCTAGACCAACCGCAGCGCGATCGTTTTGTAATGGCATGAAGCGTAAGACTTGTACGGCGTCATCGGTAATGGCCATCAAACCTTTGCGTTGTTGCGGTTTCTCACAAGCTATAGGCTGCCCAGGATATGTTACTCTGTCATCTGGGTCTAGGCGATCGCCACCGATGCTCCAAAGTCTCAATGTGCAATCATCTGAACCACTGACGACAGACAAACCAATGCCACTAAAACGCACTGAGTTCACAGAACGTGTGTGCATGACACCTCTGGGTTGTACTATCCATGCTATCAGTGCTGCTAATAATGCGATCGCCGCTAATTGTAACCACAGAGGTATAATCGGCAAAACCTGGACTTCTAAGGTCTGGGTGGCGGGGTCTGTACTACCTAAACGTTGGTCGGATAATTCCGATTTGGCCTCCAGCAATAAAGTTTTACCTATTCCTACCCAAGGACGTTTTGTTTTGACATCGAGAATAACTTTAGTTGTCTCTCCTAAATTTAAATTGGCGATTTCGGGAAACTTCTTAAAACTACATTTTCGTTCGTCTCTTCCTTGAACCTGCACATCTAGTTGCTGATTTAAGTTACTAGCATTTTTAAATAACAATTCAAAAGAGGCTGTATCAGATTTCCAGTCGGGTAACCATGCCGATTTACTGGGAATTTTTAGCTGTTTTTTTGTGGTCGTAAATTCTACAAAACCCACAGGTAAAACTTCAATATTGCCTTGAGTACTAGTTGGGTAACCATTATTGCTAACAGCTTCAATGGCAAAAGGATAGTTTTGACTGGGCGCTTGGACGACAGAGGGAGGTTGGCATTGGAATGTGGCTTCTGCTATACCACCTGGATCTACGGCTAATCGCCGTTCTGCACTGTTAGTCAGCCAAGAAGGATCGACACCTGTAAAACGTAGCACCACATTTGTTGGTTGTTGACTCAAGTTCCGCACCCGTACTGGTATATCTACAGAATTGCGGGGATAAACTTGGAACTCTCGCACAGGTAATTCTAAACTTAAATGTGTTGGTCTATTGTCTCGCTCAATTTTCAGGCGCAGCACAAGTCTGCATTGTTGTGCTAACTGTGGTGAAAAAATCTTCACCATCAGGTTAACAGTGCCGACAAAACCCACTATGGGCGTATTGAATATGATGACTTGGAATATCGTACTACTGCCTGGTGGCTTAGCTGCTGCCACTTCTGGTTGAAGTTTGTACCAGCGATATCCGGGGTTGCGGCTTTCTCCGGCGGCGGTAATTTCTATCTGAAAATTCACAAAGCGATCGCTGTCATTATTGACAGTTACCTCAAAGGAGGCAGGAGTATCACCTGGACGAAAGGTTAGGTTTTCAGTCGAAAGGCTAGCATTAATAACACTTCTTTCCATACTATTTATTATTTATAATATTTCTTTATATTCTGCATGATTAGCAGTATTATAAACCAGTAGTCAGAATACAGAATACAGAATTCAGAATACTCTATTCATAAAGGGATAGAGTTTTAAGGCGAGAATATTTAATACTACTTTCACCCACCATTCCACTCGCTTTTAACCAATATTCATTACCCACTCGTACAGAATTGATACTGAATTCTGACCGGAGGCGGAGCGTCTCCGGCTCCGCTCCTGAGTTCTGAATTATTCTTATAAAGTTAATATTTGCGACAAATCACCATAAATATTTTTGGCTTAATTATTGAGTTTATACACTAAAAGATACCGTGTGATAAATCTATCAATAATTGTTAGAAGTAGGCAAACTTCGGCTACAGTGTACTACTAACGATGCTCAGATCCCCGACTTCTTGAAGAAGTCGGGGATCTGACCAACAATCAAAATTAATGACAATGCGATTTGGAACTATTAGCTATGAAGAAGGGGAAGGGGGAAAGGGAAAGGGGGAAAGGTTAAATTTATCCCTTTACCCTTTAACCTTTACCCCTGTTTTGAATTCTTACCCTTTACCCTTTACCCTTTAACCTTTTCCCCCTGTTTTGAATTCTTACCCTTTTCCCCTTACCCTTTCCCCTTTCCCCCTTCTCGGTAAATGCGATCGCTATTAGACAAACTTTGGTTGTTGTTTGAGTTTCTAGAAGATTGCCATTGATATATAAATGTTACTACTGCTAAAGTCAGTCCAATTGCTAAGATGACTCCCAAGATTCGCAATAAATTGGGAGTAGTTCCCGTTGCTGGGTGGTCATTTGCTCTTGGTTGGTAAATAGTGTCATCAGTTGGCGCTTGTGGTCTGCCTTGTTGAGATACAGGTCTCGGTTGATACAAAGTTCTATCTAGTGGTACTTCTGGTCTGTTGGGTTGAGATAGAGGCCGGGGCTGATACAACGTTTTATCTGGTGGTACTTGCGGTGTACCTTGATTAGCAACAGGTCGTGGTTGATATAAAGTCTTATCTGGCGGTACTTGTACTCCGCCTTGATTGGAGCTAGGTCGCGGTTGATATAAAGTTTTATCTGGTGGTACTTGTACTCCGCCTTGATTGGATGCCGGTCGCGGTTGAAACAAGGTTGCATCCGGTTTGCTGGCGTTCGGGTTATTCACGGGAGTATGTTGGGGATTGTTGCTCTCAGGTTGATTTTGCTCAACTGGGTTGAATGGTCTAGGAACAGTTTCGTGGTTTGAACCTTGATTGTACCCAGTAGGTAGCCGAGGAATAGTTTCCTCAGGTTGGCTTTGCTCAATCAGATTAAATGGTCTAGGAACAGTTTCGTGATTTGAGCCTTGATTGTAGGCATCTGGAGGACGAAGAATGGTGTCGTCGCTCGATTGTCTAGGAACAGTTTCGTGATTTGAGCCTTGATTGTAGGCATCTGGAGGACGAAGAATGGTGTCGTCGCTTGATTGTCTAGGAACAGTTTCGTGATTTGAACCTTGATTGTAGGCAGCAGGAGGACGAAGAATGGTGTCGTCGTTCGATTGTCTAGGAACAGTTTCGTGATTTGAACCTTGGTTGTAGGAAGGTCGCTGCTGCACATTAGTCTGTCCGAGTACACTACTAGTACCTGTGACAAATTTGGCAGCAGCTTGCAAAGCTTGATTGAGTTCTTCTACCGTGGCAAATCGGTTAGCTGGGTTTTTGTGGAGGCATTTCATCACCACAGCTTCCAATTGTTCAGGCAAATTCTCACAGCCTGGTTGCTCCCGCAGTGGTTTTGGTGGCTCATAAGCATGAGCTAATACCCAGGAAGCTTCGCTGATATGACTACCCTTAATGCTAATCCCAAATGGATCGGCTGCACTCAGCATTTCGTAAAGGATAATCCCTAAGCTGTAAATATCTCCCCTAGCATCGAGGTTTTTATCACTTTGAATTTGCTCAGGAGGTGCGTAACGAAATGTACCAATGAATGTACTCGTGATATTTGTAATGTTGGTATTTTCCGAAGATTCGCTACGGATTTTGGCAACACCAAAATCTAAAACCTTTACCCACTCTCCCAAATCCGTAGGCACTAGAAATATATTATCTGGTTTCAGGTCACGATGAATTACCTTAATATGCTCAGTGCTTTTTCCTCCATCTCGTTGCAGAGTCACTCCTTGATGGGCAAGCTGTAGACCCTTGCAAACTTGCGCCATAATTTTGACAGTGCGATCGACAGATAGCCGCTTTTCACGCAGCAATAATTGTCTGAGGGTTTGTCCCCGTAAATATTCCATCACGTAAAATGGAAAGCCTTCGGGAGTGACTCCACAATCACTAATTTTCACGATGTGGTCACTTTGTAAAGCAGCACAAACTGCTACCTCACGCTCAAAACGCTTTCTCATTTCTTGTGAAGCTACCAGCGTATCTTTGAGCAACTTTAACGCTACCTGCTGACCTACACGGGTGTCCATTGCCAGGAAGACTTCTCCCATGCCACCTCCGCCTAACCGTCGGTCTAAACGATACCGCTGGTTATCACCGACGAAGCGACCATTCCAAGAATTTGAAGAAGGTGGGGATTTCATCTGGGGGAACCCATCCTAGTTATTTTAAAGTGTTAAGTTTAGTTAGGGATAGTACTATCGGAATCCGCTTTGATTTTTGAACTTATTTACGTAGGTAGTGAGTAGCTAGAGACGGGATTAATGGCGTCTGTAGGCAATCGGCTTGTTCGAGTAGAGGGCGAGTTTTTTCAAAAATCAAATAGGAGTCCTATAGTATTACGTAATAATTCCGAAGTCGGGAGCAAAGTCTTTTGGCTTAGCTCGTCATTTCTTACAGTATTACAAATTTTTTGGTTGTTTGATTGTTTATTATGTAAAGTCTTAGTAATTTATATTACTTGTGCTTATCTAGTTACACTCAGCTTAGCATATTAGCAACTTAAAATAATGCTCATAATTTGATAAAATGCTTAAAGTTGAGACTTATGATAGTTGAAATTAGTTCCTGATTAATATTCAGCTAGGACTGCAAACAGGGTATTGAGGATTAAAAGTTAAAGGTATTTTATATTACATAGTAAGTGATTCCCAGTCCTCAGTACTCCATGCGACGCCGATAGTCTTTCGTAGAAAATATTTAAAGTTTTGCAAAATATATTCTGTGAATGTGTCCTGGCGTACATGATTAAAATGTGCTATTGCCATGAGGAACGAGGATGAGTAACGTACTCTCTATAGCCGCCGTGACAGCAGTACTAAAAGTTTTGCTGGAAAACGGTTTAGTCAGCGATCCGATCGCTGCTAGTGTTGGTGATGTGATTGTAACTGCCCTACCGCCCGATCGCATTTCAGTTGAAGCTGACGAACGCGCTCAACTCAACCTCTTTCTCTATCAAGTGACGCAGAATCGCAATGTCGATTGGGTATCTCAGGAATTTCGTAGCAGGCACTCACGTCTGAATGGAAATTTGCCCTCCACGACTCCACCACTAGCTCTCGATCTCCACTATTTATTAACAGCCTATGGAGCCAAGGATTTTCAGTCAGAGCTTTTACTAGGTTACGCAATGCATTTGTTACATAAAACCCAGTGTATTACAGCGGATCTGATTGAGAATACTCTGATAAATGCATCTACAACCAATACCTCAAGTGCTTTTTCGCAAGCTGTGGCTGGGGTGTCTGTATCTGATTTAGCTGAGCAAATTGGGCAGATAAAATTGACTCCAGAGTTTTTTAACATGGAAGAAACTTCTAAGTTATGGTCTGCTTTACAAACCCACTATCGACCTTCAGCTACCTATTTGGCATCAATGATATTGATTGAGAGTAGCAAATCTGACGATCTTGAAGCCTTTTACATGATGCCTTTGTCTCAACCGAATATTGAACAAGTGACAGTTCTGGCAAAAACCGAACATCAGCAAATGATTGTTGCTGGCACAACATTAATGATTCGTGGGAAGCGGTTACGCGGTGATATCACCAGAATTCGATTGAGTAACACGGAGACATTACTAGTACCTCAAGATGTGAAAGAAACGCAAATTAGCTTGTTAGTCCCAGCAGATTTGTACCCAAGTGTGCAGAGTATCCAAGTGGTACATTTGACAATAGGCAACACAGGACAAACGGAGCATATAGTTGAATCAAATGTTGCAGCTTTTGTCTTACATCCAACAATTACGGCATTTGTTGGTCAAGTGGAAAATAACGGTGGCAATTTCCGCTCAGCAGAAATTACTGTTAAATTTCATCCCAAAATTGGCAAAGCACAGCGGGTAGTTTTGCTGTTGAGCGATGTGTCAGCCCAAAGTCTGGTAGCCTACTCTTTCTTAGTTGCACCACGCACTGAAGATACTGATGCGATCGCTATTCCTGTTAAAAATGTGAAGCCAGGAACTTATATTGTACGGGTGCGAGTAGACGGAGCAGAAAGTCCATTGCACAAAAATCAGTCTGGCGAATATGATTCGCCCCAGGTGACAATTTCATGAATGCTACAACCATCAATTGGGATCGGGCAAACTACCGCTACCTGTCAGCAGCACTAGCCGTAGTTCGTGGTATTTTAGAAAATCACGCTGCCAGATCGCAAAATCAATCTGAGGCCAAAAACTACGAAAATTTACAGCAAGCCCTCCAAGAAGCTGCTGCTGCTATGCCTGCACCATCGGCATTGGATAGAGTCTGCAAGATGTTTAGCCTCTCATCCTTTGAACGTGATTTGTTGCTGTTGTGTGCAGGTATGGAATTGAATGGAGATTTTGGCAAATTATGTGCTATTGTTCACGCCGATCCACAGCGAGCTTACCCAACCTTAAGTTTAGCTTTAGCAACTTTACCTCACGTCCACTGGGATGCGATCGCCCCAAATGCTCCCTTACGTCATTGGCGGTTAATTCAGATTGGCGATGCTCATGCCCTAACCCTCAGTCCCGTGAGAATTGACGAGCGGATTTTGCATTATCTCACAGGCATCCAATACCTTGACGAACGACTAGCTGGCATCATTGAACCGTTACAAGAAGTTAGCGATTTAGTACCGTCCCACCAACAGCTAGCAGAGCGAGTTGTAGCCGTGTGGTCGCAAACTCATAAGGTAAATAACTTGCCAATAGTGCAGTTATGTGGTACTGAAACTCTCAGTAAACGTGCCATTGCCGCCCGAATTTGTCAACTCCAGGGTTTGAGTTTGTGGGTAATGCCTGCACAAGTCATTCCCCAAGCACCGAGCGAGTTGGATAATCTCATGCGGTTGTGGACTCGTGAGACAATTTTAAGTAGGTGTGCCCTACTCCTGGATTGCAACGAACTCGATAGCAATGATACAGCGCGGCTAAATGCGATCGCTCATTTCATCGAACGCGCCAACGGCTTTTTAATCGTTACCAGCCGGGAACGAATGCGCCTACCACAGCGCTTGGTAGTTAGTTTTGACGTACATCAACCAACAGTCAAAGAACAAGGTGTAGTTTGGCAAGATGCACTAACAGCGATTGCACCGCAGATGAACGGACAAGTCAAAACCTTAGTAGAGCAGTTTAACTTGAGTGCCGCAACCATTCGTGCTGCTTGTGCAGAAGCCGCAGGACAACTAGCACAAACACCAGAAAACGATATTGGTGAGATTTTATGGGATGCTTGTCGCGTGCAAGCACGTCCCCGCTTGGATGAACTCGCCCAACGAATTGAGCCATCTGGTGATTGGGAAGATTTAGTATTACCAGAAGCCCAGAAACAAGTTCTCCGTGAAATTGCGGCGCATGTGCGGCAACGGAGTACTGTATATAACAATTGGGGTTTTGCTGGCAAGGGTGGGCGAGGATTGGGAATCAGCGCCTTATTTGCAGGTGGTAGCGGCACAGGTAAAACCTTGGGCGCAGAAGTGCTGGCACATAGATTGCGCCTAGATTTGTATCGCATTGACTTGTCATCGGTAGTCAGTAAATACATTGGCGAGACAGAAAAGAATCTGCGATGGGTGTTTGATGCAGCCGAACAAGGTGGAGTGATTTTGTTATTTGATGAAGCTGACGCTCTATTTGGTAAACGCAGTGAAGTCAAAGATGCACGCGATCGCTACGCCAACATTGAAGTCAGCTATTTGTTGCAACGTATGGAAAGCTACCCAGGCTTAGCAGTTCTCACTACTAATTTGAAGAGCGCAATTGATACAGCCTTTATGCGGCGCATTCGTTTCGTGGTGCAGTTCCCCTTCCCCGACACAGCACAACGAGCTGAGATTTGGCGACGCGTCTTTCCAGCCAACACACCAACCGCAGACTTGGATGCCCTACAACTGGCGCGGCTAAATGTAGCTGGCGGTAATATCCGTAATATAGCCTTAAATGCAGCTTTTCTGGCTGCCGACGCTGGCGAACCAGTGCAGATGAAACACGTATTGCGGGCTGCTCAGACAGAATATACCAAATTAGAGAAGCCTTTGACTGACGCCGAAATAGGCGGCTGGACATGATTTTATCAATCCTATCTGAGCAAAAACTTCTTTGCAAACTTAAAATTTCGCCAATATTTCAACAATTACCATTGTGAAAAAGGATGTTTTACTAAATTGCTGTTGAAATATCTGGAGTCATGAGAAACTTCTTCTCCAATCCAAGTTGGTAGTTGAATTTGTTGGTTTTCGTCACTGAGTTCAACCTCTGCTAAGATTAATCCTTTGTTAACACCCTCAAATTCATCTATTTCCCAAATCAAACCGCCCGACTCTATCTTATATCTGGTTTTTTCTATAAATGGACGTTGACACAACGTCTCAAGCATTTCTTGAGCATCTTTAATAGGAATAGGATACTCAAACTCTAATCTCGAATATTGAATAGTCGGGCCTTTAATAGTCAAATAACCTTTTTCCCCCACTATACGTACACGTACAGTTACTTTATCTTGCGTAGGAATATATCCCTGACGATAGACACTACCTTCAGCTAATACTCTCCAACTATCTCCCACCACTAAGTATTTGCGCTCTATTTCTTTAGCCATTTTACTTAATCCCCAATACACAAGTTATATCATGTCCGACTAATCGCCGAAATTCCCCAGTTTAGATCGCCGTTCCGACTTCTGTTTGCGTCAGGCTAAATAATAAGTCTTTTACCGGACATCATATTATTTTGTAAAGTCATTTTCAAAAAATAATTCCATGCGATCGCATCTGTCTACATCACAGGACAAGAAGTCGCCCGATATCCAATCAAAGGGTAAAGAATAAAAGCTAAAAACATAATTCCCAACTCTGCGTTACTCTGCGCCCCACTTTGCGCCCCTCTGCGTTTAATAAAATCCTCAATCTTCCTCAGGAAAAATCAACCCATGTTGCAACCTGAAACAAACTTCAACTTCGCTTACCTAGATGAGCAAACCAATAATCCAGCGAAAGCTATTCACTTATTTAGCGATCGCGGCAGTCTCGAACTAGGTAAACGAGCTGATTTTATCACTGTTCATAACGATGGTGTAGTCCCATGTCTGACTACAACTATCTGTCAAGGTCGTAGAGTTACTTAAGTGAAAAAGTCAGAATTCAGCAATGCTTGAAGTGGTGCATTGGAATCTTTCAGAAATTTTGAGGAGAAAACAGGGAACACAAAACACAGAACTCCTAACAGAAAAGAAGATAGCTAAAACAGTAGGTCGCTTTTACAAACATTTAATACAAGTCTTATATCAGTTATCAGTTATCAGCAAACAGTGCTAGGTGATAACTTATAGCTGATTGAAACCTTCATAACCATTTAATGACTCACCAAACTCTGTGCTTCTACTTGTTCTTTCGCTAAAGCCAATGCTTGATAAGCAGTTTTAAACCTTGTTTCATCTATAAATTTATGGCCAAAATGCTTGAAATAAGCTTCCAAATACCTAATACGTAAGTGTGGGTCAGATGGACTTACAAGAAAAGGCAGGTCGGCTTCAACCATAAACCGGATAGCTAACAAGGGGATAGGGCTACGAAGTGGACGGAAGTTTGGGTTATGTAAACCAGGACTTTCATTACGTTTATGAAATTCTCCGAGCATTAGTCCTGATTCAACAAACAAAGGTTTCAGTTTTTGTTGAACATTGTCTATCAGTTTAGGAGCTTCGTCTATATGAATATCAGGAAAGATAAGTAAAAAAGCTTTACTAGTTTTTAATTCCTGCTGCTTAACATCCATCTCTAGGAAGATATCTCGGTAGCGTCTGACAATATTTTCTATTTGTTCTGGGTATAAATCTTTTGTGTGAATAACTCCCAGACGAGTATTGTTTGTTCTGAGAGAATGAGGTACAAAAGGGCAAACTGCACCAGGTCTTCCTAATTGAGGATGAGGTCTTCCCAAAAAATTTTTAACCCACTCCATAATTTCAATGAGATAGGGAAGGTCTTCGTCATCCCGAAGTTGTTCAATTTCAAGAGGTGTGTAGAGTTTCATTGGTTTAAATTAAGTGTACGAAGTGTTGGTTTTTGAATTTGCTGTTTCGATGACGCTGTATGATAGCTGAAATGAATTTTTATTCCACAAATCAGCCTCAATCATGTTGTGTTTTTGGCTATTATGTGTAGGAATCTTGTTAGAATATATTTAGTTCTTACGCCGTCCTTCTGTTTTTTACCAGTAATAAGTTCATAATATTTTTAACAAAGATACTATAAAGTTAATATCTTTATGTTTTGTTTTATTGTAAAAATTTAGTATAGATTTCAAACTACTGATAGTATGTATTATAAAAATACAGTAATATTACTGTTATAAATAAAGTATTAAAATAAAGACTTAAATGTTCTTGAAAGCACAGATGAGATCAGATTATCAAGATTCATCATTGTGACTAATGTCTGCATATGTAGATGTATCAAGTTTGAATCATGAGTAATTATTAAAACTTAATACAATATTATTTACGTATATATACTATGTTAATAGCAATATATAAGACAAAATATTGATTTTGTTTCTCTATGTTGAAGCGAAGATTTAAAAAAATTAATACAAATTAAATCTATAAGTGTGATTGTCTACTATCGAACAATCAAGTATGATGTTATTAAAATCTGGAGAAAACGAGAATTGAAGTTTTTTCTCTGTCAGAAGGTTTATTAATCTAATAAGATACAGTTATATTAGTGCTTTGATTTGATTTGTGAAGCGTTGCTGATTTGATATATGAAAACGATTGTGGATGATATCAAAATCCTTGTAAAAACTAGCAATTGCTAGTCTTTACAAGGATTCATACCGCCATTCAGCAACCCCGAAAAAATTGGCTTGAACAACGAGTTTTAGTCTTAACACCAAGCGTAATAAAGTTAAAAACTACATTTTTTGTAAGGGCACAGCAATGCTGTGCCCCTACAGCATGGTCTATTTGCGTAGTTTACCGCCGTAGGCATCGCAGTATCGTTAAGAAAAGCCTGAAACAACCGGGAGCATCGTTAATTCACACCACGATGCATTTGTACAGTGCGTAAGTCCTAGAAATTAGTCCTTTCAAGGTAGTGATATTTGGAACGAAGATTGGTTATTTCAATCTTCAAAAAGCCCAAAATGTGAGCGGATGATTCAAGATGCTAGCACTGAAACAACGTAATTTACGCCGCGTTGTACGAGTTATTTCTCAATATATTCTTTGACTACTGCCATAGCATTAGGAGGAATCTGGGTAATTAGGCGAAATGGAAATGCCTTAGTTGATGTATAGTTTGCATAATCTGATGTTAAAAATACAGCGTAATTTTTAGCTTCTGGAGTCAGTTGTGCAGCAAACGATAAAGCTAAAGCTTTAACTAACTTACGAACATCAGCCGCTTGTTCGCCGACAACTTCACCGCCACTAATAGGGGTATTTGGTTTTCCGATTTGATCCATAGTGGTACTGGGATCTTTTACACTCAGATGAGTACCTCCAATTACACCAACTAACCATTTTTGGGACGGAATTTTGTCAAATCCGACAATTTGTTCGGTTAAAGCTGGGGTGGTTTTATCTGCCGAACCTGCCAATATTAGGGTAGGAACTTCCACCTTTGTTAACCCAGTTTCGCCAAAGATCAGAGAAGTTGTAGGATTGAGAGCGATCGCTCCTTTAATCCTACTATCCCGCAATTGATAGCTATTTTCTGGCAGTTCTTGAGCAATGCACTGCATAGCTTCTCCCAAACTCAAGATAGCCAAGTTCTTTTTGCAGCGCTGTTTGAGACGTTCTAGTTGTAACTCGGCACCAGCGATTGCTAAAGCTGTACCACCACCAAAAGAATAGCCTACAACCATCGCGTTCTGGGTTGCAAGTTTGCCAGCAAGGGGGTTATTAGCTGTTTGGTTGAGCTTTTCTAATTCATCGAGAACAAAACTAATATCTTGAGGACGACGCAAAAACTCCTCAGGTTTGACAACTCTATTTTTACCTTGTAAAGCTGAGTCAACATTTGTGGCATTACTACCAGGATGTTCTAAAGCTGCAACTACATAACCGTGAGATGCTAGATGTTCTGCGAGATAACGCAAGTCCGTGCGGACTGACCCGAAGCCATGAGAAAAGACAATTACGGGTTTGTCAGGAGTTGCAGCAGTTGACCAGTAAACATCAACTGGAATTTTGCGATTGTGCTTTTGGTCATTCAAGTCTAATTTGAGTATTTCTACTTCAGCGGTTCCTCGTAGGGAGGGGTCAGAAGGAAAAGCGGTCTGGGGTTTTCCGGGTTGTGGTGTCAGGAGGTCGAGTTGAGGTGCAATTGCCAACATAAACTGCTGAGTACGCCAAAAAGCGGTATTCAAACTCCCTGCAACCTTAAAAGCTTGCGGTACATCAATTTCTAAGCGTTTACTCGGATATGCATCGATAAAACTGAGTATAGAAAGACCCTGCGGTGCAGTAGAGCCTAATATCAATCCTGCCCTGAGTGCTTGGACTCCGGCTTTGTCTTTTCTGGCTAAGACCGTAGCAAGGTCATTGAGAATACTTGTAGCAATTTGTGTATTAACTAATCCATTAACGGTAACAACATTT
Organism: Nostoc calcicola FACHB-3891; assembly: GCF_014697355.1. Lineage (GTDB taxonomy): Bacteria > Cyanobacteriota > Cyanobacteriia > Cyanobacteriales > Nostocaceae > Nostoc > Nostoc calcicola. Next base: position 25,909 of record NZ_JACJRQ010000002.1, on the reverse strand, counting down.
AAAGGTAGATTGATGTTCAACGCCCCTAAAAAGAACTGGCGTTGTTGTTCAGATAATCCTTTAGCAAAAGGCTGCAAACTCCCAGGCAATTGCCCAGTTTTTGCAGCCCTTTGCAAATCAGCAAGGGAGATAGATTCTGTAAATAGGCCATAACGAACAACAACTGTGTCAGCTGCTTTTGCAGAAGTATTGATGCCAAACTGTGTGAGTGCAAGGGCGCACAAAAAACCGCCAACTTTTTTTAGACTTTCCCAACTTCTACTCATGAAGATTTTCACCAATTCATACTTACGTGAATATAGCGGATAATTGTGTATTTGACTACCCTATTTACTGGATAAAAATAGAAGCAGATTTTTTTCTGAACTTGATAGCGATCGCTCTGAAGTGGCAAATATATATGTAGGTGCGATCGCATCTGAACAAAAACATCAGAATTCTAACCAATTGTACAATTGATTACATCTATGAATTTGAGCAATAATCGGTGTTAATAGCCACAAAAAACCTATTGTTTCTCAACTAAGTTTAATACTGTAACAAATCTCCTTTGTTATTAGTCATTAGTTATTAGTGCTTTGCTAATGACCAATGACCAATGCCCCATGAATAAACTGTTGCAGATGCATAGTCTTATTGCTGTTACTGCACTACCATTAATCGTTAAATTGCACCAGATGACCAACAATTTTTCCTAATCTTATGCGTTGCCGACTCATTTATATTTTTGTTTTCCTGCTGTCAATGAGTATTATTACACTATGGTGGCCTGTGAATGATTCTGTTTGCAATTACGAGGATTTTTTGGCATCAAAAACTACAAAATTCCAAGTAAAAGCCACTAAAGTTGTTCTTCAGCCCTGGCTTGGTGAACATAAATCATACGGAATATTTATAATTCCTGACGAATACAAACAAGCTCCCTTTTATGTATTAACGGTGAAAGGTGCTGGTAGTTACTGTTTAAAACAAATTGGTTATAACAGAAAATATGATGATATGTTTGCTCAGCCAGGAACTTATCTAATGAGGAAGTTTATTAGAACTCGAACCGCTCTAAGAGTTATTCTTCAAGGTTCGTATTTTCAGGTCAATGATAAAAATAATTGGACGTTAACTTTTAATCAACACAATTATGAAAATTAAGTAATATTTTTTACTAAAACATGTAATTAAAATCCATAAAAGCTACTGTAATAAATAATGTTTCTATGCCTATAAGTCTAGTAATTAGGAATTATCAATTAGCTTGCTGGTTGAGTTTCTAAAACTTCGTTATTTTCTAATAAAGCAGTGGTAGTATTGACCACAATTTGTGCTGCTCCTGTGAAAAAAGAAGGCTCGATAGTCCCTGGAACATCACTAGGTTGATGATAGTGGGGAGTACGTAAATTTGCAGTATCTGTCACCAGCACAGCACCCACTCCCTGATACCAAAACGGTGCGTGGTCGCTGCGTAGGGTATCGGGTGTCAGTAGACCTTTCAGAGGAATTGGCAGTGTTAGAACTGCTGGCAAATTTGATTCCTGTTTATTCAGAGCAGTTGAGGGAATATTCTGGGAGTTTTGAAAAGCATTCAGTAAAGGTAAATGTTCTGTATCACCGACTACCGCCAAAAAATCACCCTTATCGCTAGGTGGGCTAACGGGCAATCCCACAGGATATTTTTGACACCCAGCAGTGTAACATGCATAACCTACCATATCCATAACGATCGCCCCGCCCAAATTTTGCAAGCGTGCTGTCTTGGCAACAAAAGCCTGACTACCTAAAAGTCCTGTTTCCTCTTGGTCAAAAAAAGCTAGCTGTAACGTCCGTGGTGTAGAACGAGAACCAAGCAAACGCGCAACTTCTAGCATGACGGCGATACCGCTGGCGTTATCATCGGCACCTGGAGAAGAGGCGACAGTATCGTAATGCGCTCCCAGGAGAATTGCTTTAGCGGCTTTATTGGTTCCTACACGTTCGGCAAAAATATTCACACCGTCGGAGAATTTCTGCAATTTAGGTTTCCAGCCGAATTTTTTCAGTTCAGTTGTGATATAAGTGCGAGTACGCGATCGCTCTGTTGTTGTGTAACGCTGAAAATTCAACTTTTGGATATGAGCTAATAGCCTCTGGCCAGAGACTTGTGGGGTATTGTCAACTTCCTTTAACTCTGGCTGTGGTTGGGGTATTTCCACTCTCGTGCGCTCAACAATTTCTGGCGAGGGACGCTGTTCAAACAACGTGCTACCTCTGCTACCGACCATAGCAACTGTCATCAACACCAACAGCATCAGCCAAACCCATTTTCTCATGTGATTTATCCTTGGCTCATCCGAGTTGTAGTTAGTTCAATTATGTATGGTTCGAGTTGTTGGGTGTCTGGGGTATCCATATAATCCAATACGCTTGGGTTAGGGACTTCCAATTAAAAAAATATCCTATCGCTTTAGTTTGACAACCTGTCTTTTGACAGCGATCGCAACTTGACTTACAGTGCCCCACTAGAGGAGTGCTAAGTACTGAGTACTGAGCAAAGAGGAAGAGAAAACAATTTCTTCTTAATTCTTCAAAATCTTTATTTTGATACTCAAGACTCATGACTCAGAACTCAGGACTTTTCTTATGGTAGATTTATTGCTGATGGCAATCCTGGGATTCCTGGGTAGTTTTGGGCATTGCTTTGGTATGTGTGGTCCCCTAACAGTGGCGTTTTCCCTGTCTCATCAGCCAAAAATTCCACACACAGCTTCCTTGGGACGGACATCAACTCTAGAAAAGTCCGACACTTGGCAACAGCAATTAAAATTTCATATTCTGCTAAATTTGGGGCGGATGTTGAGCTATGCTCTAGTCGGTGCTGGCATTGGGGCGCTGGGTTCAGTATTGCTCCAAGGTGGACAGCTAGCGGGTGTTGGCAGTGACTTCCGGCGCTGGATGGCAATTGTGACAGGTGTCATGCTCATCTGGTTTGGCTTAGGACAAGTAAAACCTGATTTACTGCCGCGCATTCCCGTGCTACATCCCTTATTAAAAGGCAGTTTACACGATCGCCTCAGCAGCGGAATGGTCAAACTTTCCTTAAAAACCAAATGGTGGACGCCATTGTTTTTGGGAATGACTTGGGGTTTAATGCCCTGTGGTTTCCTGTATGCTGCCCAAATTAAAGCCGCTGAAACTGGCAATTTATGGATGGGTGGCACTACTATGCTGGCTTTTGGCTTGGGAACCCTACCCACTATGTTGGGTGTAGGTATCTCCACGTCTTTGGTAAGTAAAGATAGGCGCAGTCAGTTGTTTCGATTAGGTGGTTGGGTGACCCTCACCATTGGCGCCATCACCTTGCTGCGGACAGGTGACACAATGGTAGATTACACCGGACACGCCGCTTTACTCTGCTTAATGTTGGCTTTAATTGCCCGTCCCATTAGTGGCTTATGGGCGTCACCACTGCGTTACCGACGTGCTTTAGGTGTGGGAGCTTTTGTGCTTTCTGTGGTTCACACAGTCCATATGATTGAACACTCATTGCAATGGAATTTTGCCGCCTTTTCTTTCCTGCCGCCGGAATTTCAGTGGGGGATGGCTGCGGGTGCTGTAGCATTAATATTAATGTCCCCCGCCGCTTTAACGAGTTGGGAATCATTGCAAAAATCTTGGGGCAAACGTTGGCGACAGATTCATCTATTGGGTGTGCCAGCTTTGCTTTTGAGTACCATTCATGCTGTGTTGATTGGTTCCCATTATCTGGGTTCCATACAATCAACTTGGGGAAATAAATTAGCGGCAGTACTAATGGGAATTATTACCCTTGGTGTCTTGATGGTACGTTCGCGCTTTTTTTGGTCAAAGTTAGCCGTAGAAAAGTTTTATGTTCCCCCAACCAAATCGCGGTAAATCACTCTTATTTTCTGACTCCATGCCAACGAGTCAAAAACACAGGCGTTACCTCAACAAAGGAACAATCAAGGATTTATTATTCCTGAGTTGCTTAGTCGTATCAATAACTAATTTGTATCCTGCGGCTGCTCATAAGGTGGAAGTAGCTGGAAATGTCGGCGCGACTCTTCACATTGAACCGAATGATAATCCCCGCGCTGGAGAAGCAAGCCAAGCCTGGTTTGCCCTTACCCGCAGAGGTGGAAAGGTGATTCCCTTGGCACAGTGTAATTGTCGGTTGGCTGTTTATGCCGAACCCTATGCAGCTGGAGAACCAGCACTATTAGAACCAACTCTCAAACCTGTGGCAGTTGAGCGTTATCAAGGCATCCCCGGTGCGGAAGTTGTCTTTCCCAAGCCAGGTATTTATGAGTTGCAACTCAATGGTGAACCAGCTTCAGGGGCGAGATTCAAACCCTTTGAGTTCAAATTTGAAGTTACCGTGGCAGGAGGCTCTAGAGCTAATACACAAAACCTCCGAGATGTCAATGGTGATTTAGTGCAGGGTGAAAATAAAAGTTTACCGCTTTGGGCGATCGCTTTGCCAATCCTTGGATTTATCGCCATCTTATTTGTTGCACTGCGAGGAATGAGAGGAGGGAGTGGGGAATAGGAAGTGGGGAGATAAGGGAGATAAGGGAGCAATTTTTCTTCCTCATCCCTCTTATCGCCTTCTATGAGCAAGAGCATTAATAAAGAGGGAACTCTTAGAGGTTGTTTTAAAAGTATTTTGCTGTGACTTTAGGCACTTACAAATCCCCCCTACCCTTGAAAAGGGGGGAACCGGAATCAAAGTCCCCCTTCTTAAGCAGGGCTGTTTCATTCCTTAAAATGGGTGAAATTGCAAGATGCAAAGAGATAAAAATTGAGAGTAAGCGCAAAATTCCAGTAAAAAACTTTTGCGCCTTCAACCCAAATACACGATTTTCCTTTGCGCCTTTGCGCCTTTGCGTGAGATTATCCTCTTGACAAATCCCCATCATCAGCGAATGAAACAGCCCTGCCTTCTTAAGGCAGGGCTGTTTCATTCCATTTCAAACAGGATTTGTCAAGATGGTTAGCAAGAAAATTGTAAGTAAGCGTGACGAAGAGATGAACATTTAAGCACTGAAATATCAGTAAAATAGTTGGTTTCATCGGCACGCCAGTAACAAAATAACTAATTTTTAATCGCTAGAACCCTTGATTTTTAAAGCTCTTTGGGGAATGAATCAGCCCTGCTTCTTAAGGGGGATTTAGGGGGATATAGAATGTTTTGCTACCAACAAGAGGACTTTTAAAACATCCTCTTAACGGGCGACTCTTAACAAAATGTAATGTATGGGAATTTAAAACCAACACATAACTTGCTACTTGATAGTTGTAGGGGTCTCTTACTCCCTCCAGGGACAGGAAATAGGAAAAACTGTTCCCTGTTCCCTATTCCCTGTTCCCTTCTTGGATGAAAATTTCTTTTCCCTACTCCCCACTCCCTATTTTACAGGCAGGTCTATTTATTACAAAACCAAAACTTAGTTACAGGCCAAGACAACTCACAAATTGTTCCTTTAGAAGAAAGAGGAACTCGTTGAAATTTACCTTTGAGTTGCTTTGCTAAATTTCTAAACTGTTGGGTACCGCGACCTTCTCGATATGATGTTACACCCAAACCATCATCTATAATGCTCAAAGTGTACCAGCCTTCAAATGAAAAGCAAGTGACTTCCAAGCGAGTTACTCCTGTGGCATGTTTGCCAACATTGCACAAAGCTTCTTCAAGAAATCGGCAGAGTCCTTGCTTTTGTTCTATGGTTAAGTATTGCTCATCTATCGGTTCAAAAGTACGGATTTTAACTTTAATAGTTCTAAAGCAAGGAAAGTCTCGCGCTAAGGTATGGCTGTAAACTTGATAGAGAATTTCGTGCAGAGGATCTTGCAAATTTAATACCAAAGTATTTCCTAAATAAAGACTACTGTCTTGAGTTGGAGGTTCTCGTTGTAAAAAATCATAAATTCCTCGGAGTTCGTGGTTTAATTTATCAAGTTCTTTTTCCAGTTCTGGGAGTAATTCTTTCATTGGTAAATCTTGACATCTAACCATTTTTAAAACTTTAGCTAGACTTTGCAATGGGCCGTTATGAATTGTTTCAAATGTACGTTCAATAACATCTTGTCTAGCTTTAATTCCCAATCGCAGAGCTCGATCGCATTGATATAAAGCAGTGAGTTCTATACCATTGAGAGTTAAAACGATAACTGTCGGAATTACTGGAACCCACCACCCCCAAGTCAAGAGAAGGTAACTAGTTACTATTAAGCTAGAAGTTGTAGTAATAACAATTATGATATTTGCTAAAGGAGATTTACTCAAGCGAGCGATCGCAATTCCTAAAAACCCCCAGAGAAAAATCCACAAATATTCCCATCCATCTGACCAAGTATTTAAAAGCGGTCTGTCATCAAGCACTGCACTGACAATTTGGCTAACAGCATGTGCTTGGATTTCTACTCCATAAACGGGTCTTTTTGTAGATTTGTTAGATGTAATTGTCGCAGTATTTATTAAATCTTTTCGGCTGGGGGAGTTTATGCCGATAATTACAATGCGATCGCGTAACAATTCAGAATTAAATTTGTTATTTTTAATATCATTTAAAGATATAGTTCTAAATCTTGTTCGACCACTACGAAAATTTAGCAGTACTTGAACTCCAGTTACATCAGTTCGGACATAGCCTCCAGAGTTAGGAGAAAGTTTTGGTAGTGGAGTATTGCCAAACTGGATTGTAGTGCGATCGCTAATACTATTTTGGAAGCTAATATTTTTATGAGCTAAATAAATTTCTGCTAAACGTAGAGATAAAGATAATTTTTCTCCTTCAGATGTTGGTGTTATTAATAAGCTGCGTCTTAATTTGCCGTCAGCATCTGTAATTTGATCTGCAAAACCAATTTGTTCAAAAGAAAAATTGGGTGGGGGAGGAATTTGCTTGGGGAATATCTTTTCGATGACAATTAAATTTTTGATATTTTTGAAAGCTGCCAAAAGTTCTGTATGACCAGGATTAACTGGAAAATCTCTATAAATATCAAGACCGATCGCTCTAGGTTGACATCTGTGCAGTTTCCACAATAGTGCTGCTAAATCTCTATCTGATATTGAAGAATCTATGAGACGATCGTCTTGATTAATGCCCACAATTATAATTCGTTCATCTATAGGTTCTTCAGGACGCAGACGCAGGAAACTATCAAAAACTAGCCACTCTAAAGATTGCATTAAACCACTCATACGAGCAACTATCACCAGGGCAATGACTATAATTCCTGGGAATGCACCTACACGCCAAATGCGAATTTCTTCTTTGATTATTTTCCAAAGCCGAGGCTGCATAAGCTTTCCTCCTAGCCTTTAGCTATAAGTCATTTTAAATAAAAAAAATCAGAATTAAATTAACTATGAATTTGATTACATTTTTATGATAAATCTTGATTCTAAAATTGAATTTATTCTGAGAATAAAATAGTTAATTCATGCTTTAAATTAGTATTAAAATTTCATCAAAATTAAAATTTTCTGCCTTTTTTTTAAAAGTGACGTTTGCCCTAAAAGAATGCCGTAAGCCAGCGCTGAAATTTTTCGCATTATGGGTAAAGTATTCTAAGTTCTGTTAGCACAGCGGGGCGTAGCCTATTCTGAATTCTGAATTCTATATTCTGATTCCTCTTTATTAGCAACTAATCAATTAAACCTTCTTCTCTAGCTCTGATTTCAGTTTGAATCCGAATATTTTTTCCCTCATCAGGATAAACATTTAAAGCATCTTGTAGTTTACTCCAGTAATGACGTACCATACGTTCAGATATACACATTCTTTCAGCAATAGTTTTGTCTTGTAATCCTTCTTCAAACGCTAGAGTCAAAACTCTGAGCCACTCTGGTTTAAATTCTAATCCCGAATAAATTCCTTTAATATCCTTTGTATGAGTTAATCCTTGTAATGCCCAATCAACTCTAGTCAACATTTCTTGGGTAGAAAGACTTTTATCGGCGACTGTAAAACCTCCTTTATGACTATCAATATCAGGTCTAATTCTCACTAGTGTTCTCACATGAGCAGTTTGGACAATAATATTCAAGTTAGGATAGTGTTTCATCAAAATTCTGAGTAGTTGAATACCTGTGTCTGGTCGCGCTGTAACCCCATAATTTTCCGGTATGGAAAGATCCATAACTACAAGATCTAGCTGTAAACTACTAACTTTATTCAGAGCATTATTAGCATTTATAGCAGTGACAATTTCAGCACCAAGGTAATGTTTTTGTAAGATGTCTACTGTTCCACTTAAAACTGACTCATGGTCATCAATTACCAAAATTTTCAGCAATGCCTTCTCCGATATTTCTTGTTTCATAATTCACAGCCTGCTGATTAAGTAGAAAATTAAAAATTATTGATTATCATCCACATTAGCTAATTCTTGTTCTGGAAATATAAAGAAATATATAAAGTTAAACAATATAATAACTACCAATAAAAGTACCAACGAATATTCATATTTCTAGTCCTGTTAAAACACTTTCCTGACGTTAGTAATCGAAAAGTTTCACAAAGATAATTTAATTCTGGTAAGCGAGAATGAAGAACAAATGTAGACATATTAGAATATGTAATTTCTACAATTAATTGTCCAATGTTTTTTTGTTGTTTTAAAGTAATATAAACTGATGTTGATGCCAAAACTTCTGCTAAAGTAATAGTCAGCAACTCATTTAAAGCTGTTAAGACAATGAGACTACGTTCAGCTGGCTCATGCCGCCAATAAAGAGGCAAATCGATTTGAAAGTATAACTGGGGATTGGATACTAGCCAAGGTTCTAATAAACACTCGATAGCTAATGGAAAACTATCCTGAAGAGATGCTGGAAATAAGCGATCGCTCAGTTGTACTAAAGAATGATGAAAATTGTCAATTTGTTTTAAGCATTCTTGAATTTTATTATCTGATAAATTTAGATTATCTACTGTCAATAAATCTAAATTGCGACGTATTGTAAAAGATTCCTGTAACAAATCATCCCGAATTCTCTCTGCTTCCACAAAGAGTTTCATCGACTGTCTAGAAGACCACCATTGCAATGATTGTTGAATTCTCTGATAAGATGTCAGAAACCGCACTAGGGACATAACGTAGACAATTCAAAGTATAATTTTCGGACATAATTTCAGGCTCACATAATATAGTTATGTCAGCTATTTTAGTAGCATAAGAAAAAAGTTATATGCAACCCACGGCATATTTATGCCAAAAAAATGCCAACGTGTACAAAATAATTGCCAAAAAGTGCCGCGATAATTTATCAAGACTTTATAATGTATCATTAACCCATTTAATATTAAATTTCTCGTTGTCGCTACATTTAAAAAAGACAAAACTCTCTTCCCTGACATCAACAGGGAAGAAGGAGTTATGATGGGTAAATACTACACATTAGATGGGGACAGCAAAATTCAGAATTCAGAAGTCCTAATTTGCTACTTTTTAGTTATTAAATATCAGTGATTAATCTTGCTTTTCTCAGCATAAATTGTAATGCTGTCTCTTCTTGGGAGATAATATTAGCTTTTGCATTCATCCCTGATTGGATATGACACTGAAGAGTACCGTTGCCAAATTTTAGCACTTCGGGTTGAATTGTTGCTTCAAAATAACCAGCAACAGCAGTTGATGTAGCAGCATTGATATTGCTACCTACGGGTGTAATTACATCTGGAGAAATGCCACTGACAACTGCTTTGAGAGTACCATAATCAGGATATGGGCAGGCGTCAATTCGCAATTGCACTTTTTGACCAACTGCAACTTTTTGAATTTCTGCGGTAGGAATCATCGCTTTAATTACTAAAGCAGCATTTCGAGGAACGATTTCAGCAATAGATTCGCTAATACCCACAACTTGACCAGGGTTTCGCAAATTGAGCTTGAGAATTGTACCGTCGCTAGTGGCGCGAATAATGCTGTTTTGCAGTTGAGTTTCGATTTGTTGAAGTTCTTTTTGATATTGCTTGATTTGGGTTTGCATTTCGACTCGCCGCTGTATTAAACCTTGTTTTTCTTTGTTTAAAGTAGCGATAGTTGCTTCACCTCGAGCAATTTCTTGGGAAACGCGTTCTTCGGCGATCGCAATCCTTGCCATACTCGGATTGACTATAGCTTGGGCTGATTGCAGTTTAGCTTGAGCAATTTCAATAGATATTTTTTCCGATTCGAGTATTAATTTAGTCTGCTCAACAACTAGTTTTTTCTGCTCAAATTCACGCCGACCAATTGCTCCAACTTCTGCTAATTGTTCATAGCGATCGCTATCCATTTTAGCAAAGTCTAAATCTGCTTGAGCTTTTTGCAAATTAGCCCTGGCTTTTTGCAAGCTGGCTTGGGAAACCAACAATTCACTTTGAGTAGCAACTTTTCTTTCTTGATACTCTCGTTCGTTGCGCCCCAAATCTGCTTTTGCAGAAGAAATAGTCCGTTCTATGAATCTTTTTTCAGCCAAGATCTGAGTATCTAAAATAGCAACTTGCGAATCAATTTGAATTACCTGTAATCTGCTTTGTTCAATATTGCCTTGGAGTTGACTTTTTTTGATTTGCAATTGCCGCGTATCCAAACGAGCAATGACTTCTCCCTTTTTAACAACTTGATTTTCTTTCACAAAAATACTTTCAACAGTCCCCTCCATTTCTGGTTGCACTAGCTTCGTGTCGCCTATGGGACGAACAGTAGCAGCAGTTTCCACCATGACATTGTATTTAATCCATGAAGAAAGAGCGATCGCAGAACCAATGGTTCCAACGAGAAACACTCCAGCTAAAGATGTCCAAGTACTAATAGGAGGAAGAAATTCATCCTTTTGAAGTGATGGTAGAAACTTTTGATTATGAGTGTAAAGCATATTTCTCCTAATAATTGAACAAGAAGTAGTCAGAATTCAGAAGTCAGAATGGGCTACGCCCAGCTGCGCTAACAGAATTAATTTTGTAGAGTTAGCCAATTTAAGAGAATACCTATAGATCGATACAGTTTAGAATGAGCAACAAAACCCTCATGTAGAGATGCGATTTATCGCGTCTTCTCTAGACCAATTATCTACACCAATAACCTTATCTGAATTCTGTTAGCGCAGCGAGGCGTAGCCCATTCTGACTCCTGAATTCTGAATTCTGACCTCTTCTTCAAGGAATCAAAAAATCTATATGGTCTCCTGGTTTTGTTCGCAAATCTTCCAAAGAACCTTGAAGCTTTAACTTACCTCGATCTAGCAATACAATCCAATCAGCTCGATTAACCACCTTCGGACGGTGAGTAATTAAAATCGTAGTTTTACTCCAACGGTGCTTAAATAATTTGTCCAAAACTTGTGCTTCACTTACCGGATCTAGTCCACCAGTAGATTCATCCAAAATCAAAACTGGCGGATCTGTAACAATTGCTCTTGCTATTGCCAATCTTTGACGTTGCCCACCAGAAATATTTGCACCAAATTCACCTAAAATAGTTTGATATTTATCAGGCAAATTATTAATAAATTCATCCGCTTCAGCTACTTGACAAGCTCTTACAATTTCCTCAAATGTAACCTGTGGTGCCCCTAAACGAAAGTTTTCGACAATCGAACGACTCCAAAAATGAGGCTCTTGAGGAACAAGAACTACCTGTTGACGTAAACAATCAAGAGAAAGATCTTGGATATTATAAAGTCCAATACGAATATTCCCAGATTGCAGTGGATATAACCCAGCAATCAATTTCGCTAAAGTACTTTTACCACAACCAGATTTGCCGATAATGGCAATAACTTTTCCTCCAGGAATTGTTAAAGAAAAGTTATCTATTAAGTCAAGGCGACCAGCATAGTGAAAGTTAATATTTGTGCAAACTATATCAGCATCACTAGGAAATTCAGCAAAAGGCTTTATCTCATCGCCCTCATTTTCAGCAGTGGCGTCTATCACTTCTGTGAGGCGTTGTGTAGCTGTTTTTGCCCGCGTAAATTCCTCGACAAAACTAATTAAAGTAGCAATTAAGCCCAGGAAATTACCATTCATTGAGTTAAAAGCAAGCAGTTGACCGATGCTGAGGTTTTCTGCTGGATTAATCACTAAATTACCACCGAACCAAAGCAAAATTACGCCACCAATACCCGCAACAAAGCCAGAAAAAGTATTATTGATAATTCCAATTTGAATTGTGCTAAATGTCACGTTAGCCAGACGAGCAAATCGGCTTTGAAATTCGTCCCAAAATTGTGGTCTAGATGTAGTAGTTTTCAGAGTCAGAGCGCCTTTAAATGTTTCTACTAAAACCCCTTGCGTTTCTGCTTCTTGAACTAAAAGTTCACGAGTTTTTTGCCGCAAAGTCGGCTGGAATACTATGGTAGATAAGCTCATCATCACAGCAATGAATACAGCAACTACTGTGAGTTTCCAGCTATAGAAAACCATGAAGCTAAAAGAAATTAGCGCAATAAAAAATTGACTGGGTAAACTGATAATTAAGTTAGCAACTAACTGATTAATCTGGTTAATATCTCGTAGACGGCTGACAATTTCACCGCTACGTCTGGCTTCGTAATAAGAAAGGGGTAATCGTAAAATTTGCCGCCCAAATTCCAGAACTAGACCTAATTGCAGACGTTGGGCAAAATGAGCAATTAAGTTAGATTGTACAAACGAAAGACTACGAGAAACAACATTCATTACTACCACAGCGATCGCTACAGTAGTCAGTAATTTTGTATCACCTCGTACCAACACATCATCAGTAAGAATTTGTAGCAAAAAAGGAGAAGCTAAGGATAGCAAACCCAACGTTAAATTCAAAGGTAAAACTTGAGCTAAAATCCCGCGATAAATCCAAACACGTTTGAAAAAACGCCAAAATCCCCCAACTTTATCATCCTCTTGGGCAAAAAAGCGTATTGGATCGGGTTCTAATAAAAGTATTAACCAATCTGTCCAGCCTTCTGCTATCTCTTGTTGAGAAAGATAACGCACACCTACCGCTGGATCTGCAACTAAACATTTTTTGCCTTTCTTCCCATATAAAACAACCCAATGATTTCCTTTCCAGTGAATAATTGCCGGTAGCGGTGCTTCATTCATTCGATTGAGAAGTTCCGGCGAAGTTTTCACTGGACGAGCATTAAACCCAAGTGTTTCTGCTCCACGTTTCAGCCCCAATAAAGTAGTTCCAAATTGTCCAGTACCTACCGCTTCCCTAATGCGGCTGAGAGTAAAAGTACGTCCGTAATATTTAGCAATAGCAGCAAGACAAGCAGCTCCACAATCTTCTTTGCTATGCTGTTTCACAAACTGGTATTTCATAGGTAAATTACTCTACATAATGACAAATAGCGCCGCACCGCAAAAAGGAAATTACATCTTACAAAATTTGAGAAATCAAAAACTAACTAATTTTGCAACCTTAAATTGAAGCAAAGCGGTACTAAACTATGAAATTTTGTCAGTCTGTTGTTATGTTGTTGGAATTATTAAAACTTACTTATGACTTCTGAATTCAGAATATACTGAACAAAAGATGATCCATATAATCGTATTATTATGGATCATCTCTGGAAATTTTTGGCTCAATTTATGTTCAAGTGTGCCGATAAAGTTATGTCGCAGATGCTGAGATTTTAACCAACACCTCAATAGATTTTTTATTGATATTTTAAAGCATCAAAAATGTGATTCGCATCTAAAGCTAAAAACGCTAACCCAGCAGTCTTAATATTTGTAGATTTACCATAAGAACTCGCAGTGCTACCATTTGGACCAGAATAACTACTACCGCTGAGAATATTTTCACTGGCTTCGTAAAAAGTGGCATTTATTGCAAAATCAGTACCACCAGCTACAACCTCTAATTTTTCATCAGATAAATCTGTAAACAATTCACCAGACATAGCTGCAAACCTCGTAATTTTAATTCGATGAAATTTTAGCATTAGTTACGTGAGTTCGCATTACCATAATAAATATGGTAATTTAAGTTTTAAGAATTAAAGACAATTCTTTTTACTAAAATATTTTCATCAAACTCACGTATTAATTGATTGCTGTTTTTAATTTTTCAACTTAATGGCCGTATGCTTCTGAAAGTTCAATAATTTCATGAGCATCCAAGGCTAAGAAAGCTATTCCAGCAGTTGCAATATCTGTAGAACTACCGTTAGAGCTAGCAGCGCTACCATGAGGACCAGAACTGCTTTCGCCATTGAGAATGTTTTCTTTTGCTGCGAAAAAAGTTGCATCTAGTTGAAAATCAACACCACCAGCTACAACTTCTAGTTGCTCGTTGGATAAATCTGTAAACAATACGTGAGACATAATTAGAAGCCTTGTAGTTTTGATTTGAAAAATTTGAACTATTAGTAACGTGAGTTCGTAATTGAGAAGTAAAAATCTGATTTTTTAATATTAGAGATAAAAGCTCTAATTTTTTTCATCAAATTATTTTCATCGAACTCACGTATGAATTCATTGCTTTTTTAGCTGCTTAACCTAAAGTTCAACCTCAGGAATGTCATGAGCTCCCAAGGCTAAGAAAGCTAGTCCAGCAGTTGCAATCTGTGTAGAACTACCGTTAGAGCTAGCAGCGCTACCACTAGGATCGGAACTACTTTCACCATTGAGAACATTTTGGTGTGCTGTGTAAAAAGTTGCATCTATTTGAAAATCAACACCACCAGCTACAACTTCTAGTTGCTCGTTTGATAATTCTGTAAACAATACCTGAGACATAGTTAGAAACCTCGTAATTTTGATTTCAAAAACTTAAGTTACTATTAACGTGAGTTCATGATTGAGAAGTTTAAATTTGATTTTTTAGTATTAGAGATAAAACCTCTAAGTATTTTCATCAAACTATTATCATCGAACTCACGTATCAGTTCATTGCCTTTTTTAGCTGTTTAGCCTAATAGCTGTATCCTTTTTAAATCTTAGGAAGATCGTGAGCTCCCAAGGCTAAGAAAGCTATTCCAGCAGTTTCAATCTGTGTAGAGCTACCGTTGGAGCTAGCAGCGCTACCACTGGGATCGGAACTGCTTTCGCCATTAAGAACGTTTTCTTTTGCTGCGAAAAAAGTTGCATCTAGTTGAAAATCAACACCACCAGCTACAACTTCTAGTTGCTCGTTCGATAAATCTGTAAACAATGCGTGAGACATAATTAGAAACCTCGTAATTTTGATTTCAAAAATTTGAACTATTAGTAAAGTAAGTTCGTGATTGAGAAGTTTAAATTTGATTTTTTAGTATTAGAGATAAAATCTCTAAGTATTTTCATCAAACTATTATCATCGAACTCACGTACTAGTTGATTGCCTTTTTTAGCTGCTTAACCTACTATTTGTATGCTTCTAGATTAAGAATGTCACTAGCTCCCAAGGCTAAGAAAGCTACTCCAGCAGTTTCAATCTGTGTAGAACTACCGTTGGAGCTAGCAGCGCTACCACTAGGATCGGAACTACTTTCGCCATTGAGAACGTTTTCTTTTGCTGCGAAAAAAGTTGCATCTAGTTGGAAATCAACACCACCAGCTACAACTTCTAGTTGCTCGTTCGATAAATCTGCAAACAATACGTGAGACATAATTAGAAACCTCGTAATTTTGATTTGATGAAATTTTAGCTATTAGTTGATTGCCTTGTGATTGGCTGCTCAACTCACCGCTTGTTTAATACGATATAGGTCAATAACTATGTGAGTCATTTGCATTTTCTGCAAACTTAATTACCATGCTGATAAAAATTTGTTGCACGATTCAGCCAGTAGCCTGTCTGAAAAATACGCTTATATAAAACTTCTATTTTTATACTCTGCCTTGAGGATGATTATTCACAAAAGGCGCTAGGGTAGCACAGCCATACACCCCTAACGCCCGTTGGATATTGGTTCTTGATTATGATTGGTTTCATGTTAAAGTCGCTTGTGTAACCAAAATCACCTCGTCAAATCAAATATCCTCTTACTAACGTCACGATTTTCGTTACAATACTCAATGAAATTAAGTTAGCGATCGCTTTATATCATCTTTGCCTAATCACCGCTCAAAAAAACTCTTTGCGTCCCGCCGTCAGTCTAAATCATAAGTCTTCAACTGGACATGATATTAACTGCATATGCCAATATCATCTGAGTTATGAATTCCTGTAGTTATGTTCAAGCCTCGTTTTGTCCGCTTCTTTCGTCACCTCAATTGGCGCACGTTGAAAAAAACTTTTGCCAGGACAATCAAAACACGACTTTTGGGACTATCCTCGGAAATTGCTTTCAATGCCATGTTATCGTTGTTTCCAGCGATTCTTGCTTTGATCACAGCGATTGGCTTATTGGCAGAATCTTTACAAAACACTTTTAAACAACTGGCAACCCAACTCAGTCAAGTTTTACCGGAACAAGCTTTGGCTCTGATTCGTGATTTTGCCACTACAGAAATTACCAATTCCAAAAACAGTGGCTTATTTTCTCTGAGCTTTGTATTAGCAATTTGGACTGCTTCTGGCGCGGTGAGTACTGCAATGACAGCCCTCGACCAAATCCATCAAATTCCCCCAGAACAAATCCGCCCTTTTTGGAAAGCCAAGCTTGTTTCTCTGGGATTAACAATCGGTACTATGTTGCTTTTGGTATTGGCTTCTTTCTTAGTTTTTACCAGCGATTGGCTGTTGGCAATGGTAGCACGTGAAAATACTTCTTTAATCTTCATATTCGATATTTGGCAGCTGTTACGCTGGCCTTTAGCTTTAGGTATTGTTGCTTTTGCTTTTGGCTTTCTCTATCGCTACGGACCGAGTGTATGGAACTCAGGCACGCCAATGATGCCTGGAGCAATTTTAGCAGCTGTTTTTTGGGCTATGTTATCTGCGCTATTTCGGCTTTATGTAGCGAATTTTGGGAATTATAATAAAGTCTATGGTGCAGTTGGGGCTGCGATCGTTTTAATGCTCTGGCTATCAATGAGCGCTGCTGTTATGTTAATCGGCGACCAGTTGAACGTGATTGTCGGCGAAGATATGCGCTCAAAATCACAGTCACAATTTACTGAAAAATCTTAAAAAATATTAATGATTCAAAAAAACTCTTAATCAGGGAACAGTTTTTTAGTTAAGATTTTTAATTCCAAATCCCAAATCTAAAATCCAAAATTGGTATAAAATGTCTAACGATTCAATACAAATAAGCGATCGCTTTCATGCCTGATTCTTCTTTTCGCTCTTCGATGATTGAACCTGACTCCAAAGCACCTACCTTAAAGCGCCTCCGCCAAATCAGTCGGCTGCTGGATAATGCTATCACTATTCCCGGAACCCAAGTCGGTATTGGTATAGATCCAATTTTAGGATTAATACCTATTGGTGGCGATTTTTTGGGAATCATGTTTTCTTGCTACATCATTTTAGAAGCAGCACGTCTGGGTGTATCCAGAGCCTCCTTAGGCAGAATGGTTGTGAATGTAATTATTGATGGCTTAGTAGGCGCTATCCCAATTTTGGGAGACTTTTTTGATATTGCCTGGACAGCTAACAATTATAATCTCAAGCTATTGGAAGAACACTTAAAATTTCCCACCCAGCAAAAGAGTGCAGATAAGTGGTTTATCATTGCTCTTTTGGTTGGATTGTTGCTCATCTCTATTGTCTTAGTAGCATTACCAGTGATACTAATTAGAATGTTGTGGAACGCCTTCACTGGCACTTAAATTATCAGAATACAGAAGTCAGAATTAAGAATACTTTAAGACCAAAGTTTAATAATTTTGAATAATATTCAGAAGGTATAGTATCCTTGACTTTACATTCATTCTGAATTCGCAACGGCAGTTGCTTTATGTCGGCGGCAGTTCTTCTTTAGGGAAACCACCAAGACCGCACTGCCTCCTCCTGAATTCTGAATTCTCACCTTAAATTATTGATGAATCGAGGAATGAAAGATTGGTGGCAAGCCACTTTTCCTAAAGGGCGGCAAAATTTAGTTATTACTGATGCTCATGGGTATCCTGTACAAATTGCTTACGGCGAAAAAGGTAGAGGTAAACCGCTAATTCTCTTACATGGTATGGGCAGTTGGAGCTACAATTGGCGCCACATGATAGCACCATTATCTAAATATTTTCGGGTAATTTGTTTTGATGCCAAAGGGTTTGGTTTTTCAGAAAAACCATTGTCTAGAAGAGAACACAACGGTCATCAAGTTATTGAGTTTCAAAGAATTATTCAGGCATTGTGCGATGAACCAGCAGTCATTGTAGCTGAATCTTTGGGAGGATTAGTTGCCCTTGCCCTTGCTGAAGAACATCCCCAATTAATCGGGAACTTGATAGTAGTAAACGTACCTATCTTTACTGAACATTTACCCCATTGGTCGATGTGGTTACTTGCCCAAACACCTCTAGAAATAATGCAAACAATAGATTCTTTGCGTTTAGTATATCTGTTTGCACCCTTATTTAGAGAAATTATGGCAACAGAAAGACGTGCGGTACTATTCGATCCTTCAATTCTCACACAGGAAGATATCTATTGGATAACTTACCCTTTTATTGAATTACCTGGTACGATCGCTAAAGTTGCCGAAGAATTACAAATAGCAGCCCGAGAAATAGAGAATTGGCAAGCAAATAAGCCAAACATGCTCACTAAAATTCAAAAGAATTTGAATAAAATTCAGTGTCCTACGCTAATTTTATGGGGTGAGCAAGATAGTTGGTTTCCTGCTACTCATGGTGAAAAATTACATCAGCATATCCCCAATTCCAAATTTCAAATTTTGTCGAACTGCTGTCATGATGCCTCAACTGGTGCTTCTGAGGTACTAAACACAGCAATTGTAGAGTTTTTGCAAGACACTGGCTTTTACTAAAAATCAAGAATTCAGAGTATAGTATTTCTCGTTTTTGTGAAGCCAATCTAAAATCCAAAATCCAAAATTGTTTGACTCCTGAGTTCTGAATTCTTCTTCATAAAAAGAGAGTGGGAGGAAGCATATCACTTAGCTTTCAGACTCCCACTCTACCATTTGCTACTGAAGTGGACAGGAATGTATACAGGCTTTGCTTGCGATTTGGGGGCTAATGCGTAGTTCAACAACAATGCCCATATACATTTAATATTCCTGTTGTAGCAAATGTCAAACCTAATTATTGATATTTATCTCTCCTAAAAGTCCTCTCTTAATAACTTTTTGAGATACTTTTTTCTGTATAAATCACTTAGTAAACAGTGTTTTTACAAAAAAAATGCTTGCTTGGTAGTCCCTGATAACAACACCCTTGAAGTCGTTTATCTTCTATAATTTAGCCTGGTTAATCAGAATACGGTTGCCATTTTGGCAGATTTTTAACTTTCCTAATTACTCATATCTCAATATTTTTGGGTTAAGCCAAAACAAAAATAAATCGTAGGTTGGAGAACCAGTGTATTGCTTTGGTTCCCAAAGTTTTAGCAACTAGTGTTTGAGGAAGAAAACCCAATCTACAAATATCTCTTGAAAAGTGAGGCTCCTCCGTCGCTAATAGTTCGCCGGAAGCCGTCGCTCCAACTTTTCCCAAAATCTAAAATCCAAAATAATATAAAATTCCTGACTTCTTAGAGAAATCAGGAATCTTAGTCACCTTAATTTAAAAAAAGTATTAATTTGACAGGCTTTTACTTTACTGTATTATTAATACTGGCGTAAAATCGCAGATAATGAACTGTCTTTACGAAGATCCATCAAGTCTGCCAAAGATTCTGGGCGCGTATCCAGGTGGTGCTTGTGTTCTGGTGGTAGAACCGTCACCAAATGCTTTGTTTTAGGTAGTGTCTGCATCACAGGCATAAATTGTCGCTGCGGCACAAAAATTGGCTGGTTTTTGGGAAGACGCGGTTCCAGTCTTGTGTAGCGGGCTTCTGCTAAGCGTGCGTGATGGCGGTTAACCTGTTTTGGGACTTGTTGGGGTTGCGTTTTCCGGTTAAGCATTCGGAAAATCACCAAGCAACCACTACCACAACTGAGGGCGATCGCAGCCACCATCCATAAAGGTGTAGCATTACTATTCTCAGAGGGCGTATTGATTGGTTCTTCAACGATAACTGGAATTTGTTCTGGTTCTTCTTGTGCTACCTGTCCGGGATTACCTAAGCTATACAAGGCAAAGGTGCCACCGCCGATAAACATAGCTAAAGACCCAGTTAACAATAGCCAAGGATGATGTGCAACCAAATATATCAGACCATTTGAGCTTTTTCTTAATCTCGATTTTTTGTTTGTCAGCTCTGGAGTGGCCCCTATTAGTTGGGTTGGCTCGTGCTGTACACTCTGACTTTTTTCCATGATTACTTTCAGATTTGTACCCCTCTAGTCCATAAATTGTACTGGAGGAGCTAAGCATCAGGTATCCGTAACAAAAGTTCAGATTTGAGTAACTTTTTTGTAAAACAAAGGCTACTAAATCTGGCTAACTTTTGCCCAAATTCTGTATTTGTTGCTACTTTTTACTGTAATCAGAAAGTAAATCAGCGAGCTGATTTTTTTGTTAGCTAGGAGAATGTCTTTCAACAGCAAGTTGAATTAATCTATCGACTAATTCTGGAAAAGAAACTCCACTATGCGCCCAGAGTTGAGGATACATACTAGTTGCAGTAAAGCCTGGTAAGGTGTTGATTTCGTTAATCAAAACTTCTTGTGTGGCTTCCACGTAGAAAAAATCTACCCTTGCCAACCCTGCGGCGTCAACAGCGGCAAAAGCTTGTAAAGCCATGTCCTGAATTTGACGAGCGATGGCATCTGGAATCGGTGCGGGTATCAGTAAATCTGCTTTACCTTCAGTATATTTAGTTTCATAATCATAAAAATCGCTATCATATGTAATCTCTCCAACGACAGAGGCTTGGGGTTGGTCATTACCTAAAACGGCACACTCTACTTCTCTGGCTACCACACCAGCTTCTACAACTAGCCGTCGGTCATAACTAGCGGCATTATCTAAAGCAGCCTCTAATTCTGGGCGCGATCGCACTTTAGCAATGCCCACTGATGAACCTAAATTAGCAGGCTTAACAAAAGCAGGATAACCTAATGTTGCTTCGATTTCATCACACAGTTTCGGAAATACACAAGGATTAGACCAAACTTGTGCCCTAGTTATTGCCTTGTATTTCACCTGTGGTAGTCCCGCTTGCTCAAACGCCATTTTCATAGCAATTTTATCCATCCCCATAGCCGAACCTAACACCCCAGAACCCACAAAAGGTACTTGCATCAAGGTGAGTAACCCTTGAATTGTTCCGTCTTCACCGTTGGGGCCGTGGAGAATTGGAAACCAAACATCCACCTCCGCAACTTGAGAGGGTGATTGCCATTGGCTGAGGGTTTGGGTTTGAGGGTTGGATGTCAGTCCCTCAGAAGTTGATTCTTGGGATTCCAGTAACGGAACGCCGCTTCCTAAAACCTTTTGGGGTGCTTCCCCCGCCAACCAGCGTCCATCTTTTTGGATGTAAAAAGGCAATATTTCGTACTTACTAGTATTTTGCTCTGCACTTAAGGCTTTAGCGATCGCCCGTGCTGAGTTGATTGAAACTTCATGCTCTCCCGAACGACCGCCAAACAATAACCCCACGCGCAGTTTAGTCATTTTCAGTACCTCAACACTCCTCAAGCAGATAGCGTATCACAACCTACAAAAGTTGCCATATTTTTCCATATTATTGTCTGTTCAAACTTCTGGTGATTTTTGCACCACGGTTAACCTAGTGGTTTTAATTTCTGAGAAACTTAAAAAGGGAGTTCGTAATTGTCACAATCTCTCAAGAGAACTCAGTTTTGACACTCCCAGAGTAACCCCATAGCAAAATGGGGCGATTGAAATCCAGAATCAAAAGTCAACAGTCTTGCAATCAAGGGCTAATTAAAAGGATTGTTTGACCTTTACCAATGCTGTTAGAATGCATCGATGTTAAAAAAGCAACATCTCTTAAACAAAAAACCCGGTTGGTCTTTAGATGAGCGAGATCCGAAGTTCATCGAATCTCTAATGCCCTTGTTTAGCTTTTTGTATCACTACTATTTCCGAGTTCAAACTAGTGGTTGGGAGAATATTCGACCTGAAGAAAAAGTTTTGTTTGTCGGTTCGCACAATGGAGGACTCGCTGCACCAGATATGACAATGATGATGTACGACTGGTTCCGACGCTTTGGTGTGGAGCAACCCGTTTATGGTTTGATGCATCCCAAAGCCTGGGACGTTAGCCCGCCCCTAGCGCAACTAGTTGCCAAAGCTGGAGCTATCATAGCTCATCCGAAAATGGCTTACGCTGCTTTGCGCTCTGGAGCTAGTGTGTTAGTTTACCCAGGCGGAGCCGAAGATGTCTTTCGACCCCATCATTTACGTAACAAAATTTATTTTGCTGGACGACAAGGATTTATCAAGTTAGCCTTGCGGGAAAATGTGCCAATTGTGCCTGCGATTTCTTGGGGTGCCCACGATACGCTGATTGTGCTTGCCGACTGCTACAAAATTGTGAAGCAACTCCACGAATGGGGGATGCCTTGGCTATTTGGAATTGACCCAGAAGTTTTTCCCATTTATCTAGGGCTACCTTGGGGATTAGCAATTGGTCCCTTGCCAAACATTCCCTTCCCTGTGACCTTGTATACGCGGATTTGTTCTCCCATTGTGTTTGAACGGTATGGTCGGCAAGCAGCCAGCGATCGCCATTATGTCAATCAATGTTATGAATTAGTTGTTAGTCAGATGCAGCAAGAGTTAGACAATCTAATAAAGCTCTCTGCTAAGCCATAGCGGACTTACAGGCTTAAGGGCACAATATTTGGAAGCATCCAATTTTCTCAAATTGAGATGCTCCCAGTAATGACCATAACTTTGCTAGCTTGCCTGCACGGCATTATTAGCTCACATTGTTTAATTATTGTTTGACTTAACAGCCATGAGTTAATAAACTCATAACTCATAGTGACTGCTAACTTCTTTAACTCCCCAGGCCGGATTCGAACCAGCGACCAATCGATTAACAGTCGATCGCTCTACCACTGAGCTACTGAGGATCACCCACGATTTATAATCTTACGGTAAAGAATAGGATTTGGCAAGTACTTTAGCTAATTTTTTTTCTTAGATTTTTAATTATAGATTTTTGCAGCTGAAACCCGCTCTACAGGGTAGACAGAGACTTTTGTATACTATTAATATATATCTACTGTAATCCCATTCGTAATTCAGCCAGACGCTGCCGTGCCTTGGCGTCGATCGCATTGGCTAAAAATCTGCTCTTTGACTGTTTGCGTGTATGATACTTTTGTCGCATCCGACAGACGGTAGCTTCCACCTCACCACAGAGTTGTTGTGCCGACAACCATTCGGCCCCATACCCCTGCACCATCAACTGCTGCGCTCGGTCTGATGTGGCAACAATCACGCGAGAAATCAAAGATTGAGCTATTTGCTGACGAAAAGACGCACAAGATTTTTCAATATAAGTATCTGCTGTT
The DNA here is from genome assembly GCF_014697355.1 of Nostoc calcicola FACHB-3891. Taxonomy (GTDB): domain Bacteria; phylum Cyanobacteriota; class Cyanobacteriia; order Cyanobacteriales; family Nostocaceae; genus Nostoc; species Nostoc calcicola. Next base: position 2,451 of record NZ_JACJRQ010000002.1, on the reverse strand, counting down.
TGTCCAAAATCAGTGTAATAAACAGATAAAAGCTCTGTAATAATCTCTTTATTACTAGAAGAATTTTGATATTGGGCATCAAAAACTATTTGAGTTGCATAACCTTGAAACGCACTATAACCAGTCATTGCTTCCACAAGTTCGCTACGTGCAGCCTCTAGTCCAACGCTATCACGGGTTTTTTTCAAGCAAGGCCAAGCGCCTATTATATTGTAGCCGTCCACTAACAAAACGGCTTGGAGTAACGAACGGGGCATGGTTTTTAATCACAATTTTCTAGAGTTAGCAAAATTCATTCATAATTTTTATAATAATTGATGCATTGTATGTAACACTATGTTACAAAACACAAAAAATACTCCAGGTTCATAAAACTGACCTGAAGATAGAGGTAATAACATAAAACGCACCTTTATTAAAAAGGCGCGTTTTATATCAACAGTGCTGAGTAATGAGTGGGGAGATAGGAAGATGAGGGAGTGTGAGGAGTGTGGGGGAGAATAACTCCTAACTCCTAACTCCTAACTCAGCACTCCTCATACCCAATGCCCATCAAGAGGCTTCAGTGTGTACTTGCATCAGACGTTGTTTAAGGCGTTCGGCTTCACCCCTATCTACAACAGAACCTTTTTCTAATAAAAAAGCGCCGTCACAGTAATTTAGCTCGTCTAATCTATGAGTCACCCAGAGGGCTGTGATACCTCGACTTTTAACCAGGCGACGGACACCAGCCACTAAATCCAGCTGGCTATCTGGATCTAATAAGGCAGTGGGTTCATCTAATAATAAGACCTCACAGCGACGGGCGATCGCACCAGCAATGGCAACTCGCTGCTTCTGTCCCCCAGAAAGTGCATATATGGGACGCCGTTGTAGGCTAAGCAAATTCACCGCCCCTAGCGCCTCCTCAACTCTTGCTCTCACAGCAGCAGGTGGCAACTTTTCTTCCACTAATCCAAAAGCCACATCAGCGCCGACTGTTGGCATCACCAATTGATGATCCGGATTTTGGAAGACAAAGCCAACAGGGTGCAAAACCCGAATTTCGCCAGACTCCGGAGCTAATAACCCCGCCACCAGCCTCAGTAAGGTTGATTTACCGCTGCCGTTTGTACCCAAAAGCATCCAAAACTCACCCTTGGGAACTTCTAAAGAGCAAGATTTAATAACTTTCTCTCCATTAGGCCAACTGAAATTTAAATCTTTGACCTCGATGCCCACTTGAGACATTTGTCAACCTTGGTTACTCAGCAGCTAGAGCGAAAAAGCCAGGTGGTCTACCACTAGCAGTGGTTACACCATCTTTCTGAACAATCTGCACCCCAGAAATTTCACTAGCACGGACGGCAATTTTCTTCTCTGTTTTGCCTTCGCACTTTAGTTCTACTATGTCAGGATTGCCAGAACGCATCGCTGCCAAAATTAGCTGATAGACAGCCTCAGCATCCTCTGCTGACTTACGTTGCACTGAGATCGGGAAAGCAGTGTTTCTGATGCTTAGGTCAATGGTAAACATTTAGCATTAATCAAATTTAACTGTAGCACCCATTTTAGCGTCAGCTGACTGATTGTAGGGAAAAGGGCATTGGGAGGTGTGGGGGGGGTGGGAGGTGTGGGAGGTGTGGGAGATGTGGGGGGTGTGGGAGGTGTGGGAGGTTAGGAAGCTTTTTCTAATCTCCCCAAACTCCCACACTCCCCCATCCCCCCATACTCCCCACACTTTCCATTCCCTCATCTCTATCAATAGTTAAATTTTATGACAAATCCCCTAGAAAAATTAGAGATTTACACTTACTATGATTAAAGGTTAGTAAAAAATTGTAAACTAGGTTAACGACTTGGTTAACTTTCTGCATTGTAGAGAAGCTCCTGAATAGCTATCTATAATACAGATACAACCTGTACTTATAACATTTGGAGATTTGCTCTAATGACCATCGCAGTTGGACGCGCCCCAAGTACAAGAGGGTGGTTTGACGTAGTAGACGACTGGCTCAAGCGCGATCGCTTTGTATTCGTGGGTTGGTCAGGGTTACTACTTTTCCCTTGCGCTTACCTAGCACTAGGCGGTTGGCTGACCGGCACAACCTTCGTCACCTCTTGGTACACACACGGTTTAGCCTCCTCCTACTTGGAAGGCTGTAACTTCTTGACAGTGGCAGTATCCACCCCAGCAGACAGTTTAGGACATTCCCTATTGCTGTTGTGGGGACCAGAAGCCCAAGGCGATCTCACCCGTTGGTTCCAATTGGGTGGATTGTGGCCATTCGTAGCCCTACACGGAGCTTTTGGTTTAATTGGCTTCATGTTGCGGCAATTTGAAATTGCGCGGCTAGTAGGAATTCGTCCCTACAACGCCTTGGCATTTTCAGCCCCCATCGCGGTATTCGTCAGTGTATTCCTGATGTACCCCTTGGGACAATCATCTTGGTTCTTTGCTCCCAGCTTTGG
>NZ_JACJRQ010000019.1 GCF_014697355.1 Nostoc calcicola FACHB-3891 | reverse complement strand
GGACTGAGCAGGAAAGGGATCACAACGCATCTAGAAATATAGAAATGGTCGGCATGGGGCATCGGCACGACCTTAAACGGGCAGGGAGTGACTGTAAGACTGTACCAAGCAGCTAGTTACTGTGAACTGTCAAGAATCACTGCCCTTCAAGGGCAGTGAGTATGTCAAAAGGTTTTTACACTCAATACATGTGGTGGTGTCGAATCTGGCGGATAAATCACGTCTACGTGTACTATCCGCTTTGTGGAGGGTGGAAGTTTAAGTTGCACTAACGGTTCTAATACCTGCCCAGTTCGATGCCATAAATGCACGTAGCGGATTTTTTGTTGACCTTGGTCGTCAAAGTAACGTAGCCGCACAGTACCACGGAAAAAAGGAAAATCTAGGGATGGTTTGCGGAACCGCAGACCACCTTGGGATAATTTATCTTCTTTTAAAGGTGTTTCCAAAGTAACAGCGACGGTCTGATTTTGGGCAGTGTTATTGCTTAAGGGTAGAGTAAGTTTATATTCCACGCCGTAATTACCGTGTGCTTCGTATGCTGTATCGGGATAACGTACCAGCATCTTGGCTGTTTGGATTTGTTCGGTACCCAATCGACCACCCCGCAGTGTAACTATAGGATAAGAAATAGCTTTGCCAGGCTGGGGAATAGTCAGATTGGTGGCTTGGGGATTATCCACCAATTTTGCTTGCCATTGTGAACCTTGGGAAACACCAGCTACACGTCCATAAATCAGTGCGCCACTAGTCGCGTTTGGAGGAGTCGGAGTTTTATCTCGCGGCCCAGCAAAGTTTCCAGTATCTAGTAAAGCTTGCCATTCTGTGAGGGTGGGTTGGCGATCGCTATTATCAGAATTTTTCTTGGCAAACATGGCTAAACTTGCTGCATAAACGCGATCGCTACTACGCAACCGCATAAAGCTAGAACGCCCATTCACTGGCTTTTCTAGATTTCTGACAGGAATGGGATGATTTAGCAACATCCGGCTTTGTCCTGGAGGAATTACCAGTTTTGCGGGAAAATCAGCTTGGCGATCGCCCCGGAGTACATCAGCAACAGCGCGGGCGCCTGGCCCTGAATAAGCCTTACCATCGTTATTTTCAATGTAAGGAGGTAAGGTGACAAAGGGCGCATCCTGCATTAAATAACTCGCCGCTTGCAATACATCCACTGTTACAGGTTTTTTACCAGGGTTATGCACAATTACACCCAGATATAGGGTTTGTAAATCCTTGGGAGTGTGGGTGTAGTGGTGGGCGAATAAGTCAAAGCGTCCCTGAAAAGGGAAATTGAGGTGGGCCCCTGGAACTTTTTTACCGTTTGGGGGAAAAGTAGAAAGTAAAATCCCCTCAGTTTTAATCCATTCTGGGCTATTGCTGTTAAAGACGGGTATTGTATCTAATTTCCCTGGTAAAACCCGAACTTCCCCGGGTTGGACGATTTCTTGGGGCGTTGGCTTTGGTGAACTTTGAGCGATCGCTGAATTATCGTTACGACTTGTGCATCCAAAGGTTTGAGTTATGGCTAATCCTAATAAAACTATGAATACAGGTGACAGCAGTTTAGCTAGCATAAATTTGATTTTCAAGGAAGCTGTGGTATTAAAGATAATCAGCTATTACTACAAGTTCCTTGAAGGGGATTTCTGAAAGGCGATCGGTTTTATTAACTCCTTTTTTGCCATTTTTCTAAATATCTAGTCAATCTCCATCTAACTCATAAATATTCCATAGCCAGAGTTGAGGAATAGCATGTTTTAGCTGGAATAATTATTGTATTTTAGATTTATAAATATTCAAAAAACACTTCTGGCACTAATTTTAACTCTCCAGATTGAAAGCGCAAAATATCTATCCATAGTGCCCTATGTTTATGTTTTTCTGATTCAAAAAACACTAAACTTTCTAATTTATAAAACTTCGGATCGGCAAAATCACATTGATAAAGTTGAATAATTTCGTGGCCTTGCCTACCGTTGAAGATAAACAAATTTTCTATACAACCCAGATAGCGAATATTCGTTAACTCTGCCTGAATTTCTTCTTTAAATTCACGTTGTAGCGCCTCGCGGCTAGTTTCACCAAAGTCAACGCCACCACCTAAAGCACGATAAAATGTTTCTTGTTTTGCGGGGTCGTAGCCTTCAGAAACAAAAATGCGATTTCCATCCCGAATTAATCCTAAAGCTAATACCCGAATTTCGCCAGGTTTACTCATTATTGTGATTAATTATCATAAATAGAAGAAGGACGGCTTTCGCTATCTTCAACAGGCCAATCTTCATTTTCGCCGCCGATGTACAAATCTTCAATAGTGACATATTCCTCACTTAATTGTGTGAGGGCATTGATTAAAATATCAAGGGCGATCCCATCACTGGTTCCCAAGTCAAACCAACAACGCGCCCACTGTCCTTGATATTCAAATTCACCCATATTGTGCATCAGTGCTAGTAAGCTTCTGTTGTACCCTTGGGAATCATAAGTCATGTAGTTGATATCGAGTCCAGTTTCCTGCACCTGGAGATTTTCTGCATTAAATGCACCCAATTTACCCAGATAAAACCAGGAATCAAAAGCTTCTTCTACATACTGCTTTTCGCGTTCAGAAGGATTTGTGCTGAATTTTAGCCAAATCCATACATCAAAAGGATTAATTTCGCGGAACTGAATTTGCATTTTGGTCAAATACCTGAATTATTATGACTGAGACTAATACCAATTCTCTATGAAGATGCGCCTAATTCTTTTGCGACATAGCGAATTTTCTCTAGAAAACCTCTGCGTACCTTTGCGTTAACCTCCGCGTACCTTTGCGTTGAAAAAAAAGTTAGGATTTGGCGCAGCTTCACAAAGAAACGGTATAAGCATATCAAAGTTGGGAATGGGGAATGGGGAGTGGGGGAGATGAGGGGGATGAGGGAGAAGGGGAGGCAGGGGGGGCAGGGGGAGAAAGAATAACCAATGCCCAATGCCCAATGCCCCATTCCCAATGCCCAATTACCTAGCTGAATTATTTAAGCTAATAGCATTTTTCCGTTCACTCTCGATTTGTTTGACTAAACTACTTGGGAGTTGGGATTTTTTAGTCAATGCTTTGTCAAAATTAGCGATCGCTTCCCTAATCAGTTGCTGATTTTTTTCTTTTTCCCCTTGTCGTCTCAGAATTTGGGCTTTGAGATAATAAATTTCTGGATTATCGCCTGCGGTTTCAATGGCACGGTTGACATACTCTAGTGCTTGAGGATACCGTTTTAAATCCCGATAGGCAAGGGCAATACCCCGATGCACGAGATACTGAGGAGCAGCATTTTCTTGTAAGCGTCCAATTGCTTGATCTGGACTAGCGAAAGGCAAATTAACCGCCAACAATAAATCCATATAACCCTTGATTAAATTCAGTTCTGGATCGTTGGCAGAAATCGCTTCGGCTTTGTCTAAATATTTATACACTTGCCGCAAGCGACCAAAAGCTTCTGGTACACCGTTGACTGTACCTTCACGGATGAGAATTACAGAACCCTCTAAAAAATGACCAACGGCAGTGTATAAATTACCACGTAATGGGTCGGTAGGAATCAACTTTTGTGCGCTTTCCAAGGTTTTCTGGCTATAGGTGTTTAGTTTAGCCCAATCCTTATTTCCGTATGCTAAAGATGCTTTCATGGCATAAGCTAGAGGTTCATTTGGCTCTTTGGCTAGTGCTTCTTTGAGGTAACCTTCTGCTGCTGGATAATTGCCTTGTTGGAAAATCGCTTCAAAAGCTGCTTGAGTTCGATCGCCAATCTCATGAGGTTTCTCAGTGCGAAAGGGATCGCCAGCTAAGGAGGGATTTATAGAAAGATTAAGTGCGATTGCCCAAGGGGCAACGCCAAAGGCGAACGCAGCCCCAAAACCCACCTGAGCAAATTTAGTGAGTCTAGCAAACACGACTAATTGAGAACAGGAAAACCTTTGAGTCATTTTAACCCTCAGAATAATTGCGGTTGAAATAGTTGTATGTGTTACTTAGAATGCAAAAATGGCTAATTTTAACTTGTGTCTGCTTGAGGCAAAATTTTCTATCAAGGTTGACTTGGGTAATTTTTTCATGTTCCCAGGCATGTTGTAGCCATTGTTTAAGGGTGAGTCTGCCACAATGGAGAAAAGATGGATAATTCTTGCTGCTAGATTAGGGTGTTAAGGCAAGTAATGTAATATGAATTTTTTTAGAATTTTCCAGCTGCTCTTGGTGTAGTTAATCAGTAATTTGCCGACTTTTTGGTAATCTTAACAAATGCTCTATCTCCGAAATCTAATTTATCACCCCACAGCGTGCCCAACAGCGATTCTCAAATCGATCGACTTAGAATTAGCACCCCAGCAGCTGGGTCTGATTATTGGCCCGAGTGGTTCTGGTAAAAGTACTTTACTAGAAATTTTATCTGGACTAGCTGAACCCACCTCTGGCGGACTCTTTTGGCGCGAACAAGAACTGATTCCCGAACAGCTACAACAATTGGCTGGGTTAGTGTTTCAGTTTCCAGAACGGCATTTTTGCGGTAGTTCGATTTTAGAAGAATTGCGTTTAGGACATCCGGAATTAGGGTCAGATCGAGTCAGAAATGCCCTGAGTGAGGTGGGATTAGAACATTTATCGCTCTCCACTGCCCCTCATGCTTTGAGTGGAGGACAGCAGCGGCGTTTAGCTTTGGCAGTGCAATTGATTCGCCAGCCAAATGTACTCTTGTTAGATGAACCCACTGCTGGATTAGATTGGTCAATGCGGCGGCAGCTGGTAAATTTATTAGCAAAACTCAAACAAGATTGGACACTATTGGTAGTGACACACGATGCTGGAGATCTGTTAGCGATCGCAGATCGTTGCTGGACACTCAACCACGGTGAACTAGAATCAGTTGACCCAAAAACACTAGAAGCCAAAGTTAAAGAACCTCTGCCGGCGGTGTGAGTCGGGGAATGGTAAGAAGGAGGGGGCAGGGAGCAGGGAGCAGAGGGGAAAGAGGTAATTTTTCATTCTCCCCTTCCCCCTGCTCCTCTGCCTCTTACCCATACCCAATGCCCAATGACAAATAACAAATGACAAATGACCAACTCATTGCCTGAAATGGCAGAAATTTGGCAGCAAACTCTCAATTGGCAACCAACTGTTCAACAGCAGGCGCAATTCCAAAACCTTTATGAGTTAATCCTAGAAGGTAACCGCCAATTAAATTTAACTCGCATCACTGACCCCCAAGAGTTTTGGGAAAAACATCTCTGGGATTCACTGCGAGGAATTGCGCCACAGGAGCAATTTATTTCCTCTCTCCAAGAGGGTGCATCTGTGATTGATATTGGTACTGGTGCAGGTTTTCCGGGTATTCCACTGACAATTGCTGCACCTAATTGCACAATGACTCTCATGGATTCAACCCGCAAAAAAATTACTTTTATTGAACAAATATTAACTGAACTTGCCCTGACAAATGCTAAAACTCTTGTTGGCAGGGCTGAAGAAATTGGTCAGCAACCCAAACACCGACAGGCTTATGATATTGCTTTAATCCGTGCTGTGGGGACAGTCTCTGTTTGTGCAGAATATACACTACCACTGCTCAAACGGGGAGGTTTAGCTATAATTTATCGTGGTAATTGGACAGAAGATGAAACAACAGCTTTGCAAAATGCTGTAAAGCAATTGGGCGGTGTTATTGAATCAATTGAAAAATTTACAACACCCTTGAGTCAAAGCGTTCGCCACTGTGTGTATTTGCGTAAGGTAGCCACGACACCAACTCAGTTTCCCCGTGCTACTGGTCTACCTACTCAAAAGCCTCTTTGACTATCAAATCTCCTAAGGGACTTCCAATTAAAAAACATTCCATCCCTGCGGGACGCACTCGCGTTCGTAGGGTAGCACATCTGTGCTACCCGAAAAATGTAAAAATAATTTGGGATAATTTATTTTTTAGAAGTCCCTAAGGCAAGTCTTATACTTTTCAATTGCCAGAGGAGATGGGAAGAGTTCGAGTAATTCTTCTGTCTCCCCATTGCTCCTATCTAAGCAAATTTAAATTTTTTAGCGTCTGCAAATCGCTTGTTAATTTCATCCCAGTTAACCACATTCCACCACGCCTCTAAGTAATCGGCGCGACGGTTTTGGTAGTTGAGATAATATGCGTGTTCCCATACGTCATTGCCCAAGATGGGGTATTTACCTTGGCTGAGGGGAGTATCTTGATTAGCTGTAGAAGTTACTTCCAGCTTGCCATTTTTGTTATGCACTAGCCAAACCCAACCACTACCAAAACGGCCAGCACCGGCTTCGTTGAACTGTTTTTTGAAAGCTGCAAAACTACCAAAATTTTGATTAATAGCTGAGGCTATATCTCCTGTTGGTTCTCCACCACCTTTGGGCTTCATAATTTTCCAGAACATGGAATGGTTCACATGACCACCGCCATTATTTTGTACTGTTTTACGGATATCTTGTGGTACTGTGTTAAGTTTTTGCAAAAGTTCTTCAATACTTTTGTTTTTGAGTTCTGGATGTTTCTCTAATGCCGCATTCAGGTTTTTCACATAAGTTGCGTGGTGTTTATCGTGATGAAACTGCATTGTTTTGGCATCAATGTGTGGTTCTAGGGCTTCATAGGCGTAGGGTAAAGGTGGTAGTTGGATAGCCCCGGTTGTGTTTGGTGTTGTGTTGGGAGTTGGAGTTTTTCCTTCAGGAGAACTTTCTGCCAATGCACAAGCATCTAAGGCCAAAGCACCAGCACCTGCTGTGAGTAAAAACAAGAAATAACGTCGATTAACAGTCATATAAGTTTTTGCCGCGAATCCATGTCAATTAATTGCTTGTTCTCATTTTCTTAGATTCTGGTTGCAAAAAATTAGGGAGTGGGGAGATGAGGGAGATGAGGGAGATGAGGGAGATAGGGGGAAAATAACTCTTAACTCCTCACTCCTCACTCTTAACTCCTCACTCCTCACTCCCCACGCCCCATTTCCTACTTAACCAAAGTGCTGAATTATTGCTTCGGCAAATTCAGAACATTTTAGGGGTTCAACTGGTGGTTCTAGCAAACGTGCTAAATCATAGGTGACTTGACTGTTGGCGATCGCATCTCCTAAACCTTTCTTAACTAGATCTGCTGCTTCTTGCCAACCGAGAAATTCCAGCATCATCACACCAGACAAAATCACTGAACCGGGATTAATTCGATCTAACCCGGCGTGTTTGGGTGCGGTGCCGTGGGTAGCTTCAAATATGGCACTGCGATCGCCAATGTTTGCCCCTGGCCCCATTCCCAATCCACCGACGATCGCCGCAGCAGCATCAGACAAGTAATCGCCGTTCAAGTTCATTGTCGCCAGAATCGAATACTCATCGGGTCTGGTTTGGATTTGTTGAAAAATACTGTCAGCAATCCGGTCGTTCACCAAAACTTTATCTTTCCATTTGCCATCGCCGTGGCTTGCCCAAATTGAGTTAAGAACTGTTTCAACTTCCTTGACAATTTGCGCTTTTTTCTCTTCGGTAAGAGCATCAAACCCCGGATCGATTTGACGGGCGTTTTCTTCTAAGGAAATATTGGGATTTTTTTCCTTATTACTTAAAATCCAAGATTCCCGTTCGGTGACAGCTTCTTGGCGAAACTCGCTGGTTGCTAGTTCATAACCCCAATCGCGGAAAGCGCCTTCGGTGTATTTCATGATGTTGCCTTTATGCACCAAAGTCACTTGTTGTTTGTGTTTGGGCAATTGCAAGGCGTGTTTGATGGCACGTCTGACTAGGCGCTGGGAACCGGTTTTACTGATGGGTTTAATACCGATGCCAGAATCGAGGGGAATTCGTTTTTTCCCGTGTTCTGGGGTGGCGGGGATGAGTTCTTCGTTGAGAATTTTAATTAAGCGATCGCCGATTTCGCTGCCTTGTCGCCACTCAATACCTAAATAAATATCTTCAGTATTTTCTCGATAAACAATTACATCCAGTTTTTCTGGATTTTTGTGGGGTGAGGGTGTACCTGCGTAGTAGCGGCAAGGACGCACGCAAGCATACAAGTCAAAAATTTGCCGTAGTGCGACATTTAAAGAACGAATACCGCCGCCGACTGGGGTAGTTAAAGGCCCTTTAATAGCCACACCATATTCTTCAATTGCTGTTAGAGTATCCTGAGGTAAATACTGATAAGTTCCGTATAAATCACAGGCTTCATCCCCAGCGTAAACCTTGAACCAACTAATTTGGCGTTGACCTTTGTATGCTTTAGCTACCGCAGCATCTAGCACCTTTTGGGTAGCAGGCCAGATATCAATACCTGTACCGTCGCCGCGAATAAAAGGGATAATTGGATTATCTGGTACTACTGGTTCACCATTTTTGAAGGTGATTTTTGCTCCAGTTGTAGGGGGGGTAATCTTCTCATACATACTTCAAACACTCCTAAAAAATATGCTATTGGGATTGGGGATTGGGCATGGGGCATGGGGCATGGGGTATGGATGGGGCATGGGGCATTGGGCATTGGGCATTGGGCATTGGGCATTGGTTATTCTTTCTCCCCCTGCCTCCCCTGCTCCCTCATCTCCCTCATCTCCCTCATCCCCCTCATCTCCCTCATCCCCCAATCCCCTGAAGCGCAGATTCTCCCCCTATTCCCTTGTACATTATTTGCAGATCGAGTGTGGGATTGGGTGAAGCGATCGCAATTTTGTACGATCAAAAATAGTAAACTACTTTTCGCTATCGATGGTTCGCCTTGGAGAATGCTCGATAGCTGACCGCTTTTTCACGCTCCCGCTAATACGAGTAATGGCATGACAGACCCAATGATTTTATCAGGCCCTCCTACTGACATCGACTCCCTCCGACAACCATTAATCGCTGGGTCTATTCAAGTCCAACAACAAATCATCTCACAGCTAGCACAGTTAGGTAATGAGGGATTAGAGGTGTTGATGGAATTTTTACTGAAACGACGCGATCGTCCAGCGACTTGGGTTGATGGTAAAGCATACCAAGTCCTTTACAAGTCTGATGCACCGCAAGCCCAAGAATTTCTGCTCTCGTGGTTTCCTGAGGGAATTGTACCTCTAAAATCAGAGTGCGGGATTAATTACAATCCTTTGCAACAGCTACTCGCCCTCCAAGATTTCCAAGCTGCCGATCGCATCACCATCGAAAAAATGTGTGAACTCTCCGGGCCAACGGCTGTACAACGCAAATGGTTGTATTTTACTGAGGTAGAAAATTCCTCTGCTGTTGACTTGCAAACTATTAACAATCTATGGTTAGTCCACTCCGAGGGCAAATTTGGCTTTTCAGTGCAGCGAGAAATTTGGTTGAGTTTAGGCAAAAACTGGGAGAATTTCTGGCCGAAAATTGGCTGGAAACAAGGTAATAATTGGACTCGTTATCCCCATGAATTTACCTGGGATTTAAGCGCCCCTAGAGGTCACTTACCCCTTTCTAATCAACTACGGGGAGTGCGAGTTTTTGCTTCTTTATTATCTCATCCTGCTTGGTCGAAGAATCCAGAAAAATGATGAAAAAATACCAGAATTTATCGGTATTCAAGAGCTAGTAATTTAATGATTCCATGAAATTTGAATGGGACGAAAACAAAGCAGCAAGAAATTTGTTAAAACATAGGGTTTCGTTTGAAGAAGCTAAAACTCTTTTCGATGACCCTCTCTATGTTGACTTCTACGACCCAGACCACTCTGAAAATGAGGAGCATTACCTTATAATTGGAAAATCAAGTCGGGGACGCTTACTAATCATGTCGTACACAGAGAGAGGAGATTCGATTCGTCTCATTAGTGCAAGAGAAGTAACGCGATCTGAGCGAGAAGCGTATGAACAAAGGTAAGCCAGAAATGGAAGATGAACTGCGATCGGAGTATGATTTAAAGAGCCTAAAAGTCAGAAAGTTTGGTCCTGGACGAAAGAGCTTTAGTCAAACAACGATTCGCTTAGAACCTGATGTTGCAGAGGTTTTTCCCAATGCTGATGCTGTCAATGAAGCTCTAAGATTTATGATTAGAGTTGTGCAGGACAACCAACTTCCTGCATTCACAAAGCAGCCTCACACTTTCTCGGAGGGGACAGATAAAATCCCCTAGTGTTCGGTTAAAGGTTATACCATTTTGGATTTTGGATTTGAGATTGAGAATGGTCTTGTGCATATGGATTTTGTAAATTCATTTGTAACAATCAATTTTCAAATTGGTATTACTTACCACAGATCCTCAACTCAAAATATCAAATTGGATAATGGCAAACGTTCGTTTAGAAGACATCAAGCGTAGATTTAACAATGTCACCGCTATCGAGGACATTACCTTTGAAATTCCTGATGGAGAATTTTGGGTTTTAGTTGGGCCATCAGGTTGTGGTAAGTCTACAATTTTACGAACGATCGCTGGTTTGGAAACCGCGACTTCTGGCAAACTGTTTATTGGCGATCGCTTGGTGAATAATATTCCAGCCAGACAGCGGGATGTGGCGATGGTGTTCCAAAACTACGCTCTCTATCCTCACATGACGGTAGCCCAAAACATTGCCTTTGGGTTGCAGATGCGGAAGGTTGACTCGAAGATCATTCAAGATAGAGTCGTGAATGTAGCGCGATCGCTTTCTTTAGAAAATCTCCTAGATCGTAAACCCAAACAGCTTTCTGGAGGACAGCAACAACGAGTAGCCTTAGGAAGAGCGATCGCCCGTGAACCACAAGTGTTTTTACTTGATGAACCTTTGTCTAATTTAGATGCTCAGTTGCGAGATGATACCAGGGCAGAGTTAAAACAGCTACATCAACAATTGGGCATCACCACAATTTACGTTACCCACGATCAAGTTGAGGCAATGACTTTGGCTGATAAAATTGTGGTGCTAAATCGCGGACGCATTCAACAAATTGGCGATCCCCAAAGTATTTATGCCTCTCCAGCTAATCAGATGGTGGCAACTTTTTTAGGTAGTCCGCCAATGAATATTTTGTCTGCAATCTATCAGAATAATGGTTTTGATGTGAGTGGACAATTATTACCTATTCCAGCACTTGTACAGGAAAGATTAAAATTGCGTCAAGGACAAAATTTGAATTTGGGTATTAGGCCAGAACATTTAAAAATCAATACGGACTCAGAATTCAGAATTCAGAATTCAGAATTCAGCACTCACAACTCAGCCCTCTTACAGGTTGAGGTGAAGGTGGTGGAACCTTTGGGAAGGGAAACTTTGATTCGTGGGGGTTTACCTGGCTCGACAACGGTACTTAATATTCAGACAACTGGCGATGTGCGTCCCCGTCCAGGCGATCGCCTTTCTCTCGAACTAGATTTAAATGAATTATTCGTGTTTGATCCCAAAACCGGAGACAAAATTTTCCCTCATGAGTGACTGTGGCTGAAAAGTAGCTCAGTTGAGTTAGAAAATCCAAGTCCTAGCACTCCGGGTATGTTGCTACAGACTCCTATTTTGTCCCGTCACTACGGTGGTGTAAACGCTAAAAAATATAATACATTTTGTTACAGAGCTAAATTACAGTAACTAATGGTGATAGAGTCTCCTTGCCAAAGTCAAAAGGAAGCTTTATTTTGTGATTTTATTTGGCAACTCATGTTTTTACTCGTAAAATCGAAGACAAGGTAAAGGTCAGTAGAAAAGAGTCCCTAAATTGATGAATCCGTCCATAACTCAGGGTGCAAGAGCTATCACTAAATCCCAGGTGATAGACCGAATAAACGATATCGCTTGGCAAGCTCACCAAGGTAGCGTTGCAGCGATTATTCAGCTATTAAACGAAAAGCTGGCCAAGTCAGGGGTGAGAACCAGAGCGATTTTTTCTGATGGTGTCTTACAAATTTTATGTGAAGCGCCCAAGGTAGAGCAACTTGAGCAATCTCCCTTAGTAGAACAAATCCAGCAAATTCTGGAGTCCATTGCACCGCGTAACATCCGCCGAGTCAATATCAACAGTAGAATAGTCCGGGAACAGCAATTACTTTGGTTAAAGGAAATATCTAGCGATCGCGAAAATCAATTGCTGTGGTCACAGGAAATTACATTAATTCAACCTAATGCTATCAAACAACTAATTAATGATTTGACAGAAGCCCAAGCTGAACTAGGAAAACCAAGTTTTCCCAGAACTCCAGTGTCTCGTTCTTTAGTACTGCTTAAAAAAGAAAAACACAAAAATAAAGGTAAAAAAAAGATATTAGCAGCGGCTGGTCTGTGTTCTTTGTTGTTACTTGGTTGGTTTGTATATGCAAAGTTAGGCGATCAAATCAAAAACCTGATACAACCAGAAACTTCCAAATCTTTAACAACAGAAAGTACTAAAGAAAGCAAAATTCAAATACCACTGATTACTCCTAATAATACTGTTTCGGAATCATTTGACGATCCATTTGGAACAGCTGTGCGAATTGCTAACCAAGCTTCTGCATCTGGTAAAGTAGCCACAACTTCAACTCAGTGGTTAGAAATAGCTGCTAGATGGCAACGTGCTTCAGATTTAATGAGTACGGTACCAAAAAACCACAGCCGTTATCAGGAAGCTAAGATTCGGACTCAACTATATAAAAAATATAGTGAAGCGGCACAAAAAGAAGCGCATAAGAGTAAATCTTAGTATAATGTTGTGTCAAATCCTGCCGTTTTTAAATGCTTTAGGTAGCAAAGTAAATACAGAGGAAAGCAAAGTCTTGCCAAATTTAAGTAGTTATTTTACAGGCTTTTTCATCAATTTAAACGAGGATCTCCTGTAGGGGCGCACAGCTGTGCGCCCCTAACATATTATTTAATTACCTGCAAATTGCTGCAATGATGGAAATCAAGAAAATTTTTCTTGATTTAAATAAATATTTTATAGATCCGGTATTCTAAATTCTGACTCCTGAATTCTGAATTCTGAATTCTGACTCCTTCTCATTTTACTTCTCGCACTTCACCCAAGCGGGTAAAACGAATTTCAATACGTCGCCGATTCGGTTCTGACTGACGTTTTTGTTGTGGAATGGGAGCAAATTCCCCACTTGGTAATATTAATTGTGCTGCCGAATAGGCGCGAAATTGAACACCCCGCATCTTATTTTGTTGTTGGATTTTTAGCAGTTCTTTCACCACTGCAAGAGAACGCATCAATCCTAAATCAGCGTTAGAACCAGCTTTAAGTGTACTAACTGAACCCCCTTGGCTAGCTGCTACTTCTAAAGTATTGTCTAGATTGCTGTTGATAATGCCAATAGGTTGTTCATCAGTGTGTCCAATAATTTCAACTGTATTAATATTGTAAGTTTTTGTCGTTGTTTCTATATCAGGTACAAGTTTATTTGTAATGTAATCCAACATTGTTGGTGGAATCACTGCGCTACCTGGATCAAATCGAGAATTTTCATCTTTAATCAGTAAAATTGGCGGCGTTCCTGGATTAGTTATTTGTGAGATTGTATATTTGGTGCTGGCTAGTAGCAATAATAGCAGCAAAATCATGAAAGCATTAGACATTAAATCTGTAAAAGCCGGCCAAATATTTAAGTCTTCATTGTAGTCACTATGTCGGGAACGACGAGCCATAATTTAATATTTTGATTTAAATGTTGATTTGGAAAAACTATCTCACGCAGAGGCGCGGAGAGAGAAAATAAGAGAAGAATTTTCACAAACTATTTGGAATTGCTAGTTTTCTATTTTTTTTACTCAAAGTTGCATAAACAAAGATAAAATTCATGCATTAAAACTCTTCATCTTCTCTGCGCCTCTGCGCCTCTGCGTGAAAAAACCATCCTGCTTTCTCCACAATGCTTTTTATTCCCTACCTCAATTTGTGAATTTCATCCTTGATGTCATTCACATCTTTATTAAATTGTTGAATATTACTAATTAACATTTCTATTCCTTGTTTATTTATTTCTGTCTGCTGAATAATTCCTTTAACGATCATAGCGCTGACATTTTTATATTCGGTATTAAAATTTTCATTGTTATTTTGAATAACATCGATAAAATCTGATTTAGACATATCAAATTTCACGCCTAATTGACTCGCAAGTCCTTCAAGATTGGCGACAATAGTTTTAACTTGTTGATTGTTAGAACCGATTTGCTGCGATAAGTTTAAAATTAGGCGATCGCCTAAAGCCTCAATAGCTGAATTAGATTGTTCTGTATGATTTTTGACGAGTTCTACTAACTTTGTAAAAGTCTCAGATTTATTGACAATTTCTTGCTCTAATTTATCAAGTTTGTTAATTGCTGTTGAAAAACTATTAGCTCCGTGGTTGAGTTGAGGAATAATCTCACCAAGAGAATTTTGATTCTTTTTATGCAAGTCTAAAACTTGAATTGCAGTTTGATTACTATTTTTAATATCTACCGCTAAGGTAGTTAATTCTTGACTACAACGCTGAACTTCTACAATTGCTGCTTCAATAAATTTGGTTGTCTCGGCTAAACTTACAGCAGATTGTGAAAATCTCTCTTGCATAGTAGTCAAATCTGCTGTAGCTGCTGATAACTTTTGCGGAAACTGACTATTAGCAAAAATTTCCGCAGATTGTTTAAATACATCAGATTTTTTATTCAGTTGAGCAATAGCATGTTCAAATTCATCAGCAGCACCAGATATAGTACCAGCAGCTTCATAAAATCTCTCATAAACTTGCTTAGCTAATTCAGCAGCTTCTTTATTTCCTTGAGCAATTTGTTTTGCTACACTTCCTATGGACTTCTCAACTGCATCCCGCACTGTATCACCAAATCTACTTAAAAACTCATCCTGCTGGGATACCATTCTATTGACGATTTTATCAAGGCGAGTATCGCCCTGTACTTTAGGATGATAAATATTGTCTAGGTAATCTTCAAGGGAACTAATAAGTCTGTATTTGGCAAAAGTCGTGTTTCTCAACCAATTAAATAACGTTAATATCATACTAAAAAAAAGTCCCGTTAAGCTTGTGATAAAAGCAATACTCATACCTTCCAACGGTCTTTTTAATTCAGCAATTAAGCTACTAACATTAGCGCTATTAGTTTGATTGATTGTTTGACTGAGTGTGCCTAAATTAATCGTAATACCTATAAAAGTACCAAGTAACCCAAAGGCTAAGAGTAAATTGGGGAGAATACGACAGAAGTAATCTATTTGTTCGCAGGAGAATCCCCAAACTTTTTCTTGGCTATAAACTTGGTCTATTAATGCCGCTGTATTAACCTGATCTAATTTGCTACTAGCTTCTCTAAATCTTTGCTCTAATTTGTCTAGTATTTTTGGTTGTAGTCCAGGTGAGCCTCTATCAATTAATCTTCTTACTTTTTGTTCTAAAGATATCAGATGTTGATAGAGAGCGAAACGATAAAAAGTGGTAGCTATAGATGGTAGAACTACAAATAAAAGTGTAATAAAAATTAACTCAGCAGGTATTGGTGGCATGGAAATAATTTGCGATTGTGTAAATTTTTATATAAAATAGGTTGGAATTAACCAACCTAAAAAATCAACTATACGGGTACTGGTTGATGATTTTTTGTTTTTCGCGATCAAAGTCTTCTTCTGTGATGAATTCATCAGCTAAATCTTGTTTGAGTTGCTCCAATGCTAAGCGCCTTTTTGTGCGATTGTCAGTATAATCTAATTTTGATATACCATTATCAATAGAATCTACTGGAGAATCAATCACAATTTCGCCAGTAATTGCTGGCTGACCGAGCATAGTGTTGCTTGGTGCAATACTGCGGTTTTGTAAATTTTCAAACTGTTCATTTATCTTTCTCCGAAAGCGATTGATAATTCCCTCTTTAGCGTTAGGGTCAGTACTAGGAGAAGTTCCAATTACTGCTGCTTTGTAGGGATAATTAGGATTATCTTCTGGTAATCGGTCTACTTCTTGAACAAACTCTCTAAGTTTTGGTAAATATCTATTTTCCCAGGCTTGAGGTTCTCTGGCAATGACAGATTTTTCATTTTCTAAAAGCTGTCGTAAAGCTTCAGTCATGTCCTGGCGATTAGCAAGTTCCTCTAAAGCTTGACTCCACTCTAGACTTAAAGCAGCAATATTGTAACTATCGCGTAATTGGTCATAATATTGAAATTCTAACTGTTTATTTTCCTGATTATTTTTTAACGCTCCCAATGCTAAACAAGGATAGAAAATATCCTCCAATTCTTCCATCTTTTTAGCATCAGGGGGAATGATATCAGGAAAAGAAACGTTGTAGTCGTTATGGAGAAAAGATGAAGCAGAATGCTGTTCCCGTAGATAGGGATTTCTCATTCTTTCCAAACCACTAATTAGTCTGAGAGGAAAACCAGCATATTCATTAACAACTAAAATTTCGTCTTCGGCTTGTGTTGCTTTTAAAACACTGGGTTCGACTCCGATATCTTGTGTAAGTAAAGTTTTAAACTGTCTGACTTCGGAATCATCTGTATCTTTAAAACCGACTAATTTACTACTTTTAGCTGGGTCTTCACGAAAATAAGGGTCGCTTAAATTCAAACGCAAGAGGGGTTGTGCTTCCTGCATGACTTGTGATAAACGAGTTGAACGCACTGCTAAAGAATAGTTTTGCATAAACCGCTTAATCACAGAAGTGACAATATTAATACTTCGAGAAGCAAATAATTTATCAACTTTGATATCGATTTCTTTTTGGAACTGGTCTATAGTTGTGCGTTCTCTATCTATAAAACTTGCTAAAGATTGTCCTCTACCAGTTGGTTCTGTAATTGTGGAACTAACTAATACAAACTGCCGACGTAAATCATCTACTGGTAAAATAGTCTGATAGCAGCTATCAATATCTTCACTATCAAATATTGCTTCACCACTCATTTCATCAAAATTCAATTGTCTCAAGTCCCTATCTTGCTTTTCATAGAAACTTTGTAAATCGTCTACTAAGCTGCTAAATGCTGCAACTTGAGTTGTTTTTTCTTGAACATGTTTTTGCAGGTAATTAACAATTTTTAGCGCTTCTTGCACAACTGTAACATCAAAGTTATGCTGAATAATTTTGCAGGCTTCTTGTACTGATTTTTTGGCTTCATCTTGGAATTGGCTATTTTTATTATTCAGCAGCGGTATACTGGGTTTTTGTTCAATATCCTCGATTGTTTGTTCAGTATCTCGCCACTTCCTTTCTAAATCTTCTATGATTTTCATACCACCCTTATCGGTGATTTGTTCTTGCAAATTTAATTGATAATTATGCAATTCATGTTGTAAAGCATCTAGCCAGTCACGGGTACTTTTAATAGAAAAATTAGAATCGGTTGGTGTGAGTAATTGACCGAGATAATCATCAATATTAGTTTTTAGTTCCTTGGTAATGTTTGGAGAAATCTGTAGTAGTCTTGTGAGCCAAATACCCCTAGTACTTTCAGTTTCACCAGGCTGAACTTTGCGGAATTGTTCTCGAAATTCTCTTGGCAATTGTCCGCGAATATCATTGCGGCCTTCGCGTTTTTGACACTGGGAAATTTGCTGTTCTAGTTTATTTCTCCAAGCACTAATAGTATTCCGAAAACTCTTATTATTTTCTTGCACTGATTCTGCAAGCTTGGTAGTAAAATAATCCTTGTTTTCTGGATCGTTATGCCAATGATTTTGAATTAAAAATTGCTCGATTAATTTTAGAGGATCTGGACTTTGACCTTTGCCACTCAACCAAAATTTCACTAGTTCTAAACTCACGCGGTTTAAGGCAATTTGGACAATAGTATCGCGGGGAAAATAAATAGCTGCTAATCCAAATGTTAAATAACGCTGGGTATTAGGACGCGGGTGTTTATCCCACTGAATCATGTGCTGGAGAAAATTGTCTCTACTGCCTTTAATTGCTGGTGCTAATTCACTAGAAAAATCCATAGCAATTTTATGAGCAATGACATTACATAGCTTACCTTGATCGCTAATTAAATATTCACTTCCAGTTTGATTAGACACTAAATAGGTATAGTCAAATGGTGGACGCTTTCCTTCTTCTGGTGAAATAAACTCTACATTTTGCAGGTCATAAAATGCTTCAAATTTTCTACCGGGTGTACTATAATAATTTAGTTCTTTGAGAGCAGCATAAGTATTCGCGCTCATCGTAGGAGCATTGCCATACAATTCTGGACTAATGATTAAATAGCTGAAAATTTTAGCACTTTCATCTCGATAAAGATATCTGAGACTATAAGCAATATCCAAAAACATACCGCTACCAGTACCGCCACAAAGAGAACCGACTACAAAAATACTTAGTCCAGGTTCAACTTTTAAACCTGTTTTTAGTAATAAAGAATCATGTCCTCTAGTGCGCCTTTCTGCACTTTCAATTGCTGTTTTAATCTTTTGATAATTGTGGAAAAAAGCTAGCCTACCTACAGGTCGAATACCTTTTGCACCTTCTTCAACTGCTTTAATATTTCGCAATAATTGTGGTGGGAACCATCTGCCAATATGGTCGTATGGGCCATGACGAGTATATTCTGAACGTCGCTCCAATCCTTGAATAAACATGCTAACTTCATTGGAGGACATTGTAGCAGTGACTTTTTCTGCCTCTTTGAAGCTGAGGTCTACACCGTGATAGGTACTTCCTGTACGAATACCAGTTACTTGGGTTGCGGCTTTGTCTGTGTCAATGTGAATAAAACTGACAATTGGTAGGTTACTTAAATCTCCATAACGGTCAACAATTAACCGCCGAATTCTCATTAAAACATCGCGTCCAGTACCGCCTAAGCCGATACAAATTGTGCGGTTTATTCCCCGATATTGAAATTCATTTGTAGTTGCTTGACTCATAGTATGCACCTAAAAATTACTATTTTTTGAGTTTAATAATGATTTCGTAGTCGCGCTTGCGATGCGGACAATTGAGGCGAAATTTAGATTTATCTATAAGAGTACGTGAAGTAATTTCTCGCTCGTTGTAATAAATGGAAGCCAAATTAGTTGGGACTAGATAAAGTTTTTCACCTTTGCGCTCCAAATATGCTCTAACTTCTTCACCTGGACAGTCAATAGAATCTACACAAGTAGAATCGTATTCACCAATTGCAATTCTTTTATTGTTTGGCAAGCTGCATTTTTGATCTTCTGGTTTGGCGGTGACTTCAAAATCAACTATTAATTCCCACTTTTTTCGCAGACGATATACTTTTAAACCAGCTAAAATAACTGCGATGAGTATGAATATGGAAATTAATCCAGGTACCCATAATTTTTTAACCAAATAAGGTGTAACTAAACAAGTTTCTTGATTGCCTGGGGCTGGCGTACAAAATTCTTGGACTGTGGGAGCAATGTCTACTACTGTGAGTTTATATTCTTTATTATTCTGTGTTTTAATTGATAGCGATCGCCGATTAATTGGCAAATCTTTGATCCAAGCTTGCCGCTGTTGACTTTCAGGAGATTCTGCTTGTCGAAAAGGACTACCAGCAGGCGTTTCTATCCAAATATCAGAGGTAACCCCTGATTGTGTAAATAGAGGTGCATCACTAATCCAAACTACTGATTGTGGCTTAATATTTTGATTTGCTTGCAGGCGATTTTGATTAAGCTGAGCAAGACCTTGATAAATAGTTAATTCAGCTTGCTGAATATCTGTACCATATAATCTCAGGTCTGGCGCAGGAATTTTTGCTAAAATTTTATCAATATTTTCTTGATTTTTATTATTAAAGTAGATGGGTGTACCCAGCGGATTTTCACTCGATATAACCTCATTTAAAACTATATCTTGGGCAAAAGGAATAACATATACAGTATCTCCAGCTTTGAGACTATCTGTAATAATCTGACGTAAGCGGATACGACCTTCATCATTCAGTCCTACGCTTTCTGTCAAATCAATAGCCAAGACAACATCTCGTCCGCCACCCAAAACGGCAACTAAATCTAACCCGATTTTTTGTGTAGAAGTAAGTGTTTGTCCGGGAGTAACTTTGTTTGTAGTCACAAATAATACAATTTATTTAAATAATGTATCAGACTTCTTGCATAGATATCTAGTAAATGTAATTTGTGCTTTCATCTCCATATAAAATGGTAATTACAAAAACTCCACTTATATACTTACGCACTGGCAAATAGTAAGCTTTGCCTTTTGCGTTACTCAGATAGACAGAGTTTACTACACAGTGACTTTTGCTTGAAGTCTATTATCACATATTGTATACATTATGACTGGTGGTTGAAAATTTATAGTATTGTAAATAATAATGTTGCGAACAATTGCGACCTCATTGGCAATCAGGTCGATTTAAGTCGTATTCATTCTGTTCAACCCCATTTTCAAACCTCATAAATTGGCAAAGATTCTACTGTATATAGGGTTTAAGTGTCATTGGCCATCACTAACAGTTAAATCAAGAGGAGGAATTTGATCGGCGGTTAATGTCACAACTTTACCGTCTTGCCAAACGCTAACAGATTCCCCTAAACGGCGGTGTCTTTCAATAGCTTTAGCAATAGCAGCTTTGACACCAGCATCAATTTTTTGGTGGATTTCTGTTAAGGGAATTTGCGGTTTATTCCCTGGCTGTAATTCGATTCCAGATTTGGGGTTCATAGATAATTGCTTGGTGATTGATATCTGATGCAGCCACTAATATAGGTTTATACCCAGAATTATCATAAACGATCCAAGTATCACACACAGGTAAATATAAGTTAATTAGGTTGCTGCGACCTCGTTCATAGCGACGGCGAATAGCATCTTCTGGGATATTGTGACTGCCACTTTCTACACGTCTGCGTACCCGTGCGATCGCTAATTCGGGACTTTGTAATCAAAAGTAAATTAAGTTGATAATATAACCTTTGTCTTGACATTCTCTCAAGAATCGAGCGAAATTACGAGCTGCTAAAGTTGTTTCAAATGCAAAATCAGCTTCAGAATTAACCAGATTTTTTAGTTTTTCTAACATTAATCGTCCAGCTTGAACGGCTACAGATTCAGGGTTAAAAGGCAATACGGTTCGCTTAACTCATATCTTGCACCAGCCTCATCATCGAAAACAAAAATTACTCAGTAATAAAAGTTTTCGCAGTCCGAATAGCTTAAGCCAGGGACTCAAAGTCCCTGTCTAATAGCTCAAGTCCTCTATAAGAGGACTGAAAATTAAATTGATTTACTGTAATAGAAATGACGTTATTTTTGTATATTCATGGTTTATGCGTAAAGGTGCAAGATCTGAGTTAAGGTTTTTTGATGAAAATTGTAGATTGCAAAGATGCCATAAATTGCCGTCTCTACAATAATCAATCCTTTGTAGAGACGGCGATTTATCGCGTCTCTTCCCTTAACCCAAGAGTATTGAAACCCACCGACGTGGGTTTCAATACTCTCGTCCGCCTGTGCGGACGAGAGTTTGTGTAGCCCCGATTTCTAATCGCCAGGTATATTTCGCCTAACTTAAAAGTTCTCCAGTTTCTTGGAGGGAGTGTAAGCGGCGATAAATACCCTCGTGACGTAAAAGTTCATCGTGGCTACCCACTTCTACAATCCTTCCTTGATCTAGAACTACAATCTTATCTGCTTCCCTGACTGTACTTAAACGATGGGCGATGACAATGGTGGTACAAGTACCTTGAATGGATCGCATTGCTAGCTGAATTGAACGTTCCGACTCATAATCTAAGCTAGAGGTGGCTTCGTCAAAAACCAGCACGTCTGGTTTCACTAACAACGCCCTGGCAATTCCCAAACGTTGTCTTTGTCCTCCAGATAACCGAACGCCTCGTTCCCCAACAACGGTGTAATAACCTTGGGGTAAGTGCTGCACTACTTCATCGACTCTGGCAATTCTACAGGCTTCTTGAACTTCCTCTAAACTCGCATCCGGCTTACCATAGGTGAGGTTATCCAATATGGTACCGTTAAAAACGTCTACTTCTTGATGAACGATCGCTAATCTTCGTCTATATTTACCCACATCTAAGGTGCGAATATCTTGACCATCAATGAGAATTTGACCTGATTGTGGTTCAAAATATCGCAGCAGCAACTTCACTAAAGTAGACTTTCCAGAACCAGAACGCCCCACTAATGCCACAGTTTGGTATGGTTCAATCAACAAGTTAATATCTTGCAAAACTTTGCGGTTGGCATTATATCCAAAACTGACAAGAGAAAACTCAACTTTTCCACTAAATTTATAAGGTGATTCTGTGTGATTACTCTCTTCTAAAAGACCAGCAGAATCAGGTGCAGTTGGTTCTTGAAGAAATTCGTGAAATCGCAGCATGGCAGAATAACGACGGGCAAAAGTTTCTGCCAAATTACTAATAGGTTCTAGTTCGGCATAAGCCATGCTAGAAAGAGTTAAGGTCATGATAAAGTGACCAAGAGAAATTCTCCCGTCTACTGTTGCTGCTAAAGTTAATCCCAGAATTGTAAACACACAAAACTGAATTATACTTCTTTGCCAAGTAGACAGTTTAACATAACCTCTGTGAATGCGATCGATAACTACCGTTACCTCACGATCCAATCTCTGATTTTGCCGCTTCAGTTCCTTACCTTCCGTAGCAAATGCTTTCACGGTTTTGATATTAGTAATCAATTCGGAAGTGCGGCTTTCGGTATCTTCCATATATTTATCCAGAAGAGTTTCGTGCCAAATCAGCCGCTGTAAATCCTTCAAGGTCAAGCTCAGAATAACTACGAAAGAAATTAAATACAAAACCGCAATTCGCCATTCAATCACCAAAATAAACACAAAAATTCCTAGCACACGCATGAGTTTAGGAATCAACTGTCCGGCAATTTCGGGATACGAAAATGTATGGTTTCCAATACCTCTAGCTATGCGTCCAGCAATACGTCCTGGATTATTTTCATCATAAAATTCCAGTGGCAAAGTGAGAATTTTTTCTATGGCTGTTTGGCTTTTATACCGACGCCGCCTTAAAGGTATAGCCCAATGAAACCAAATTGTTAACCAAGCTTGCGTAGGCGCTCTCAATACAGTGACAACAAAAATTAAGCCAAGTAATATACTCAAAGATAGAGATTTATTAACTGGGTAATTGGTGATGTCAGAAAAAATTGCGATCGCACTTTCAAGTGGCTTATCCAAGGGTTGATTAGACAAAACATTTAAAATCTGCCCAATCGCATAAGGTACAACTAAATCAATAATTTCGTAAATGCTAGATGCTGCAATACTGAAAACACTCAGCTTCCAGTCAGCGCGGTAGTAACTGACAATATCTCGAAATGTCGCCATGATGCACACCTTCCAAGAGCGCGATCGTTAACTTGGAACCTATATACTACAGACATGCTACAAAATAGTCAAGGGTTAAAATTTGAAATCACTTCTTTGAAGTAGTAAGCATTTGTGCAGGGACAAATTCCAGGTGATAGCGATAAAGAGCAACTGGACGAGAACCTGCGGTAAAATAATTTGGATCTTGCGGTGAAAGATAAACAGCAGTAACTTGATCTGCTTCAATTGTTGGATTATCTGTGGAAAGTTTGTGGTAAGCCGTAGTAGATTCCACAGAGTTTAAATAGGGGCGTGAACTGCCTTTAAATAGTTGTTGAAATACCTCTGTAGTAATGAACTTGCCATCAGGAGTAGTTTCTGTAGACCGTGCAGTAACAATGGAAACTAGTTGGTGACTGCTACGCAAGAATGTAATTTGACGATTAGGTGAATCTGGATCTACTTTAACCCCTAACACCGCTTCATTTCCTAAAGAAGCTCGTGCCAGATTCAAACTATTAAATGCTCTATCGGCTACTAAAATTGGTGATTTTTTATCTATCCAAGGAAGTATTTTTAACCCAGTGTTCTGTGGTTGCTCTTTTACAAATCTTACTAAAAAACTCACAGGTTGATTTAATTGTCGGCGATTACCTTCAAACCCTGGTGTGACAATATCTGGTGCCAAAGGCGCAGCCAAATCTACCAACGTGCTTGTCACCTGCCAAGTACCAGCCATCCATTCAGGGTAAACTAAATCACCCGAAGCCGGTTCCACGGAGGTTAATTTTTCCCACTGAGGAAAATTAGCTAAGCGTTGAGATAACTCACCTGCAATAGCCTCACCACTCCCCAGTAGGAATAAAAGCAGCAAGCAAAAACTCCAAATTACCTTAGTTATCAGCATGAGCAGTTTTGTATTAAACGTTCATTATTTATGGATTAAAAATTAATCTATGGGATAATAATGCACTTAGAGATATTGCGTATTATCCAAATCAAAAATATGGCTTAGTAACTAACTTTATACCGTTTCCAAAAATCTTTGCAACAAAATGAATTCGCTGTAGGGCTGTACAGCTGTACGCCCCTACCAAAACACAATCCTCAATACTAGGACAACCATGACATTGGCACTAGGCATGATTGAAGTTTACGGCGTTCCCACAGCAGTGGAAGTGGGAGATGCTATGTGTAAAGCTGCTCGTGTTACCCTTGTTGGTTACGAAAATACTGATTTGGGACGAATTACTGTGTTAATTCGTGGGGTTGTGGGCGAGGTGAATGTGGCGTTAACAGCAGGACTAAAGGCGGCGTTGCGAGTAACCGGTGGCGAGCTGCTTTCTCATCATATTATTCCCCGCCCCCACGAAAATTTAGAATATGTTTTACCGATTTATCGCAGTGCTAATGTCGAAGAATTCGGTGCAGATATCCGATTTCCTCCACCCTTATCTGTTTAGGGACTTCCAGAAAATAAATTATCCCAAATTATTTGTACATTTTTCGGGTAGCACAGCTGTGCTACCCTACGTTCGCGGAGCGTCCCGCAGGGATGGAATATTTTTTTCTTTGGAGGTCTCTTATACCAATTTAATGTGAAGTTGCACATATCTTGATCCCCCTAAATCCCCCTTAAAAAGGGGGACTTTGATAGATGTTTTTCCGGTTCCCCCCTTTTTAAGGGGGGTTAGGGGGGATCGAATTCTATGCAGCTTTATAAAAAATTGATATTAGCTGGGTTAAATTTCTGCTGGTAAAGGTTGCCAAATTTCTCCATATTTTTCTTTTAAAGTCTGCCAAGTTTCAACTTGACCTGGTTCATATTCTCCTGGCTTACCCCATTGCAAAAATAGACTTAAAGCTGGCTCTTGTTTATCATCTAAAAAGCGAATTGCATAGGTTGTAAAATTTCCTCTCTTCGCTTCACCCGTTTCAAATTTAACTTGGGTAATTTTGTCCATATTCAAGTGAAACTCAAAACCTTCGGTGTGCATATTTGCGTATTTACCTTTGGGCAATTCTGCATAAAATAGCTTTTCTAATTTACCTCTTGCTTCTAAAACAGCAGCACTGCTAGTAACAATTAGACGCAAAGTTCCGAGGTTTTCACAAGCTGCTAAAAATTCTTTTAATGTTGTGGTCATTTGTTATTTGTCCTTTGTCATTAGTCATTAGTTATTAATTCATCTTCCCAGTCCCCAGTCCCCAATCCCCAGTCCCCAATCCCTATTTTTCATATTGTTCATAAGCAGCGACAATTCGTTGAACTAAAGCATGGCGAACAACATCTTTTTGGGAAAATTCACAAAAGGCAATGCCTTCGACGTGTTTTAAAATTTGCAACGCTATTGTTAGGCCTGATGGTTGGTTGAGTGGCAAGTCGGTTTGGGTAATATCGCCTGTAATCACCATTTTGGAACGAAAGCCCAAACGAGTCAAAACCATTTTCATCTGACCCGGTGTAGTATTTTGGGCTTCATCTACAATTACAAAGGCGTTATTGAGAGTACGTCCCCGCATATAGGCGAGTGGTGCGACTTCAATTACACCACGTTCCATTAAATTAGGTACTTTTTCTGGGTCGATGAATTCATAAATAGCATCGTAAAGTGGGCGGAGGTAGGGATTGACTTTCTGCTGCAAGTCTCCAGGTAAAAAGCCGAGTCGTTCACCAGCTTCGACCGCAGGGCGAGTTAAAATGAGTTTTTCAAATTGGTTGGCTAGGAGTGCTTGGACGGCGACAACCACAGCGAGATAAGTTTTACCAGTACCAGCAGGGCCAACGCCAAAGGTGAGGTCACGTTTGCGTATTGCGTCGATATATTGACGTTGGCGAAAGGTTTTGGCGCGGATTTCTTCGCCCCGGCGACTTCTGGCGAGGACATCTCGCTGTAAATCTTGCAGTTCGCCTTGCCGATCGCTATCCAAAGCTTGGCGAGCTGTTAAAATATCGGCACTGGAAATGGTATTGCCTTTAATCCAGATAACTTCAAGCGATCGCACTAATTTCGCAGCTAGATCGATTTGCTTCTCTGTACCAGAAATCAGTAATTCCTGTCCGCGCAACACCAAATTAGCTCCCGTTTGCCGAGATAGGAATTTGAGATTTTCTTCTCCATCTCCCGCTAGAGCGATCGCACTGGGAATATTTGGCAACTCAATTTTTAAAGCATCTACCATAGTAATTTTATATTTTGGTCGCACCAAAGGTGCGCTTCCAGCACAACTTGGATTTTGGAATTGTTTTTTTATACCCCTACTCTTAAAGCTTGCTACATGCCCCAACCCTTGTAATTGGAACAGATCGTATCCCCAAACACGAACAAGCTAAGCGCAGCTTGTCGCAGATAATACTCAGCGGGAGCTACGCTTAGTTTTCCATCTTGACAAAAATTCTGAGCGGTTGTGGTTACCTCCGCTCAGACTTTTTCTCTAGTTTTAATCTAGCGGATGCGGGGTTTAACAATGGGTTTAGGCCCATTTGTTCGCGGTTCTCTGGTTTTTGGTGGTGGCGGCGATCGCTCTTCTGTGTCTTCATCAAAAGACATACCCTCCCGGTCTGGAGTAGTACTGCCGTAGATATCCAGGTATACCGATTGTCCAGCTGCCGCTGCGGCTGCGGCAATTACTGTACGAATCGCCTGAATATTGCGTCCTCCCCGACCAAACACTTTTCCTTTATCTGTGCTTTCAAAGGCGATACGAATCCAAACCCGATTTAGGGTTTGGGAAATTTCACTATCGACGCTTAAAGTTTCTGGAGATTCTAAAAACGGCTGCACCAAAAATCTAACTAGCCCAACATAATTGGGACTAGCTTTTGGGGATTGTGTTCCGAAATTATGATGCGGCTGTGGCACTGACCTGTTCAAAAACATTGGCTTTTACTAAGATGCGACGTACCGTGTCAGTGGGTTGAGCGCCTTGTTGTAGTCGCTTGACGATGCCGGGAACATCTAGTCGCACTTCATCGGTTCTCGGGTTATAGAATCCCAACTCTTCTAGGGGACGGCCATCGCGGCGAGCGAGGCTGTTAATGGCGACAATGCGGTAACTTGCTTCCCGCTTTTTACCGTATCGCTTCAAGCGCAGTTTGATCATGGTTGAAGAATCATTCTCCTATTGGTTAAGTATGCCGAAATGCTAATTCTAGCACTCGTCTCGTGTTTGCTGCTATTTGTCGTTAGGAGTTAGGAGTTAGGAGTTAGGAGTTAGGAGTTTGGAGTTTGGAGTTATTCTCCCTCATCTCCCTCATCTCCCTCATCTTCCCCAATCCCCAATCCCTAAAGATTACCGAATCCTTTTTTCTTTTTTTCTTTCTTTTTCTTTTTCGCGGGTGGGGTGCCAGCGTTGTAACCTCGCCATCCGGGGGACGGGGCACGATTACCTGCACCTGCGAAGGCGTTGCCCATGCCGCCACCGCCACCGAACATTCCTGGCATTCCAGGGAAGCCGCCTTGACCCATTTGTTGCATGAGCGATCGCATTTTTTGGAAATCACCTACCAGTTTAGTCACATCGGACTCTCTGTAGCCTGAACCAGCAGCAATCCGCCGCCGCCGACTGGGAGAACTGGCTAATAAATCGGGGTCATGGCGTTCCTGGCGAGTCATGGAGTTAATCATGGCTTCGCAGCGCTTGAGCTGGGTTTCTCCCTGCTTGAGCTGGTCGTCTGAGAGCTTGTTCATCCCTGGAATCATCTTGATGAAGCCTCCCAGAGATCCCATGTTCTTCAGCATTCGTAGCTGCTTGAGAAAGTCGGTAAAATCGAACTTCGCCGACAGGATTTTCTCCTGCATTTTCTCGGCATCTGCTAGATCGAATTCTTCCTGGGCTTTTTCGACCAAAGTCAAGACATCGCCCATTCCCAAAATCCGCGATGCCATGCGATCGGGATAAAACGGTTGCAGTGCCTCGACTTTTTCACCCACCCCCACAAACTTAATTGGCGCTCCCGAAATTCGTCGGACTGAAAGCGCCGCACCACCCCGGCTATCACCATCGAGTTTGGTGAGAATCGCCCCAGTAATGCCGATTTGATTGTGAAAGGTGCGGGTCAAATTGGCTGCTTCTTGACCAGTCATCGCATCCACCACCAACAGAGTTTCGTGGGGTTGGACAGTTTCTTTGATGCGGGCTAATTCCGCCATCATATCTTCGTCAATTTGCAGTCGTCCGGCAGTATCAATAATTACTGTATTTACACCTTCTGCTCTGCCACGTTCTACACCTTGCCGCGCGATTTCTACGGGATCGGCATCGCTTCCGAGTTCAAAAACTGGTACGTCAATTTGCTTACCCAACGTTATCAACTGGTCGATCGCTGCTGGGCGATACACATCTGTCGCCACCAACAAGCAACTACGGTCTAATTTCCTTAGATGTAAAGCTAACTTCGCAGTCGCCGTAGTTTTACCAGTACCTTGCAACCCAGCCATTAACACAATAGTAGGCTGTTCTTGAGCTTCTACTAGAGGAACATTCTCATCTCCCATCACCTCTACCAGTTCATCGTGAACAATTTTGATGAACTGTTGGTCAGGTCGCACGCCGGAGACTACCTCGGCTCCCTGTGCCTTGGTTTCGACTTCGCTAATAAAATCTTTGACTACCTGGAGATTGACATCAGCTTCCAACAAAGCGCGGCGTACTTCCCGCAAAGCGTCTTGAATGTTGGATTGAGAAATTTTGTCCTGTCCCCGCAGTTTTTTCCAGGCGGCTTCTAAACGGTCAGATAAAGCATCAAACATAATGTAATTACAGGTAGTTCGCCAGTGAGGAATTGTGAATCGCCGATGAATGCGATTCAGATTTTCCGGTAAAGTTTAAACGTGCTATTTACCAGCTTAGTAGTTTTCACCGCGACTGTAGCAACTAGATACCTACCTTTATCGAAGATTGAACTTAAAGTACAGTAAGAGTAAGAATGGCTATTGTACAGCGAGAACATACATCACATATCGCTATGACTAGCAACACGCTGCTTGAACCTACAGAAATCATCCACTTATCAGATATCAGTTGGCAAACCTATGAAAACTTGCTAACTGAACTTAGTGTAAATCGCCGCCTCCGACTTACTTACAATCGAGGTACTCTAGAAATCATGGCTCCTTCACCGGAACATGAACGATACAAAGAAATTGCAGGTCGATTTGTCGAAACTCTTGCAGAAGAACTAGAACTTAGAATTGAGTCCCTTGGTTCTACCACTTTTAAACGTCCAGAACTGAGTGGTGCAGAACCAGATAAATGCTTTTACATTGAAAATATTAATTTCATCAGAGGCAAAAAAAGAATAGATTTAGCGCAAGATCCGCCACCAGATTTAGTAGTAGAAATTGATATTACTAGCAGTTCTAAAAACCGCTTTCAAGTCTATGCTGATATGGGTGTGCCTGAAATCTGGCGATATGATGGTAAAGATTTTACTATTAACGTTTTACAAAATCAGAAATATATATCTGTTGAAGAAAGTTTAGCATTTCCCAATCTGCCACTAACAGAGATTTCTAATTTTTTAGCTCAGGTGGGGGAAAAAGATTACTTAGAATTAGTTAAAGAATTTCGCCAATGGGTTAAAAGCAAAATTTAATATTAAAATAGCGAATTAATTTAGATAGCTATAAAAGAAAAGACTTCTTGCAAAACTCTTTCTTTGCGTTCTCTCCTCTGCGTCTCTGCGCCTCTGCGTGAAACAAAAAAATATTTATGGAAATATATGTCACAGCGAATCAAAGTTTACTCCTATTCAATATACCACTCAGCAAACTCATACATTGGCATCATTCTTGCTGAAAAATCATTGCAGGGTTTACCTGTGGATATAGAACGACGACCAATTTACATTCCCAAGGAGCGGGGTATTAAGGTTGCCGATCTCCAAGGAGGAAGTGAAAGTGCAGCCGTATCGTTGTATCACAAAGAAGATTGTTTGCGGTGGGCAAAAAAGTACGGCATTGAAATTCGATTCAAAGAGCTTGAGGAATTTCGGAGGTGGGTAAAACGCTGGCAAGAAATGAAATTTAGTCGGGAAGAACTTCCCGCTAGAGCATATTACGCTGCTCGTGGAAGCGGGAAGGAGCATCTTCTGGATGCTGCTTTTTATCGAGCCAGCTATGTTGACTTGCTTGATGTCAACGATGAGTCTGTAATTAGGAAAGTTGCCAATGATGTTGGGTTAAATGGCGATCGCATTCTAGAATTAGCCCAGGGCGAAGCAGCGGGACTTGCCGCAGTGGAAGCTTTGGCAGAATACGATCGATTTGGCTGTCCTGGCGTACCAACTTGGGTGGTAGAAGGCGAAAAATTTTGGGGCAAGGATCGTGTTGATTGGCTGACTGAAAAGGTCAAAGAATTATCTTTAAAAACCGCCCTTTGATGATTATCTTGCTGCTGGTTTTGAACGTTGTTGTTGGTAAAAACGGACAACTTTTTGCACATAATCACCAGTGAAGCCTTTGTTGCAACCTGTATAGTTACCAGTCATCCACCAACAAGCAGCGCCACGCACAGATGCAATTTCATTATTGTTGGTGGCGGCGAATTGATTGGTTAACTCACGGCGGGTGATACAGGATACAACGGAGCGGGCGATCGCCGGACTGTTTTCAAATTGTGTTGGTGTTAGTTCTCGTTTGAGACAAGTTTTTGACCAGCCTTTGAGGGTTTCTGGCTTCACTTGCCATTCGCTATAAAGTCCATCGTTGGGATTTTTTGTTTGCGGTGCAGCTTGTCGCAACGCCTCTACCATTGCCGCAACTTGGGCATCAGAAACCCGCTGCTGTGCTTGAGCTAATGATGGTAATAGGCCTAAGCTAACAATAACTGCACTCAGTAGTAATTGTATAGGATTTTCGATCATGAATTTGCAATTATTTTAGATATCACGAAGTATCATATTATATTTTTGCAATCATCAATCCTTTGTAGAGACCGCGATTTATCGCGTCTTTGTACAGACGGCGATTTACCCTTGTCTCTTGCCTTAACCAAAACATATTGCCAACTAAAAACTCACGAGGTAATTTGATTTTTACTATGCGAATAGCCAAACGAGATGATTGGAAAACAGAACCTATGCCTTCTGCGTTCACAAATATAACGGTAGAAAAAGTTTACTCAC
The DNA here is from genome assembly GCF_014697355.1 of Nostoc calcicola FACHB-3891. GTDB lineage: Bacteria > Cyanobacteriota > Cyanobacteriia > Cyanobacteriales > Nostocaceae > Nostoc > Nostoc calcicola. The sequence goes on along the minus strand of NZ_JACJRQ010000019.1, from coordinate 121,132 downwards.
AGCAAGAATTTGAACGAATTACTGCTGGAGTAATTCCAGAGTGCATGGAACATAAGTGGTTCGTTTTCTATGAGGCTCCTTGGCTATACATGCATCGTAGTTGGACTGGTTTATGCGTTTTCAAAGCGCGTTTTGAGGTAGTTGGAGAAAGCATCAAGATTGCCGAAGTGCAGGTAAATCGAGATCCAGCACAATACTCTAACACCCACGAAGAATACGATGCCTCTTTGTTAAAAATGTTGCTGGATTCACTAACTAACAGGCGACTCAGATATTAACTAGATTTTCTACACTATTGGCATCATTGGGTAATGCAGCCGTTAAAACTTCGCTGCCTTCTGTAGTAACTAAAACATCGTCTTCAATGCGGATGCCACGGACATCAGCAAATTCTGATAACCGCTGCCAATTCACGACATTTTGATATTTTGAACGGACGTTAGCATCATTTAAAATTGCTGGTACTTGGTAAAAACCAGGCTCAATTGTGACTAACATTCCTGTACGTAATGGACGATTTAAACGCAAGTAGCCCAAGCCAAAGCGATCGCTCCTTGTTCTTCCTGCTTCATATCCTGCTAAATCCCCCAAATCTTCCATGTCATGGACATCTAAACCCAATAGATGACCAATACCGTGGGGAAAAAACAGGGCGTGGGCATCGATTTCTACTAAATCCTGGGGATTTCCTTGGAGAATTCCTAAATCCACTAAACCTTCAGCGATGACTGTGGCAGCTAACAAATGAATATCGGCATACTCCACGCCAGGGTGTATTTTGGCAATACAAGCGTCATGGGCTGCCAAGACAACATGATAAATATCTCTTTGGGTAGATGAAAATTTACCAGAAACCGGCCAAGTGCGAGTCACATCACCAGCCCAACCCGTTTCTGTTTCAGCGCCGACATCAGCAAGGATTAAATCACCTGGTTGCAAATGATGGTGATACTGTTCGTTGTGCAAAACTTCGCCGTGAACGGTGACAATGCTGTTGTAGGAGGTGGTCATATTGTTGGCAATTATTACCCCTTCCATCGCTGCACGAACTTCGGCTTCCAGTTTGGCTTGAGGTGTTGCAGCCATACCAGCTTTGTGTGCCTGGACTGTGACAGCCGCAGCTTTTCGCAACTCGGCTAATGCAGCTTCATCGTGGGTGAGGCGTAGAAAAACGATCGCCTTAGCTAACTCTAAGTCAATTCCTTGGGGAGGACTTTGGGGTAAAACCCATCTATTTAATAGCTGCGATTGCTGCGTCCAAGTAGCAGCATCTTGTGTGGCGATCGTGGCGGCATCTTCTAACCAAGAGCCTAATTCTGCCATTGGACGAGCCACATCTGCTCCAATTCTCTCGGCGATTTCCTCGCGTGTTGGCATTTCTCCATGCCAAAGGGCGCTGCTGGGTGAAGGATCTTCCATGAATAATTCCAGATTGCCCGCTTCTAGCCGAATTGCCGCGTTTGCTAGAGGTAGTCCGGCAAAGTAGAGAAAATGACTGCTAGGGCGGAAGGGAAAAACATTTGCCGGAAAATTGCGCGGGCTGTTGCTACCTGACCACAAAATTGCGGGAAAATCAATCAGGTTGGCTAGTTTTTGCCGTCGCTGGCGTAAAGTTTGGGCGAGGGAACTAGAAGTTTGTTGGATAAGCATAAGTAGAAACTCAAAAAAAAGGATAAAGGTTATTTAGTCTTTATCGTCGCCGTTTTTATCATCTCTGTCTTTATCATCATTGTCTCGATCGTCGTTGCTATCATCCACTTTATCGTCGTTATCCTTGCCATTCGGGTTTTGCCGATCGGGTTGCAGGACTGGTTTTTGTTGCTCAATTGGAGCAAGTGGTTTTGGTGCTTGAGCAATACAGCTAACTAATCCTCCACAAATTAACACTAGGTTGAAACTAGCAAATATACCCCTGAAGATTTTTAGCTTTGTATTTCCGTTTGATGCTTTCATAAATACATCCTTTGCAGATAATCCTGCTATTGAGTTGGGATGGAGAGGTGAAAGTGTATTATGACGTGAGCGATATCTACGCTTACGCGTTTTTCTCCCGGAACCAGCAATCATTATAAAACTGTATATTACTTCGAGAATAATTTCATGGGACAAATCATTACTCAAGTTGATGCTTTCACGAATACACTATTCACAGGTAATCCCGCTGCTGTATGTGTTTTGCCTACTTCCCAAGATGATATTTGGATGCAAAACGTAGCACAGGAAATGAATTTATCTGAAACGGCTTTTTTAGTCAAACAGGATGATGGCTTCAATTTGCGTTGGTTTACGCCGACGGTGGAAGTACCGCTTTGTGGTCACGCAACTTTAGCTAGTGCCCATGTACTTTGGTCAGAAGGACATTTATTATCTGATGAAATTGCACGTTTTTATACCAAAAGTGGACTACTGGTTGCTAAATTACAAGGTGAGTGGATTGAGTTAGATTTTCCGGTGAATCACTCAAAAGCAGCGATCGCTCCTCCAGAACTGAGCCAAGCTTTGGGTGTACCATACAAAGCTGTGTTGCAGAATTCACTAGGCTATTTAGTGGAACTGGAATCTGAAGAATCGGTGCGGCAAATACAGCCCAATTTCCAGCTACTAAAAACGTTGCCTGTTGCTGATGTGATTGTTACCAGTACTGCTGAGCCTGATTCCCAATATGATTTCGTTTCGCGCTTTTTTGCACCAGGATTAGGTATTAATGAAGACCCAGTGACTGGGGCGGCTCATTGTTGCCTTGCTGCCTATTGGCGCGATCGCTTGCACAAGGATCGGTTTTTAGCTTATCAGGCTTCGAGTCGCGGTGGTGTGGTGAAGGTGTATTATGATGGGGGCGATCGCGTTTTACTTGGCGGACAAGCCGTAACTGTTCTGCGAGGCGAATTAACTAACGCTTAAAACAGAATTCAGAATTCAGAATTCAGAATTCAGAATAGGCTCTCTTGCTAGCTACTAGATTTAGATGGTCTATTTAATTAATTTGAAATCTGCTCTGACTACAAATTAATTGCATCGGGGAGAAACTCAGCATCAAGAACTTGGGCAATGGAATAAGGACATTCCACCGGAAACGAATTTATTGGTAGTTCAGTTTCATTGCTTGAGCGTCTTCTGGCAGCAGAACGAGCAGGCCAAAAAATAGCGGTTGAAATCAAAACTTTTTTAAGCGACTCGCCCATCACGGATTATCATACAGCGTTGGGACAATTCCTGAACTATCGCCTTGCTTTAGAACTTAGTGAACCAGATCGCACCCTTCATTTAGCAATTCCAGTCGCCTTTCATCAAGCCTTCTTTCAACGGGAATTTGCTCAACTTTCAGTTGAACGATATCAAATTAAGCGGGTGATTTACGATCCATTTCAAGAGGTAATTGTGCAATGGATAAACTAGAACAGTATCGCCAGTGCATTCAAAACTTACTTAGCAACTACGCCGCCATACCAATTGCAAACGGCGAAATAGAATCACAAACTGTTTTTGATCTTCAACAAGATCGCTATCAAGTGATGAATGTTGGTTGGGATGGTAACCGTCGCGTGTATGGCTGTGCCTTACACTTAGACATTAAAGACGGTAAAATCTGGGTGCAACAGAATACAACAGAGTTACGAATTGCCCATGAATTAGTTGCAATGGGAATTCCCAAAGAAGATATTATATTGGGCTTTCAAGCGCCTTATATGCGGGAATACACTGGATTTGGTGTAGCATGAAGCGTGCTGAGTTAAGAGTGAAGAGTTATTCTCTTAAGGGGAGACGCAAACAGGTCATACCAATTTGAAAATAAAATGCAAAAATAGACCATTTTGTAGAGACGCGATTCATCGCGTCTTCAGCCAACAACGTGTTGCAATCATGAATTGAATTAGTATTAATTTTTGCAAGCCGATGCATCAAAGATGCAGGTCGATGCATCAAAGGTGCAGGTCGATGCATCAAAGGTGCAGGTCGATGCAACTAAGGTGCAGGTCGATGCAACTAAGGTGCAGGTCGATGCAACTAAGGTGCAGGTCGATGCAACTAAGGTGCAACAGGTTGTATTTAAATTGCACGCCAATACAAAACACTAAAAGCGGCTGTCACAATATGTAAATAAGCCTATGTTTTACTTTTACAAATGTCCGCTAAACAAACAAATCATCGAAGTTTTGTCACATCTGGTGACTGGCCGATTGAACAATTACCTGGACTCAGCCAAGAAGAACAATCCCAACTGCAAAATTGTGGAATCAATACCACAGTAGCGCTAGTCAAACAAGGAAAGAATCTTGAAGCAAGGGTGGCGTTAGCAAATAAACTCCAGATTCATCTTCAGTATGTAAATAAATGGATGGCTTTGGCTGACTTGGCACGTATTCCCAGCGTCGGAACGCAATATTGCGGTTTATTGCTTCATGCTGGTATCGGTTCTGTGGCACAGTTAGCTCAGACTCCTACTCACAGATTGCATAGACAAATCATGCGCTTGCAAGTAGCAACAATGCAGCGGCGAGATTTGTGTCCAGCGATTGAGTTAGTACAACAGTGGAGTCAGGAGGCGAAGACAATAATAAGTTAGGGGTTAGGAGTTAGGAGTTAGGGGTTAGGAGTTATGAGTTATGAGTTATGAGTTAGGAGTTAGGAGTTAGGAGTTAGGGGTTAGGAGTTATGAGTTATGAGTTATGAGTTATGAGTTAGGAGTTAGGAGTTAGGGGTTAGGAGTTATGAGTTATGAGTTATGAGTTATGAGTTATGAATTAATAACTCCTCATTTTTAACTTCTAACCTTTAACTCCTCACTCCTCACTCCCAACTCCTCACTCCCAACTCCTCACTCCCAACTTCCAACTCCTCACTCCCAACTCCTCACTCCCAACTCCTCACTCCCAACTCCTAACTCCTAACTCCTCACTCCTTAACCAAGACTCCATTGAGGAAGATATCAGCGAGTCCTTCTGCCATTTGTTGCATTTGTTGGGGGGAGGCGTCTGGTTCGATGAGGGTGTTGTTGGAAAAACCGGCGATCGCAAACATTCCTAAGAAAACTTTGGCGACTAGGTTGGCATCCATTTGCCGATAAATGCCTTTGTCCATTGCTGTTTGAAAGAAGGCTTCGGCGACATCGGTCATTTTTGTGATGACTTCTAATTGAATGCGATCGCGTAAGTCGGGGTGAAATTGCACTTCCATGAAACAAACGCGCATCATATCGGCATTTTTCTGGAAATTCCACATCCGACGGCGCATCACTTGAGCTACTGCTTTATAGCTACCCATTTCACTTAATTCTGTCAGCAGATCCGTCAAAATCTCTACCCATCCACTAGTAGCGACTTCTACCAAAATTGCTTTTTTATTGGGAAAATGACGAAATAGAGTGCCTTCAGCCACACCTGCTGTCTGTGCTAAATCACGGGTGGTGGTGCCATCAAATCCCTGAGAGGCAAACAAACGTTGTGCTGCCTGTAAAATCCGGGTGCGCGTCTGAGCCTCTGAGGGTGGGGGAGAATTAAAAACTCGCATAATTGTTATGGTGGAATATCCGGAACAGGACTTGTAGCATTATTGTCTAACGTCAAGTACAAAAAGCCGAAAAAGCTTAATACAAGATTAACGCTCTATTTGCTAAGTAGCGTATTTCTTCGGTAGTGTAACTTTATCTTAATTTTGGCTTATGAACAAACTCTCTCGGTCAATTTTGGATTGCTCAAAGAAAGTATCAGTCACATCCTGTCGGCAGTTTGTTGCCTTGTTAGCAGCGATCGCCTTTTGCTGGGGATTCCAGCCAGAAGTTGCTCTGGCTCAAACTCAAACAATATCTCCACCAGCTGCAAGTTCGATTCAACCTTATCTCGATCGAGTCATCAATGAGTTAACGGAGTTTCGCCTGGAAAATGGTTTGAAGTTCATTGTTTTGGAACGACATCAAGCACCTGTAGTTTCTTTTCTTACCTATGCTGATGTTGGTGGTGTGGATGAGCCGGATGGTAAAACTGGTGTAGCTCACTTTCTGGAACATTTGGCGTTTAAAGGAACGACGCGCATCGGTACGGAAGATTACAAGGCAGAAAAACCGCTGCTAGAACGCTTGGAACAGTTAGATACTCAAATTAAAGCAGCCAAAGCTGATGGCAAAAAAGATGAAGTGGCGCGGCTAGAAGCTGAGTTTAAGCAAGTGGAATCCCAAGCAGGTAAGCTAGTCAAGCAAAATGAAATGGGGCGAATTGTGGAACAAGCGGGAGGTGTGGGTTTAAATGCTACTACCTCAACTGAAGCTACCCGTTACTTTTACAGCTTTCCTGCTAATAAGTTGGAACTCTGGATGTCGCTGGAGTCGGAACGATTTCTTGAGCCTGTAATTCGTCGTGAGTTTTATAAAGAAAAAGATGTCATTTTAGAGGAACGACGGATGCGGGTGGATAATTCACCCATTGGCACGATGTTGGAGAAATTTATCGACGCTGCTTACAAAGTTCATCCCTACAGGCGTCCGGTAATTGGTTATGACAAAGATATCCGTAACTTAACGCCAGCAGATGTACAAAAGTTTTTTGACGCTTATTATGTACCAGGTAATTTAGCGATCGCCATTGTCGGAGATGTCAATCCCGCACAGGTGAAAAAACTCGCAGAAACTTATTTTGGGCGTTACCAAGCTAAAGCTAAAGTCACTCAAAAAATCCCTGTGGAACCGCAACAAAAACAAACGCGGGAAGTGACTTTAGAATTACCTGCTCAACCGTTGTATTTGGAAGGCTATCACCGTCCGTCAGTTACTCATCCAGATAATGTAGTCTATGAAATCATTGGCAGTTTATTAAGTGATGGACGCACGTCACGACTGTATAAATCTTTGGTAGAGAAGCAGCGTTTGGCGCTGAATGCTCAAGGGTTCAGTGGTTTTCCTGGGGATAAATACTCAAATCTCATGTTGTTTTATGCTCTGACTGCTCCCGGTCATACACTTGATGAATTGGCGATCGCTTTACGCGAACAAATCGAGAAATTAAAAACTGAACCTGTGGCTGCGGTTGAGTTAGAGCGAGTTAAAACCCAAGCGCGGGGAGATTTATTACGTAGCTTAGCTTCTAATACGGGAATGGCTCAGCAATTGTTGGAATATGAAGTGAAAACTGGCTCTTGGCGGAATTTGTTTAAGGAGTTGGATCGAATTGCGGCGGTAACTCCTGGTGATATTCAGCGGGTGGCCAAGGTGACGTTTACGCCGGAAAATCGCACGATTGGGAAGCTGTTGTCGAAACAAGGATGAGAAACGAACCGCAAAGGACGCAAAGGGCGCAAAGGAGGAGAGATATGGAAAGGTATAAGGGGAAGGGTAAAAGGAAGATGGCTTGGAAAATCCCAAGTGGGAAGAAAGTTGTTTATGGGTTGGTTGTGGTTTTTGCTTTTTTACTTTTAAATTTTAATTTTTCTGTGGCGGCGACGGCACAGGCGAAGCATTATACTGAGTTACAACTGCCACCGTTACCTGAAGTTAAGTTACCCAAGTATGAGCGGTTTGTACTGCAAAATGGCTTGGTTGTCTATTTGATGGAGGATCGCGAGTTACCTTTGGTGAAGGGTACGGTGTTGGTAAGGACTGGGAATCGTTTGGAACCGTTGGAAAAAGTCGGGTTGGCTGGTTTTACAGGCGCGGTTATGCGGACTGGGGGAACTACGAAGCACTCGGCTGATGAATTAAATGAGATATTGGAACAACGGGCGGCATCGGTGGAAACTAGTATTAGTGAAACTGCTGGTAGTGCTGGCTTTGATGCCCTGAGTGAAGATTTAGAAACGGTGTTTGGGTTGTTTGCTGAGGTGTTGCGATCGCCTGTATTTGCCCAAGAAAAGCTAGATTTGGCGAAAACCCAAGCTAGGGGTGCGATTGCACGGCGCAATGACGATCCAAATGGCATTGCGAGTCGAGAATTCCGCAAGTTGCTGTATGGCAAAGATAGCGCCTATGGACGCACCACAGAATATGCAACGGTGGATCGAGTTTCCCGTGAGGATTTGATCGAGTTTTATCAGCAATACTTCCACCCGAATAATATGATTTTAGGGATTGTGGGAGATTTTGAACCGAAGAAAATGCGATCGCTCATTCAAGCGAAGTTTGGCGATTGGAAACCCAACCCGAAAATTGCCAAACCCCAATTACCAGAGGTTTCCCCAGCCAATACAGGCGGAGTATTTTTTGTGAATCAGCCACAACTCACCCAAAGTAGCGTGCTGATTGGACATTTAGGCGGACAGTTCAACAGTCCAGATTATCCAGCGCTGAATGTGTTGAATGAGGTGTTAAATGGGTTTGGCGGACGTTTATTTAATGAACTGCGATCGCGCCAAGGTTTAGCTTATTCTGTATATGGCATCTGGAGTCCCCGTTACGATTATCCAGGAATGTTCATTGCTGGTGGACAAACGCGATCGGATGCTACGGTGCAGTTTGTCAAAGCCTTACAAGCTGAAATTAAACGCATCCAAGCTCAAAAAGTGACACCAAAGGAACTAGCTTTTGCTAAAGAATCTACACTCAACTCCTTTGTCTTCAACTTTCAAGACCCCGCTCAAACTCTATCACGGTTGATGCAATACGAATATTACGGCTATCCGGCTGATTTTCTGTTTCGCTATCAAAAAGCCGTCGCCGCCACCACAGCCGATGATGTGCAACGCGTAGCACGAGAATACCTCAAGCCAGAAAATATCGTGACTCTAGTTGTGGGTAATCAAACCGCCATTCAACCGCCGTTGACGCAATTAGCTGCACAGGTAACGCCAATAGATGTGACAATTCCCTCACAACCACAGGCGAAAAATTAGTTGGGTAGATGGGATGATAGATGCGATCGTCATTCAATACGGTTCGGTTAAGCCACCATAGGGCATAAATCGCCGTCAAGACGAAAGATTGGTCCTTGTAGAGACGGCGATTTATCGCGTCTTTGGATCTAGAATTTTCATCAAAAAACCTTAACCGAACCCTATTGGATCGCCATTTATACTTCACCCATCCAAAGTAGGACTTACGCAAAAGTACACGCTGTAGGGGCAATTCATGAATTGCCCCTACGTGAAAATAAGGGTTTTGGCTATTGTTTGCGTAAGTCCTGCAAAGTTACCAAAAGCAGGGGAAGCTGGAAAAGAAAAAAGCTGAGTCTATAGGTAGATAACAAGCTTTACTCAAACGATAATAGGGACGCGATTCGTCGTGTCCCTACACATTATGCAAGGAACAAAAAAATCAAATAAATTTAGTTCAATTCATTACTTTATCAGACACAATTTCTTTACTTTTGTCTATAAAACTAACTTGAAATTATTGAATTTCCCGAATTTAAGAGCAAAATAATATCAGAGAATAATTTTGAAATTAAAGATCAAAATTATCCACAATTGTGTTGCTTACCATTAAGTATTTCTGGAGTTGAGTCAATGGTTAGAATAAAAATTTACGATTTGTATCCTAGTACAAACAAGCAGTTTCTCAATGAAATCACTGTTGGAGAAACGAAAAAAGTAGAGGGTGGTGTAGGATATACTGGGTTTGACAGAGAGTTACCCAACACATTTGACACAAATAATTCATCGAGTCCAGTGAATCCTGAGGTATCATCACCAGGAAACTCACTACAACAAGTAAATTCACTTTTGGATAGCTTTAGATTAGGGCTAGATAAAGTATTTCAGAGATTGGTATAAGAGCCAATGTGCTAATTTACAGCAGTTTTCATGTATTTGAACCACATCTGTTGTAGGGGCACAGCAATGCTGTGCCCCTACCGCGTAATCTATTTACCTGAAAATAGCTGTATTAGTGAGCAGAGTTTTGTGATTGAAGTTTTTTCCATATTTTCGTGCGTTCTAATTGTGACTAATATTAGAACGCACTTTTTTATGAAAAGTTTTAACACAGCCCTGGCCTTGCTAAGGGGGGACGGCGTTCAATACTGCTCGGTTAAGCAGGGGAGGCAGGGAAGGCAAAACTCAACGCCAGCCTCCATTTCTTCCTTTGCTCAAGAACAGCTTGCCTCAACCAAGAAATTCCAAAATCTACGCAGTATTGGGTGAGGTACAGATAATTGTAGGGTAGCACAGCTGTGCTACCCTACCCGTGTACCTCATTTACCTGAAATACGCTGTAATACCAAGTTGCCAAAGTTAGTATTGTTTTGAATTTAAGCGCTGCTGGACTAGCTTTCAAGCAAATAATACTATGTATCACAACTTGGTATAATACCATTTCACTCAAACTCTGATACATATAGATTTCGCGTAGGGGCACGGCAATGCCGTGCCCCTACCAACGTATTTGTATCACAATTAAAGTGAAACGGTATAAGTTCAAAATCAAAACAGTTGACTATATATTTCTTGCTTAAAAATAAAATTCAATAAAGACTCAACTCATTGACATCTGTCTTTCTAAACAGCTTCATAAGCTTGACTTTGCTAATTTCCTAAATAAAAATTGCAGTAACAGGGAAGCAAAGCAGAGCTTAATTACCTGTTAAATTAATCTGATTGAAAGCAAGTTTTCTAAGAGGAAAAATGGCAAATATCACTCTTTCTGAACTATATGTTTCTGGCTTTGAATTATTTGAGGGAGCCGAAAGCTTTCTCAATGATTTAAACGATGCTGATTCGATCTCTGGTGGTAACTATGGTGGTTTTAGTGACATTTCAACATTAACAAAACTGGCTGAAGCATACGTTGATACCTATGCTATCGGTCATGTCACTTTTGTAGCCAAGTCCTACAGCAAAGGTGGATGGTACTAATAGTTTTGTAGTTAATTACAAAGCTAAATGGCTCTTTGGGTATAAAAAGTAGAAAGTTATCTCTATTTTAAATATGAGATTTCTCGATTACCAACAATCCCCAAGAGCCAACCAAATAAATTCAATTACAGCTTAATTACAACAAGTATTTGAGGAATAAATCATGGCAAATATCACTCTTTCTGAACTATATGTTTCTGGCTCTGAATTATTCGAGGGAGTCGAAAGCTTTCTCAATGATTTAAGCGATACTGATTCTATCTCTGGTGGTAACTATGTTGGTTTTAGTGACATTTCAACATTAACAAAACTAGCTGAAGCATACGTTGATACCTATGCTATCGGTCATGTCACTTTTGTAGCTAAGTCCTATAGCAACGGTACATACTACTAATAGTTTTGTAGTTAATTACAAAGCTAAATGGCTCTTAAAGGATGAAAACTAGAAAGTCATCTCTATTTGAAACATGAGGTTTCTTGACTACTAATAATCCCCAAGAGCCAACCAAATAAATTCAACTACAGCTTAATTAGAACAAGAATTTGAGGAATAAATCATGGCAAATATCACTCTTTCTGAACTATATGTTTCTGGCTCTGAATTGTTTCAGGGAACCGAAAGCTTTCTCAATGATTTAAGCGATGTTGATTCCATCTCTGGTGGTAACTATGCTGGTTTTAGTGATATTTCAACATTGACAAAACTAGCTGAAGCATACGTTGATACCTATGCTATCGGTCATATCACTTTTGTAGCTAAGTCCTACAGCAACGGTACATACTACTAATATTTGAGTAGTTAAGTACAAAACTAAACGGCTCTTTGGGGATGAAAAGTAGAAAGTCATCTCTATTGAATGTATGAGGTTTCTTGATTATCAATAATCCCCAAGAGCTAACCAAATAAATTCAACTACAGCTTAATTAGAACAATTGCTTGAGGAATAAATCATGGCAAATATTACTCTTTCTGAACTATATGTTTCTGGCTCTGAATTGTTTGAAGGAGCCGAAAGCTTTCTCAATGATTTAAGCGATGTTGATTCGATTTCTGGTGGTAACTCTTCTAATTTTAGTGACATGTCAAGTTTGACAAAACTCGCTGAGGCATATGTTGATACCTATGCTATTGGTCATATTACCTTTATAGCCAAGTCATTCAGCCAGAGTAAGGGGTAATAGTAATAGTTTTGTAGTTAATTACAAAGCTAAATAGCTCTTTGGGGATAAAAGTAGAAAGTCATCTCTATTCAATGCATGAGGTTTCTTGATTATCAATAATCCCCAAGAGCTAACCAAATAAATTCAACTACAGCTTAATTAGAACAATTGCTTGAGGAATAAGTCATGGCAAATATTACTCTTTCTGAACTATATGTTTCTGGCTCTGAATTGTTTGAAGGAACCGAAAGCTTTCTTAATGATTTAGGGGATATTGATTCGATTTCTGGTGGTGACTCTTCTAATTTTAGTGACTTGTCAAGTTTGACAAAACTGGCTGAAGCATATGTTGATACCTATGCTATTGGTCACATTGCCTTTATAGCCAAGTCATTCAGCCAGAGTAAGGGGTAATAGTAATAGTTTTGTAGTTAATTACAAAGCTAAATAGCTCTTTGGGGATGAAAAGTAGAAAGCAATCTCTATTCAATACATGAAATTTCTTGATTACTAATAATCCCCAAGAACTAACCAGATTGATTGAAGAACAGCTTAATTATAATAAGTATTTAAGGAATAATTCATGGCAAATCTCACTCTTTCTGAACTATATTTTTCTGGCTCTGAATTCTTCCAAGGAGAGGAAAGCTTTCTCAGTGATTTAAGCGATGTTGATTCCATTTTTGGTGGTGACTCTTCTCAATTCAGTGACATGTCAATTTTAACAAAACTACTTGAAGCATATGTCAATATCTATGCGATTGGTCAGATTGCCTTTATAGCCACATCATACAGCAAGCAATAGCACTCTTATCTGATGTAGGCAGAGAGTAGAGAGGCGATTGCTCGTGTCTTTATATCAGTTGCAAATCAGTATTTTCAATGATTTTAGTCCGAGTTTTTCCACGCAATAAAATAGGAGTTCTATGTCTAAATTACAATTTTTTTTATTTGTTTGCCAGAATAATCCAAGAATTTTTATTGAGTGTAGAGTTGAGCTTAATTCAGCTGCGATCGCCAATCAAAAAAAATGTTCATAACCAACAATATTCTGTTTAGCATAATATTGATTTTCCAGCTTTTTGATTGAGTAACAGCAACTTTTAATTTTGCAAGGAAATATCTGACACTATGCCATTTTTATTAAGTTCTCAAAATGTCTTTGATTACCTAATTCCTCTGGAATTGTGTACTCAAGAAGAAAAATTATTAAGCAAAATTGAGCTAAAGCCTGCCAAAAACTTTAACTTATTAATCACCTTACCAAAAGGTCAGCAAATTTTAGTTAAACAAGAGCGTCACAATCGAGAAGGAAAAACTGCTGGTGAGTTTTTTGACGAATGGAGAATTCATAATTTTTTTAGCAGATTTCCAGAAATTAATCACATTCGTTCCTATTGTTCGGAAGTATTGCATTTTGATGCCGAAAATTCCATCATTGTTTTTAATTATCTGAGTAACTATCGAGATTTGGCAGATTTCTACATCAAGGAGAATTTATTTTCCACTGACATTGCAAAGGTAGTTGGCAGTATTTTGGCATCGATTCATCGTCTAAGTATTAGCCGTCCAGAATATCAAGAATTCTTTCAAAATGGCGAGGATGTATCAAATCCAGAACCTCCAAACCTATATCAAGGACTAGATAGAATTACACCAGAAATTTACGGTAGAGTTCCTGGCGATGGATTGAAATTTTTCGCCCTTTATCAACGTTACGATAGCTTAGGACAAGCGATCGCAGATTTGGCTAGCAATTTTAGTGCTTATTGTCTGACTCATAACGATCTCAAGCTGAATAATATCCTGATTTCTCTCGATTGGGAACAAGCTATTTTTCAACAATCATTCTCAGGTGAGAGTGTGATTCGGTTGATTGACTGGGAACGTTGCGATTGGGGAGATCCAGCAAATGATTTAGGAAATTTGCTAGCCAGCTATCTGCAAATGTGGTTGTATAGTATTGTCGTTGGTAAAGATATAGCGATCGAAGAGTCATTACGTCTAGCTACAACTCCCCTGCAACTTCTCCAGCCATCAATGGCGGCGTTAGTGGCTAGTTATTTAGCGGAATTTCCTCAAGTACTAGAACATCGTCCTGATTTCTTGCGACGAGTTATGCAATTTGCTGGTTTAGCTTTGATTAGATCTATTCAGGCGATACTCCAGTATGAAAAGAGATTTGGTAATTCCGGTATTTGTATGCTTCAGGTTGCCAAGAGTTTATTGTGTCGTCCAGAAGCATCTATACGAACGATTTTTGGTGTGCAACCATCAGATCTCTATCCAACAAACTTATCTCTTGTCAATTTTGGATTTTAGATTGCGGATTTTGGATTGAAAGAAACTACTCTTATTTACACAGCAGCCATTATGCAACTATTAGATTCCCTGCAAACTCAACTATCAGCAATTCCAGAGCCATTGCAGACATCGTTACAGGACATCATTCATAAAGTTGAAATCCAGTCTCATTATCGGATTCAGCACCCAGACTACAAACCAATGGAATTACCAGAGTCAGCAATTCCTGGTTTTCAGCAATTACCTTTGGATCTCCAGAACAAGTTTTTAAGTCTGCAATTGCGTAGTTTTCTTTACGGTATCTATTACAACGGTTCTTTGAAATCTGCTCTTGCTCCTGATGCAGACACAACAAATTTGGCGCTCAACCAAAATCTAGAAAATAACACTCTTTTGGGTGTAGATGTAGCTTTTTATGAACGCTTGCATGAAAGCAACAGGGGTGAAGGTTACCTCAGCAATGATTGGCTTGTGATTAAAGAAGAAACCGATGACGTTTTGATGGTGTATAAGAATGCTTTGAAACTACATATACAGCGCAATATTCATCTGCAACCAACTGAGCGAAATGTAACTGTTGGTAACTCAGTTGCAATTAGAATGCCTAAGAATCTAGTACAAAATGGATTCTATATGGCAATTGGTAATGCAGCTTCTCATCAAAATCAAAATGTTGTGCGCGTTTATTTCAACTTAACCCCAGAAGGTGCAGTTGCAGTTATGGATGCTTTGACTACCCAACTCAACTCTATAGATATTCCTTTCTCATTTAAAGCACTCTACAATCCTTCAGATTATGGACGTTGCGATTCCGCAGTGCTTTATTTTGACAAAAACAAATACGAAGCTGTTCACCCAGTGTTAGAAAGGGTTTATTTAGAACATCAATCTTATTTTCAGGAACAAGTGCCTTTGTTTACTAAGCTCATTGCACCAGGGTTAGCGATCGCTGAAGAACCAGACGATAAATTTAGCGATCGTGAAAGTTTTGGTACACACCGTTGCCAAATTATTGCGAATGGTTTACTTGATAGTTGGCTTCAAGGAAATGATACACCAGCAAAACGGATAACAGCAGTTTTGCAACATTTTTCTTTACATAAAGTTGAATTACAACATCCCTACCTCAATGCAAATTCTAAAGATATATATACTTCCTTGAATATCTGACAATTTTGGATTTTAGATTTTAAATTTTGGATTGAATTCATACCTATGTCTTATGTCTTAGCCCTCTTTATGCAGCAACTTGAATCAAGAAGTTTGAATTTGTAATCCCCAAGTTAAAATCTAAAATCCAAAATTGGTTAGTTCTGAATACCCAATCCACAGTTCAATTATTCAGCAACGCTAATTTTTACTCACGAGGAAATTATATGAGTCAAGAATTTTTCGATTCTAATGAAGCTTTCAATAATAAAATCAATTTTAATCATGAAGAATTGGAAGAAATAATCAAAGCTGTGAAAGATGGTAAATATTCCTGGGCTTGTGTTTTAATGCTGCGTTATAGTGGGTACAATCCTCTTGAATATATACCGTCCCGCACCTACATTCGATTAATGAAAAAAAACTGCCTATTTGATAAAACAAACCTTTATCAAACCGATAATCAAAATGTAGGATTTTTTCACCTAGAATCAACCTGGTTTCAACAGAATAGCGATCGACACAGTTCAAATTAAATCTTCAAAATCAGAATTAAAAATTCAAAATTAATTAACCAGGTGTAGAGACGTTGCATTGCAACGTCTCTACAATGATTTTGATATCTTAAACCTCCATTACTATATCTTTAGATGTTTCGGAATTGACAACTTTGGTTAGATTTGACACTATTTCTATAGGTGGGATTTGTGTTTTTAACCAATTAGCAAATAAGTCTCCTATGATTTGCACCCGTCGCTGTTCGTCCAATTGAGGTTTGATAATTTCCTCAACTGCAATTATATGTACTCCTTTGGGAGTAGTGATTGGTTTGAGAATTTGTGGAGGATTAGCAGCAAATACTGCTGCTGCAATTTCTGGTCTAAAATCCCTGCGGAGTCGTATTCCTTGATAACCTCCAGCACGTCGGATTTCAATATTTTGAATGTATTGGCGGGCGATTTCTTGGAAACTAATTTCGCCTTCTTGCAGAGCGTAAAACAATTCTAGTGCTAAATCTTCGTCATCCAAAACAACTTCATAAGTTACTGCTCCTACATAATCAAGTTGGTGTGCATAAAAAAATTGTTCTACTTTATTTGCAAATAAATGATTTGCTAATTTCGTAGATAGTAGAGCAGTTTCGACAATTTTTTCCAAGTCGTCGAGGGAAAGATAATGTTTTTCTAACCACGCCCAGGTATCTTCTGCTTTTAGGAGTTGATTGGCTAGACGCAGGTTATCTGCTGCATTTTGCAGTTCTTCTAAACCAATTTCGATACCTGCTTGTTTAGCTTCATTTTCAACAATTTTTCGACTGGCGATCGCCTCCAATACATTCGGGATTTGGCAAGACAGTTTAATGTGGTCAAGAATATCCTCAGGAGAAACAGTCAATACATTTGACATCATCTAATTCCTCCAATTATTAACCTAAATTAATAGGGCGTTTTGATTGTGATTGCTACTCTAATAATTATAGCTTTTATATCTTTTTGTGATATATTTATTAGAGTATTTATTGACAATAAAGTCTATATTTAATTAAGTTAAAATCTAAAATTTATTGAACGATTTAAGAGTTATTATTTCTCTGTAAGTAAGTCGGTGCTAATATTTCAAGTGAGGTAGACCTGTAGGGGCACGGCAGTGCCGTGCCCCTACACCTTGCGATATGATGTTGTACTGCGTCTGGATGGGAACCGCTATAGTAAACGTAAGGGACTTCCAAGGAAAAAAATATTCCATAGTAGGGTAGCACAGCTGTGCTACCCGAAAAATGTACAAATAAATTGGGATCATTTATTTTCTGGAAGTCCCTAATAACGCACAGTCAACAATTTAAGGTGCGTTGCACTGCTTGACAACGCACCCTACATCTGAGTGTTGTATATGTATTGCTGTAAATTGATTAATCCCTAAAGCTCTAAACCGCCTTGTTGCAACTTTTTAAATGGATCTAAGATAAAGTCCATAACTCGACGTTGCCGGATAACTACCTCTGCGGTTGCTGTTTGCCCTGGTGTTATGGGAATGCGTCTGTTGGCAGTTTGGATATAAGGCTGAGCTAGGGAGATTTCTAACTCATAGGTTTCGACGTTACCTCGATCGCTCGTCTGAATTTTTGAATCAGGTGAAATCCAGTTGACGCGCCCTTGCACCACTCCATAGTCTTGGAAGGGGTAGGCATCAAATTTAACTTTAACTGGCATTCCCACCTTCAAAAAACCACTTTGTTCGTTAGGTATCTGCGCCTTGAGAATCAAGGAAGTATTCTTGGGTGCAATTTGGGCGATTAACTGTCCCGGTTCTACTACTGAGCCTGGTTTTTGGATAGGCAATTCAAAAATTACACCATCAACAGGCGATCGCACTATTCTTTGTTGCAACTGTAGTTTGAAGGATGTAATCTGGCTTACAGTTTGGGCAATTTCCGATTGCAGGTTAGTAGTTTGGCTTTGTAAGTCTTTCAACTGTTCCTGATTTTTCAGCACCGCCAGTTTACCTGCTTGCACTAGACTGCGATAGCCGCTTTGTTGTTCTTGGAGGCGAAGTTTCAAAAGTTGAATATCTGAATAAGCTTGACTCATTAGCGAGTGATAGCGGTTGAGTTCTTCTTTTAACCGTAACTGGGCTTGGGTGATATCAGATTTTGCTTGTTCTTGGAGGCGTTGGCTTTCTTCTGCTGCCTTTTCGAGTTCCACAAGTTTGGTTTGGGGAATCGCCCCCTCTTGCAAAAGTTGGCGATAACGTCCAACTTCCGTGAAATCTCGGCTTAAACGACTCTGAGCTAATTTCTGGGCAATTTGGGTAGAACTGATATTTTGACTAGCCTGTTCTACTAGAGCCAGTTTTTCCAGTCGTTGTAAGTTATAGGTACTTTGTTTAGCATCAAGGTTTTGCTGTGCTTGACTAATTTGGGCGATTTTTTCCAATTCTTGGGATTTATTTTGTTGCTCCTGGACGTTAATTGTCAGTAGAATTTGGTTTTTGAGGAGATCGAGTTGCGATCGCCGATTTAATAAACCTTCCAGTTTTGTCTGTACCTGTTGCAATTCCGATCGCAGCACATCAGACTCCAGTTGAACTAAAACCTGTCCTGCTTTTACCGTTGTGCCTTCCTTAACATTGACAGCCGTGACAGTACCACTAACAGGACTATCCAATTTTTGCGTTGCTCCTTCAGGTTCCATCCGTCCTCTAGCACTTCCTGTCTCATCAACTTTAGAAAGCATCGCCCAAGGTATAACGATCGCAGCAAAGCCAATCAGTAAATACAACAGTGAGCGCGTCCAAATTTTCGGTAAGGCATCTAACAGTTCTTCAGTACCGTAAAACCAATCATTTGTCTCGGATGTTTCCTGTGCTTGAGGATTGACAACGGTACTTGTGTCCTCAGGTAAGTAAAACTTAGCGTCCTTTTCTAAGGCGATCGCGGATGATGAATTATTAGATGGGTTTGGCATAATAATTGAGGATGGGGAGTGGGGCATTGGGCATCGGGCATCAGGCATTGGGATTGAGGTTCTGAACTCCATTAATGAGCCTTTGAACTCCATTAATGAGTCTTTGAACTCCATTAATGAGTCTTTGAACTCCATTAATGAGCCTTTGAACTCCATTAATGAGTCTTTGAACTCCATTAATGAGCCTTTGAACTCCATTAATGAGTCTTTGAACTCCATTAATAAGCCTTTGAACTCCATTAATGAGTCTTTGAACTCCATTAATGAGTCTTTGAACTCCATTAGACTTTTTCCAAAAGTCCTTATTTTTACCTTATTCTTTGCGCCTTTGCGTGTTAGCGAACGCAAGTGCGTCTCGTAGAGAAGCGGGGCGTAGCCCGATAAAAACTTATTTATGCAAAAAGTCTATTAATGAGTCTTTGAGAGAAATGAAAGAGTCTCTAATTCTCCTTGTGTCTCAATCTTCAATACCCAATGCCCCATACCAATTTCCTTCTAAGCTGTTTGCGCTAGTTGTTGCTGGTTGAGATAGAAATAATGACCTTTTTTGGCGATTAATTGATCGTGAGTACCGCTTTCGACTAGAATTCCCCGGTCTAAAACTAAAATCAGGTCAGCATGACGCACCGTAGAAAGACGATGAGCAATAATTAAACTTGTGCGTCCTTGAAGAATTTTTTTGAGATTGTTCTGAATAATCCGCTCAGATTGAGCATCTAAGTGACTGGTTGCTTCATCGAATACTAAGAAAGAGGGATTTCCTAGCAAAGCACGAGCGATCGCCAGCCGTTGGCGTTGTCCACCAGATAACATACCGCCACTTTCACCAATTTGGGTTTCGTAGCCCATTGGCATTTGCTGAATAAATTCATCTGCTCCTGCCATACGTGCTGCTTCAATTACTTCTTCTTGGGAAGCTTCTGGATGAGCAATGCTGATATTTTCCCGAATTGTACCGCCAAACAAAAATGTATCTTGGTCAACAACACCAATTTGAGAACGCAGCGATCGCAGGGAAATATTAGTTACATCTTGAGCATCAATCAGTACTTTACCATCTGTCGGAGGATAGAGTCCCAAAATCAATTTTGAGAGAGTCGTTTTGCCAGAACCGCTACGCCCTACAACTGCAATAGTTTGCTCAGGTTTGATTTCAAAATTGAGATTTTCTAAGACATTAATATCGCTTTCTGAATGATAGCGGAAAGTCACATTTTCAAAGATGATATGACCGCGTAAATTACTCAAACTTTGCCGGGGTTGAGATTGTAAATCTTCCTCTGGTTCTGCTTCCAAGACATCATTAATCCGCTCCGTGGAAATAATCACTTCTTGTAATTGATTCCACAGCACAACGAGCCTTTGAAACGGTCTAATGATGTTACCTAACAACATATTAAATGCCACTAATTGTCCAATAGTCAGTTGATTTTGAATTACTTGCCATGCGCCAAACCAAAGTAATCCTGTGGTTACCAGAGCTTCAATCCCAGAACTGAAAATTTGCAGTTGATTACCAATTATCTGACCGCTAAAAGTTTTTTTAATGACATTATTCAGCAGTTCTTCCCAACGCCAGCGTACTGTTTGCTCAATTGCCATCGAGCGAACTGAGCGAATACCAGTGAGAGATTGAATTAAATAACTGTTTTCTTGGGCTGAAGCATTAAAAACTTCCCGGCTGATGCGGCGCAAGAAAGGTGTAGCGATGAGCGCCAATAATACAAACGGCGGTATAATTGCCAAGCATAATAATGCCATTTGCCAGCTATACCAAAACATCAATCCTACATAGATAAATACTGTCAGCAAATCTAAACCGATAGAAAGTGCTTCTCCAGTTAGAAACCGCTGAATCTTTTGATTTTCTTGCACGCGAGAGACAATATCGCCAACATAACGCGACTCAAAAAAGGCTAGGGGCAACCGAAAAGTATGTTTAATAAAACCTACCATCAGTGATAGTCCCAAGCGATTTGCTGTGTGATCTAGTAGATATTGCCGCAGTCCAGTAATGGCAACCCGAAAAAAACTAAAAATTAGTAATCCTAAACCAACAGCGTTTAAAGTTAAGGTGCTACCCTGGACAATCACTCGGTCTAAGAGTAACTGAGTAAATAAAGGTGTAACAAGTCCAAGTAATTGAATTAACACCGAAGCGATAAACACTTCTATTAATACTTGGGAATGAGGTTTTACTAAATCAAAAAACTGCCAAAATGGTGTAATTGCTTCGTCGGTTTCTCTGAGTAAATCAGTGGGTTGTAATAACAAAGCATAACCAGTCCAACTCCTTTTAAATTCGCCAGGAGTCAGGGTACGTTGACCGATGGCGGGGTCGCCAATAATCACACGTTTTTTACTAATTTCATAGACAACAACATAGTGCTTACCTTCCCAGTGAGCGATCGCTGGTAGAGGTTGTTGTGCTAATTTATCTAAGCTAGCTTTTACCGGACGGGTAGCAAAGCCAATACTTTCTGCTGCTGCTGTCAAACCCCGCATTGATGCCCCGCTACGAGTGATGTTAGTTAAATCCCGTATGCGGTTAACATTAAACCGCTTACCCCAATAGCGACTAATCATTACCAAGCAAGATGCACCACAGTCTGAGGCACTTTGTTGTTCAAAGAACGGATACCGTTTAGTCAAACGTCCTAACAAATGCCCAGCCCTCACCCTTGGGCTAGGAAAGTAAGCTCGTTGTCTATTTTGCTTTTGTTTTGGCTCAACGCTGGGCATTGGGTATTGAGGATTGGGCATTGGGGATTGGGAAGAACTTTCCCCACTCCCTAAAGACGCGATGAATCGCGTCTCTACAAAATCCCCACTCCCCGCCTCAACTTGACGTTCTTGAAAATCTGTTAACTCTGCTAATTGTGGCCAATGTTGTAATGCTATTTGCCAATCAGCGTTGCTCAAACTGTAAGCGATGCTTGATTGGGTTATTTGCCAACTTCCATGTTTTGGATTTAGGTAAATTTTTCCAGGTGTCAATCTTCGCCCACTAGAATCTAGTATTTCTCCGCGATGGAATAACCACAGGTCGTTATCTTTCGTGAGGTTAGCAATCAAAGAACCACTCTCTAAACTGTGGCGATGAAATAGGGATAATGCTTTAAATATCTCCTCTATAGAGCCATTCAAACCAATTAAAGAATTCTGGCAACATAACAGTAACAAATCCCAAAAATCTGCACGTTTTAAAAGGCGATCGCCGATGCTAGGCGATGTAGAAATTACCTCTTCTAAAATCTCTTGTTTGATATAACCAAGCTTTAAATTTACCGAAGCTCTAGCAACATAAGAACTGAATTTATGCTCTGGGAATAAAGTCAACTCACCAAATGATCCTCCAGAAAAAAGCGTAGTAATTAAGTTATTAGAGCTATTCAGCAGTCTGACTTTACCACTCAGAATGATATAAATTCCTGGCTCGGCTGTAGTTGCTTCCCAAAACTGCTTTGCTATCGGTGGTTCGACAATTTCCAGCACCCTGAGGCATTTATTAAGTTCTTCACTTGACAGCGATTCACCCAAAATTTGAGTGACTTGTTCAGCTAAATATTGCCGAGAAAACGCTGATGGCATTTTCTAACCTCCAAAACTGTATTTATTTGGTCATTGGGCATTAGACCTCTTGCAAAAGTCTTTCTTTGCGTTCTCTTCTCTGCGCCTCTGCGCCTCTGCGTGAGACAAAAAAATATTTATGCAAGAGGTCTATTAGTCATTAGTCATTGGACAAAAGACAAACGACAAACGACAAATGACAAACGACACTTTAGTTATTAGTCTGAATTAGATTAAAAGACCAATGCATACTAGCTTCAGAGTTAGATTGCAAATCGGAGATTGTAATGCCAGCATCCTTATTTTGGTCAGTTTCTTGTGGCTGAATGTTTTTACGTTTAGTGGAAAGCCCCATTTGTTTTAGTAAACGATTAATATGGCGATCGGTAATTGCAATGCCAAATTCATTTGCTAGATGTTTGCTCAACCATTGCGCTGTCCAAGAACTAAATCCATAGCCATATTCACGCGGACTATTACTCACTAATTCTTTTAAACGTTCAATATAGCGATCGTTAACAGTCTTCGGTCTACCTATGGGGCGCTCATTCCATTTGTGCGCCATACCCGCCTCTGCTATCCCAATCCAGTACCGCGCCATTTCCTGCGAACAACCTAAAATTTCACAAATTTGGCTTTGAGATTTACCCATATCCGCCAGCAACATAATTTCAATCCGCCGACGATATTCTGGCTGTAAATTAGCGTGCAAATTTTTCAGCAGTGCTTTCCGCTGAAAAGGCGTTAAAAACTTGCTTTCGTGCATGTCATAGCTATCAAAAGCCTTGTCTTGACCGGAATATTCTGACATAGTTATTACCAGTTGCTGTCAACTATCAAATGTGGGCAAATTTATCTTTTGCAACTGTTTTTAAACCCTGAAAAAAGGATAAAAACTGCAAAATAAATTAGTCCTAGAAAATTGATTAAATATTGTTTTGGTGTGTAAATAACGCTATCTATCACTCCCTAATTTTTGGAAAAACTAGAAAGTTTATGTTGTTTACGCTCAGATTTTAATACTCAAAATTAGACGTTAATGGTCTTTACTTGGAATAAAAATAACTTCAAAAGTCTGAGGCATATTAGGTGACTTTTTATTATGTCTATTTAGCAAAATCTTGTTTACAGACTGCACTCTCTATTTGCGAAACCAAGATAGTTCGCAAATAGCAAACAGCCCTAACAAAATAAGCTCCTAGACATAGCTGCTATGTGCCTTGATAAACAGCAGTCAAACAATTTTGGATTTTGGATTGATTTGGCTCACAAAAAGCACAGTTTCAACCAAAAATCAAAATTGCCACAGTTAATGGTAAAACACTTAGAACCAGTAAACTATTCCCTGGTTAACACTTAGAATTTGACAGACTTTCCTGAAGCCCGGTGCAATAATGGTATTAGTTAAAACCATTCGCCCCTGGTTGATGGTAATAGGCAAACACTTTCGAGCCTTCGGGTAGCCCTTATTTTGATAATTTTACTAAATTCTGCAATACAGGTTTGGAGGTTAACCTCTTAATAGTTTTGATTACGAATAAGAGGTTGAATTTTGTTTGGCAAATTGAAACTTAAAAACAGTCAAGGTCAGGTGTGAGTGCAAATCTACTTCTTACAGTATCCTAAAACTAGCTACCTTCTCATCAGCAGATAGTGATAGATTTGAACCTTTGTGAAATAAAAATTTAACAAAAAGTGACAGTTATTGAATCTTTATTTTCATCCACTATTATTTATTTAAAAATAATCCCAAATTTAGTCAAGAGTTTTTACAAAAAAAATGATTTTTTTGTAAAAACTTGACAATAAATTTATAAGAATTTTACAATTCATTTTTATCAAAAACCAATCGCTTGTTTATTACATTTTATGTAATGAGAATAATGTCTAAATTAAAATTTTTTATCTAGAAACTCCAGAGGATATCTAACTTATTGTTTCTTAAAAAAATGGTTACTAAAAATACGGTAGTTTCATAAATTTCTAGCAAATCTACATCTGTCCATAGTAATAAAACTATCTACATTACTATCTACTATATTTGGCATATCTATATCTATCTTGAGGATGAAAATAATTTAGGTTCGCGCAAAATATTACAAATATAGTAATCGGCTTTGATGTTTGAACTTATTTGCCTGGGCAGCCAGTACAGAGGAGATGAATATAATTTTTATTTATTTACTAGTGATGATTAATTGAAAAATATTATGTATGTTGATCGGAAGGGTAGCATCTGGCTTTAAGCACTGTCTATGTAGGGGTTCGCATTCATATGCGGTACAACATTATATCGTAAGGTGTAGGGGCACGGCAGTGCCGTGCCCCTACACCTTACGGGTGTACCTCATGTAAACGAGAACCGCCATAACCTAAAAATCAGGGTTACAGCTAACGGTAAGCAGTAGGCAAGCTGTAAATAAAATAATTTTCTTCACTATCAGGAAATGACTGAGGACAATTTGTAGTAACAAGTAGAAACTAAATCAGGAACCAAAACCTCTGGGGATTCTAGAGGTTTTTTTCTGGAAATCTCGCTTATATACGTATAAGCGAGATTCTCCATATATTTTGACGAAGATTTTTTAAGCAGGCGATCGCCAACAACATGCTGCTGCGTATTGTAAACATCAGACAATTTTAGCGATGAAGCAGCAAAAATGGTCACAGCCCCTTCGGCAACTGGAGTAAACTAAATTTAAGTTTGAGCTACTGGGAGTGGAGACGATGTTGTTGGAACTAAAGCGCATCCACGTTCCACCGGGACAAAGAGTGCTACTCCAAGATGTAACCTGGCAGGAATTGGAAACAATTCTAGAAGAATTAGGGGAACACCGTGCAGCCCGAATTGCTTATGACAGGGGAATATTAGAGATAATGGCACCACTGCCAGAATATGAATATGACAAAGAAATTATTAGCGATTTAGTCAAAGCGCTTTTGGAAGAATTAGATATTGAGTTTAGATGCCTTGGTTCTACAACTTTCAAAAACCAAGCAATGGCTCAAGGTATAGAACCCGATCAGTGTTTTTATATAAAAAATTAATCAAAAATTCGCGGGAAGAAGCGACTAGATTTAACAGTAGACCCCCCTCCAGATTTAGCTTTAGAAATCGATATTACTTCTCGCACTCATCGTAATATTTATCAAGCACTAAAAGTGCCTGAACTTTGGCGTTTTGAACGAGGAAAACTGCAAATTAATATTCTGCGAGATGGGCATTATATAGAGTCTGGGCAAAGCCTAAATTTTCCTTTATTCCCACTAATTGAGACAATTCCCCAATATCTTAACCAAAGTGTAACAGCAGGTAGAAATGCAACACTCAAGGCTTTTCGTCTTTGGGTGCAAAAACATATACAACAGTAATCATACAGATAAAATCAACCCAAAACCCTCATGTAGAGACGCGATTTATCGCGTCTAATTTATCGCGTCTAATTTATCGCGTCTGATTTATCGCGTCTTTAAAGACCGCCATCACCATTCAAAATATAAAAAGTAGGGTAGCACTGATGTGCTACCCTACAAATCACGAAAGTCTCTGATTAGAAATCAAGTAAATTAGTAATGATTCAAGTTAAGACCAGCTTCTTTTGCCATTGCTTCTATCCCTTTGGTTTCTAGGGATTTGATTGCTTTAGTAGACAGCTTTAATTTTACCCAGCGATTTCCGCTTGGCCACCAAACACGCTTGACTTGTAGATTAGCGTGCTGAAGGCGTTTAGTACGACGGTGAGAGTGGGACACAGAAAAAGCGTTATTTGCTTTCTTACCAGTTAGGTCACAGCGACGAGACATAGCAACTATCTCCAGATTGTTATTTTAATACAGCCTTTCCATTTTAGGACTTACACAACAGAAGTGGAGAGGGAATGGGGAATGGGGAGTCGGGAGATGAGGGAGATGAGGGAGATGAGGGAGATGAGGGAGATGAGGGAGACAAGGGGACAAGGAGAATAATTCTTAACTCCTAACTCCTAACTCCTAACTCCTAACTCCTAACTCCCCACTCCCAACTCCCCACTCCCCACTCCCCATTCCCAACTATTTACTAGCTTGTTCCGTCAGCTTGGTAAGTACTTCATTCGATCGCTCTACAAAAGATTTCATTCCATCAGCGTCAAAGCCTTTTTGAGACATCAGGGCTAAATCGTAGACGTGTTGGCAAATCATTTTCACTAAGTTATCTGTAGGCGATTCACCATCACCTTGAATGATACTACCTTGGCCCAGATGCGCCAGATTTTGAATCAGCGGATGAGCAGTATTCACCAGCAAAATGTGGTCTTCGGGAAACTCTGCTGTTTGCTGCATCATCATGGCGTTCATTTCCCGCAAGCGGCGGAGAATTTCTGGTAAAAGCACCATCGCCGGTGGCGTTCCTTGGGGATCGTCTGATTTTAAGGCTTCGGTGCGGATGTTGAGTTTGGGTTTGTTGAGGGATTTCTCAAATAACTCTTTGATGGTTTCACTGCGGGTTTTGTTGGTTTTGGGATCGACAATTTCCGTAGCTTTGTCTTGTTCCAGCAAAGTATTATCTAAGTCGGAGTCTACCCGCGTAAACTTGACATCATTATATTCCCGCTCTAAGAAATTAATGAAGTGGGTATCGATGAAGGAGTCCATAAACAGGACTTCCAAGCCTTGATTTTTGTGTAGTTGTATGTATGTAGCTTGGGTTGCTTCATCAGTGCTGTAGAAAACCCGGTTTTCGTGGCGTTCTTTGTTCCGTTCTAAGTATTCTTTCAGCGTGGTGTAAGGGCTGGTAGGTGCTGAGTTTTCATCATTGGATGAAGTCGGAGTGACATCTTGCCAAGCATCCCCTTCAGCAGATTGTACTTCAACTGCTGGAGTTTCGGCAGCAGCTTTTTCTGTTAGCTTGGCGGTGCTGCGAAAGATGATGATGTCTTCGATTTGTTTTTTGAATTTCTCGTCGTTGAGAGCGCCGAATTTCACAAAAGTGCCGAGGTCTTTCCAGACACTAGTATATTGTTCGCGGTTGTCGCGGAAAAGTTCTTTGAGGCGATCGCCAACTTTTTTGGCGATGTAGTCACCGATTCGCTTCACAGTGCGATCGCCTTGCAATGCACTGCGGGATACGTTCAGGGGAATATCGGTGCTATCAATCACACCCCGCATCGGCATCAAAAATTGCGGGATAATTTCTTCGCAGTTGTCGCTAACAAAAACTTGATTGCAAAATAACTTGATCTGCCCTTTGGTAACATCTACATCCGGTCTCATTTTGGGAAAATACAAAATCCCGTTGATGATAAACGGATAGTCAGTGTTGAGATGTACCCACAACAGTGGTTCTTCTTGAAAAGGATATAGATAGCGGTAAAACTCTAAATATTCTTCTTGACTCAGGTTGTTCGGAGATTCTCGCCAAGGTGCTTTTTGCTTATTTAATACTTCTCCATCCAACTTAATTGGTACTGGCATGAAGTCACAGTAAGTCTTGACAAGATTCTTAATCCGTGCTGATTCGAGAAATTCTTCTTCTTCTCCTTGTAAGCTGAGAGTAATTGTGGTGCCACGAGTTGTTCGGGATGAGTCTTCTAAGGTGAATGCTGGAGAACCATCGCAACTCCAGTGAACCGCTTGCGCTGCTTCTTGGTAGGAAAGAGTATCAATTTCTACTTTCTGCGCCACCATGAACGAAGAGTAGAAGCCAAGACCGAAGTGACCGATAATCGGTTGATCGGATTTGCCTTGATACTTATGAATAAATTCTTCAGCACTAGAAAAGGCAACTTGATTGATATATTTCTTAACTTCTTCGGCAGTCATCCCGATACCGTTATCGGAAATGGAGAGGGTTTTGTTATCTTTGTCAATGGCAATTACGATTTCTGGTTCGCCGATGTCTCCAGTGTAATCTCCAGCGCGGGATACCATTTTCAGTTTTTGGATGGCGTCTACAGCGTTGGATACCAGTTCCCGCAAGAAGATTTGGTGATCTGAGTAGAGCGACTTCTTAATGATCGGGAAAATATTCTCAGTATGAATACTGATAGTGCCTTGTTCTAACATGATTCGTAATCTTTGATGTTAGTATCTGAAATGATGATATCGCCCTCTGCTTTCAGGGATAAACCCGGAGAATACAAGAGAGCATGATACCAATTAGGATTTTAAAAGCATAGCTTAAGCGATCGCTCGTTGTTTGAGCGTTGTTTGCCCCCATTCTCTGATTCGGATTTCCCTACCCCCCAGCCGAAGAATGCTGAGTAGAGACGCGATTAATCGCGTTTCTACAAGAGTTAGGAATTCTCCCCATCTCCCCACCTCCCTCATCTCCCCCATCTCCCTCATCTCCCCCACTCCCCACTCCCTAACTACTGCGAGTATTTTTTTCTAACACCAAAAAATAATGGTATGGATAGGTAGGATCGATAAATTCTTGTTTGATACTTAACCCAGCTTCAGCAACGGAATTTAAAATCCGCTTCTTGGGATAACCTTTCAGACCCATTTCCCAGTAATGCTCGTCACACACTGGCGTTGTACTCCAGAATTTTGGCACATTGAGTAATAAATGCCTTGGTCTACCTGAGAAGGAAGTTTTGATTTGCAATGACAAATATTGAGTGCAATAAGGAATTGAAATCACCAAAAATTTGTTTGTTGCTTGTGCAAGTTTTTTCAAGGCTTGTTCTGACTGTTTATAAGGAAAGTGTTCCAACACTTGAAACAAAACGATCGCATCAAATTTATCTTTTGGCAACGAAAAATCTGTGGTCAGATCCAAAATCATGTCTGGCTTGAGATTGGGATCAACATCAGCAGTGGCGACGTTATATCCATTGTTCTTCAATAAGTCTGTTAACAGTGAATTAAAAATCCCAATTTCCAAAACATTCTTTACTTGATTACCCAGTGAAAAAATTAAACGCAACTGATGGTGGTAACTGATAAGCCGATTTTTTGATAAATATTCGGAATTTCTAATATCTAAGGAGGTGATGAGTTGCATAAATAATGCCTACCTAACCTGATTGAGTGACAAATGCAGTCGGGATACAACTACAGGATTCCCAAAAAAATAGCGAAAATAACAGCACGATGATTTTGCTCGTATTTACAGAGAAGGGGGAAAGGGGAAAGGGTAAGGGGAAAAGGGTAAGAATTCAAAACAGGGGTAAAGGTTAAAGGGTAAAGGGTAAAGGGATAAATTTAACCTTTCCCCCTTCCCCCTTCCCCCTTCCCCCTTTCCCCTTCCCCACAATGTGGTCTATTTACCTGAAAATTGCTGTAAACAATTCTATAGACGGAGGAAGCCTACATAACAATTACTTAGGATTCCAACATATACTAGTAACGTATTTTTCACTAAAATTAAGGTACATAGCGATTCATTCTTTCGATACCATAGGCGGTAGGGTAGTACAGCTAGCTATACTACCCTACAAAGACGAGCCAACTTGCCTGTCTAAATTTTCTGTGGCTTATAAGAATTTCCAGATTGTTAAGAAATACCTAACTAATGGATAGCTCTTGTAGTTTAAAAGTTTCGAGATAGGTTTTTCCGATTTCGTGAAAAGTTTAGTTTAGCTATCAGTTAATATCTATCATTGTACGAGTATAAGAAAAATGAGGTTTACAGACTGGGCGACTAGAGTAATGTTGATCTCGCTAATGTTCGCCGCTCTAGTTATAGTGCTGCTTATTGGACGAGGGACACAAGTACAAAATATTACAACTACATCTAATACATCAAAACCAGAGGTTACAGCCTGGAGTCAATATCCACAAGCGCAATTTCAATCTGCCAAACAACCAAAGCAGAAATCTCAAGATATTCCCAAGTCCCCAGTCAAGACGAATCAACCTCTAGCAAGGTACGTAACCACTCAAGCTTTTGCACACTACAGACCTAATTATCAAGTTGTCTCAGTTGACCCAAGTAACTATGGAGAACGGTACACCACAGACACTAATGGTACACCTGTGAACAACCAACCAATTATCGTCATCCATGAAACTGGTTATTCTGCTTCTAGCGCAATTAATTTTTTTCAAGTCGCTCATACTGATGAAAGTGTGCAAGCAAGTTACCACGCTTTAATTAAGCTAGACGGGACAGTGGTTTATTTAGTACCGCCAGACAAGCGAGCTTTTGGTGCAGCTAACTCAGTATTTGAGGGTTTCCAGGGTTTGGAAACTGTACAGACTAATCCAAATTTGCCAGCGTCGGTGAATAATTTTGCTTATCATGTTTCTTTAGAAACACCGCCAGATAGTTATGACAGTGGTAGCCAAGAAACCCATAGCGGCTACACGGAAGCTCAATATAATTCTCTTGCTTGGTTAATTGCTCAAAGTCAAGTTCCAGAAGATCGCATCACTACCCACAAACTAGTAGACCGTTCTGGTAAAAAAGTTGACCCAATAAATTTTGATGGGAATAAGCTTCTAAATTTACTCAGTCTTTACCGTCAAGTCAGACCAATTTATAGATGAAATAAATCAAAGGGAATAATGGATAACTAAATAAATTAAAAAATCAAATCGGATTGCTAAATCTTAATTAGTTATGTTCACATGAAACATAAATTGTTGAAAATAGCAAAAGTTTTAGGCACTATTTTCAGGTTGAATTATTAATTTAAGCATACAGGGATATTAACAATTCAAAATTCAAAATTCAAAATTCAAAATGAAAGACATTTTCAATAGGGGATTTCAACCCCGACTGAAAATACGCTACGTATGGACGTAGGGGTCTTCAACCCTCGGATTTGGGATAAACAAATAGCTCTAGCTAAAGGGCTAGAGCTAGATAAAAAATTTAGATAAATGCTGCGATTATCAGGACATAATTTGTCCCTATTTGCTAAAGCTGTAAATTTGCTGTGTCTCCAAGCGATCGCTAATCGATGAAGGCAGTGTACCATCCAAGAACATCTGCCGATCTAGTTGAACTTGTAAATTGCTCAAAGGATCGCAACCAGAAGAAATCAGAAATTCGAGTTTCTGGATATACGGTAACGTTGCGAGTTCATCTAGAATCTGGAAGATTGCTTGCAGGTAAGGATGGCCGCTTTGGCGATACCAATCACAGCTAGCAACTTTTGGCTGGTCGAAACCTAAGTGTATTGTTAGAGATGGCTCGTCAAATAGAGCGATCGCCAAGGGACGCGCTTCTTCCTGCAATAATAAATCGTGGGTTCTCGCTAAATGTCGCAGTTTCTCTAGGCGTTCATAGCGTTTTGTCACCAACTGTGGGTCATCTTGCCAGTGAATTGCCACTGTTACTAGATAAGTCTGTAACAACATGTGACCCAGCTTTTTAGCCTTGGTTGCCAGGTAATAAGAATTGTAGTCATTCGCTTCAATTAATAATGGCACGCGATCGACTACTTCCAATCCATAGCCCTTGACTCCAGCAATTTTACGGGGATTGTTGGTAATTAGGCGTATCTTTTGTATACCCAAATCCATGAGCATTTGCGCCCCCATACCGTAGTCTCGCAAGTCAGCAGGAAATCCTAAACGCTCGTTGGCTTCTACTGTATCCAGTCCCATATCCTGCAAAGAGTAGGCTTTGAGCTTATTAATCAAGCCGATTCCCCGTCCTTCTTGGCGTAGGTATACAACGACACCTTGACCAGCACTCTCAATCATTTTCAGTGCTGCTTGTAACTGCATCCGACAGTCGCAGCGCAAAGAACCCAAAGCATCACCAGTTAAGCATTCTGAGTGCATCCGCACCATTACCGGCTCATCTTTGAAATTAGCTGGCTCGCCCTTGACAATTGCGACGTGTTCTGTATTGTCCAAGGTGTGGCGGTAGGCGTAAATTTCAAACTGACCGAACTGACTAGGTAGCTTAGTAATGACCTCACGATACACCAGGCGATCGTGCTTGAGCCGATAACTAATTAAATCTGCAATACTAATAATTTTTAAATTGTGAAGTTTAGCATATTCAATTAACTGCTGTAACCGCGCCATTGAGCCATCAGGGTTTTGAATTTCACAAATTACCCCGGCTGGGTATAACCCTGCTAACCTAGCTAAATCCACAGCGGCTTCTGTATGTCCTGCGCGTTTGAGTACGCCTCCAGCCTTAGCCCGAATCGGAAAAATGTGTCCAGGACGACGTAAATCAGTAGGTTTTGTCGCCGGATTGAGAGTAACTTGAATAGTGCGGGCGCGGTCTTCGGCTGAGATACCTGTAGTCACACCCAAGTGTGGACCGGCATCAATACTGACGGTGAAGGCAGTTTGGTTAGTATCTGTAATATTGCTTACCATCAAGGGTAAGTCTAATTCGTCTAGGCGATCGCCTGTCATTGCCAAACAAATCAGCCCTCTAGCTTCCACCGCCATAAAATTAATCATGTCAGGTGTGGCAAATTGGGCAGCGCAAATCAAGTCGCCTTCATTTTCTCTATTTTCATCATCTACCACAACAATGACACGACCAGCTTTTAGGTCTGCCAAGGCGGCATCAATTGCATCAAATTGAGAAACTTGGGTAGTCTTAGGCTGTGACACAGAAAGATTTCCAGCTACCAACGTAAATTTTTTTAACAATTTCTTCTTTTAGATTGTAGCTCCTTTATATGCCAGAGAAGTAGACTAGCAATGATTTGATAACATGGCAAAAATTTCTGCCACTATGGGGGACACGGGGATGAAGGGGATGAGGGGGACGCGGGGGATGAGGGAGATAAAGAAGTATTTTCTTCCTCATCTCCCCCTACTCCCTCATCTTCCCTATCACCCTCATCTCGCCGAAACAAAGTTGAGGCGAGATGCGGCGTTTTGTACGCTCTGCGTCTGGTCGCTGATATTGTTGATAGCTGGGAACGAATTAACCATTCATGGGATAAGGATTTGGGATCATGGGCAAATTTAGACGCGTACCCGTTGGGATTGTTGGCGCGTCGGGCTATGGCGGAGTACAGTTAGTAAGACTACTGATGGATCATCCAGAAGTCGAACTGGTTTATTTAGGTGGTGAGAACAGTATCGGGAAATCCCTGGGGGATCTTTATCCGCACTTGACTCATGCAGCTAATCTGCCAATAGAGGCGGTAGAACCAGAGATAATTGCTAACCGCTGTGAAGTAGTTTTCCTGTCTTTACCAGATGGTCTGGCTTGGCAAATCGCGCCCACACTCTTGGAAAAAGGATGTAAAGTACTCGATCTAAGTGCAGACTATCGGTTCAGTGATTTGGCAACTTATACAACCTGGTATGGTATTGAGAGAAGCGATCGCTCTACTGCTGCAACAGCTGTTTATGGATTACCAGAACTTTACCGCGATCGCATTACCGAAGCTCAACTCATTGGCTGTCCTGGTTGCTATCCCACTGCGAGTCTGCTTGCACTTTCGCCACTGTTAAAGCAAGGTTTAATCGTCCCAGAAACAGCTATTATCGATGCCAAGTCTGGCACATCCGGCAGCGGACGGCAACCCAAAACTAATTTATTACTAGCTGAAGCAGACAACTCCATAGCACCTTATAGCGTTGGCCGTCACCGTGATACCCCAGAAATTGAGCAAATTTGCAGTGATTTAGCTGGTCACGAACTGACCATCCAATTTACACCACACCTCATCCCAATGATACGCGGTATTTTAGCAACCGTATACGCCACAATGCGCGATCCTGGTCTTGTGGGAGATGATTTGCTTACAATTTTCTCAGCCTTCTACCGCAATTCTCCTTGGATAAAAGTCTGCGGTAGCGGTGTTTATCCCCAAACAAAATGGGCTAACGGCAGCAATCTTTGTTACATCGGTGTAGAAGTTGACCCGCGCACAGGTCGCGTGATTGTTATGTCAGCAATTGATAACCTGATTAAAGGGCAAGCGGGTCAAGCGATTCAGTGTTTAAACCTGATGATGGGCTGGGATGAAACCTTGGGGTTGCCGAAGTTGGGGTTTTATCCGTAAATGGGCATGGGGAAAGGGAAAAGGGTAAGGGGAAAAGGGGAAAGATTAAATTTATTCCTTTTCCCTTTTCCCTTTAACCTTTTCCCCTGCCTCCCCAGTCCCTAGTCCCTACTTCGGTCCCAAACCCACAGCACCAGCATACACGGCGCGATCGCCTAGTTCATCTTCAATTCGCAGCAAGCGATTATATTTTGCTACCCGTTCGCTGCGACACAGGGAACCTGTTTTGATTTGACCGGCGCGGGTGGCTACGGCTAAATCGGCGATGGTTGTGTCTTCAGTTTCACCGGAACGATGGCTAATTACTGAACGGAAACCGTTGCGAGTTGCCAAGTCAATTGTTTGTAAGGTTTCGCTGAGGGAACCAATTTGATTGAGTTTAATCAAAATGGCATTACCGGCTTTGTCTTGGATGCCTCTTTGCAGGCGAGTAACATTGGTCACAAATAAGTCATCTCCTACCAACTGCACCCGCGAACCTAACTTCTGGGTGAGCAATTGCCAACTTTGCCAATCTTCCTCGTGTAAACCATCTTCAATTGAGACAATGGGATATTGGTCAACTAGTTGCCCCAGGTAATCAATAAACTCAGTGGGCGCATGAGGTTTACCATCGTAAACATACTGACCGTTCTTGTAAAACTCGCTAGCCGCTACATCTAAGGCCAAAGCTACTTGCTCCCCTGGCTTGTACCCAGCTTGTTCAATGGCAGCAACTAGCAATTCCAAAGCCACCTGATTAGACTCTAAGTTAGGGGCAAAACCGCCTTCATCGCCTACACCAGTTAGCAAACCCTTGTCATCTAATACTTTGCTGAGGGTAGCAAACACCTCAGCACCCCAGCGCAATGCTTCCCGGAAGGAAGTTGCCCCAATTGGAACAATCATAAATTCTTGAAAATCTACGTTGTTCGCTGCGTGTGCGCCGCCGTTAATGACATTCATTAACGGTACTGGTAGTAAATTTGCTAGTGGCCCACCCAAATAGCGATACAGGGGAATTTCCAGAGATTGGGCACCGGCTTTGGCTGCTGCGAGGGAAACCGCCAAAATCGCATTCGCCCCCAAATTGGATTTGTTATCAGAACCATCGATCGCAATCATTGTGCGGTCTAATAGTTCTTGGTTGAGGACATCCAAGTTGAGCAATTTTGGGGCAAATACCTCTTTGACGTTTTGTACCGCCTTCAGGACTCCTTTGCCGCCATAACGGCTTTTATCACCATCACGCAGTTCGTGTGCCTCAAAAGAGCCAGTGGAGGCACCACTGGGAACCTGCGCCAGCCCTACAGCGCCGTTGGCGACATGCACCTCGGCTTCAATTGTCGGTCTACCGCGTGAATCAAGAATTTCACGAGCTGCGATCGCAACAATTGCAGTATCTAGAATGTGACTCATCTCTACTTTGTCCTTTGTTCGAGTGTTTTACTTACGCATATAGTCCAGTGGCCTAACCCAATCGTTAGCATAGGCGGTTAACGAGCTTGGTAGGCTGAGATTAAAGAATATTTCCAGAGATTTTGTCAATGAATTTTTAATTTTGTACTTTCGATTCAACTTACTTTCATTTATCCGATTTTCCGGGTCAATCATTACCCTATAGTAAAATTTGGCACTACCAACTATGGAGAAAATTGGCTGTCCGTATATATTAGATATATAAATAGTTACAATTGTTTGTAATATCAACAAATAATATTCCATGTCAAAATTTCAGATGAATCGAACATACTTGTAAATCTGATGATAGGTACAATCCTGGATGGGCGCTATGAAGTTATCAGCAAACTGGGAGAAGGTGGTTTTGGTGCTACTTACCTAGCTATTGATAGGAAATTGCCTGATAAAGACCAGTGTGTTGTGAAGCACTTCTCACCTAAGTCAACGGATACAAACACTTTGTCCCATGCTCGACGGTTATTTGAGACTGAAGCTAAAGTACTCAACCGCTTAGGAAATCACGACCGAGTTCCACGTTTGCTGGCGCATTTTGAAGAAGACCAAAAGTTTTATTTAGTTCAAGAATTTATTGACGGGTATGACTTGAGTCGTGAAATCAATCAACATAAACAGTGGAGTCAAGAAAAGGTAATTGTCCTGTTGCAGGAGATCTTAGAGGCTTTAGAGTTCCTCCATCAGCATCATATCATCCACCGAGATATTAAGCCCTCGAATTTAATGCGCCGTCAACAGGATGGGAAAATCGTTCTCATTGATTTTGGAGCAGTCAAGCAAATCAGTTCTCAAGCTGTGAATACTCAGGGAGAAATGACCGCAACAGTTGTGGTTGGCACACCTGGTTATATACCCAGCGAACAAAGTCAAGGTCAACCCAGGTTATGCAGTGATATTTATGCTGTGGGAATTATTGCGATCGAAGCTCTTACTAATTTAAATCCTATGCAATTACCAAGAGATCATCTTACAGGTGAAATTATCTGGCGTCACCAAGCACAGGTTAGCTTCCAGTTCGCAGAAGTTATCGATAAAATGGTCAAATATGACTTTCGACAAAGATATCAATCAGCAACAGAAGTCTTGCAAGTTCTGCAACGATTAACAGCAGCTAATCATCCTCAAAAATCAGTTTTACGGAAGACTATTATTGGTTTAGGAATGGCTAGCGTAGCCACCTTCATGGCTTTTTTGTTTATCTTCATTCCCCGGAATCCAAGTTTGGAATCTTATAACAATGTTGCTTATGGCATCAATATCAAATATCCATCAAATTGGCAAAAAACTGGAACTCCAGACCACATTAGTGGCAATGTGGTTAAATTTATCTCACCCAAAAAAACTGATGGAGATACCTATTTAGAAAATGTCAATTTAGTTGTTGAAGATTTACCAGAAGCTCACAAAGAATTAGAGCAATTTACTAAGTTTTTTTTGGATGAAATACAAGGGTCTTATCCCAATATAAAAATCCTTGAAAAGGACAAAACTCAACTAGCGAATCGACCTGCCTATCAAGTTATTTACACTCTTGAAGAAGAAGGAATTAATATTAAACGCTTACAAGTTTGGATGGTGGAAAATAATCAGAAAGCCTATATCATTACTTATACAGCTGATGTTACTCAGTATTCTGAATATTTTCCTACAGCACAAGTAATCATTAATTCTTTAGAAGTTAAATAATTTATTAGTTATCGTAAATAAAAGGGTTTAAGACCCCTACCTCTACAAGTAGCCCCAGTTTCAGTCCTTGTTCAAATCCCCCGGAGTTGCTCCTCTTCGTCTGAAATTGTCTTTAATTTTGAGTTTTGAATTTTGAATTTTGGATTGTTATCTGGTTATGACTGGGAATGAAGTTGAGGCAGATAAGGGAAACGAGGAACCAGAGAGGCAGAACAGAGAATAATTAATCACTTTTAAAGGCAACAGGCAACAGGCATAAGTGTTGCGGGGACTTAAACCCCGCCCCACGCAATCTCACCTTCGAGGCGGGGCTTTTGACCTTTGATTGTTGGTCGAGGAAACAGGCAACAATTTTGGCGTCTCACCAAAAATCTTTACTCTTGCCTGTTGCCTGTTCCCTATTTCCTCGACCGAAAGTCGGTAAATAAAGATTTACATGAATTTACAATGTAATATCGTTGTCATTTTGTGGTATATACGTAAGTATCTATGCTTTCATAATAATTTAGTGAGAACTACCAACGATGAAACCCCAGTTATTTTTGCAGGTACTAACGGCAGGTACAATTGTTCTGGGTAGTATTGCTAGCATCAATCCCCCCAGTTTAGCTCAAGCTCCAACTTACTTTTGTCAAAAAAGTAACGACGGTGTATGGACTACATATGCCAAAAACTACAACAATAAAAAGATTCCCATCATTCGCTGGGTTAAGAGTTTAGGAGAATATACTCCAAAAGTACGCTGTCAAGAAGTATCTTCCAGATTCCAAAAGGCTTATGAAAAAGGTGTTTTAAACTACCTCACTTCTGGTATTTCTAACAGTCAAGCCGTCATCTGTGCGGCTAGTCAATACGGTGGTCCTTGTAGTCAATTACTATTCACACTCAAGTCCTATAAAGACGCAAGTTCAGTACTTCAAAACCTTGTAGAAATTGGTTATCGCGCTCGTGGTCCGATTCTTCAATCTGAAGATGCTTCTTCTCAAGTATACATTGACATGAGTATGTTACTGACTGAAAAAGCAGGACAGGCACAAAACTAATAGTGGGTTGAGTAAGTAGTCCAATGCTCGTTAAGCATATTTGTATAGATATTTACAAGCGGTAAAAGCAACATGAGACAAAAACTAATGTATCGTCGCTCACTGGCTACGATCGCCTGGATGGCCATAATGTTGATGTTGCCTATACAAGCTGTTTATCTGAGCATTTTTTCCCCAAGAGTTTATGCTCAACAGTCAAATCCTCAGCGATCGCCAGAGCAAATCAAACAACTGGCGCGATCGATAACCGTTAAAGTTTTATCTGGCGAGAACAGAGGATCGGGTATTTTACTTAAAAAAACTGGTCAACTTTATACAGTTATTAGCAATCAACATGTTTTAGAATCAGGAAAACCCGTTCAAATCCAAACAGAAGACGGGAAAATACACCAAGCCAATTTGGTGAAGGGAGTCAACTTTCAGGGCAAGGATTTGGCTCTGTTAGAGTTCCGTGCTAGCGCTAACTATGCTTTAGCCTCCCTGGGAAATTTATCAACGATCGCAGTTAATGAACCAATATACGCAGCGGGGTTTCCCTTTGAGGCGAATCAGTCTGTATCTGGGGGATTTGTCTTCCAAACAGGCCAAGTTTTGCTAGTACCAGAGCAAGCTTTTAAAGAAGGATATCAAATAGGCTACAGCAACGAAATTGAAAAAGGCATGAGCGGCGGCCCGATACTGAATCGTCGAGGACAAGTAATTGGGATCAATGGTATCCATGCCTATCCGCTCTGGGGTAACCCTTATGTTTATGAAGATGGTTCCCAACCGAGTCAAGCTTTACGAGATTTAATGAGCCGTTATAGTTGGGGAATTCCGATTCAGACATTTGCTCGCTTAGCTCCTGGGTACACTTCCAAAGAATCCTTACCAGGAGCGAACGCACCTTCTACCCCAAATCTTCCTCCCATCGCCAACGAAGTCAACAACATAGCCCAAGAAATTACGGTGCGAATAGATGTGCCAACTTTACGGGAGTGTAGCGGATCGGGAGCGATCGTAGCCAAACAGGGAAATACTTACAGCGTCCTCACAGCGGAACACGTTGTGAGGGCATCTCAAAAATGCGATCGCACCACTCTAGAGGTAATCACCCCTGATGGCAGACAACATCAAGTCAGGGTGAATGACAACAATCTAAAAACTGTACCAGACACTGATTTGGCGATATTGCAGTTTACCAGCGACGAAAATTACCGCGTCGCTACTCTCGCAAACTACGACATTGTTAAAGATAAAAACTTCATTTTTGTTTCCGGGTGGCTGGGGCTAAAACCTGGAACTGGAGAAACACAACGCCAGCTGACAACTGGGAATGTAGCATCCAAAATATTTGCGTCCATTGTCGCCAAAAACTCTTTATCTCTCAGTTATGGATATGAATTAGTTTATACAAACCTGACTGAACAAGGAATGAGTGGCGGTCCAATATTAGATACTCGTGGACGAGTCATCGGGATTCATGGAACAGCAGAACTGGAAAAAATTACTGACAAAACTGGTCAGACTCGTTTAATATCATTGGGTTTTAGTTGGGGAGTCCCCATCCGTAGCTTTGTGCGTTGGGCGCAGTCAGCCGGTATGGCTCCAATGGTGAAAGTCGAGAATACTCTACCACCGCCACTAACTGCACAAGAATCAAATTCAATTACCGAAGCTTTACTGAAAATAGCAAAACCGAGAAATAATGCAGACGCCATTGATTGGCTCAATTATGGTTGGCAAGTGGCACGAAACTCTCAAGAGGAGTCAGCCGGACAACAAGAAAGAAAAGAAGCGATCGCAGCTATCGATCGAGCAATTCAACTGCGGCCTAACTTTTATCAAGCTTGGTATTTACGCGGTTTCGTACTGATGGCTAGCAAAGAATATCAAGAAGCCCTAAAGTCTTTTGATCAAGCCAGACAAATTGAGCCGAAATTTAGTTCTACTTTGCGCTTGCGTGGCCTGGTACTTCTTACCTTAGAACGATACCCAGAAGCGTTAGAATCACTCGATGAAGTAGCAAAATTAGACCCCGATGATGCTAGCGTGCAGATATTTCGGAGCTTGATATTATTTGGAACAGGGCGTTTTCCAGAAGCCTTAGAGGTATCAAACCAAGTTGTAAAAAAGAATCCGAGTTCTTGGGCGTATTTTGTTCGGGGTGCAGGGCGTTTTGGCACAGCAGATTTACAAGGAGCGCTGGCCGATTTAAATGAAGCAATTCGCTTGAATCCAGAATATATTGAAGACACAGCCTACTCGCTTCGGGGTTCGATCCGCGCTCAACAGGGAGATTTAAAGGGAGCGATCGCTGATTTAAATGAAGCTGTGCGTCTCGATCCAGAAGATGCCAACAATTTTAAAAATCGTGGAGAAATTCGCTTTAAACAGAAAGACTACCAAGGGGCAATAGCCGATTTTAACCAAGCAATTCGACTCAAACCTCAATATATTGAAGCTCTCAAAGCTCGTGGTGCAGTTCGGTTCCTACAGCAAGACTACAAAAGCGCAATCACAGATTTGAATGAAGCACTTCGCCTCAAACCTGAAGATGCTGAGGCTATAAAACTACGTGGAGAAGTTCGCTTTCAACAGAAAGACCAGCAAGGGGCAATAGCAGATTTTAGCGAAGCAATTCGACTCGAACCGAAAAATTTTGAAGCTTTCAAAGCTCGTGGTGCAGCTCTGTTTCTACAGCAAGACTACAAAGGGGCAATAGCAGATTTGAATGAAGCACTTCGCCTCAAACCTGAAGATGCTGAAACTAAAAAAATTCTGATGGCAGCTACTCGCTTGCTAGAGTCAAAACCATGAAATGTAGATGCTATTAAAGCTCGTGCGATAACTCACTTTCTACAGCAAGATTACAAAAGTGTAATAAGAGATTTTAGCGGAGTCATTAGACCTCTTGCAAAAGTCCTTCTTTGCGTTCTCTTCTCTGTGCCTCTCTTGCCTCGTGCGTGATACAAATTCATATTTATGCAAGAGGTCTATTCTTCTGGGGAGGGCATTTTGTCCGCCCTCAATTATTTCCCGTCGAGATGTCTACTCTACAAGTAGTAGTAATTTCTTTCTTGGTAATCCTTAACTAATCACCTTTTAGCTTAAAAATTTCAGCTTTTTGGCAATCATATACTTTCAAAGGATGGGCTTTGTTAGCAAGTTCTGTAAAATGTTGGCAGAAAGCAATACTCAACAGAGCAAAAACACGAGGTCAATATGCGATTACTACATACAATGCTGCGGGTGGGCAATCTTGAAGAGTCATTAAAATTTTATTGTGAAGTTCTGGGTATGAAATTACTGCGGCGAAAAGATTATCCAGGAGGAAAATTTACCCTAGCTTTTGTGGGCTATGGTGATGAAAGCGATAATACAGTGATTGAATTAA
The DNA here is from genome assembly GCF_014697355.1 of Nostoc calcicola FACHB-3891. Classification (GTDB taxonomy): domain Bacteria; phylum Cyanobacteriota; class Cyanobacteriia; order Cyanobacteriales; family Nostocaceae; genus Nostoc; species Nostoc calcicola. The sequence continues at coordinate 79,230 of NZ_JACJRQ010000019.1, read as the reverse complement.
CTTACAACTGGGGAGTAGAAAAGTACGAATTGGGTAATGGTTACGGTCACATTGCCCTTGGCGTTGATGATATTTACACTACGTGTGAAGAAATCCGCAATCAGGGCGGTAAAATCGTGCGAGAACCAGGGCCAATGAATCATGGTTCAACGGTTATCGCTTTTGTAGAAGATCCAGATGGGTATAAAATTGAACTGATTCAACTGGGAACTCAAGGGTCAGCAATCAAACAGGAATCACAAGAGCAACTTGTAAGTCAGTAATTCTGAGAGTAAAAATCTACATTATTGTCGTTGATGAGCAACATCAATAGCATAGGCGTAGCCTGTCGTAGACATAATTCCCATAGCACCATCTGGCAAACTACGCTTATAGCTGTGTTTTCGTTTTAAATTAGGGAATAGGTAGGGACTAGGGACTAGAGACTGAGGACTGGGGAATAGGAAATAATCAGGAATACTTTCTCACTACCCAATACCCAATCCCCAGTACCCAATCCCCAGTCCCCAATCCCCATGCCCTAAAATAAAAATCTCAAATCGAAAATTATAAAGATGCAACCTACAGATCCTAATAAATTTACAGATAAAGCCTGGGAAGCAATTGTTAAATCTCAGGATATAGTTCGTGCTTATCAACAACAGCAACTAGATGTTGAACATTTAATTCTTGCCCTGTTAGAAGAACCCACTAGTTTAGCAATACGTATTCTGGCTCGATCTGAGGTCGATCCAATCCGCTTGCAGCAACAACTAGAAGCTTTTACCCAACGTCAGCCAAAAGTTGGTAAAAGCGATCAGCTTTACCTTGGGCGCAGTTTAGATGTTTTATTAGACCAAGCCGAGGAAATTAGAGCCAGGATGAAAGATTCCTACATTTCCGTGGAACACATCCTACTGGCTTTTGTTGACGATGAACGCGTTGGCCGGCGGATACTCAAAGGCTTTAATGCCGATGCAGCTAAGTTAGAAGCTACGATCAAAAGTGTTCGCGGTAGCCAAAAAGTGACAGATCAAAACCCAGAATCTCGCTATGAAGCTTTACAAAAATTTGGTAGAGACTTGACAGAACAGGCAAAATCTGGAAAGCTCGACCCGGTGATTGGGCGGGATGACGAAATTCGTCGGGTAATTCAGGTATTGTCCCGCCGCAGCAAAAATAATCCGGTACTGATTGGCGAACCTGGAGTAGGTAAAACTGCGATCGCCGAAGCTTTAGCACAGCGGATGGTTAACGGTGATGTTCCTGAATCCCTGAAAAATCGCCAGTTAATCTCTTTGGATATGGGTAGTTTGATTGCTGGGGCTAAATACCGGGGTGAATTTGAAGACCGCTTGAAATCTGTACTCCGGGAAGTGATGGAATCAAACGGGCAAATCGTTCTGTTTATTGACGAATTGCACACCGTAGTCGGCACAGGTTCCAATCAACAAGGGGCGATGGATGCGGGAAATTTACTCAAACCCATGCTGGCGCGGGGAGAACTGCGTTGCATTGGCGCCACAACCCTAGATGAGTTCCGCAAACACATCGAGAAAGACGCTGCCTTAGAACGCCGTTTTCAGCAAGTATTTGTCGATCAGCCAACTGTGGAAAATACGATTTCCATTCTCCGGGGGTTGAAAGAACGCTACGAAGTGCATCACAACGTCAAAATTTCTGATTCAGCTTTGGTAGCAGCAGCGACTTTGTCAGCACGTTATATTAGCGATCGCTTTTTACCAGATAAAGCCATTGACTTAGTAGATGAAGCAGCCGCACAGTTGAAAATGGAGATTACCTCCAAACCAGCCGAACTAGAAACCATCGATCGCCGCCTCATGCAGTTAGAAATGGAAAAGCTATCATTAGCTGGTGAAGAAAAGGGTACTCCGCAAACCAAAGAACGTTTGCAGCGAATTGAGCAAGAAATCACCAATTTAACGGAAAAACAGCATATATTTAACGATCAATGGCAAGGTGAAAAGCAGCTATTAGAGGCGATAAGTGCTTTAAAGAAAGAAGAAGATGCGCTGCGAGTGCAAATTGAACAGGCCGAACGCGCCTATGACTTGAATAAAGCTGCACAACTGAAGTATGGCAAATTGGAAGGAGTACAACGCGATCGCGAATCTAAAGAAACACAACTTTTAGAAATTCAAAGCCTTGGTTCCACCTTACTGCGCGAACAAGTCACCGAAGCCGATATTGCCGAAATCGTCGCCAAGTGGACAGGAATCCCCGTCAATCGCTTGTTGGAATCAGAACGCCAAAAATTACTGCAACTAGAAAGTCACTTGCATCAACGAGTCATCGGCCAAGAAGAAGCTGTAGAAGCCGTAGCAGCAGCAATTCGTCGCGCCCGTGCGGGGATGAAAGACCCCTCGCGTCCCATCGGCTCATTTTTGTTCATGGGGCCGACAGGCGTTGGTAAAACCGAACTTGCCCGTGCTTTAGCTCAGTTTCTCTTTGATTCTGATGATGCATTGATCCGCCTCGACATGTCCGAGTATATGGAAAAACACTCAGTTTCGCGGCTGGTGGGAGCGCCTCCTGGATACATTGGCTACGAAGAAGGCGGTCAACTTTCCGAGACAGTTCGCCGCCGTCCATACTCAGTGGTGCTGCTGGATGAAGTCGAAAAGGCGCATCCCGATGTGTTTAATATTTTATTGCAGGTATTAGATGACGGCAGAATTACTGATTCCCAGGGGAGAACGGTAGATTTTCGCAACACTGTTATTGTCATGACCAGTAACATCGGTAGCGAACATATATTGGATGTCTCTGGTGATGATTCCAAGTATGAAACCATGCGGAAGCGGGTAATGGACAACTTGCGATCGCATTTTCGCCCCGAATTTCTCAACCGCATTGACGATCCAATTCTCTTCCACACCCTCAGCCGTTCTGAAATGCGGCATATTATCCGTATTCAGCTCAAACGGGTAGAAAATCTGCTCCGCGAGCAAAAAATCTTCTTTGAAATCTCCCAAGCAGCTTGCGATTATCTTGTAGAAGCAGGTTATGACCCAGTTTACGGCGCCCGCCCGCTCAAACGTGCAATTCAAAGAGAAGTAGAAAATCCCCTTGCTACCAAGTTGTTGGAAAATACCTTTATTTCTGGAGACACGATTGTTATTGACAAAAGTGAAAACGGTCTATCTTTTAGTAAAAAAGTACCAGTGAAGGTGTCAGTAACACAGATTGCTACATAAGTCTGGTAAAAGCCAGGGCGAATAATTCGCGACTACACAGGTAAAGTCCGCCTTTGCGGACTATAGCAGTCCTAAATCATTTGTAAAAAATACTCTCAATTCTTCTCTCAGTGTCCTCTGTGTCTCTGTGGTTCGTTTAAAAAATAATTTTTACAACTCATTTAGGATTGCTATAACTAATACCAATTCAATTAATGATTGCAAACACATCCTTAGGTTAAGACGCGATTCATCGCGTCTCTACAAACGGTCACCCTCTAACCTCTCTCGCAGATAGGTCAAAATCGCCTGTGTTCCTTGTTCGACAATTTCAGGTGGTGGCGAGGTTAATGGATTGTTATCGAGGGATAGCACTTTCAGGCTGGAGAGTTGGCTGATTTCTGGCGGCAGGCTGCTGAGTTGATTGTTATCGAGGGATAGCCCTCCCAGACTGGAAAGTTGGCTGATTTCTGGCGGCAGGCTGCTGAGTTGATTGTTAAAAAGTTCTAGCATTCTCAGGCTGGAGAGTTGGCTGATTTCTGGTGGCAGGCTGCTGAGTTGATTGTTATCGAGGGATAGCCATCTCAGACTGGAGAGTTGGCTGATTTCTGGCGGCAGGCTACTGAGTTGATTGTTATGGAGGTGTAGCACTCTCAGGCTAGAGAGTTGACTGATTTCTGGCGGCAGGCTGCTGAGTTGATTGTGATGGAGGAATAGCCATTCCAGGCTGGAGAGTTGGCAGATTTCTGGCGGCAGGCTGCTGAGTTGATTGATAGAGAGGGATAGCGATGTCAGGCTGGAGAGTTGGCAGATTTCTAGCGGCAGGCTGCTGAATTGATTGTTATCGAGGAATAGCACTCTCAGACTAGAGAGTTGACTGATTTCTGGCGGCAGGCTGCTGAGTTGATTGTTAGAAAGGTGTAGCTCCGTTGCCTTTTCCTTAGCAGCTTGTTCAATAATTTGCAGCAGTTGTTTGTTTGTCATTTGCAAACTTCACCAACTTTGTAGCCATATTTACTCAAGTAGTATATCGTAACTAAGCATTACAGATTGGATTAGCGCGTTCATGTCCATAAAAACGGCTGTAATGTTTAAATTAGCAACGTGCGATACCTAACTTCCTTTAAATACTCACTCATCAATGAAGCTCAAAGACTCATTCACGAGTATCAAAGACTCGTCGGCGAGTATCAAAGACTCGTTCACGAGTATCAAAGACTCATTCACGAGTATTCAAGACTCGTTCACGAGTATCAAAGACTCATTCACGAGTATTCAAGACTCGTTCACGAGTATCAAAGACTCATTCACGAGTATCAAAGACTCGTTCACGAGTATCAAAGACTCGTCGGCGAGTATTCAAGACTCATTCACGAATATCAAAGACTCATTCACGAATATCAAAGGGTTCGTTAGGCTGTTGCGCTATAGCATTTCTCGTTCTAGTGAGTTACACGGTAGGGGCGCAAAGCTTTGCGCCCCTACAAATTTATGTACCTTATTTGATTGGTAACCGCTATAAGACAGTTATAATTTTTTGATACGCACTGCCCACTTGATAATAGCGATGTCTACGAAAAGCTCGCCTACGCACTTCACAAAATTAAAGGCGATCGCCTCATGGCATACCATTAAGATAGTTAGCAGCTAGTGATTCCATGAGTATTCGTCAAGAACTTCTAAATGCGATCGAGCAACTAAACGATGACCAGTTATCAACACTGCTGGATTTAGCTCTTTCGCTCAAAAGTGGAAAAAAATCTGTTCATTCTACCGTTGAATCTCAGGCTTATCAGGATTGGGTAAGTCCTGAAAATGATATTTACGACGAAGTATTTGCTGATAAACTTACAACGCGGTGATGTCGTACTATGTCGAGTTCCCATGCCTTCAACTCGATTCACACAATTTAAAGTTCGCCCTGCTGTTGTGATTTCGGCAACTCAATTAAACCAAATTCTTGATGATTTAATGGTTGTGCCTTGCACTTCCAACACTAATTGTCCTTTAACCGTGACCCAATACCTAATAACAGGCGATGAAATTGTCAGTGCAGGTATCAGGATTGAGTCCGTAGTTCGCTGTGAGTCAATTTTTACATTGAATAATTCTATGATTCTGAGAAAGCTGGGTTTACTTTCATCTGAAGCAATTAATCGGGTGAATTTTTGTCTAACAGCAGCTTTGGAATTATAAATCAATACAGTTCAGATAAGCCCGTCATTTCTCCCCTCTGTTCCCTGTTCTCTCACCTTCACAGCTGTACACACAAGGTAATTCAGAATCCAAAATCTAAAATCCAAAATCTAAAATCGTATGACTTGAGAATAAATACTGCCGAAACTCCCAAAATTTTGGAAAATAATAAATATAAGTCGAGTATCACAAGACTCACTTGATTTCCTCATTTCTTCTAGGAAAATATGACTCATCCTTTCCTTGAACGCCTGCGTAGTCCAGATAGCCCAGTCCTCGTTTTTGACGGGGCAATGGGAACCAACCTGCAAACCCAAAACCTGACAGCAGAAGACTTTGGCGGCGCACAATATGAAGGTTGTAACGAATACTTAGTCCACACTAAACCCGAAGCCGTCGCCAAAGTTCACCGTGACTTTCTCGCTGCTGGTGCTGATGTCATTGAAACCGATACCTTTGGCAGTACTTCCATTGTCCTAGCAGAATATGACTTGGCAGACAAAGCCTACTACCTCAGCAAAACAGCCGCAGAACTCGCCAAGCGCGTCGCCGCGGAATTTTCCACACCCGAAAAACCCCGGTTTGTGGCAGGTTCCATCGGCCCCACAACGAAACTTCCAACCTTGGGACACATTGACTTTGACACCATGAAAGCGTCTTTCGCCGAACAAGCCGAGGCGCTGTGGGATGGTGGTGTGGATTTATTCCTGGTGGAAACTTGCCAAGATGTGCTGCAAATTAAAGCGGCGTTGAATGGCATTGAAGAGGTTTTTGCTAAAAAGGGCGATCGCCGTCCGTTGATGGTGTCTGTGACAATGGAAAGCATGGGCACAATGTTGGTGGGTTCAGAAATCAGCGCTGTGCTGACAATTTTGGCACCATACCCAATTGATATTCTCGGTTTGAACTGCGCCACCGGTCCAGACTTGATGAAACCACATATCAAGTATCTGGCAGAACATTCACCTTTCATCGTTTCCTGTATTCCCAACGCGGGTTTACCTGAGAACGTCGGCGGTCAAGCACACTACCGCCTAACGCCGTTGGAATTACGGATGGCGCTGATGCATTTTGTTGAAGATTTGGGTGTCCAAGCGATCGGGGGTTGCTGTGGGACTCGTCCAGAACACATTCAACAATTGGCAGAAATGGCCAAAGACCTGAAGCCAAAAGTTAGACAGCCTAGCTTAGAACCAGCAGCAGCATCAATTTACACCACTCAGCCCTACGACCAAGATAATTCTTTCTTGATTGTTGGCGAACGTCTCAACGCCAGTGGTTCCAAGAAGTGCCGCGATTTGCTAAATGCCGAAGATTGGGATGGACTCGTCTCAATGGCGAGGGCGCAAGTCAAAGAAGGCGCACACATTCTGGATGTCAACGTCGATTATGTCGGACGTGACGGTGTGCGGGATATGCACGAACTAGTTTCGCGCATTGTTAATAATGTGACATTGCCTTTAATGCTTGACTCCACCGAATGGGAAAAAATGGAGGCGGGTTTAAAGATAGCCGGCGGTAAGTGTTTGCTGAACTCCACCAACTATGAAGATGGCGAACCGCGTTTTTTGAAAGTGCTGGAGTTAGCGAAAAAATACGGTGCTGGCGTCGTCATTGGTACTATCGACGAAGACGGGATGGCGCGGACAGCCGAGAAAAAGTTTCAAATTGCCCAACGCGCTTACCGCCAAGCTGTAGAATACGGCATACCTGCCACAGAAATATTCTTTGATACCCTAGCTTTACCAATTTCCACTGGGATTGAAGAAGACCGAGAAAACGGCAAAGCTACCATTGAATCTATCCGGCGCATTCGTCAAGAATTGCCTGGATGTCATGTGATTTTGGGTGTTTCCAATATTTCCTTTGGTTTAAATCCCGCGGCGCGGATGGTGTTGAATTCAGTGTTTTTGCACGAAGCGACACAAGTGGGAATGGATGCAGCCATTGTCAGTGCAAATAAAATTTTACCGCTGTCCAAGATTGAAGAACGCCATCAAGAAATCTGTCGTCAGTTGATTTATGACCAGCGGAAATTTGAAGGTGATGTTTGCGTATACGATCCATTGGCAGAGCTTACCACAGTATTTGCTGGGGTAACAACAAAACGCGATCGCTCCTTAGATGAAAGTCTCCCCATCCCAGAACGCCTCAAACGCCACATCATCGACGGCGAACGCATTGGCTTAGAAGAACATCTCAAAAAAGCCTTAGAAGAATATCCCCCCTTAGAAATTATCAACACCTTCCTGCTAGATGGCATGAAAGTTGTCGGGGAATTATTCGGTTCTGGACAAATGCAATTACCTTTCGTGTTACAGTCTGCCGAAACCATGAAAGCGGCTGTTGCGTTTCTCGAACCGTTCATGGAAAAATCCGAATCAGGTAACAATGCCAAGGGAACCTTTATCATTGCCACAGTCAAAGGCGATGTCCACGACATTGGTAAAAATTTAGTAGACATCATCTTGTCCAACAACGGCTACAAAGTGATTAACCTGGGAATTAAACAGCCTGTGGAAAACATTATCAACGCTTACGAACAGCACAAAGCTGATTGTATAGCCATGAGTGGTTTGCTAGTGAAATCCACCGCCTTCATGAAAGAGAATTTGCAGGTATTTAACGAAAAGGGAATTACCGTCCCTGTAATCTTAGGTGGTGCAGCGCTAACTCCCAAATTTGTCCATGAAGATTGCCAAAACACCTACAAAGGAAAAGTAGTTTATGGCAAAGATGCCTTTTCTGACTTACACTTCATGGATAAATTAATGCCAGCAAAGACCACTGGTAACTGGGATAATTTGCAGGGATTTTTGAATGAAGTTGAAATTGCTGAAGTTTCGACAAATGGTCATAAAGAATCAGCAGCCACAACTACTCACCAAACAGCATCTACAGAACCAAAAGAAGTAGATACAAGACGTTCCGAAGCTGTAGCCATAGATATTGAACGTCCCACACCGCCTTTCTGGGGAACGCAATTATTACAGCCTAGTGATATTCCCATTGAAGAAATCTTCTGGCACTTGGATTTACAAGCCTTGATAGCTGGACAATGGCAATTCCGCAAACCAAAAGAACAATCTAAGGAAGAATATCAAGCCTTTTTAGCTGAAAAAGTCTACCCAGTTTTGGAAACTTGGAAACAGCGGATTCTTGAAGAAAATCTGTTGCATCCGCAAGTGATTTATGGTTATTTCCCGTGTCAATCCGAGGGAAATTCTCTACATATATATAACCCAGAGAAGCGATCGCAACAAATTGCAACTTTCGATTTTCCCAGACAAAAATCCTTAAGGCGGCTGTGCATAGCAGATTTTTTTGCACCGAAAGAGTCGGGAATCATTGATGTCTTCCCCATGCAAGCGGTGACTGTGGGTGAAATAGCAACAGAATTTGCCCAAAAGCTGTTTGCGGATAATCAATACACAGATTATCTGTATTTTCACGGTATGGCAGTGCAGATGGCAGAGGCATTGGCAGAGTGGACACACGCTAGAATTCGCCGTGAGTTGGGCTTTGGTGCTGAGGAACCCGATAACATTCGGGATATGTTGGCACAACGCTATCGTGGTTCCAGGTATAGTTTTGGCTATCCCGCTTGTCCGAATATCCAAGATCAATACAAGCAACTGGAGTTATTGCAGACTGACAGGATTAACTTGTATATGGATGAAAGCGAACAACTTTATCCAGAACAGTCTACAACAGCGATTATTACCCACCACCCAGTAGCGAAGTACTTTAGCGCGTAGAATCGCACACCCCTTCCAGCTTCCAAAGATTATAGGTTTTTCCTAGGGGCGCACAGCTGTGCGCCCCTACAATTTTTAATTAGAATCTTAAATCATAGAATTCATAACTTCTCTCAAAAATCAGGAATCTGAGCCAAATATCTGATTGTTTTGCACCAGATGATATCCTTTCTTAAAAAATGGGTAATATAAGCTTGTTTTCATAACATCATCTTCATAAATTCGCCTGCTAATAAAATACATTTCCGCAAAATTACTGTGAAGTTATGCTCTTCTTTTTCCTTGGAATTAATCGAAATAATTTTGACAAAATCAGTGTTTTCCCGTTCAAATGAATAATTTATGAATGATATAACTTTAATAAATTGTCTTTCATTATGTGTATTTTACTTTCAATTCAGTAAAACAACATGCAGTAATCACATAAAGACATTTTCATCATTTGCCTGCAAACTTAATTCTCAGGCCTAATTACGAATTTTGATAAAAAATCCCAAATTTGCTAAAAATCACTTGACAGGAAAGCAGCTATGTCTGGAAAAAATAAGCTAGTCAAGGCAATTCAAAAAAACTTCAAAATAATTGGCAAGAAGTTTGTATCTGCAATTAACAAGCGAATTGTTTGGCTGTTACGGACTATCTTTCTCACAAGAAGAAGACGCAGTTCGCCGAATGCTGGCTTTGTCTTGCCAACAGTGGCAATGGTAACTTTGGTAGTCGTCTTGTTAACAACTGCAATATTGTTTCGGTCATTTGAGCGATCCAAAAACGCTAGTAATGTCCGGGTGAATGAGGCTGTACTTAACGCTGCTGTCCCAGCGATCGATCGTGCTAGAGCTAAATTAGACAAGCTATTTGACGATCGCCGATTGCCACGAGCCACACCCTCAGATACAGCCTTGGAGAGTACTTTAAAAAATTATTTGAAAGAATATACCTTTGGGGATGAAACTCAACTAAATCTGAATTACACCGGTCAAACAGCACTGCCAACTGCATGGATGTTCCCCATTGATACAAATAACAATGGGAAATTTGACACTTATACTCTTTATGGAATTTATTTCCGAAATCCGCCTATAACTAGCGGCACATATAGTCGCGCTAGAAATCCTCTAGAGGCAAGAACTCCCCCCATGACCTCTGGTAGTGTAAGCAACGGTTGTGAAGATACTCTAGGAACGAGTGCTACTTTGGTGGGGAGTACTGGCTGGTTTAATATTGCTGGTAAGCTGAAGAAAAGCTTTTTTGTTTATACCGCTAATGTTCCCATCACTAACCCACCTAACCAGGATCAATACGAACCTTTTAAAGGTAATAAAGGCTTTTCCGGTTTAGAGTATCAACAAGACCGCATACAACTACCGCTAGTTAACAATGCGGTGGTTTATGAGGACGATATAGAACTTACTCCTGGTCCTATATTTAACCTCAATGGACGGATATTAACTAATAGTAACTTCCTCACTGGTAGTAACGGTGATGGGGTCACACTTTATCAGGTCAGTAGTAAAAATTCCTGTTTCTACGATGATGAAAACGCCAAAATTGTTGTTGGTGGCAATTTAGGCGCAGGTCTTTTCACCAGTGACACTGACGACGCAAACAGAAGTACTGCTGTACATTTATTCCAAGGCAAAGGAGCCGATCCGAATACTGCTTCTGGTGTCAAAGATAACAAATCAGTAACTGGAACAGCGAATAAGCTTGCGTACAATAGTTTAGCTTATGTACAGCGCATTAATCTTTTGGTGCAAGCACAGGCTGATAACTTAGCATCTACTGACCCACAAGAAGTCAAAGATGGCATTGCACAGCAATTAAAAGTATTAAAGCTAGATACATCTACTGCCTCCACAGAGCTACAAGCTAGTATCCGTAATAACCAGCTAACACTTTACTTTAAAAAACGTACACGGCGTGTACCTTATGCTGAAATTGCTTTTGGTGGAAATGCATTAGGGACTTATATTAAGACTACAGTCCTACAAGGAAGTGGTGATTCACTGCGTCCACCAGACACTTGGGTTTATCCCTACGATCCCAGTGATGGTAAAACTATAACTAATTATGCAAAATTAGCACTTAAACCTAATACATCTGATAATACTAAGCTGTTACCCAGTGCTACAGAGCTAACCAAGCAACAACAACTAGGTAAAGAACAGTATGTTGGCGATCGCATTTTGCTTGGTAATAACCTACCTGCATTGCGGTGGAATGGGACAACATTTATTGGTTCAGATAGCGCAGATACCCAAGATATTACAGGTATTAACTGGGATGATGGAACTGGAACTCGCAATCGTCGTAGTCGCGTACAGCAACTGGCTGATTTAGGAACTGTTGACCGAGATGGAGATTGGGAATCGGCAGCTGCTACAGTACCAAGCACTCCCCAAGATCCTGTAGGTGGCTTAAGGATAGTAACTGGTGCAGGAATTTATTTGCCTAAAGATTTCACTGTTAGTAGTACCAAAGCTACCTTAGACGCGGCTGTTGCTGTTACAAACAGAATCTGGTCAGATATGATGCCCGTGCCTAACACTATTAGCATCAATCCTGATAAATCAATCCAAGATAACAGAAATGATAATAGTAATGAAATTGTCCAATTACCCAACAACAGCAATACACCGTATTTACGGATGCGGGCTACAGCAGTTTATCACTACCAAAAAAGTGGCTACGTTTCACAAACCCCTACACCAATTGCTTGTATAAGTAGCTTCTACGACCCCACCAATAGCGCTAAAGCTAATAATCTCGCAAGTCTTCCATATAAAAATGTGACGGGTGGCAACTCTCACAATGGTGTTGTCTATGCTGCTCCAACAAAAGCTGTTTCTGACTATTCAGCTTTGTTAGACTACCAAACTAGCTTGAGGTATCCTAATGGGCGGTTGGTGAATGAATTACTGAAAAACGCTTTAGAAAAAACAGCTTCCTCTCGGACAATTTCAGAACAGTCTGCCATTGATACTGCCATTTGTGCCGCCCAAATATTAGACGGTACTATAGGCAACCCAGATAATAGTGTTATCCCTCATGGTGCAATTTATGAAACTGCCTTTTTAGATGCAAGGCAGATTAAAGCAATTCATAGAGACGTATCAGCTTCAACTCCTGGTGTAGAAACATTTACCAATGCTGATGGTGTAAATGGAGATGGTACTGGAATTGTAGCAAGCTCGTCTATGTCTACAGACTACGAACTTGCCAAAGAAACCCGCCAACCTCTGGAAATTCGCGCCACTGTATTAGACTATAATGCACTGCGACTAAAGACATATGGTAGTGCAACACCACAAGAATACTTAATTCCCAATAGTGGTATTATTTACGCTACGCGAAATGATGCACTTTTGGATTTAAGTGCTGCTGTTGGCATTACAGCAACAGACACAGATACACAAAAACAGAACAAAAAAGATACTCAAAAATCAAGTAGCCCTGTAGATTTTAAACTTGACCCAACTCGCCGTCCTAACGCCATCATGTTGGTCAATGGCGACCCCACTGGTAACCCGAACGGCAGCATCTGGCGTCAAAGTGCCTATAGAGATGCAGAAAAAGGCTTAATTCTAGCTACCAACTTGCCTGTATATATTAAGGGTGACTTTAATAAACATACTCAAGAAGAGTTTAATACAGCTCTAGCTAGTGATTGGGGCAATTTCTACTCTCGTACTGCATCAGACCGTAATAAAAACTTTGCTTGTCGTACTGGTGACGCTAGACTACCAAATTGTACGACTGGCGACGCATGGCGACCTGCCAGCGTGTTGTCAGATGCAATCACACTTCTTTCTAATAACTTCAAGTTGGGTTACCGCAATGATGGAGACTATGACCTGAATAATAACTTGGGAGATAACACTTCAATAACCAACTTTAAGCAAAATGGGTTTGCGACCAATAACTCTAATGTCATCAATGCTGGCTGGTATGACACTAGCGCTGGCTCCAACAATAGCTTGCCCCTTGGTAGTAAAAGTAGTTCTTACCTCAATAACTTTATTACACCGATCCAACGAAGGAAAAATGCCCCAGAGTATTTGATGGAAGTGTGTCCGAAGCTACCTGTTTCAGCTTGCGATCCAGGTACTGATTGGTACGTAACAGTACCAGCTGATGGTGGTCTAAAAGCTTCTGATGCTACTGGGACTTTTTCTCTGGCTACCCATAAAGCAGGTACAACAGCAAAATTACCGACTGATTCTAAATATTTAGGTTATCCTCGACGTGTTGCCTTTCTACGTAATGCATCTGGAGTACTCACCCTTGATGGTAGTAATAACCCTACGATTATAGGTATCAAAGGTGGTACAATCACTCAATTTCCACTGAGTAATTTTGGTACTGATAGACCAGATTCCCAAAATTATGCTTTATGGTTCCGAACAACTGCTACTAATGACGACACAAAACGACCACAGTATACTCTAGGCTCAGGTACAAGCGCTCAACCAATTTTATCGCCAGTTTTACAAGTTCAAGTGGCTTTTGGCACTGATGAAACTATATCACCAACGTCAACTAGCAGAATAGGCCCTAACAATACACAAGATAGTTTCTGGATACAACAAGCGACAGCTACCACGTTCAACCTAGCCGCAGCAGGCGGAGATACGCCAGCTCGCCCCACAGAAGATAATGGTGGTTTACATAACTTTGTCCGGTTCTTAGAGAATTGGAACCCAACTGGAGGCGTAAGCGATGCTATTGGAGCTAAGATTAGTGGCTCCTTTATTCAAAGAACTCGTAGCGCCTATGCTACTGCACCATTTGTAGCATTCTTGACTAGCTCATCTAGCGCAGTATATCCCATCGCTAATGGTGCTGGTCAAATACCTTTTTATCTAGCTCCTAAACGGCAGTGGGGTTACGATGTTGGCTTGCTATCACAATCACCAGATGCATTTTCTCAAAAGTTAGCGATAACGCCAGATGACAAACCCAATGAATACTTCCGGGAAGTTGGTCGAGATGATGCATGGGTGCAAACGTTGTTGTGTGCAAAAGATGCGAAAGGAACTGTTGATGTCAGTGATGATACTGCCATTAATGGTATCAGTCAAGCGCAATGCCCATAATAAAATTTCAGAAGCTGGTGATTAGCAATGATTAAGCACAAACAACAACAAATCCACCCATCTGGTGAGGCTGGTTTTACGATTATTGAGTCGCTGGTAGCAATACTATTAATTACCATCTTGCTGGCAGCGATCGCACCCACTATCATAATTGCAACAGCAACTCGCGTCCAATCAAAACGGGTAGAACTAGCCACGCAAGCTGCCAGAAGTTTCATTGATGGTGTAAAAACGGGAGCAGTGACAGCCCCTGGTACAACTATTGCACCCGATGGAACATTAGCTGGCAATTTACTTAACACTACAAATATGCCACCTCCTACATCATCAACATCGTTATATTGCGTGACAAAAGACGCAAGCAACAACCTAATTATTAGTACAACAGTCTGTACAAACATCCTATTTTATATTCAGGCTAAAACAATTACAGTAGCCACAAGCACCCCAACAGATACAACAGGTATACCAAGGGATGGTTACCGTTTAGGAATTCGAGTTTATCGGTCAGATATTGACTTTACTAAAACTGTCTCTGCTAGTAACGGTAATAACAAGAAAACACAAAATACTTTCACTGGAACTTTGGGCGATCGCCAATCGCCATTAGTAGAAATGACAACCGAAATTGGCTCTAGAAATACTTCTTTCAATGCTCTGTGTCAACGTCTTGCTATTACTGGCAGTACTACTAGTAACACCACTTGTAATTAATTTTCACACAGTGATATTGAAAGATACAACTTTTAAAAAGGTGGTCATTCAACAACTGTAATGATTAACATTGTGAATACATGGTATAAGCGTACACCATTATTTACTGGATGTATTTCTATCACCAAGAGACAGACCATAGTTATGAAGAATGTATTCAAATTTCTTCTCAGTATTCAACTGAAACACTCTAAGTTGGTTCGACAAGTTAATGGTTTTACCCTGATAGAACTTTTGGTAGCCTTATTGCTGGCATTCTTAGTGCTGACGCCACTGCTAGCATTCATGGTTAATATTCTTAGTACAGATCAAAAGGAGCAAGCAAAGGCAAATTCTGAACAAGAAATCCAGACAGCAGCTGATTACATTGCTAATGATTTACAACAAGCTGTCTACATATATGATGGAACTGCACTGGCTAACAATTCAAACAGTGTCCCAGCAAGCTCAGGAATTAAAGACCAAATACCTCCTGTTAAAAAAGCTGGTTTTTGTGACGCTTCTGATACAAATGTGACTTGTCAACCAATTCTAGTGTTTTGGAAACGTAAGTTTCTTCAAGATGGGGTTACACTTTCTAGTAGCACTACACCAGACACAAAAGATGACACTTTTGTTTACTCACTAGTAGCCTACTATTTAATCAAAGACAATAACACCACTTGGTCAAAAGCAGCTCGAATTGCCAGATTTGAAATTAGTGATGGAATTCTCGCATCTGGCGGTGTCAGTTGTGGTACTGATTATCCCAACGATAAATATAGTGATGCCGACCACTGCCCCAAACCAGGTTTTCAGCGTTTTAACTTGAATTTACCAGGTGCCGCAGGTATAAAAAACCAAATGAATTCATGGAAAACAGCCAGTTCAGCTTATGATGCAACAAAAACACCTGTTGTAGTACTAGTCGATTTTATCGATCAAACCTCTATTGCAACAAGTCCTATAAGTCCTACTTGCCCCACTAGCCCCACTGGAATATCACTTAGCAAGGGTAGTTTTATGGGCTTTTATGCTTGTGTTGATACTCTAAATACAACAGCACAGGTGTTTTTACGAGGTAATGCACTAGCTCGGTTGCAAAATAGTAATTTTGATTACTCTTCAAATAACAAAACTTATTTTCCCACAGCAAGCGTCCGCGTACAGGGACGGGGATATTTATTTACAAGATGAATTTAACAATAGACAGCACAATTAATGGTGGGGCATTATGGACAACCTAACTTTAAAGTTATTGCACACTAGGATCTGTAATCAAAACACCAAGGAGCGATTTCATCCTCAATCTGATGCTGGCTTTACTTTAATAGAAGTACTTGTAGTGGTGTTAATGATTGGAGTTTTAGCAGCGATCGCATCTCCTGGTTGGCTTGCCTTTGTGAATCGACAGCGGGTAAATAAAGCTAATGACGCTGTTCTAGCTGCCCTACAAGATGCACAGCGTGAAGCTAAAAATAAAAAACTTACTTACAGTGTAAGTTTTAAAGTTGAAGATAATGTTCCCAAGTTCCTCATTCATCAGGGTGCTGTGACACCGACTTCAGGTGTTGTATGGAAATCTTTAGGTCAGGATATGGCATCTAATCCGGGACAAGTTTTGCTGTACACCAACATTTCTGCTTCCAATACAAAAAATGCTACAGGTGAAGTTAGTACTGCGCCAGGAACCGCTATCATTACTTTCGACTACATGGGTGCTTTGGCAAATAAGTCTAATGGTACTGTTGCCGATACATGTCTAAAAGTTATGGTAGCTGCACCCAAGACAGGAACCACTGAAGCTAGTGCATTAAAACGCTACGTCATAGTGCAAACTCTCCTTGGAGGAATGCGAACAGCAAAAGACTCGGGTTGCACGAATTAAATGTTTTTTGTAGCGCATCCTCTCAAAAATTCCATATAAATACGGTACCTGAAACTGGACTTTGAGAGCAAAATTGTAAAATCCAGTTCGGTTTTTGATTTGAAATGTCTGAAAAATTGTTCTAATAAAATATAACTTTTACGAAATGACAGATTGCTTAGATTTTACTGTAGCTATCCCAACTTACAACGGTGAAAGTCGTTTGCCTGAACTACTAGAGCGACTAAAAAACCAACTTCATACGGAAAATTTATCTTGGGAAATTATAGTTGTAGACAATAACAGCACTGATAACACAGCTAAACTTGTCCAAGCCTATCAACAAAATTGGCAATGTCCTTACCCTTTAAAGTATTGCTTTGAAGCAAAACAAGGTGCAGCTTATGCCAGAAAAAAGGCAGTAGCAGAAGCTAAGGGCAAATTAATAGGTTTTTTAGATGATGATAATTATCCGATATCAAATTGGATAGCCTCAGCTTATACTTTTGCCCAAAAGTATCCAAAAGCGGGAGCTTTTGCTAGCCAAATTCATCCCGACTGGGAAGTGGAACCACCAGAAAATTTCCAGAGAATTGCCCCATTCTTAGCAATTACAGAACGAGGAAATTTACCTCTATTATATGAAGCAAAAAATAGATTGCTACCTCCTTCTGCCGGACTTGTTGTCCGTAAACAAGCGTGGTTACAAAGTTTACCACAAAAATCTATTTTAACTGGTAGAGTCAAAGGTAACATGCTTACCAGTGAAGACTTAGAAATGTTGTCTTACATCCAAAAATCAGGATGGGAAATTTGGTATAACCCAGAAATGGAAATTTCTCATAAAATACCAAGCTCGCGGCTACAAAAAGAATATTTAATTCCATTTTTTCAAGGTATTGGACTTAGCCGTTATGTAACTAGGATGGTAAATATACAACCTTGGTATAAACCGATCGCTTTTTTAGCTTATATGATAAATGACCTACGTAAAATCACTTTACACTTACTCAAATATCGAACTAACTTAAAACAGGATTTGGTAGCTGCTTGCGAAATGCAACTTTTTTTAAGTAGTTTAATGAGTCCGTTTTATCTTTGGAAAAATGGTTATTTGAAAAATAAATTATCAGAGTATTAAATATTATGACTGAATTAATAGTAGAAAAATTAGATATTACCGTAGCCATTCCTACATATAACGGAGCAACCCGTTTACCTAAAATTTTGGATAAGCTGTTAACTCAGACAGGAGTACAAAGCCTTAAATGGGAAATTCTTATTGTTGATAATAATAGTTCTGATAGCACATCTGAAATAATAGATAATTACCAAAAATTATTTGATGGAAGCTGTCATTTAAGATATTCCTTTGAAAAAGAACAGGGAGCCGCTTTTGCACGATTGCAGGCAGTACGCGAAGCCAGAGGTGAGCTAATTGCATTTTTAGATGATGATAATTTACCTGCACTTGATTGGTTAGCAGAAGCATATGCCTTTGGATTAGAACATCCTCAAGCAGGTGTTTGGAGTGGACAAATTCATGGTGATTTTGAAGTAAAACCACCAGAAAATTTTGAAAAAATTCAAGGTTTTTTAGCTATCAGAGAACATGGCTCAAATCCACATTTATTTGATGCGGATAATTTAAGACTTCCCCCTGGTGCTGCAATTGTTATCCGCAAACAAGCATGGTGCGAAAATGTACCACAACGACCTATTTTAAGTGGCAAGTTACCTGGTATTTTAGTGCAAGGTGAGGACTATGAACCTTTACTTTATATACATTATGCAGGCTGGGAAATTTGGTATAATCCTACCATGCATACTTACCATCAAATACCACAGTGGCGATTTGAAAGAGATTACCTACTAAATTTGGCACGCGGCTGTGGCTTGTGTATTTTCCAACTACGCTTGATAAATACTAAAAATTGGCAAAAACCAATAGTGTTTGTGAAAACTTTTTTAGGAAATTTGCGTCGAGTGTTGCATTATCTTATTAAGTATAAAGGGCAATTAAAAAATAATCTAATTGCACTTTTTGAAATGGAATTTTACCTGGCTAGTATGATGAGTCCTTTTTATTACTTTAAATGTAATTTAGGGAAATTCTTCAAAAACAAAGTAGCCATATAAAATGATTAATTCTAGTCAATCATTGCCTAAAGTTTCTGTAATTATACCTGCTTACAATAGTGAAAGCACTATTAGTCATACAATTAATTCTGTTCTGAATCAAACTTTTACCAACCTAGAATTAATTGTAATTAATGATGGTTCACAAGACTCTACTTTAGATATTGTTACACAAATCCAAGACCCTCGAATCAAAGTATTTTCTTATCCCAACGGGGGCGGAAATGTCAGTCGTAACCGAGGACTACACCTTGCAGCTGGAGAATTTGTTAGTTTCTTAGATGCTGACGATCTTTGGACACCTGATAAACTTGAATCTCAATTAAAGGCTTTGCAAGAAAATTTGACTGCGAAAGTTGCTTATAGCTGGACTGATTATATTGATGCAAATGGAAAATTTGTACTTTCAGGTAAGCGCATTAATCTAAATGGCGATGTTTATGAAACTTTATTAGTCACTAACTTTCTAGAAAATGGCTCTAATCCCTTAATTTGTAGAAAAGCTTTAATTACATTAGGTGGCTTTGACGAATCCCTAACTGCGGCTCAGGATTGGGATATGTGGCTGCGATTAGCTTCTAAATTTAATTTTATATGTGTACCATCTGTACAAATCTTATACCGAATTAGTGCTAACTCAGTATCTTCTAATCTTGTCAGACAGGAAAAAGCGTGCTTGCAACTACTTGAAAGAGCATACAAAGAAAGACCTTCAGCACTTAACAAAACTTGGAATATAAGTATTGCTAATTTATACAAATACCTCACATGCAAAGCTTTACAAAAGCCATTGAATCGACAAAAAGGTTTAACTGCGGCTCAATTTTTATGGAAATATTTTCTGAATGATTCTTCAAGATTTCAGAATATAAATTTCACTTCAAAAGTATTATTAAAAATTGCTATTATCCTGATTTTTCCCACCTTATTCCACAGTATTACTAACCAGCGTGAACTCAAAAGCCAAAAAACTGAAATATTGCTAAACACTTGGGTAACTGAAAAAAGACCAGAAAATAAAAATGAATACCCAGGCGCATTTACCATCTCTAGTTAATCCAAAAAATCTTTTCAATAATCACTCTAGTAGTGGTTTTACTTTACCTGAAACTTTAGTAATCGTTCTATTAATTGGTATATTAGCCAGTCTGGGAATACCAAATTGGATGGCTTTTGTGGCTACTCGCCGCCTTAACACTGCTCAAAACGAAGTTTACCATGCGATGCGCCAAGCTCAAAGGCAAGCCGCCAAGGAAAAATTGACTTGGCAAGCTAGTTTTCGCGAGCAAAATGGCATTGTTCAATGGGCTGTTCATTCCGCTACAGTAAACTCATCTGATGCTAACTGGAATAATTTAGATTCTAATGTGCGGTTAGATGCAGAAACGACCTTAGAAGAGACAAATGGGATTAAGCAAATCCAATTTAATTACAGAGGTAATGTTAAGGAACCACCTCTAGGACGAATTACGCTATCGAGTAAGTCTGGCGGTAAAAGTAAGCGTTGTGTTATTGTTTCAACGATTTTAGGGGCAATGCGAACGGCAAAAGAGCATACTACAACCAATGACGGCAAGTATTGCTATTAATATGTTTTTAGTTTATTGAAATTAAGGTATTGCGTGCTGAACTTACCAGCAAGCCCAAAACAGCACTTGATTATTTTCACTCGCTATCCTGAACCAGGGAAGACGAAAACCCGATTGATACCTGTTTTAGGATCTGTTGGGGCTGCTAATCTTCAACGCCAAATGACTGAACATACAATATTTGAGGTTAAAGAATTGCAAAAAATCATTGACATATCTGTGGAAGTACGCTTTGCAGGTGGTGATTTGCAACTTATGCAAGACTGGTTGGGGTTGAATTTAGTTTACCAGTGTCAAGGTGAAGGGGATCTAGGTTTGCGGATGGCGCGATCGCTCCTCCAAGCTTTCCAATTTGGTGCAGAAAAAGCAATTATCATCGGTACAGATTGTCCTGGAGTAAATGCCCAAGTTTTAGCGACAGCCTTTGATCGGTTACACACCTTTGAACTCGTACTTGGCCCAGCAATAGACGGTGGATATTACTTAATTGGTTTGCAGCAACCCATCCCAGAGTTATTCGCTAACATCAAATGGGGAACTGCTCAAGTATTCCAGAAAACTGTCGAGATTGCTCAGAAGCTTAATTTATCACATGTGAATTTGACGCCTTTAGCCGACGTTGACCGACCAGAAGATCTGCCAATTTGGGAAAAAGCCTTTGTGGGAGAGGGATGAGAAAGGAACAAGACACGGGGACGCTCTTACGCGGGGACGCAAACAGAAGTCGGAGGTAGGGAGCGTTTAGATCCCCGATTTCTTCGAGAAGTCGGGGATCTGAGTCTACAGCCCCGCATTAGCTCCGTATCTTCAAATACTAGGAATTTCCTGAAGACACTAGGCATAACAAATGTTACTCTGGCCTAGTTGAAAACCAAGAGGTAGAGAGGTTTCACCGTTATTGAATCTGGTTTGTGTTTCTATAGAACATTTACGGTCATGGGCACAATATTCAAGTAACTTGAAATATGAAAATCACTCGTATTCACCGCAAGTTTGAAAAACTATGGTTAACCGTTTTACTTCCGCTAGTACTGCCCTCACAGTTAAGGTAGTTGGAATAATCTGCATTTTGTCGTTTTTTGTTGACTTTTTGATTCTCTTGTTACCCTTTCAACCAACCGATCGCGCTTGGCAAATAAATTTGGCCACAGCCTTAGTGGATCGGGGAATTGTTCCTTTGGTAGGTTTGGGGCTTTTGTTTGCAGGACATTGGATTGGTAGCGCTGATGCGGGAAGCGATCGTCCCCAAGGTGTTGATTTAAGATTTCCGGCTTTGATTCTCTCAAGTATTTTAGGGTTGATGTTCTTGCTAATTTTTCCCCTACATCTCAATAATGTGAATCAAGCTAAAAATCAAACGATTAATCGAATCACCCAAGAAGCAGATCAGGCTGAAGTTCAACTTAACAACCGATTATCGCAATTGCAAGCACAACTGAATACTGAACAAGGAAAAGCTCAGCTAGAACAGCTGCGGAGTCAAACCAAAGCTCAGTTTACCGAACTCCTCAAAGATGAGCAAAGATACAAGCAAGCACTTGAAAGCTCCCAAATTCCTCCAAATATAAAAGACTTACTAAAGAAGGCAAAAACAGATCCTCAAGCACTTGACAAAGCGATCGAACAACAAACAGATATTCAGACGCTGAGAACTCAACAATTGAGCCAAATTCGCCAACGCAGGGATGAAACTGTAAATCAAGCTAAAGATACCGCATGGAAGTCTGGACTGCGGATTGGTATTAGCAGTTTGCTGTTGTCTATTGGTTACATTATCATCGGCTGGACAGGTTTAAGAAGCAGAGGTGCTTTACAAGGTGGTAAACCTAAAGCTACCGCACGCTAATTTTTTCGGGAGTGGGGAGTGGGGAGTGGGGGAGATGGGGGAGATGAGGGAGCAGGGGGAGAATAACTCCTAACTCCTAACTCCTAACTTCTAATTCCTAACTCCTAACTCCTAACTCCTAACTCCTAACTCTTAATATAAAACCTGGGAATGTTTTCAATTTACATACTGACATATAACGAAGAACTAGATATTGCTGCTTGTATCGAATCGGCGATGCTATCGGATGACATCATTGTTGTAGACTCATGCAGTAGCGATCGCACTGTGGAAATCGCCAATCGCTATCCCATTCGCGTTGCCCAACACGCCTTTGAAAGCCACGGACGCCAACGCACCTGGATGTTAGAGTCTATTTCCCCGAAGTACGAATGGGTTTACATTCTCGAAGCTGACGAACGGATGACACCGGAATTGTTCGCCGAATGCCAAAAGGCAAGTCAGAATCCAGACTACATTGGCTACTATGTGGCTGAACGGGTCATGTTTATGAATCGTTGGATTCGTTACAGCACACAGTATCCCCGTTACCAAATGCGCCTGTTTCGTCACGGGAAAGTTTGGTTTACTGACTACGGCCACACTGAACGAGAAGTTTGTGAGGGTGCAACTAGCTTTTTAAAAGAAACATACCCCCACTACACTTGTAGCAAAGGCTTAAGTCGCTGGATTGAAAAACATAACCGTTATTCCACTGATGAAGCTCAAGAAACTCTATATCAATTAGAACAAGGAAAGGTAAGCTGGGGAGATTTATTCTTTGGCAAGTCAGAAGTCGAAAGACGCCGCGCCCTCAAAGATTTGTCTTTGCGTCTACCTGCTAGACCTTTGCTACGCTTTATATATATGTATTTTCTGTTGGGCGGTTGCTTAGACCGAGGCGCTGGTCTTGCTTGGTGTACATTGCAAGCATTCTACGAATACTTGATTTTGCTCAAAGTTTGGGAAATGAAGTATCTACCAAAACCTGACTTAAACGCAACACCAACTCTGAGGCAGGAAAATACACAACAGGTGCAGTGTGCGACTTCAGAAACTACACACGTTGATGCAGTGTAAAGTCTGAAACTGCTGCGTTGGGCAAAGCCCTTGCCGTAGGCATTGCATTTATCATAATTCATCAATCAGTAGGGGCGCACACCTGTGCGCCCCTACGCGTGTTTCAATTATAATAAATTAATATTTTTAACGGAGCTTTTTCAGAAAAGCTGCTCCTGTGAATACATAACTGATTGACCAGACAAAATAATTCTTCAGCTTACCTCGTGCTGCTTTCACAATCTTGAGCAGCTTTTCATTGAACGCGGTAAATTAGTAATAACTTAAGAGACTCGTAACAATCATTTACAAGTCTTGCAAAGAAAAGTAACATTCCCTGAGAATAACCAGTCGTTATTCCCTTGGCGGATGTCTGTGTGTATCCTTGTAGGAAAATAGCTTAAAACAGGAGAATCGAGGCTTGGTAATCGATCGCCTAAAACAGGACTTCAAAAATGACCTGATTGCTGGTTTGTTGGTAGTTATTCCCCTAGCAACTACCATCTGGCTAACAATTACCATTGCTACTTGGGTAATCAACTTTCTCACCCAAATTCCCAAACAACTCAATCCCTTTGACGGGTTGCACCCAATATTAGTAAATATACTGAATCTTCTAGTAGGACTAGCTGTACCATTACTAAGTATCTTGTTTATTGGTTTGATGGCTAGGAATATTGCTGGACGTTGGTTGCTAGATTTTGGTGAGCGGTTATTACAGGCAATTCCTTTAGCTGGACAGGTATACAAAACCCTTAAACAGCTTTTGGAAACAATACTCAAAGATTCCAATGGCAAGTTTCGGCGTGTAGTTTTAGTTGAGTATCCCCGCCGAGGAATTTGGGCGATCGGCTTTGTTACTGGTGCAATCAGCGGTGATATCCAAGCCCAAATGTCTCGCCCGATGCTGAGTGTTTTTATCCCCACCACCCCGAATCCTACTACTGGATGGTATGCAGCCGTTCCTGAGGATGAGGTGGTGAACTTATCCATGTCAATTGAAGACGCTTTTAAAATAGTTGTGTCAGGTGGAATTGTTGCCCCCAGTACACCCCTGATTCTCCCCAAAGAGTCCACATTGCAAATGAAACACGACGACATCAAACAGCAAGTTCTTCATGTGGAAGAAACTTAAACTCTATCTGGCAAAGTCACAAGCAAATGCGTAATTTTGTTGTTGGACTGTGCCAAAATTGATAGACTTATAAGCTTGTTCCGCCTGGTTAATCAATTCTCGCACAATCAACTCTCAGTTTTATGCAACCTCGTAAACCCCAACAAATTGCTCGTGAGTTGGCGCTTTTAAGCCTTAGCCAACTGCCAGTCAACCCAAAGAAATTAGATAAATTGGAAGACGAGCAACTAGTATCAAAATTGGTACTAGGAGCAGTACGCACTTTGACCACGGAAGTGCAAGATACCCTGAATAATGCCGCAGGTGAACTGCAACGCAGTAACGATCGCCTTTTAAGTAGCCAAACTCGCGCCTCTGACCTGAATACAGCTAGAACAATGCTCCAAGAGGCGATCGCATCTACCCAGACAGCAATCAATCAGTTGGGTACGGCTGTTGATTTTCCAGAATTAATTCAGCTAGCTAATCAGGACAAGGGAGTTCGCAATTACGCTAAAGAGCTTGTAATTACAGTCAACGAAAATCGACAAATTATAGATGAACTCATATCTAATGCCCTTGTAGATTGGCAAGTAACTCGACTCGCTCAAATTGACCGGGATATCCTGCAAATCGCTGTGGCAGAAATGAAATTATTGGGAGTTCCAGACAGCATCGCCATCAACGAAGCAGTGGAGCTAGCCAAACGGTACAGTGGAGACGAAGGTCATCGGTTTATTAACGGTGTTTTGCGCCGAGTCAGCGAACAGAAGAAAAGTGCATAGTGTTTTATACTTAGTTTTCGAAGTGAGGGAGCAGGGGAGATGAGGGAGATGAGGAAGATGAGGGAGAATAACTCCTAGCTCCTCACTCAGTACTGGCTCAACGCCCCGCTACCGCTAACAGTACTCAGTACTCCCAATGCCCCAAGTTAAATTAAACTCATAATTTGTAACTTATAACAACAACTAATACTGCTGCAATGGTTTTTAATTGGTTTCGTCGTCAACATAATGATTCCTCTGACACCTCCTCTGAACAGAAGCAGGAAGAAACTTCTCCTGTACAAGAATCTGAACCAGAGACAGCTGAAACTTCGTCAGATACAACAGCAGACTTGTTGGCCTTTGCTAAAGCTGCTTACAAAAATATTCAACAAAAACAACAATCTCAGGTACCAGAAACCCCGGCTGATTCAGCAGATGCCCTTGCCTCAACAGAACCACTTGACACCACTGAAACGGCAACTTCTGAAATAGAAACTGTACAAACAGACGTAACTGAGGAAGTTGCTGTCACAACTTCAGAAACAACCACAGAGGAATCTACTACAGATGAAGAAAGTATAGAAGATTCTTTAGTGGCCGCAATTGCCGATCGCCCAGATGTCCAAAGCTCAGAATTAACCGCAAGTGAAGTTGAGACAACACCAGTCGAACCCCTAACTACGCCAGAGACAACGCAGCCAACAGTACCATCCTTCTTAGAACGGGCGGCGGCGGAACGGCAAGCAAAGCTGGAACAACTCATAGCCACGGCCATTGAAGTTCCAGAACCAGAGGTAGTACAGCCAGTATCAAAAACAGGAGAGGAAATCCCGGAACTGGTATTTGATGATGGATTTGTCTG
Source organism: Nostoc calcicola FACHB-3891 (assembly GCF_014697355.1). Lineage (GTDB taxonomy): Bacteria > Cyanobacteriota > Cyanobacteriia > Cyanobacteriales > Nostocaceae > Nostoc > Nostoc calcicola. Next base: position 53,089 of record NZ_JACJRQ010000019.1, on the reverse strand, counting down.
GTCAGCGGAAGTCTTAGCAGCCCAAGGTAGACGCGCCCAAGACGTTTCTATTGAAGAAATTACTTGGTTGAAAAAGCTGCGGCAAGGGTTAGACAAAACTCGTCGTAGCATTCTCAACCAACTAAAAGCGATCGTTGGTCAAGGGCCGCTTAACCAAGCAGCTGTATCAGAAATTGAGGCGTTGTTGCTGCAAGCTGATGTCGGTGTAGAAGCCACAGACTTGATTATTGATGCCCTACAGAAAAAATTACTCCAAGAAGTTACCCCACCAGAAGAAGCGATCGCTTACCTGAAAAAAATCATTCGGGATATGCTGGATGCACCAAGCAAAACATCCCACAAATCTAGCTTTACTCCAGAAAAGGAAACTTTAAATATTTGGTTAATCACTGGGGTAAACGGTGCTGGAAAAACCACCACCATCGGCAAAATTGCCCACTTGGGGCAAAAATCTGGCTATAAATGCTTGATTGGCGCAGCAGATACTTTCCGCGCCGCCGCTGTGGAACAAGTCAAGGTTTGGGGTAATAGAAGTGGTGTGGAAGTCATTGCTAACCCTGGAAAAAATACAGATCCAGCAGCAGTTGTATTCGATGCGATCGCTGCTGCCCAAGCGCGTCAAACAGAATTACTTCTTGTAGATACTGCTGGACGACTGCAAAACAAGAAAAATTTAATGGACGAACTCAGTAAAATTCGGCGAATTATCGACAAAAAAGCCCCAAATGCAAAAGTGGAATCACTGTTGGTTCTAGATGCCACTTTAGGTCAAAATGGACTGCGGCAAGCCGAAGTTTTCTCCCAAGCTGCCCAACTTAGTGGCGTTGTCTTAACCAAGCTTGATGGCACTGCCAAAGGCGGCGTTGCCCTTGCTGTTGTCCAGCAACTGGGTTTACCTATTCGCTTTATTGGTGCTGGCGAAGGAATTGAAGACCTGCGCCCATTTTCTAGCTACGAGTTTGTCGAAGCCCTCTTGAGTGGTTAGTGTCCATCAACGAAAAATTGACAGCTTGAAGGGGAAACAGGGGCGGGGAGAGTTTTAAATTCTGCTAAGTTGGCTTCACAAACCACTAGCTGAAAAATCGAGTTTAAAAATTTTGCTTGACAAATTGATACATTTAGGTGTTACTTAATCTGGTATCATCGCTTGAACTAACCACAAACAAAATACTAGAAACAGCTTAAGTCCTAACATATCAACTGTTTGGTCATTAGTCGTTGGTCTAAAGAAATGACAAATGACTAATGACAAAGGACAAAAACAAACACTCACTCGAAAAAACTCAGGAATTATTCTTTTATGAAAGTATTTTTACGACTAGAGAGATATGCTTTGATAATTAAGTTATGAAAAAATGAGAAGCTTTCTGAACTATCATTCAAAACTAGCGAACTAAATGATTAGATTTTGATTAAAAATACACGATTTTAAGTTTTAATATTCAATCAGGAATGTAATAAGCAAATAAAATACTCACAAAAGTTACCTGTTACGTCTTTATACTCTTGCTAAAGTGACAAGTCTTGTCTAATTATGGTTTAGCAATGCCAAAGCCAAAAGATTTATAAATAATCTCAAACCTACCAATATAAAGTTTAATAGTACCTGTGCCTGTGTCTCAACTGCCCTCTCAACCCACTGACAACAATAGTAGTGCTGCAACTGATGTCACACCAGTCGTGGCGCTGAAAGAACTCGTGGCAAGGTTGCACCGGGAACAGAATAAAATTCAAGATTTACTAAGTTCTTTAGGATTTGCACTGAGAAGCTTCAATAATTTGAATCAGTTTTTGGAGCTGATCCCGCTGATGGCAACAAGGGTAACAGATGCTGATGGTAGTGCCCTGTTTCTCTACAAACCGAATGGTCAAGTCAGGTTAGAGCAACTACACTGGCAAGATAGTAACCAGCGTAAGAATATCCGCAAAGCCCTAGAAATAGCCAGCAGTCAAATCACTCTGATGCCCAATAGTGCCCCTTTAGCAAATGCTACGGGGATTTTGGATGACCAAATGCATCGGTATTTGGGGCCAGATGTGCAAATCTTTGGTACGGCGATTTTGGTCAAGCATACAGAACGGGGTTGGCTGTATGTTTTGAGCCGCGATCCAGAATATAGTTGGACAGAAACTAGGCAAAAGTTAGTTAGGTTAGTGGCAGATCAAACAGCAGTAGCGATCGAAAACGATGAACTAGCTGTAGAACTGAGAAAAAAAGAACGTTTAGACCAAGAACTAGAAATTGGCGCAGAAATTCAAAGGCGACTTCTGCCACGCCAATGTCCCACAATTCCTGGTGCAGTCTTGGCGGCACGCTGTAAACCTGCCAATCGCGTGGGTGGAGACTATTACGACTTTATTGTGACCAATAACAATCAAATTCAGCTAAACACTAAAGGTGGTGCAGCAAGTAGTCGCTGGGGTTTGGTGATTGGGGATGTTATGGGCAAAGGTGTTCCCGCTGGGCTAATTATGACGATGATGCGGGGAATGCTACGAGGAGAAGTGTTACACGGTAATTCTCCAGCCGGAATTTTGCAAAACTTAAATCGAGTTATGTATGCGGATTTGGAAAATTCCCATCGCTTTGTCACACTATTTTACTCAGAATATAATCCCCAGAATCGAATTTTGTACTATAGCAATGCGGCACACAATCCTCCTTTGTGGTGGCACGCAGCTACGAAGACTGTCAGCCGCTTAGATACCTTAGGAATGCTAATTGGTTTGGATGCTAACAGTCAATATGAAGATGCTCAGGCACAGTTAGAACCTGGGGATACAATAATTTACTATACAGATGGTTTGACGGATGCTGCTGCTGCCAGTGGCGATCGCTTTGACGAAGAAAACTTTATCGCTGATTTCAATACGGCTTGTAAGTACTGCAATGGGCCACAGGAAATTGTGGATTATTTATTTGACCAAGTTCAGAAATTCATCGGTGCTGATAAGCAAAACACCGATGATATGACACTAGTTGTTTTGCAAATTATTTAGTCATTAGTCATTAGTCATTTGTCAGCTTAAAACGTATCTAAATCGCAGAATTGAATTAAATCAAACTCTTGTGGGGTGGTCATCTTGCCCGCCCAATTATGCAATTTAAATGTGGAACAGTTTAATTCGCAAATGACAAATGACAAATGACTAATGACTAATAACAAATAACTAATAACTCAAATTAAAACAAAATTGTGTAACCTTGGTTTTGGGTATCTTTCTTGGTATAGGAAACACCATCAATCTTGAGTCCTTTGTCATCAAGAAGGGTAATCATGCCGCTATTATTGTCCAGTTGGATGCCGTCTTTACCCAAAGGCACTCTCAGTACTTCACCAGGATTAATAATGCCACTAAGGCTTTGCTTGCGCTTAAGCCGATCCGTAAGTGCCCAATTACCCAAGTCAACTTTATTAGGCGAGGTATTAATTAAAGATACTGTCTCCTTACCTATGTCGTCTCCCAGGGGATTCACTAAAGCAGCAATAATCCTAACCGCTGCTGTTGTCGGTGGTATTACTACATCTATTCTGTTGCCAGTGGTATCGTCAGTATGGAAAGACTGGGATTGGAACGCTAAAAAGATGCCCACCCACTGATTCCGGGCTGGGTAATGAATCAGCAGTCCGCCATCTTGCCAAACACCATTATCCTTTTGAAATGAACCGGCATTACCCTGATTCATATGGATGTCATGGATACCGTTACCAGGCAGAAAACCAAAATACTTGTCTTTAACATTCGGTTCCGGCCCAAACTTTTCACCAAAGGGGTAGAGGACTGCTTCTGGTGAAGCGATCGCCCTCGTAATATATAATTCTAGTAACTCGTTGAGGTCGTTATCTGGACCTGGCACATTGTAGGGCAACGGTTTCATCTGAATCGGATCGAATAAATTCGCCCGGATATAGTCTAAAGCCAGTCCTCCAGGTTTCCTTGCCAACTCCTTGAAGCCAAAATCCAACTCCTCCAATTCCTTTGTGATGGGGTGAGAGAAATTTTCATCCACAAAATACAGCAATTCCGAGGGACTTTCCTTTGATTTCACATTAATGGCGATACGATGCTTTTGCTTATTGTCTGTCAAAAGCACTTCGTAATGGGGACTAGATCCTTCACCAAGCTTTCTATCTATAGCCCGACCTTTTAGAACACCATAATTTTTTAATGGCATCTATTTCTCCTAAATTTCATACTGCACAAGACTACATTTAGGCAAATATTAGCTATTAGACATCTCAAATTTCAGCAATAACGACTGCATAATCTGTTTTTAGTTACTAAGGTAGTTACAAACAAACTATGGGATGGCATTATTCATACTTGTATTAATTTCTAATAGCTAACTTATGCCAGACTTTCCGCAAAATCTAAAATTAAAAATGGTATTAAATGAGCGAACAGTTATCAGTACTTACTAATAACTGTTCACTGCTAAAGATATATCTGTTGGTCGTTGGCAAATTATGCAGTTTGTTCTGGTTCCGTGGCTAAATTTTGTCCAATTTTTGGCTCAGTACCAGCAATTATTCGTTCGATATTACTGCGGTGGCGGAAAATCACATAGAACCCACCAGCAATCCCAAACAGAACATAGGGTAAAGGTTGATGCAAAAGCGACATAAAAATAGGAACAGCGATCGCACCTGCAATTGAACTCAAAGAAACAATCCGCGATATCGCTACGACAACGGCAAATATACCTGCTGTTGCCAAACCTACCTGCCAATTCATTGCCAACAAAATCCCCAAACTAATAGCAACGGATTTACCGCCACTGAAGCCCAAAAAAATTGATTTACTATGTCCAAGGATGGCAGCTAAACCAACTAAAGTTAATATCCACGGTTGCCACAATTTTACATCTACCATTGGAGGGATATAATTTTGACTAGCGGCAAAATTGAACAACCAATAAACCAGAGCGATCGCTAATACTCCCTTCAAGGAATCAAGTACTAAAACGAATGCTCCTGGTCCTTTCCCCAAGGTTCTCAGCACATTCGTTGCCCCAGTGGAACCGGAACCAACTTCTCGAATATCAATACCTTTTAACTGCTTAACAGCAATGTACCCGGTGGGAAAGGAACCCAGCAGGTAAGCTACAAGTACAATTGCCCCGCACAAAGTTAACCAGATAGCCATAATTAAGATTCAAAAATCCAAATGAAGAAGAATACAGAATTCAGAATTCAGAATTCAGAATCAATAAGGACGCAAAGAGAAGGAAGAAACGCTTAACTGAACTGTATTGTATTTTGTGGGGGACTTAAACCCAGTTATTCATCTGCCAGTCATACAGAAAACATTGCTGTTAGCGGATAGCTAAGGTTTAGCCCATTCTGACTCCTGACTCCTGAATTCTTTCTTGTTAAAAGTCATCATCATAGTTTCTCACTGTTTTGGGGTCGGGGGCAAAGGCCAACCATAAAGGAAATTGCAGCAACGACAAACTGATTTGATCTTCTGAATCGTCAATAATAATCAAAGGCAGTTGATTGGCTTTTACTAATCGGTCTGCTTTCTGAGCCACAGCTTCCGACGCCTCAAATAATACCACGCCTCGGTCTGGGCCAAAATCTGGGCGACCGATTCCCAGACAGTCTTGCAAGCCGCGCCGCCATTCACCTAATCGCTCTGGTGTATTAGCTAAAACTAAAGTACGGACGCGATCGCCATAGAGCTTGTGTAATATCGAAATTGCCGCTGAGGCAATCAAGATATTTTGCAAGCGACTGCCCATTGTCCGCAAGCCACCCCGTCCTCCTTGACTGAAAAACCAGTTGGAAACTCGTTCCGCATGGACTGGCTCAAAGGTGCGGCGCAATTGCCAAGCAGGGCCATAGTAATCGGGCTTATTGCGGTATTGGTCAATGAGGCGGCGAATTTGCTTTGTAGTATCTTGAAACTGTTGCTGGGCAAATTGCGGTATTCCTGGCTGAGATTCAGCTGGTTTAACCTCTTTGACAACTGGTTTTTCTCTTTCTACCACAGTTGGCGTCAGTTGCAGCTGCTCAGCAGCAGCTGCCAAATCCTGTAAGCTACCTGTGAGATAGTCTTTAAAACCCTGGACTCGAATTGCTAAGTCTTGGGATGCACCAGCAAAAGTGGTTCGCATCTCGTTGCGGATACGTTCCTGACGGCGTTCTAGCTGTTCTATAGAAATTTGTAGAGTTTGTTTGCGTTGTTCTAACTGCACTAGCGACTCTTGCACGAGTCGTCCTAGAGAATTTTGAGTTTCACTCAATTGTGCCTGAAGAATTTTGTAGGAAGCTTGCAGGTTGGCTATTTCTTCCTTCAGGGCTGCTTCGGTACTCTGCAACTCTGCCACTCGCTGCTGCGTGGTGGTGTATACTAAACTATTTTCTGATTCTGGTGTGTCCGATCCCAGTGCAGCAGTTTCCGCTTCCAACTGCTCCACAAACTCGCCATTGGAATTTTGTGTTGGCTCTGCTGTAGAATCAACCTCTTCTGTATTGGAGATAGTTGGCTCAAAAGTTGCTTGGCCTTCTGATGAGCTAATGGCTGCTGTTTCTACCACTGAATCAACAGATGGGTTTGTTGGATGTTCAACTCCATTGGTTTGTTCTTGTTGTGCCAACCATTCATCAATTGGTTCTGGGGTTTGAGATGCCTCTGGGTTCATAAACAATAGTCTAATTCCTATGATGCGAATAAATAGCTTTCAGAAATATTACAATTAACAAGCTTTCAAAGTCCTAAATTTCTACAGGTACTCAATTTTGGTTTTTGAGTATAGATTAGAACTATTTGCCATTTCGGGAGAAATTTGAGCGGCGGCTTGTACCGCTCAAATCTTCAGTGCCTCAGGACTTAGTACTAAATACGTGGACAACGTTGTTCCAAACAAGTTTTCAAGGTATTGGGGTCAAATAAAATCGGCAAAAAGTGAATGCTTTTAACTTCTTTAAAGTAAAACAGGATGGGGACTCTATTCCAGAAGATACGCCAATTTTGCCATTCTTGGTAAGGAAAACGTCGAATCAATTTTTCGCCCCTGTAAAGATCTAAGTCGGTGGCGGTAAATTGCAAGCGCAGCGTTAATGTCTGAAACATGAGGAATAAGCCAAACAGCATCAAAACAAAGCCTATCCACGGTTGTAAGAATATTAGTGGAATAGCAGTAATTACCAACACCACAGGTATATTGTAACTAGGCTTGAGTTCCACAGTTGCAGTTGAGTTAGGAGCAAATGAACTGGTCACAGTCTTAAATCCTGCTTTGTTAGTACATATCTCTCCATTTTAGGAGTGAGGAGTTATGAGTTAGGAGTTAGGAGTTAGAAGTTTTAACTCATAACTCATAACTCATAACTCATAACTCTTACAGTCCTTGTAGGAATCCACTGCCAGGTCCCTGAAACATTAACCAAGAAAGAAAAAAGTTGCTCACAAAGATAATCAGCAAGGCAGTCACAACAGCTGTTGTGGTTGACTGTCCTACACCTTTAGCTCCTCCTGTTGTTGTCAAGCCCCAACTGCAACCAATTACAGCGATGAGAATACCAAAGCAGCACGCTTTGATCGTGGCGCTAAAAATATCCCAAAAACCAAGAAAGTCACGGGCTGAGTCTAAAAAAACTGTATCAGATAGGTTGTAAATATTTGTCGCAATTATCAATCCCCCCAACATCCCTGTGACCAAAGACAGCAGGGTTAAAATTGGTAGCATTAAAAAACAAGCAAGAACGCGGGGGATGACTAGGTAATCGATTGGATCTGTTCTTAGCATCAACATAGCATCAATTTGTTCTGTTACCCGCATGGTACCTATTTCTGCTGCAAAAGCAGAACCGACTCGCCCCGCCAAAATCACTGCTGTTAAGACGGGAGAGAGTTCTCGTGTCAAGGCTATGGAAAGCACTCCGCCGATAATGTTTCCTGCGCCAAAGTTAATAAACTCTCGCGCCACCTGAATTGTAAACACCGCGCCGACGAAAATAGCGGTTAATAAAGCAATAAATAGGGAATCTGGCCCAACTGCCGCCATTTGCTCTAAAGTGTTGCGCCGATGGATTTTGCCCCTCAATAGGTGAACTAGTACTTGCCCACCCAAAAAAATCGCCGCCAGCAACCGCTGACTCCATTCTCCTAAACTGGATTTGGATGTAGTCTGGTTCAATGTTCTGTAGCTAACTCGGTAACTGCCTTAAGAATAGCGGAAGTCATGGGGAATGGGGAATGGGGAGATGAGGGAGATGAGGGGGATGAGGGGGATGAGGGAGCAAGGGAGGAATTCTAGCTCCCTACTTCCCAGTCTCACTCTCCAAACAAAGCCGAACATTAACTTACTTTAAAGATGTTCTCAGAAAATAAAGCTGGTATTAAAGGTGTTGCTCAGTAATAAATAGGTGGTCACTTTGGCTGTAACCTTTATTTGACAAGTATTTTGTAAATTTAAGTCGTTTTTAATATCCCCAGCACGTGGCATAACTGGTAGTGCTTTCTTTTAATGAAAACTTAAGATTTTTGACAGATTGTCTGCTCTCAAGCGATCGCACGTATTGTAGAAAATGACAAACCGCTATCTAGCTCTTGTCACCTTCACTCATGGAGTTTGTCCCCAATGACTCTTTTCACTAACTTTCTCCGCTCCCTGTTACTGACGATCGTTTTTAGTTTCGTTGCTCCTCTGTTCCTAGTGGGTGGGGCGTTGCTGTTTTTATTCCTGATTGGTTACTTCCCAGGCTTAGAAGAATTAACTGAGGCGATCGCTACTGGGATCGTGCATTTTCTCGCCACCTTTGGCAGTGGAACTCCTCTACGTGGATTATTTGTAATCAGCTTGACCTGTAGTTTTGTCGGAACACTGTTTGATATTTACGTTTGTTATCGGTGTCAAATTTTACGAATTGATTCTTAAATAGTGAAAATAGCTTTGCTCAGACACTCATGGGCTGTACAAAATACCAAAAAGTGATGTTTCCCGAAGTGAAAATACTACTGGTCTCAACCTCGATAGCAATTAGTCTTGTTCAAAATTTTTTTTATTAGTTAAAATAACCGCCAAAATCATTAATTAAATACTTATTAGTTATTAGTTATTCATTACTAATAACTAGTGCATCTGTGCCCCCGATCGAACTGATTTTTAAGAGGCTAAAAATATACAACACCAAAGATTTTGAGATTTTGAATCCTTGAAAATTCTGAAGATAGCCTTCCTCAATTATCACACTGAGCGCTAAACTAGAGCTTGGTATTTTATATTAGCCACAATCGTCAATAACTTGATTAGCATCCACCGAAAATGTCACATAAAAGTCTCTGCAAAATATAAAAAATTTCTTAAAATTCCCAGAAAAACAATGCCTGCTTATGTTTCTTAACAGAACAAAGGAGGTCGTTTAGCCGCTGGGCATCTTATATTAAGTTTATTACGAGGTATGTTGACAACTCATGGTTTGGCCGTTTAAGCCCAAGTTTAAGAAACAAATTGCGCGGATTGAAATTACTGGCGCGATCGCCGGTGCTACTCGCAAACGCGTCTTAGAAGCCCTGAAAACTGTAGAAGAAAAGAAGTTTCCGGCTTTATTACTGCGTATCGATAGCCCTGGGGGTACAGTCGGAGATTCTCAAGAAATCTACAGTGCCCTAAAGCGTTTGCGCGAAAAAATTAAAATCGTTGCCAGCTTTGGCAATATTTCGGCTTCTGGAGGTGTCTACATCGGTATGGGAGCCGAACACATCATAGCTAACCCAGGTACGATTACAGGTAGTATTGGTGTAATTCTGCGTGGGAACAACTTGGAACGCTTGTTAGAAAAAATTGGCGTTTCTTTCAAGGTAATTAAGTCTGGTCCTTACAAAGACATTTTGGCTTTTGACCGAGAACTGACTCAACCAGAAGCAAACATTCTCCAAGAGTTGATTGATACAAGTTATCAGCAGTTTGTCCAAACGGTAGCGGATGGCCGTTCTTTGGCGGTAGAAACCGTCAGAAGTTTCGCTGATGGGCGAATTTTTACTGGACAGCAAGCCCTAGAATTAGGTATTGTAGACCGCTTGGGTACAGAAGAAGATGCCCGCCGTTGGACAGCAGAACTAGTCGGTCTCGATCCAGAAAAAACTCTCTGCTATACCCTAGAAGAACGTAAACCCTTATTAAGTCGCGTTCTACCAGGAAGTCGGCAGGTTTCATCCCCAATTCGATCTGGAATTGATTGGCTTGAATTTGAAATGTCTACTAGTGGCTTACCTTTGTGGTTGTATCGACCCTAGCTTGAGTTGGAAGTTAAGAGACAGAAGTTGAGAGTTCTAACTCCTAACTCCTAACTCCTAACTCCTAACTCCTAACTTTTATGTTTTAAGGAGGATTTTGGCGTGGAGTGGCAAATGCGGGCTATTCGCGGGGCAACAACAGTTGCCGAAAATACTGTTGAGGCAATGCAACAAGTCGTCACAGAATTACTGGATGAACTAGAAAACCGGAATCAGTTCCAGCCCAGGGATATTATTAGTGTGACTTTTTCAGTAACACGGGATTTAGATGCTATTTTTCCAGCTGCGATCGCCAGAGCGCGTCCTGGCTGGGATAATGTGGCCATGTTAGATGTCCAACAAATGCACGTCGAAGGCAGTTTGCAGCGTTGTATCCGCTTCTTAATCCATGCCTACCTGCCAGCCTCCGCCTCAGTTCATCATATTTATTTACGCAACGCTGCCAACTTGCGTCCTGACTGGAGTTTGCCCCAATCATTACAAGCATCACAGCCAGCAGTTAAGTCAAAAGTGTAAATTATTTAGATAAATTTATGTAAAAAGAAATTGAATAAACTATTGCAGCGGCGATCAAACTGCTGAACTTGCTGTTATTAGTGGGAAAATATTACTAGCTTCTCTTTGTGATTTGCGATCATTGGTAAGGCGATCGCACTCAAAATTTAGATATTGAGTTATGGGAGTAGTTGGTAATGATTGTCCCATTCTATTTAGGGGAACAACCAGACTCAGAAGGTCGGACGATTGGCGAAATATGGACTTGGGATTTTGAAGAATTAGAGTACGTCCACAATTATATTCAGTGGTTGTTTCCTTTGCCTGAGCGAAGTGCATTCAATCCTCATGCTCCCATTGTTGATGAGGAAGTAATTCAATTATTTCATAGCAACCAACGCCTACGTCAAAATTTGCTGCGTTCCTTTACAGTCATGCTTCAGTTTTATGGGTTGCAATGCCAGGAAAGTGACGAAGGAAAAATAATTATCAGCAAGTCAGAAGACTATGCAAACCGTAAACATGAATGGGTTGGTATATTTAACCACAATTATCTTCGCATCACCCGGATTTTAAAGTGCTTGATGACTTTAGGATTGGAAAATGAAGCCCAAGGGTTTTATAAGTGCTTGCAGCAAATCTACCATGAGGATAGCAATCAGATTGGAGCTGAAACATTTCAGTATTGGACAATTGCAGTCAAAGAGAATGGGAGGGTTTAAAAAGTAAAAAGATAATCCTCATAATATAAATCGCATAGCGCTGCTTTTGGGAGCGCTGCGGCTGGGAATTTGATTAAAATGTACTGTTTTTTGAAACCACACTTCACCAGGTTTCGGGTTCATCAATTAAATCTAATACTTCTTGTTCAACCACTCTAGAACGAAGAATATCTAGAGCATCCCGATCTGCCAGTTCAATAATATCTGCAAGGCATTGCCGCACTTGTTGAGCAATGTCAGGTTGTCATTGACGTAGTTTTGTGTCGAGTTCTTGGACTAAAGCATCCATTTCAAATTTCCACAACAAGATGTCGTATTTACTTCTATATTAAAGTATTTGCGATCGAGCTAGCTTTGAATACTGTTTCAATATCAAACTTTCTCTTGGATACGAGTGTCACTAATCAGCTTTTAGAACGGTCACTCGCTTCGCTCGAATTCAAAATTCAAAATTCAAAATTCACGGCATTACAATCCCCATAAATAAATTCAGGGGCTTGAAACAAGGACGTTATAAGCCTCGTACTTCGTATATCGGCTTATATATTTTTACCTTTTCCATAAATAAATTCAGGGGCTTGTATCCTTTTTCTCTTTGGTCATTTTCACTCTTGAGTTCCTGAAACCACTCTCAAATTATTCTTTACATTCGCTTGAAATTCACTCGAATATTCTGTTTTAGTGAACTCATCAAACAGTTTGAAAAACTGCTCTAGTGCAGTGTGTTCGTCTTGGGAGAAAAATAGAATAATCTGATCCCAGGTCGTTATTGGAAGTCAAATTAAATTTCTGCTGAATCCAAGTTTGAAATTCCGAAAATTTTAAGGATATTCTGTACTAGCTGTGAACAGGCTAATCTGTTTAGCAGAAATTTTTCGATCGATCGGGAATTGACGCAGGACTATGCCACAGGAAACACATTCAAAAACTTGGAATTGTGCAGCGATCGCCCTCAGTCGATTGTGAAGACTGGGGTTGTCCATAATGTATTGTCGTCAGGCAGCGATCGCTTTATACAACAACTCTATTCTTCATGGCGATGAAATCTAATTCCCAAAAAGACATCATAAACAAACTCAAAAAAGTCTTTTTTCTGTAACAACCCAGAAGTTTGATAACAGCCTTTTTCATCTAAAATGGGCTTCATCAGGTAATAAGTAGGCTGGTAATTATACCAAGGAATAGAAGGCCACAAATGATGAATTAAGTGGTAGTTCTGTCCCAATATCAAGATATTAAGAATTGAGTTGGGATAGACGCGGGCATTTTTCCAGCGATCGCGCTCTACAAAAGGACGATGGGGCAAATAGTCAAAAAATAATCCCAGTGTTATTCCTACTACAAAAGCAGGTACGAACCAAAAATTCAGAATGTAACCTAAAAAATGGTATTGAACTGAAATATAAATAATTAAACCGATAATTAAGCGGCTAACGAACCATTCTAGTAGCTCATATTTACGCCACAGTCGGCGTTGAAAGAAAAATACTTCATGATACAAAAACCGAAATGCAATCAGCCACAAAGGCCCGCCTGTAGAGACATAATGATCGGGGTCATCTTTGGGATGGTTAACATGACCGTGATGTTGCAAATGTACCCGCGTAAACACTGGAAAAGCAAAAGCCAGCATCAATGCACTACCATGCCCTAACATTGCATTAATTAGTCGATTGCGATGGGCAGATTGATGACAGGCATCGTGAATTACCGTCCCTGCACAATGCAATGCAATAGTGTTAATACCAAAACACAGCCAGTCCGGCCATTGCCAAAGCCAGTAACCAAAATTAGATAATACCAGCATTCCCACAGCAGCCGAAAACAGCAGCAGTGTTGGATTGAAATCACCAGGAGGCGCTAAAAATTCCTTGGGTGGGATTGTTAATGGCTTTTGTGCCTCCGACGTGAGCATTATTGACATTGACTCCTTGTTTGTTTATCAAACATTACGAATATACGATAAAGATTAGGGAATAGTAAAGTTTTATAAAGTTTTGTATAGCAAGATTTATCCGCAGCTTAGCATATCGGCAGATGAATAACGCTATGATTCCAGACGAGGCTTAGTCTTTACTGATGAGGGGGATGAGGGAGATGAGGGAGATGAGGGAGTGTGGGGAGTGTGGGGGGATGGGGGAGTGTGGGGAGAAAGAAAATTTATACTTCCCACACCTCTTTCCCCATACCCAATCCCCAATCCCCACTCCCCAGTCCCTTAACTATTGACTCAGCACTCCCAATGCCCCTTTCTCCTACAACCCTACTTTAACTGCTTAAATCTTATAGCAGCGATCAAAAAGGAGATGCCATTTAAAGTACGATGACTTCCCAGATAGCTCCCTAAATTCAGCCCCTATGCAATTAAGAGATTCTCTACGCCGGACAAAAATCGTCGCTACTATTGGTCCCGCCACAAGCAGTCCTGAAATGCTCAAGGCGATTATTGAAGCGGGAGCAACGACACTGCGGCTAAACTTCTCCCACGGAACTCATGCAGACCATCAGCGTAATATTCGGTTAATTAGACAAACCGCTTTTGAACTAAATCAACCAGTGGCTATTCTGCAAGACTTGCAGGGGCCAAAAATTCGCTTGGGTAAGTTTGACAATGGAGCTATAGTTGTAGCAAAAGGCGATCGCTTCACCTTGACAAATCGTCCGGTTGTAGGCACACAGGAAATTAGCTGCGTCACCTATGATTATTTAGCCCAAGAAGTCCCGGTTGGTGCAAAAATCCTCCTCGATGATGGACGAGTAGAAATGGTAGTAGAGGAGATTAACCGTGACAAAGGTGATTTGCACTGTCGCATTACTGTGGCTGGTAAACTCTCTAACAATAAAGGTGTAAACTTTCCCGGAGTTTACTTGTCAATTAAGGCAATGACCGACAAAGACCGAGAGGATCTGATGTTTGGTTTAGATCAAGGTGTAGATTGGGTAGCACTTTCCTTTGTCCGCAATCCCCAGGATTTAATCGAAATTAAAGAGCTAATTTCCAGTACAGGCAAGCAAGTGCCAGTGGTTGCCAAAATTGAAAAACACGAGGCCATTGAACAAATGGAAGCGGTTTTGGCTTTGTGTGATGGCGTTATGGTTGCCAGAGGCGATTTAGGCGTGGAACTGCCAGCTGAAGATGTCCCCGTACTGCAAAAGCGGCTGATTGCTACAGCAAACCGTTTAGGGATTCCCATCATTACTGCCACTCAGATGTTAGACAGTATGGTGAGCAATCCACGTCCCACTCGTGCCGAAGTGTCAGATGTGGCAAACGCGATTTTAGATGGCACAGATGCGGTAATGCTTTCCAATGAAACTGCTGTAGGTAATTACCCAGTAGAAGCAGTAGCGACAATGGCACGCATCGCCGAGCGCATCGAACAAGAGGAGGCGCAGTCAACAGTACGTCAGCTAAGAGATACCAGACGTTCTATTCCCAATGCTATTAGTCAAGCTGTGAGTCAAATTGCAGAGCAACTGGGAGCAGCAGCAATTATGACTCTGACCCAAACTGGCGCAACAGCTCGCAATGTCTCGAAATTTCGTCCCCATACACCGATTTTAGCAGTGACACCCCATGTGAACGTAGCGCGACAACTACAGATGGTATGGGGAGTAAAACCGTTGCTAGTATTGGGATTACCTTCCACAGGTCAAACCTTTCAAGCTGCAATCAACGTCGCTCAGGAACTGAAGTTACTGTCTGAGGGAGATTTAGTAGTGATGACTGCTGGGACACTCCAGGGCATTTCCGGCTCCACAGATTTGATTAAAGTTGAAGTGGTAACGGCAATATTAGGTCACGGAATAGGACTGGGACAAGGTTCAGTCAGTGGTCGCGCACGAGTGGCGAATACTAGTATGGATGTGAGTAACTTTAATCCCGGAGATATTCTAGTTGCTTCCCGCACAAATGCCGATTTTGTTGAGGCAATTCGCAAAGCTGCTGGTATTATTACCGAAGATGAAAGTCTTACAAGTCACGCAGCAGTAATTGGGATGCGTCTCGGTGTGCCTGTGATTGTCGGCGTGAAGCAGGCAACACAAGTGATTCGAGATGGGGCAATTATAACGCTGGATTTACAACGGGGTTTGATCTACTCTGGGGCGGTGAAAACGTCTTAGTCTTGGGGAATGGGGATGAGGGAGATGGGGAGCAGAGGGGCAGGGGAAAAGGTTAAAGGGTAAAGGGTAAAGGGTAAAGGGATAAATTTAACCTTTCCCCCTTACCCTTTTCCCTTTCCCCATTCCCAATGCCCCATGCTCAATAGGTTAAACAGTTGCGATCGCTACCCCAAGCCAACCTGCAAAATTTTGCTGTTGTGTAGAGTCAGGAGAATCAACAGGTTTTACTTGATATCGAGTGGGATTTGGTGATGCTAGAGTAATGGAATAAGTACGTAGTTCGTCTTGGTGGAAAAGTGTGACCTCAATTTTATCGTTTGGTTGGTAATCTTTGAGGCGATCGCTTAACCCACTCCCCATTACCTTAATCCCATCAATTGCTAGTAACTCATCACCTGCATCAATTCCTCCTAGTTGTGCAGGTGAACCCGCTTCAACAAACTTAATCATCTCTCGCCCATTCTCAGTATTTATCCTCACACCGAAGTAAGGTTCTTCCTGCCGTTCTGCTACTAACTGTAAGCCAAAGGGTTCTAAATACTGATTAAATGGTAAATCCTCAGTGGTATGAAGGTAGCGTTCAAAGAAATGAGTCAAATCGATTCCTGCCACAGATTCTATAACTTCTTGTAACTGTTCTGAAGTGTAGCCAATTTCAGCTATTCCAAATTGCTGCCACATTTTTAGCATCACGTCATCGAGGGAACGCTGATTGTCGTGAGTTGAGCGAATCAGTAAATCCAGCAATAACGATATCATTTCCCCTTTTAAATAATAGGAAATTTGGGAATTACCACTATTGGCATCTGGACGATAGAGTTTAATCCAAGCATCAAAACTCGACTCAGAAAGAGGCTGTACTTTCCGCCCCGGTGTAGTTTCATATCTGGTAATTTCCTTACCCAAATGATTCAAATAGGACTTAGCATCATAAATTCCTGCCCGCAAAGGAATTAATAAGTCGTAATAACTAGTAGTCCCCTCGCAAAACCACAAGCATGGGGTGTAATTTTCCTGGTCATAATCAAAAACCTCCAATGCTTTTGGGCGAATTCGCTTGACATTCCACAAGTGAAAGAACTCGTGTGCTACCAATTGCAGAAAGCGATCGTACTTTTCTGGAACGCGAAACCCGAAACGCTGGTAAATTAAGGAGCAAGAGTCTTTATGCTCCAAACCGCCAAAAGCTTGGCTAAATAAATGTAACAAAAATACATATCGTTCATAGGGCAAACCGCCGAACATCTCCGCTTCTACCCGAATAATTTTTTGGATATCAGCGATCATCTGCTGCACTTGATAATTACCTTGCCCCCAAATTGCCAATTCATGGGGTTTTCCCAAAACCTCAAATTGATACAATTGGTGGCAACCAATCTCAAATGGACTATCAACGAGAGTATCAAAATCGCTAGCCAAGAAAGTATTTGTTTCTTCAGCAACGGGAGGTAAAGCAGTAGTTACCTGCCATTCTGGACGTGCTGGTACGATGGTGACACGAATCGGTTGTTTCTCCCAGCCAGGTATTCTAAAAAATATTGCCGCACCGTTGAAATAACCGTGGGTAGCATCCAAGTGATTTGTCCGTACTGATAGCTCATTGGCAAAAATACGGTAACGCACAGTTAATTCGGAAACACCTGTTTTATCTATCTGCCAGTGATTTTTACTGATTTTCTGCCAAGGCAAAGGCTTCCCCTCTGCAAAAGCCACAAAATCCTGTAAGTTTTTAGCGTATTCCCGAACTAAGTAGGAGCCAGGTGTCCATACTGGCAGTTTTAAATCGAGAATTGGCCAGGAATAATCTACAAGGCGTAAAGTCACTTCAAACAGATGGGTTTCTGGTTGGGACATTGCCACCAGGTAATGAATCTTTGGCGCAGTTTCCTGGACGCAAGTATTGGGACGAGATGCAGTTGCTTCAGTCATCTTGTGTGCTGAGTTAATAGTTAGTGGTTGATGAGATTACTAATTTGTCCCATCATGACAAATTTGTTGTTTAACTTTTAACTTCTATTTACTGGGGCTGGTCAAAAGCAAGTTTATCGACACAAAAGCCAATATTTATAAGATTCGTCCTTAATTCTCAATAAAAACGAGGTTCTACCTGTAAAGATTCAGCAATATTTTGTCAAGTATGCGTTAAGCGGGCGGCGGGAATCGAACCCGCATTAATAGCTTGGAAGGCTATAGTTTTACCACTAAACTACGCCCGCAAATGTCCAACTTTTTAAGTATAATACAGCTATTAAGAAAATTCAAACATTTAGTTAGAATTGGCAGACTGAATCTCGATCCGGACGTACAGATAGCTCAAATCGGGTTTTGTACCATCGTTATTCTGGGCAGGAAGAAACTTTTCAGTTTTGAAAATTTGGTTAAGGACTTGCTGATAGGTGCTTTTTTCGCTTTCGAGTGTTGCTGGTTGTATTTCTAAAACTGCGCCTTGTTGAAAGTTGCCATTGCGATCGATGACTAAGCTAGCCAAGAGTTGTGCTGGCTGAAGTCCAATATTTTGGGGGAGAAAACTAGAGTCAAATTGTTTTGTGTTGCTACCCTGATATACAGCGATCGCATCTGGCAAACCATCATACCTCAATTTCCCTGATTTTATCAAGTTACTTACTTGATCTCTAAGTAAAGGAGCTACTATAGCTACCGATGCTCCCTGAGTCGAAGTTGGTGAACTTTCTGGCGTAGGAGTTGGTGGAGTTTCCCTTGGCGGAGTTGGCGAAGATTGTCCAGTGGGCGTTGGTGGAGTTTCCCTCGGTGGAGTTGGCGAAGATTGTCCAGTGGGCGTTGGTGGAGTTTCCCTCGGTGGAGTTGGCGAAGATTGTCCAGTGGGCGTTGGTGGAGTTTCCCTCGGTGGAGTTGGCGAAGATTGTCCAGTGGGCGTTGGCGGAGTTTCCCTGGGTGGAGTTGGTGGAGTTTCCCTCGGTGGAGTTGGTGGAATACCTGTTGGTAGTGGCGTTCCCTTTCCGAATTTCAGTTCTTGACGACGATTCCAAGGAAGATTACCCACTGGAACTGTAGGTGTAGGTGTAGGTGTGGGTGTCGCTGTGGGTGTAGGTATTGGCTTGGAAACTTTTTGTTGCCCAGAACGTTGACTATTAGTTTGCGAGGCGTCAGTTTTACTCTTGGGCTGGAGGTTATCAGTGGGATTTATTGGAGGAGAATCTTGATTTTTTTGCGTAGTTAGCGCTGGTACAGACTTTTGAGTTGAAGATAATCGCTTTGGCGAAACTGTCTTAGCTACTGATTGTGATTTGCTTGTTGATTTCCTTGGAGGAGCAATGTTTATCAATTCGATGGGTATAGCTGATTGACTTTCCTGAGGAAACCACAAACTAAACGTATTTGATGAACGCATCAGCCAGAACACCAGCAAGTGCAGAGAGACTGAACCGATAGCAACAGAAATCCACAAACCAGGTGGATCGGTATGTCGCCTCCAGACTTTGGCTGGAATTGGGGTTTTGTCTGCAACCGATGGTTCCATATTATCTTTGAAACTGGATCTGATTAGGCACTTTTACTAGTTGCTATGCTTTAACCAGTTATTCAGTGTTCACTCCTTGATTTAGAATCCAGTCTAAATTTTAACGATTAACCATTACCTCTGGTGTAACAGCGAAGGTCAGAACTGTCTCATCTACTCCTTTAAGTTCTAGGGGACTACCTTTAGTAATTTCTTCTTCTTGCAAATAATCTGCCACAGCAGCAGAAACCAAGATGGTACCGGGAACAGCAGCAGATTGCAACCTAGCAGCAATATTCACACTCGGACCAATGGCAGTATAATCAGCACGTTCAGCGCTGCCAAACATCCCCACAACTGCTGTACCTTGGTGAATACCACAGCGAAACTGGACGCCAGTTTGTCTGTCACCATCAAATACACCTTGTTCTCGCCAACGCTGGTTTAATTGATCGAGAGAGCGGTGCATTCCTCTTGCTGTATTTATGGCACGACGCACCTGTTCGTTGGGAGTTAGTTCTTCAGGCGCTCCGTATAAAGCTAAGATAGCGTCTCCCATAAATTTATCTACAGTGCCGCCATTAGCAAATACAACTTTGGTCATAGCTTCTAAATATTCATTGAGTAACTCTGCTACTCGCCGAGATCTGAGGGTATTTGCTAGCTGTGTGAAACCCACAATGTCACTAAACAAAACTGTAATTAGGCGTGGTTCTGGGCGCAAATCTAACGCCAAATCCCCAGCGGCAGCTTTTTGCACCAATACAGCTGGTAAAAAGCGCTTTAGTACCGATTCTGTGAGATAAGTATTTAACTCCAAGATTCGTTTTTCATTTTCTTTGAGCGCCAAAAGATTGCGAACTTCCGCTAAAAGTTCCCGATCGTTGAATGGTTTTGCTAAATAAGCATCAGCACCATGTTCTGTGCCTTCGATGCGGGTTTCTTCGTCAACTTTCGCTGTCAGCAAAATGATTGGTATTCCTTTCAACTTCTCCTCGCTACGGATCATCTGAATCATCTCAAGTCCGCTTACCAAGGGCATCATTAAGTCAGTAAGAATCAAGCTGGGTGTAATTTCCTTAGCTATGCGATACCCCTCATAACCGTTACGAGATGTCTGTACTTGATAGCCATTGCGACGGAGTATATCAGATACATAAGTTCGCAAATCGGGGTTGTCGTCCACAACTAAAATAGAGTGCCCAGTGCTGAGTACTGTTAGCGGTAGCGGGGCGTTTAGTCCATGCTGAGTGTCAGAAGTAGATGATAAGTTTTTTGTAATATCTTCAATATTATCTGCTGTTTGATCTAGCAGTTCTAAATCAGCCAATTCTACGCTAGCGCGGCTTGTGTTTAGTTCGACAGGAGTTTCCAGCACTTGCTGTGTGGGTAAGTGAGCAGTACCAGTAACGAGCCATAATCTAAAGATGGTACCTTCACCGTAAACTGATTCCACACTGACTTGACCACCATGTAATTCTACTAATTCTTTAACTAAAGCCAGACCCAAACCGCTGCCTTCATAGGAACGGTTTGCTGAACCTTCAGCTTGGCGGAAGCGCTCAAATAAATGGGGAATTTGTTCTTTAACAATGCCAATTCCAGTATCTTGTACTTCCAAGATGCAACGGTAATTTTCAGATTTTAGTCTGACACCGATCGTGCCACCTTCGGGAGTAAACTTCATGGCATTTGACAGCAGGTTGTAAAGCACCTTGTCAAATTTTTCCATGTCCAAGTACACCGTAGAAGATTCACCTAACTGGGTGGTCAGATGCAGTCCCTTTTTCTCGCAGTAGGGGCGAAAAGACTCAACAATTTGGCTGACAAATTCGACTAAATCACAGGGGCGGAAACTAGGTTGCATTCTTCCTGCATCGAGGCGTTGTAAATCCAGCAGTTGATTTACCAGTCGCAGTAGACGGCGGGAGTTACGTAGGGCGATCGCACTTTGGGAATGAGATAATCCCTCACCAGCGGCCACAGCCGACTCTAAAGGCCCCTGAATCAAGGTAATGGGAGTGCGAAACTCATGGGAGATATTTTGGAAAAATTCAGTCTTTTGTTTGTCTAATTCCAGTAAGCGTTCGGCTTGTTGGCGAGTTTTTTCATATAGGCGTGACTGCTGCACAGCGATCGCAGCTTGAGCCGCTACTGCTTTCGCTAGATCGATATCAGATGACATCCATTGCCGTGTTTTATTACTTTCGCATAAAGTAATACTACCGATACATTTACCATCAGCCAACAATGGCACGACCATTAGCGATCGCGCTGGCATTTTCAAAGATAAATCAAAACCCCGTATTTCTCTTAGAGAATGGTTTACATTACCAATTACTACTGGTTCATGTGTCTGTAAAATCTCTTGTAAGATTGGATTCTCTTGTATAGAGGTTTGAGAATAGGGTAATTTCTGAGTTAAAACGTGATTATTGTTACTTATATTTTGCTCTGAGAATGGCGATCGGAAATTTTCAGGATGTTGGAAACTGTTATACAAGCCCACAGACTGGACAAACTCATCTTCTTCTGTCCACAGAGACAGGACACAGCCATCAACTTGTAAAGCTTGTCCCAGTTGCTGGGTAATAGCCGCAAAAATATCTTCGGGGTCTAAACTAGAGCGAATGGCGCTAGTAATCGTATTAATCAAACTCTCTCGCTTAGCAAGGGCACGTACTTGTTCGTAAGCATAAGCTTGAGACAAAGCTAAGGCTGCCTGATCCGCTACCATCAACACCAACTGCACCTCATCATCCCCCCAGAAGCGGGGCAGAGAACACTGGTGCAGTGCCAAGACTGCCATTAGTTCCTGTTGACAGATCAGTGGCACAACTAAACTAGAACAAATGTTAGCAGCAGCAAAAGCTTCCTCACGTTGACGTAATTCGGGAGTGTTACCATGAATCCGCTCATCATCTATCACATCATGGATTACTTGGACTTCGCGGGTTTCCCAAACCGTGTGAGCGAGCAAGGAGGAGGGGGGAATGGAGAGAGGGGGAGATGGAGGGGCAAGAGAAAAATTGATCTCTGTGTCTCCGTGTCTCCGTGTCTCCGTGTTCTTGTGTCCCCATATCCCCGTGTCCCCGTCTTCCCATGTCTCCCTGTCTGCATATCCTTTTTCTTCCAGAGGCTTTTGATAGATAAATCCTTTATCTGCCAACTGTTCATCTTGGAAGGGACGCAATAAACAGACATCCACCTCCAACATCTGACCCACTGAATCTACAATCGCCTGCAAAATTTGCCGATAGTCTAATGCACTGCGAATCGTATTTGTGACTGTATTCAGCAGCGATTCTCGCCGGAGTGTACGGGTAAGTTCGCGTGTGCGGGCTTTGAGGACATTGTGGGTATCTAAGGCTTGGCGTACAACTCCTTTAAGTTCTTCTGCTTCCCACGGTTTGGTGACATATTTGAAAACTTTACCAGCGTTGATTGCTTCCACCAAGTCTTCGACATCGGTGTAGCCAGTTAAAATAATCCGGATAATATCTGGATATTGAGTTGCTGTCAGGCTCAAAAATTCTGTACCGCTCATCATCGGCATCCGCTGGTCGGAGATGATCACTGCGACCTCTCCCTCTTGAGCCAGCAAATCGAGTGCCGCAGGACCAGAGGTTGCTCTCAGCACCTTATAGTCCCGATAGAAAGTGCGGTAAAGCAAGTCAAGGTTGTCTGGTTCATCATCGACAACCAAAATTTTAGGCTTACTGTTTGCTTGGGATTTCATGCACCGCTTTCCTGCTGCAACGGCAGTCGGATAAAGAATAATCTGATCGGGTAAGGATTTTTTTGAGTCAGGTAAGAGCAGAGCATTTCGACCAATAAGGCTGTTTGGCTATATGACTGCTGAGTGTAGGAGCGTTTACTCACAGTGATTTATCTCAATGGCTAATACCGATTACCGTTTGCTCTTGTACAGAGTAATTGATTTCATAGTCTGTTTTAGTGTTACAGAGTCTATACTTGGTTGCCAAATCTTCTTTCACCTCCAGCGAGCAATCTCTGATACTACATACAGCACTCATAGCTAGTTGAAAAATCCAGATGAAGCTGCATATTAAGTTTTCCCCCCGCAGCAGTTGTACTAACACTTGCAGGTAAATTTTATTTATGGTAGTCATGGTAGAGCCAATAATATTAAAACAATAAGATTTAAAGCCAAAGTATACTATTAGACAAATGCCTCTTTCCAATTTAGCAATGAGAACTATCATTAAGACAAGTGCTGGTGGTTAAGAAATTGGGAATTAGGGATTTGCAAACAAGCATCAGCAGCAGAGGGGCATTGAGTATGGGGAAAAAGGACACGGGGATGAGGGAGATGAGGGGACAAGATAACGCAGCGATGCAAATAAATGATCGAGTACTATCTCCGTGTCCCTTTGTCCTCTTTTCCATGCCCCATCCCCCATACCCAGTCCCTAGTCCCCAGTTCCTTTTTCACATTTGGCGGTCAACAGTCAATCAATTTTCATAAAAGGGTTGCCTTTTGCGTAGCGTATAGCCTTCTCTTAAGGCAGACGCTGCTCAAAGGACACAGCTTCTCTGCCAGACGCGCAAGGTACCCTATGGAAACGTCGGATTTTAAATTTTGGATGAAAAGATTTATTGACCCATTTCGGGTGAGGTATGGATTGAAATAATTTTTAATCTAAAAATCTAAAATCTAAAATCGGCACGGTCAAATTTTTTATTGGAACTGGCTTGTTTTTTTTAAGTCCCTATAGCCTAGAGCAAAGAAATGTTAGTGTAGCAGCAATTGCAATAAAAACTTCAGTACTATAAATAACCAAGGATGATTTCAAACCCGATTTTGTCAATGATGTGCTTAACTAAAAATTTTGTAGCTACTGCTTACGGACAAGTTATGCTGTTTCTCTGCCCATTCACACAATCTCCTAGCATTTTACAGATGATTTTGCGATGGACAGACTAATCTCCTCGCCACCAAAATCAGGAATCTACCTGAATCCATTGAATTTAAGATTATAAATTTACGAAACTGTAACTCCTAAGACGCTTTCAACAAATGCAGATTATAAAACCTTAACCAAGTTTTACACTTTGTCTCATCCATAACCAAAAACGAATTAGCAGTCTCAAGTTAATTCAAATTCCTGGGCAACTTTTAAGTCTTTACTGACTTTAGATAATGCTTTAGGACTTTTGAAAAAATTTCCTTGAATAAAATCAATACTAAAATAGCCTTGAAATATCGGTTTTTTCACCCTTACCACCAACAGCCAATCGATCGGGCTTCTTGCCAATTCCAAATTCGTATGGCTACACCTGCTGATTTAGTTGGTGTTGCCCAAATTATAGCTGAAAGCTTTCACTCTCAAAAAGGTATGTGGGGATGGGCTTTTCCATTGCTACGTCTGGGTATTTACGAAGACTTAAGACATCGCATGGTATCACCTCCGCCTCGTCATATTTGTTTAGTTGCCCTTGATTATACTACTGGTGCTACTAATAACTTAGTAGGAACTGTGGAACTGGGTGTACGCTACAGCGATTCTTGGAGTCAGGTAGGCTTGGGCTTTCCTTACTTATCTAATTTAGCGGTTCACCCAAATTACCGTAGATATGGTGTGGCTTCCGGGTTACTGAATAGCTGTGAAAAAATATCTCAAGAATGGGGATTTAAAGACTTATATCTCCACGTTCTCGAAAATAACCATCAAGCAAGGCAGCTTTATTTCAAGCTGGGATATCGGGTGCATAAAGTCGAATCGAATTGGAGTAATTTTTTCCTCAGACGTTCGAGCCAGATGTTATTGCACAAAGACCTGAGTGCTGACTCGACTATCTGAATTTTGTTTTAGGATCTGTAAATTGTAATATTGCGATCGCTGCGATCAAATCTGTCACTAATACCAGGGATTAGACATAAATTCACCCTATTGAAAATCTCTAAAACTCGGCTACATAAGATTCAAATATAGCTGGAAAAAAACTTCAGAAGCTAATATACAGCTTTTGGTAATATTTTAAATATATTTTCTTGAGAATTTTTACATAGGTCACTATTATTAATTTTCATAAAACTACAATCAATTTTGTAAAAGTATATTTATGTTTAAAAATTAAATTTTGTATTTTTATTTTAATTCATAAATGTTTTAAATTTATGATGAATAGATATATTATACTTAAGATAAGTATAGGTTTTCCACTGAAAAATTATCAATTCCTCATAAGAACTTTGTAATTAAGATATTCATCTTTATAAAAACTTTAAAAAACACTATTACAATTTGGAGACAAATCTACTTGTATCTCATAAAATATGATCACTCAATTAGTGAGCAGTGCCCATTTATTTCTATCTTAGTTAAATTGACCACAAAACTGTTGATAAAAAAGAATTGAAAAATCTCATTTGACATAATAGCTAGTTCCTTATTGAAGTGCATACTACTACCAAGTTCATTGAAAGTTTAAAAAACATGGATAGCGAACAGCATCGCCGCTATCAGCCAGCTATGGTATCAACCTATTACCCTGAAACTAGTTTCCTCGACTATCTTGTCATGCCAGATGGAACTGAGCAATCGCAAGGCTCGGATATCCTTACACGTTTACACAGTGGAGAAGTTTTCATCGTCAATAGTCGCAGGCGAAACGGATTAATATTGTTTAAACGTTACCATGCAGAGTTTGCTGGGCCTGGGGCTGCTGTGGGTGGAGACTACGATTTTGACTGCCAAGGGGCACTCCCCATAGGTAATCTGTCTTTATTAACTCCAGAATCTAATGAAGAACGTCAGAAAGCGTACTTGATTAGACGACAGTGGATTCGATTGATCAAACAAATTACAGAAAACCCAGTACCTGGGCATCGAGTCCAAAAAATTCTCGATCAATTTGAACAATACTTTCCACCGGAAATAGTGGCTCTTTTACCGGATGTAGCTTTTGCTCTCTTAGTAGGTGTGCTGCCGCAAACAGTGGGAATGGTACGCCGTTTGGGCAGCGAATTGGACAGTAGGTTTAATTACTGAGTGAATTGCTAAAATTCCAAATTTGCTAAAGCGGCTTTTACTCGATTAATAGTGCGGGCATTTTCGTCGCTCGTCCCTACAGTAATTCGTAATCCACCGCTAATCTGTCGTACAAGAGTGCCGAGTGTCCTGAGTTTGTGATGGAAACTTTTGAGGGTGATGTCTTGGGAGTCTGAACCATTTGATTTAAAACGCAGGAAAATAAAGTTGGCAGCACTTGCTGTAATTTCTAGTTGTGGTTGTTGAGATAAAGCCTCAATGAGTTTGGCTCTCTCAGTCAAAGTTTGGGCAATTGACTCAAGTAAGAGTTTGCGATTTTGTAAAGCAATTAAGGCTGCTGCTATGGAAAAGCTGGGAAGATTGTAGGGTAAGCGGATTTTTTCTAAAATGGCGATCGCTTCTTTCTGAGCAACACAATAGCCAACGCGAAGGGACGCCAATCGAAAAGCTTTAGAAAAAGTGCGTAAAATCAACCAATTGGGGTGCTGCGGTAATTCACCGACTAGACTAGTTTGGCTAAATTCAAAGTAAGCTTCATCAATCACTACCAAAATATGCTGTTGCAAACTTTTTAACCATACCAATTCCGCCGCAGTTAAGCTGTTGGCAGTTGGAGAATTGGGATGCACTACGAAAACTACCCGAATGGGAGGATTTTGAGTTTGTTCGACGGCAGACTGTGCAGCTTTTAAGTCAATTTCAAAATTGATTTCATTTCTACCCACCGCCACTACAGGAATGCCCAAAGTTTGTGCCAAAATTCCGTACATTGAAAAAGTGGGATTGGCAACGAGAATTGAACCTTCTCCACCCAAACAAGTGGCGATTAATAAAGAACGGATGAGTTCATCTGAACCGTTACCCACAGAAATGTTAGCAGCAGTAAACAAAGATGATGGAAGGGCAGCTGACTCATTAACATACTCAGCGATCGCATTCTTCAGTGTTTCATGTCCGCCATCAGGATAACGATTTGTTTCAATTACTTGCTGATATGTCCAGGCTAACTTTTCTTTTAACTGAGGTGGTAAATCATAAGGGCTTTCATTTGTATCGAGGCGATCGAACTGCGTCGGGACAGATGCGCCTGTATCACTGCTGGGGTGGGGTTTGTAGGCGGTAAATTGTGCTAAATCTGGTCGGATGAAGGGAAGCATATCGATTTTAGATTTTGGATTTTAGATTTTGGATTTTAAATCAATACTGTTGTTGAAGAAGAATTCAGAAGTCAGAATTCAGGAGTCAGAATTAAGACGCTCGTTCGCCCTTGGCGTGCCGTAGGCAAGGGCGAACGAGCGTCGCGTCTTGAAGACCACCAAATCGTAGATTTGGTGGGGGTGCAAAAACGCCGATTATTCATCCACCAGTCCTACAAAAAACATTGCTGAATTCTGACTCTTGACTACTGAATTCTGTTCGATAAAAGACTTAATTTCCTCGAACTATCCTTGACAGCGAGTGAATATAGCCTTTTTGGATCTACGAATTAAGTAGTACTTACTAAAAAATATTACGTTACGTGTAAGTTTAATATTTTACAACTTCAAGGTAATTGCCAGAAGAGGCGAATTGCTTGCCAAATTTCTTCCATAACATTACCCAAGGCGTGGTCGCTGTTAAGTTCGACTAACTCCACCCAAGGACGCGATAGCTGAAAGTTACGACTTGCTTCAACAGGGATAACTTCATCGTTTTTTCCATGCAAAATTAGCGTGGGGATGGGACGTTGCAAAAGTTCTTCTTGGTATTGAGCCGCATCTGTGACAAAATCGTAACTTAAGGGAAGCGATCGCCCTTCCCCATAGTGGTACACCATGAGATATTTTTCTTGCTGCCAACGGTGTATTTCCTCATCTGTGAATTTGAGTAACCAATGGGATAAAAACCCAAAAGCTGGGGCTAGCAAGACTAAACGTTGTATTTGTAAATGTTGCTGTGCTAGGTGAGCAGCAATCAAACCACCCAAACTTGAGCCGATAAGCGTTACTGGTGTAGAATCTTTCGGAAGTTCTGCTGCAACTTGAGCGATTTGACGAGTGATTGTCAACTGGGAAAAATCCCCAGCATTCAAATCGGGAATTTTCAGTTCTGTGTGAATTTCGGTAAAGCGATCGCCTATGTACTGTGCTTTGGCAGATTTGGGACTGGAAACAAAACCGTGTAAGTAAATATACTGTGTAGGCATCCGAGTTTTCCCATTGGGGTTGTCCTTAGTCATTGGTCATTTACCAAAGACAAAGGACTAATGACCTAGTTATCGCATTGTGACAAATTCTTCAGCTACCGAGGGATGTATGGCAACAGTCGCGTCAAAGTCTTTTTTGGTTGCGCCCATGTTGACAGCGATCGCTACACCTTGAATGATTTCAGCTGCATGTTCACCCACCATGTGAGCGCCTAGCACTTTATCGGTGTTGCTATCAACTACTAATTTCATCATTGTCTTCTCTTGCTTGCCGGTCAAACTGTGGTACATAGAGCGGAAGCGAGCGCGATAAATTTTTACGGACTCGTCGCCGAGTTTCTCCCTAGCTTCGGCTTCTGTCCAGCCTACTGTTGAGGCTTCTGGGGTAGAAAATACGGCTGTGGGCACGTTTTGATAATTGAAGGCTCGGCGATTATTGCCGAATTCGCTATCAGCAAAGGCGCGACCTTCACCAACTGCTACGGGAGTTAAATTAATTCGATCGGTGACATCGCCAACAGCAAAGATATTCGGTTGACTGGTTTGACTATATTCATTGACTGCGATCGCATTTGTGCTGGTGTATCCTGGTCCTTCTATAGAACTAGGGACAAAATTAACCCCAGCATTTTCTAAACCTAGTCCATCTACATTTGGAGTCCGACCAGTGGCTATTAAAAACACATCAGCAATTACTGGTTCTTGATTTTCTCCTGATAAAGTCAGTTTCACCCCTTCTGGCACGCGTTCAACTCTTTCTACCACATTATTGTTAATCACCTGAATTCCATGCTGCTTCATACCTTCTTGAATATCTGTGCGGATGTCCTCATCAAATCCCTTCAAAATCTTTTCACCTCTGATAATTTGCGTTACTTCAGAACCTAAACCGCGCATAATACAGGCGAATTCTGTGCCAATATAACCAGCGCCAATAATGGCAATGTGTTTTGGTTGTTCTTTGAGATGAAAGATTTCGTTAGAGGTAATACCATATTCCATTCCTGGTAAATCTGGTTTCATGGGACGTCCACCAACAGCAACTAAAATTTTGTCTGCTGTAATTTTGCGTCCATCAAGTTCTACTGTGTGAGGATCTACCAATGCGGCACGACCAGGAATTAGTTCTACTCCGGCTTTTTCTAAAAAGCTGATATGTACTTGCGACAGTCGGCGAACTTCTTTATCTATAGATGTAATGAAATGTTCCCAGTTCAATTCTGCATTACCCACTTTCCAGCCATAGCCTGAGGCGTCAGTGAAGAGTGCAGGAAAGTGAGAGCCATAAACCATGAGTTTTTTAGGAACACAACCGCGAATGACACAAGTTCCGCCAACTAAATCATATTCGGCGATCGCCACTTTTGCCCCGTAGCTAGCCGCCCGCTTGGAAGCTGCCAAACCTCCAGAACCCGCACCAATTACAAATAGGTCGTAATCAAAAGTCATAAATTTTTATATCTCTCTAGCAACAAGTTAGTTCCTGAGAACTTACACACAAAATGTCAGTGAACTATATAAGGATATCCGCTATGCCCTGTGTAAGTCTTGCCCTTGATTTAATCTAGCGTTAGCAGATGCTTTCTGGTCGTAGGGAATATTACTTTTTTGGTGTAGAGTCCCTTGTAGAAAGGTTTAGTTGTGTATGGGACTCACCTGGAAACAGGTAAGTAAGTCCACAAGCTTTAGATTCCCTCTTCCTTGTGGGCTTTTTGCTTCAAGCACTCTGATTAAATGATGGGACACACTATCATATCAAGTCCGGCTAATCACTTACGATTCAAAATTCTCCGCGTAAGAGCGTCTCTCCCTCTTTGCGTCATTCTTATCGTAAGTATTTAGGCGAACCTGATATCACAGAGTACTTGAGTAGTTTTATGTAGTTTCCGGAGGGTTTGGGTCAGGTACTGTATCTCCACCAGAGTTATCATTACCCGCGCCTCCGGCAGAGTTATCATTACCCGCGCCTCCGGCAGAGTTATCATTACCCGCGCCTCCGGCAGAGTTATCATTACCTGCGCCTCCGGCAGAGTTATCATTACCTGCGCCTCCGGCAGAGTTATCATTACCTGCGCCTCCGGCAGAGTTATCATTACCCGCGCCTCCGGCAGAGTTATCATTACCCATGCCTCCGGCAGAGTTATCATTACCTGCGCCTCCGGCAGAGTTATCATTACCCATGCCTCCGGCAGAGTTATCATTACCCATGCCTCCGGCAGAGTTATCATTACCCATGCCTCCGGCAGAGTTATCATTACCTGTATTGACAACGGGGTTTTCATTACCCGTATTTACAACGGGAGTTTGAGGTATGGTTGTGGTTCCACTAGAATCAATAGGAACGTTATTAGTCTGAACTTTTGTGTTGCTATTGTTACTCGTTGTAGTAGCCTGTTCAGTGTTTGATAGGATTTGTCCTGTTTCCTCAAAGGAGTTTACTGGGGAATCATCTTGGATGGGGTCTAGTGCGGAATCATTTGTAACAATATCGTTGGCTGTAGAATTTGTGGGGCTAGCAGTTAACTGTAAGAAAGATGGGTTTTCAACTACTCCCTCACCTGTTATGGGCGACTGTGCTTGTAAAGCCGCAGCAGTTTCAGCTTGAACGCTGGCGATCGCTGGGTCAGGATTAGGTGTCATATTTTGCCTATTTAAATCCAGTCCCAGAACTAGATCGCTAGTTTCATAAAAATTTCTCAGATCAAAATCGTATAAACCCTGAAATTTGCCTTTAACTATAACCATCAGCTGTCCTGCTTGCAGCACCTGAGTTTGAGAAGCTTCCTTATTAGAAACTTCAATGCCGCTATTTGTCAGGGCACCCACAACTGTGGTGTCTGTTTGTTGGTCATAACGTACAAATAATGCTGAACCACGAATTGCCGCTGCTGCGCTTGGCGTTTGTATACGTGTTTGCCCTCTTCCAGGTGGTATAAGCAGCAACGCAGTTCCGTTTGACAGTCTAAAGCTGCGAGTCTTGGGCAAAAATTGAAAGATAGCCTGTTCCCCAACTCTTGCCAATGAGCCGTCGTTAAAGCGCAAGTCTGCTAGGGAAGCTTGACCAGTTGACAACCCATCCCCAGGAATCATCGCATCTGATTTTTGTGCAGGACGCTTCTTAAGTTTGTTCTTGGGTATTAGTTGTACCAAGTTACGTATACTCTGAATCTCGGCTCGTGTTAGAGGAGTTGCCGCACTTACCCGATCTGGCAAAGGTAACACCACAATTCCCCATAAACCAATTACTAACAGTGGTAAAGATTTATTAAACATATAGGACTCCTATTTTATTTTTTAAAAAACTTCATATAACTCGAAAAGGCTGATTCCCTATTCCCTACTCTCCAATGCCACTTGACTTAGCTAGCTGCTCATTTTGGGAACCAAAAAAACCGTACCGGCTCCTCCCTCCCTACCTATCGCGCTTGCGTTGCGCCCACCACGTAAATAAGTTCAAAAATCAAAGCGGAATGCCATAGTTTCATAACTTGTAAACTTCAACTAATACCAAATACGCTGAGCATTGAAGCTGCTGGTAATTGTTATACCGAGCTTTTTGATGTCAATATTATCTGCACTTGAGTCTACATTTGATAGACAAAATAAACAAATAATAAGTATGTATTTAGTTTGTTTAAGTTTTTATTCTCAAATTCCCGTTTTATGAAATGAAGTCTAGAGGAGCTTTCAAAACTGACGAACAATATCAATAATTCAATAAACAATGGTTTAGAGGATATCTTTTCAAGTGTTCAATATTTCAGTATCTTCCCGCTAACACATCTTAAAAAAGGGAAAAATATCTCAAACTAAACTTTGTAAACCCTGATTTTAGGGGATATACAGTTGTTTAATACAACAATCAACTTTCAGATATCGTCTTAGCAGATAATACTTTACGATATCCTCAGCCAACAAGAAGTTTTAGATGCCTGTTATGAAGTTAATTGCTAGCTGTATTTTACTGGCGTTCTTCTATTACTCTTATGAAAGTAGTACGATGGAGTCTCCAAAATTCTCTGCTAGACTTTCTTTGAGTTAAGAAAATTTTTTATTAGCATCAAATTTGCTGACAATTACTGTAAATACTACAGTAGATGATTTGTACAAACTATAAGTTTCAAGGTGATAGAAGAGCGTTAAGTTACGTCAGCACAATGAAAATTAATTTTTTATAGGCATGATTCGTAATTTTTCATGGGCAACAGTTTCAGTTATGTTTACATTTTGTAATGTTGCTTTGTTTATTCCTACCTATTTATTTAAGAATAATTAAGGAATCTTGTACCAGAGGAGATAATTCTGGAAAAACAATGTGGGAAGGAATCCGAAAAAGAGTAACTTTAGTTTGTAGATATCAGTATATACCTAAAAAGCTGAACTAGATACACTCAATAGTATTTTTTGAGTCGGAACTTACGATCAAGCTTCTAGGTCTACATTCGCTAAACGCGCTCAACGCGATCTAAAAGATGCGACTCAAGAACTGGAAAAATTTGTTTGTTTGGATTTTTTTAGCTTCCAGTTGTGGAAGTTGGGGTTGCATCAGAGTAAATGCAGCAGAATCTCCAAATCAGGATTTGGCATCAAAAATTACATCTTTAACAACTACGCAGGTAAGCGATCGGGCATGTCAGGAATTAGAGCAACTAGAGATTAACTCTTTGTGTAAGCAGTCGGGTGAGTTGCAGAGTTTGGACTCCCAAGCAAAGTTATATTTGGCACAGCAAACACCAGAAATTACACAACCAGAACCAACACCAGATCCAGAACCTGGGGATACTCAAAAACAAAATGACCCCCCACAGCTAGAATCGCAGCCAAGTAATTTACCTACATCTCGTCCAGACTCAACAGAACAACTTTTGAATCCACCTGAGATAAATCGTTCTCAAAGGTTAGAGAGGCTAAGAACCCTGCTGCAACAGCCAAAACAGCCGTCTGAGTCTGATAGCGATCGCGAATTGGGGTTACGCGTGCGGTTGAAGCCTCTAGAACAACAGCCACTGCCACTGCAACCTGTGTCTAAATTTAAACCCATCGGGTATCTACAAGGTCGTGTAGGTTACTTCCAAACGACCAACATTTTTTCCTCAAAAAACAATCCAACAGAAGATGGTTTAATTATTTCTGGACTCACACTAGCGTCTGCATATTTCCCTGTGGGATCTAAAACTTATTTAAACGGTTCAATTGATGGCAACATCATTCGTTATCTAGATCAGTCGCAATACCATTACAACCAGCTACGATTTAATCTGGGTCTTTACCAGCAGCTATCGCGGCGAATGTACGGAGAAATCAGTTTCAGCAATCAGCAGTTATTTTATGCCAACAACAGCGATCGCCCCAATAGCTTCAAAGCAGGCGATCGCTTTTTAAACGAAAATTCCCTGCAACTGTCTTTCGGACGGCGAGATCCCTTAAGCTCAAGATTAATGCTAGATAGCTTCTACGAATTGAGCTTCAATTTTGCCGACCCCCAAAGTCGCAGTCGCATCATCAATTCTTTTTGGTTATCTCTAAACTACTACTTGCAAAAGCCTCTCCAAGTTGGTATTGACTACCAAGTGAACTTCTCTGACTTTACACAGCGCGATCGAGAAGACCAATTTCATCGGCTATTCGCGCACCTAAATTACCGAATATCCAATTCTAGTAGTATGAATGTTCAGACTGGGGTAACTTTGGGTAGTTCAACCGCCCAAAATATTGATTTTGATGGCTGGTTCTTCAGCATTAATTATAATTTGCAATTAGGTCGGTTTTGAAAAAAGTGAGGAGAGCTAGGAGTTAGGAGTTAGGAGTTAGGAGTTAAGAGTTAAGAGGTTGTTTGAAAAGTCTAAATTATTACTAACCGGGCGATTGGAAATCGCGGCTACACAGACGAAACCCACTTACGTGGGTTTGAAAACCTTGGTTTTGTGTTAGTCCACGCAGGTAGACTTTGCTTGTTTAGTAGCGAATTATATTCGCCCAATACTTTTCAAACATCCTCTAAGAGTTATGAATTTTTATTCCTAACTCCTAACTCCTAACTCCTAACTCCTAACTCCTAACTCCTAACTCCTAACTATAAATAAGAAATCCAATCACTCCAGCTACCAGCATAAAGTTTACCTTTGCTGATGTCGGCTAATTCTAGAGAAAGTAAATTCACACAAGCGGTAACGCCAGAGCCACAATAAACTAAGATTTCTTCGGCTGTTTCTAGGTTCTGCCAGCGACGGCGTTGTTCTGCTTGGGGGAGTAGGTAACCTGAAGAATCTGTAACTTCTTGCCAAGGATAGTTAACCGCACCAGGAATATGTCCGGCAATTTTATCAATTGGTTCTCGTTCACCTCGGTAGCGATCGCTTTCTCTGGAATCTACCAATACGACATCTGGTCTATCTTTGCGGCTTTTCACCGCTGTAATATCTACAACTTTTTCTGTTTGGACTTCAGGTACAAATGTCGCCATGCGGGAGGGAGGAATAACATCCGTAACAGGATACCCAGCCTTTTGCCATCCAGCAAAACCTCCATCGAGTACAGCTACTCGTTCATGTCCTAGATAGCGCAACAGCCACCACAAACGAGATGCAAAAGCAAAGCGGGAATCATCATAAGCTACAACCAGGGTTTTTTGATAATCGATCCCGATCGCTGCAAATTTGTTAGCGATATCATTAGGCTGAGGTAAAGGATGTCTCCCGCCATGCTTACCCACTGTACTAGAAAGATCCTGATTCAAATCTAAATAATATGACCCCAAAATATGACTTTCTTGATACTGTTGTTGTCCTAGTTGTGGTTCAGCTAGAGAAAAGCGACAATCCACAATAACTATTTCGGGATCTTCTAGATGTTCAAACAGCCAAGCTGGGGAAACAACGAATTGGGAATTGGGCATGGGAGATGGGGGAGATGAGGGAGATGGGGGAGACGCGGGGACGCGGGGAAAAACAAATGACTAATGACTAATGACTAATTTAGAAAATTTTACACCTAAGGTCACAGCAGATGGTTCCTTCACTTTTGTTTCTCAAGAGTTTGGTGAATCCTTTCACAGCCATTATGGTGCTAAGCAGGAAAGTTTTTTCAAGTTTGTGGAACCCACTCAACTGACTACAGCGGCACAAAAACCAGTTTTGCGGCTGTTGGATGTTTGTTATGGTTTGGGATATAACACCGCCGCTGCTTTGGAGACAATTTGGGCAGTAAATCCCAGTTGTAATATTGAAGTAATCGGTTTAGAACTGAATGCAGCGGTACCACAAGCTGCGATCGCTCATCATTTGTTTGACAATTGGAACTGCAATTACATTGAAATTTTGTCCCAGCTAGCTTTTGAGAATCAGGTGCAAACAGCTTCCTTGAAAGCGAAGCTACTAATTGGCGATGCTAGAAAGACAATCGCCCTGGTACGTGAGTCGGATTTTTTGGCTGATGCAATCTTCCTCGATCCGTTTTCACCACCACAGTGTCCCCAATTATGGACTGTTGAATTTATTAAACAGCTGTCATTGTGTTTACATCAAGATGGTTTATTAGCCACTTATTCTTGTGCTGCTGCTGTACGCACAGCACTTTTGTCTGCTGGGTTGGCCATTGGTTCTACGCCACCGGTGGGTAGGCGATCGCCCGGTACTGTGGCAGCAAATATAAGAGGATGGGGAGCAGGGGAGCAGGGGAGCAGGGGAGAGAAATTTCCCTTCTGCACTTCCTCTTCCCCTCTCTCACAAGCTGAGAAGGAACACCTACTAACTCGTGCTGCCATTCCCTACCGCGATTTTGAATTGAGCGATTCCAGTGAAGTTATACTCAGGCGGCGACAACAAGAGCAACAAGCTTCTTCCCTCGAACCTACCTCTAGTTGGCGCAAAAGGTGGCTATCGGCAACGCAAGGCAGGGATTTTTTTATCGGAACTAATGGGACAGACCACTAGCAATACGGTTCGGATAAGCAGTATAAACTTCCCTTGTGGTCTGGGAAAAGGTTAAGGGGTAAGGGGTAAAGGATGTATTTGAAACCTTTCCCTTTTAACCGAACCGTATTGAGACCACTAGTTTCTAATTGGCTAGCGATGTCTAGCTTGAAAAGTGACCGACCTTCGGTCGAGGGAATAGGGAACAGGCAACAGGCAAGAGTAAAGATTTTTGGTGAGACGCCAAAATTGTTGCCTGTTTCCTCGACCAACAATCAAAGGTCAAAAGCCCCGCCTCGAAGGTGAGATTGCGTGGGGCGGGGTTTAAATCCCCGTCCCACGCAAACACTTTTGCCTGTTGCCTGTTGCCTGTTGCCTGTTGCCTTTAAGCTCCTCTGTTACAAAGTTCAGAGCGGAGGAAACCTCACCTCTGACTTTGCCCTACGTCGAACAGAGCTGCGCTCACAGATCTAAGGAAGCCCGCTGTGACTTTTCGCTACGACGGGCTGTTGAGCGATCCAACTACAGCCTTTAGGGACTTCCAAATAAAATGAAAATTCTGATTTCGTTTTCTAAATACTCAGGAAACGAGTTTTTTTGAGCCAAATAATTTAAACTATAAAATAAGTAGCCAATATTACATGTTTGTTAACAGTATTTAACTATTGCTATAACTGAGTAAGTAAAAACGTGTATACCTAATGATTACCATTAATACTGCCAACTACAAACTAGAGATTGCGATCAAAAGCTTGGATTTAGAGGCTTTTCTGTCGCTGACACGCGAAAAATCTCCGTAAAAAGCCTGATTTAACATCTGTAGTAATTTATGATACTGGAATGAGAAGCAAAAAATTTGACAACAAGATACTCTTTATTCGTAACATAAAAAATACATACGGTGAAAAAACCAGATTGGCAGCTTGACATCATAATAATCCCTATGGAAACCGTAACTCAAATACAGTCGAATACTAAATTTATTTTGAAATCTGACACTGTTAACTTGTGGAAATAATTGGAGTGCCTTTGTGATTCAATGGGAATCCAACCATAGAGGCTTTAAAGACGAAATTGTTGATGGGTCAACCCCCCTAAGCACAGTGAAAAGTATCGGTTCAAATCATGCCATAGGCTCGCAAAATCTAGAGGGTTATTCTTTAGGCTTATCTCAAGAAGACTTGATGCTTGAAGATAACCAAGCAGTGTCTTCTTGGATGAAAAGTGATGTTAATTCTAATCAAGATTCATTGGTCTCTAAAACACTACAAGCCAAAGGTTCTAAAGTGAATGGGTTTGATTTAGATCCACCAAAGGTTTTAGTGGTTGACGATCATGCGGCCAGTCGCATGACTGCTGTTGCCCTTTTGGGGATGGAAGGATACGAAGTCATTGAGGCAGACAGTGGTTCTATTGTTGTGGGATTAGTAACCCAAAAACAGCCAGATTTGATTTTGCTGGATGTGATGATGCCGGGAATGGATGGATTTGAAGTCTGTCAATTGCTTAAACAGGATGAGCAAACCAGGCTAATACCAGTAATTTTTATTACAGCATTAAACGATCGGCGATCGCGCATTCGAGGAATTGAAGTTGGTGGAGATGATTTTCTCACCAAACCTTTCGATCGCGTAGAACTCGCAGCGCGTGTCAAGTCCTTGGTGCGGCAAAAGCGTCTCAACGAAGACTTAGATCATGCCGAACAAGTACTGTTTTCCATTGCCATGTCCATTGAAAGCCGCGATCCCAATACAGGCGGTCATTGTGAACGACTAGTAAAACTGGGACAAGCTTTTGGTGAATACCTCAATCTTTCGCGGTACCAAATTCGAGATTTGATGTGGGGCGGTTATCTCCACGATATCGGCAAGGTGGGTATTCCCGATGCGGTGCTGCTGAAAAAAGGCCAACTCACCCCCGAAGATTGGCAGATTATGCGGCAGCACGTTTTAATTGGAGAAAAAATCTGCCAGCCACTACGCAGTATGCGCGGTGTAATTCCCATTATTCGCCATCACCACGAACGCTGGGATGGCTCAGGCTACCCCGATCGACTCAAAGGGGATGATATCCCATATTTGGCCCAAATATTTCAGTTAATTGATATTTACGATGCCCTAACCAGCGAACGACCTTACAAAGAAGCCCTAACCACCGAAGAAGCACTTTCAGTGATGTTAAAAGAGGCTGATTCTGGTTGGCGCAATCCTAAACTAGTAGAGCAGTTTGCTGAATTTATTTGCTTTTATCAGCAAAAACAGAGGGATTAGGGAATAATCACTTTTAGCTACTGCGATCGACACTAATTAATTCCTATTATTATACTTTCGGCTTTTTATTCGATATTCCCTACCCCCGACTGTCACAATCGGTTTTTTCCTATTTTGATCGGTAAAGTTCTTCTGACTCCTGTTAGCGATAGCGGGGCGTTTAGCCCATTCTGACTCCTGAATTCTAAATTGTGGCTCCCTTGCTCCTTTGAGTCTTCTATGATTAGCTGGTATGATTTGAGCCTATATATT
This sequence comes from Nostoc calcicola FACHB-3891, assembly GCF_014697355.1. Classification (GTDB taxonomy): domain Bacteria; phylum Cyanobacteriota; class Cyanobacteriia; order Cyanobacteriales; family Nostocaceae; genus Nostoc; species Nostoc calcicola. Next base: position 14,391 of record NZ_JACJRQ010000019.1, on the reverse strand, counting down.
GAAGTACCAACAGCATTAACGAGAATTTTAGTGATAGCTGATAGCTAATTATGGTAGTTGTAGCAATTCTAGCAGCCGGACGCGGCACACGAATGAAATCAACCTTACCCAAGGTTTTACACTCTTTGGGTGGGCGATCGCTAGTAGAGAGAGTTCTCGAAAGTGTAGAACCCCTTTCACCCTCACGGCGAATTGCGATCGTCGGGTATCAGTCCGAGGAAGTGAAAGCTGCTATGCATTCAATCCCGAACTTGGAGTTTGTCGAACAGACTGTGCAATTAGGAACAGGTCATGCCATCCAGCAGCTACTTCCCTACTTAGAAGATTACACTGGGGATTTGCTGATACTGAACGGGGATTTACCATTGATACGTAGTGAAACCCTTCAGCAGATGTTACAAATTCACACCCAAAATCAGAACGCCGCCACTATTCTCACCTCGCACCTACCCGACCCCACAGGCTACGGGCGCGTTTTTTGTAACGATGAAAATATTGTCCAGCAAATGGTCGAACACAAGGATTGTACTCCTGCCCAAAAAGAAAATCACCGAATTAACGCCGGTGTTTACTGCTTTCGCTGGCAAAATTTAGCAAAGGTACTTCCTTTCTTAGAGGCAAACAATTCCCAAAAAGAATACTATCTCACCGATGCTGTGACTCAGGTCGGACAAGTCATGGCAGTGGATGTAAAAGATTATCAAGAAATTCTTGGCATCAACGATCGCCTGCAACTAGCAACAGCTTATGAAATTTTGCAAAGGCGAGTCAAGGAAAAATGGATGCTAGCAGGTGTCACCCTCATCGACCCCACAAGCATCACCATTGATGAAACAGTAGAGTTACAGCCAGATGTAATTATTGAACCCCAAACTCATCTGCGGGGAAATACAGTGATTAAAACGGGAAGTCACATTGGCCCGGGGAGTTTAATTGAAAATAGCCAGTTGGCTGAAAATGTCACCGTGCAGTATTCAGTGGTGACAGATAGCACTGTAAACGCAGGAAGCCGAATTGGTCCCTATGCCCATTTGCGGGGTCACGTAGAAGTGGGTGCTGGTTGTCGTGTGGGAAATTTTGTGGAATTGAAAAATACGCAGTTAGGCGATCGCACAAATGCAGCACATTTGTCGTATTTAGGCGATAGCGTTATCGGCAATCAGGTAAATATTGGTGCTGGTACAATTACTGCCAATTATGATGGCGTGAAGAAACACCGGACTAAAATAGGCGATCGCACTAAAACAGGTTCCAATAGTGTTTTAGTAGCTCCAGTTACCTTGGGTAATGATGTCTACATCGCTGCTGGTTCCACAATCACAGAAGATGTTCCTGATGATGCTTTGGCGATCGGCCGTAGTCGTCAGGTGGTGAAACTAGGTTGGCGGAGGAAGAGTTAGTAAAGCGATAATTAAATCATCAGATTAGCTGATTTAACTACAGGTAAAACATGAGCAAAACAAAACAATTCACTGCAATTATTGAGCGTGAGGAAAACGGCTATGTGTCCCTTTGTCCAGAACTCGATATTGCTAGCCAAGGTAACACCATTGAAGAAGCACGCAGTAATTTAGTTGAGGCATTGGAACTATTCTTTGAGACAGCTGACCCCTCTGAAGTCCAAGATCGACTAATTACAGAAGTCTTTATTACCCGTCTAGAGGTAAGTTTTGGGTAAGCTGCGTGTTCTTTCGGGTGTGGAAGTATGTCAAATTTTAGAACTGCATGGCTTTGTGCAAGTACGCCAGCGTGGTAGCCATATTATTATGCAACAGCGAACAGAAGGGTCAACTATAACCGTTCCTGTTCCTAATTATGACGAGCTTCGTGTCGGCACTTTACAGTCCATTATTCGCCAGTCAGGATTGCCACGCGCTCTTTTTGAGGTGAATTAGCAGAAGCTGTACATCGATCTGATGGTGGATTAGTTCCTAACGCACCCTTGTATCTGAGTTATTTCACCGCTCAAATACAATCAAATTCCTTTTATGGTTTTAGCTTGTCTCATTTGAGTCATCGAAACAAGACGAACAAAATTTAGTATGGAAGAACTGCTAGAACTGAGGCAACTTCTAGAACAGAACAAAATCCATGAAGCGCTGGTGTTGGTGGATGAGTTAGAAGAAATGAGCCTGAGTGACAAAATCAATAAAATTGATAGTTATGGTGTGATTCTGCTCATCCATTTAATTAAACAAAAGGCTGAAAAACGTTCTACTCGGTCTTGGGATGTTTCTATTGAAAATACGGTGCGGGAAATCAACAAAATAAATAAGCGCCGCAAATCAGGTGGTGTGTACTTGAATCCCTCAGAATTAATGGATATTCTCCAACAAGGATATCAAGTTGCACTCAAAAGAGCAGCGCTAGAAGCATTTGAAGGGCGTTATGAAGCCCAAGAATTAGCCGCAATGGTCGATCGGGAAGACATTTTGTCCGAAGGGCTGAAACTAATTCAGCAGTAACCTATGAGTTCGTTGCCAGTCCATTCCAAGGTGTCACCAATTTTTGCGCCGTCGTGGTAGGCGGCGAGTAAGATTTCGCAGGTTTTACCCCAAGCGATCGCCCCATTAGCATCTAAAGCGATCGCCCCTAAATCCCGTTTATTTTGATAAGCTTCCCCAAAGGATCGTTGCATGGCATCCTTGAGAGGCATACCATCAGTGACACGCACCACAATCCTGGCTGCTAAACACTCATCAATAATATCTTCCCCAATACCAGTACAACTAACTCCAGCATTACTAGTAGCGTAATTACCTGCTGGCATAGCAGAATCACTGACCCGCCCAATCCGCTCAAAGCCTTTTCCGCCAGTGGAAGTACCAGCGCTGATCTGACCATAGGCATCTAAAGCTACCACGCCAATAGTACCGCGCCCAGCATTACTGGTTTCTAGTAGTTCGGGTTCTGCCACCACATTAGCCATCGTGCTTTTAAAATTATCCTGGCGTTCTTGTATCCATTCATGCAAGCGTAAATCAGTTAAAGCGTTATAGCTGGGAAGTTGCATTTCCCGCGCTAATTCCGCCGAACCCAAATCCGACAGCACTCGATCTGGCGAGTTTTGTAAAAATTGTGCCAAGTCAATGGGATTTTTCACCCGTGAAATATTAATTACACCACTAAATCGCCCTAATGCGCCATCCATTAACGAAGCACTCATGCGGATTTGCCCATCAGATTGCAGTACTGAACCAGTACCAGCATTAAAGCGGGGGTCATCTTCTAGCATTTGGCAACCCTGCACTACCGCCTCAGAAGCACTTGCTCCGGCTAATAGCAAAGAATAGACTTGTTCTACTACTATATGGAGCGATCGACGTACCGCTTCCAATCCTCCTTTACCGTGGAGAGAACTACCAGCCCCCCCATGAATAATTAATTTAGGTTGCACCTGTGACTTCATTGATATTTTGCCCTATTTGCGTCTGTGTTGCAGTTGATTTTGCTAGAGATTGGGCATGAGGCATTGGGTATGGGGCGTGGGAAGAAGCAGGGGGGCAGTTCTTGCGGGGGGCAGAGGGGAAGATTTTCTCCCCTGCTCCCTGCTCCCTGCTCCCTGCCTCCTCATTTCCCCACTCCCTAGTCCCCAGTCCCCAATCCTTTATTCCCTTCAGAACGGCGACGACGACAACGTTCTGAGCAGTATTTCACATCCTCCCAGCAATCTTGCCACTTTTTACGCCATGTGAAAGGACGTTGACATACCGGACAGATTTTTGTGGGTAAGTCAGATTTAGAACGAGCACGTCCCATATAAATACTGTGTAGACGAGAGTTTGATTTCTGAATAGAGATGGAAAATAATTATAACCAGTTTCTTACGAAGGGGGGATACTTTAGGCAAGTTGATGTATTGTCAATCCCTCCTGAGAGTTATTTTTGAATATTCTGAAAATCAGAAGGGAGCGATCGCCAAACTTTTCGGTTTACTGAACTTGAAAGAGCCGAACCGAGAAAACTCAGAGGCGAAATTCATTCTTGGTCTATGCCAAAATAACAGGAATCAGGATCAACTAATCAGAGTGCATATCAAAGATATGAGTCAAAAACAACAAATCATTCCCACGGTGCGCCCTTGCAGAATCGACAGCGCCACAGTCAAAGACCCCGTGGATTTAGTAATCGTCATTGATACTAGCCCTTCGATGAAAGATGAAGCTTCCGATCTGAGCAATGCCGCCGCCGCAGCAATTGCTACCGCCGCTTCTAGTTGTCCTTGCGATTTGAGAGTGATTTGGTTTGGTATCGAAGGTACTTGGAAAAAGACAAATTTTAATCGGACAGTACGGGATTACCTCTTGACAGAGTGCCAAATTTCCAAGGGAGAGCTGCGAGCCAGAAAGCGAGGACAATTACCTGATGCGGGAGCGCAGGAAGATGCGGCTCGAACTGTAGAAGATATCTCAACTCATTTTGATTGGCGACTGGGTGCAACCCGATCGATTTTCTATTTGGGAGATGAAGCCCTCGAAGCTGGAGGAGACAGAACCGAAGAGAAAGATATTATCGCTGCCAATAAAGCGATCGCCAAAGCTCAGCAGGCAGCAGTGAAGGTTCATACTTATTTTGGCACCACCAAGAGCAAATTTAAAGATACTTTACAGCAAGAATACGCCAGATTAGCTCAAGAAACAGGCGGACAAGCTTTTACCGATCGCGATTCTATTGATGGCTTTACAGAAGTTCTGCAAAAGGTAATTTGTAATAGCCGTCCAGTTGGGATTCAGTTAGAGATCCAGCAGCCACTACCGTGTTTTGAGTTAAGGAGCGATCGGCAACCATTGGCGGTGCAGGGATCGGAAACTATTGCGATCGTCGCCTCTAACTGTTACTCAAATATCACCTTCAGAAGTTTAACAGCCGTTGTATCGGCATTGCTAAAAACCGATGGAACTCCTATTGGCAATTTAGCCGATGGAACACCAGCCGTTACAATTAAACCATCCTCAGAAATAGCCTTTGGTGACTTACTTCCCATGCGTTCTCATAACTCTGAATCTACTGGAGAAGTATTAAGGGAAATAGTAATAGAAACCAATAGTCCTAATAGTGCAGACTATACGCTGAAAATTGAATATTCCTATCGGGCAGAGTTTGATTTTCAAGGTGGCGATGACTTTGCGTTATAACTTTCGTAATAAAAGAAGATGAATTTGTAGGGTCAGAATTAGAGCGATCTACGTAACCCTAATTCAAAGTATATTTTGCCGTTGTAATCTCTCAATTACCGAGAGGGGGAAAGGGGAAGGGGGAAAGGGGAAGGGGGAAGGGGGAAAGGGGAAAGGGTAAGGGGAAAAGGGTAAGAATTAAAAACAGGGGTAAAGGTTAAAGGGTAAAGGGTAAAGTGGATAAATTTAACCTTTCCCCCTTTCCCTTTCCCCCTTCCCCCTTTCCCCTTCCCCTTTCCCCTTTCCCCCGCCACGTTAATATTCCACCGTTCGAGGGCATCTTTCTTGCAGACTTGAAAACTATTTGCTGCCCGTTAACATTACTGTTATGCCACCAATGTTTCTGGGAAAACTAATCTTATTGGCAAATTATTATATTCCCTAGATTTTTATGGAAATTCCTAAAATGTCTGCCTTGGGAAACTTAATGGTAGAAGTGGCACATAAAATTAATTACTCGGTTTTTTTGACTCCTGGAAATTTACAACTCACTTTAGATGAGGTGTTTCATGTCGGCAGTTAGCCTGAGAAAGATTCTAAACAAACAAGAGTTGGCATCTCTGCTTCAGGACTTAGTATACCAACTGAACATCCCAATTGATGTTGAGCTGGTAGACGGCACGAAACTCATTAGTATTGGCGAGCAAATATCAGAAAATCGATATCCAATAGAGGCCTCAGGACAAATTATCGGTTGGGTTGTTGGCAAAGAACAGGCAACTTTAGTAGCGAGTTTGCTCTCGTGTTTAGCAAAACAAGAAGCCGAGAAGAAAATACTTGCGAAAGAATTGCTGGAACGATACCAGGAAATTGATTTATTTGAAGATATTTCAACTCAATTGACAACAAGTTTGGATCGGCGACAGATTGCCCAACTAGTGCTTCAGGAAATGAGTCAATTGATTGAATCGTCAGCAGGGATGATTTTGCTGCTCAGTCCCGATGGAACTGAGTTTGAAATCATTGCGGAATTTGGAGTGTTTTGTGGGCAGAATCAGCCGGAACCAGGCAGGGGAATTATTGGCAGCATTGTGCAATCAGGTCGAGCTGAACTCATTAATGACGTGCAAGCGGATTCTCGATTATGGGGAGAAAAAAACGTTAATGCTTTAATTTGTGCGCCTTTAAGAGCAAAAGAACGGGTACTAGGAGCGATCGCCATTGGCACACAAAAAACTGACTCCTACAGAACTGAACACCTGAAACTCGTAAGTATCTTTGCCTCTCAAACAGCGATCGCCATTGAAAAAGCTTTACTTTACGAACAAAGCACCCAAGCAGCCATCCAAGCAAAAGCCCAAACCCAAAAGCTTCAACAAGCTCTCCAAGATTTGCAACTGGCACAAACCAAGTTAATCCAAAGCGAGAAAATGTCTTCTTTGGGGCAACTAATTGCTGGAGTCGCCCACGAAATTAACAACCCGGTGAACTTCATTTGCGGGAATTTGAGGTATGTTGCAGAGTACGCCCAAGACTTATTACATCTGCTGCAAGACTATCAAAAATTTTTACCTGTGGCTCCCCCAGATTTGCAATCACAGCTAGATAATATCGATGTGGAATTTATCATGGAGGATCTTCCCAAACTACTGGATTCCATGAAACTGGGTAGCGATCGCATCGTCGAAATTGTCCAATCCCTGAAAAATTTCTCCCGCCACGACGAAGCCCAAATCAAAGCTGTCAACATCCACGATGGCATCGACGGGACGCTGATGATTCTCCGCCATCGCCTGAAAGCTTCTGCTCACCGTCCGGCAATTGAAATCGTCAAAGACTATGGCAAACTTCCCCTGATTGAATGCTACCCCGGACAATTAAATCAAGTGTTTATGAACATCCTGGCAAATGCCATTGATGCCCTCGAAGAGTCATTAGTCGTTAGTCATTGGTCATTGGCATCAAACGAATCACAAATCACAAATGACAAAGGACAAAAGACACTCCCGAGCATTACCATTCGCACCCAAGTCCTAGACGACGAGTGGGTTGTAATTCGCATTGCCGACAACGGCCCAGGCATGAAGGAAAATCTCATCCAACGTATTTACGATCCCTTCTTCACCACCAAAGAGATTGGCAAAGGAACTGGGTTAGGCATGGCAATCAGCCACCAAATTGTTGTAGACAGACACGGGGGAATTCTCAAATGTCGTTCTCAATTGGGTGAAGGTACAGAATTCTGGATTCAAATTCCGGTGAATTATTCAGTATTAGAAGCTGTAGCAGGGCACAGTGACACAAATTTTGTTTCACCAGCTCCCACAACCGAACGATGCTCCTCTAGCGATACCGAAGGCTTCATTCCATCAACAATACCAATGCTCAAACCAGCGGATTTGCTCATTCGCCATACTCAACTGATCCAGCGACTTTCCGAGCAAAGTCCAGACCTTGGCAGTGCATCACCCGATCAAATTTACCAACTGTTCCAACGCCACCCAATTTCCTTAAAGCTTTACGCCACCTTATTGTCCTGGTTCTGTTGCTATAATCCCACCCACCTAAATGACTGAGGAAACCTCAACCATGTCTAGCCAAGTTGATGAATACTACCGTCAGCTATTTGAACAATGTCCAGTTGGTATGGTAATGTGCCGGATCGATGGGACACTGATTGATATCAATCCCGCTTATGGGGCGATTGTGGGGCGCACTGTCCCAGAAACCCTGAATCTTAACTACTGGGAGATGATGCCCCAAAAGTATGCCGCCGAGTCCGCGATCCTAGAGAGCTTGGAACAGACTGGCCGCTACGCAGCTTGTGAGAAACAGTACATCCACAAAGACGGGCATTTAGTTCCAGTCAGGCTTTCTCTTGTGTTAGTTGAGAAAGATGGCGATCGCCTAATTTTATCAACTGTGGAGGACATTAGCGACCTCAAGGGTGCCCACCAAGAACGCCAAGAGTCCGAAAAAATCTTGAAACAGAGCGAAGCACGATACCGTTCTTTGGTAACAACTAACACCCAAATTATTTGGATCAGCACACCAGAAGGAATTTGCTTTGAACTGGAAAGCTGGATTGCCTATACAGGTCAAAGTTTAGCAGAAGCTGAGAATGGAGGCTGGATTGATGCCGTTCATCCCGACGATCGCGCCTACACTGGAGAAGTCTGGAGTGCTGCTGTAGCCAACCGCAGTCTTTATCAAATTGAATACCGAATTCGTGGCAAGGATGGTAATTATCGCTACTTTTGGGTCTGGGGTGCCCCGGTGATTGAAGAAGACGGCAGTGTTCAAGAGTGGATTGGCACCTGCACTGATATTCACGATCGCAAGCTGGCAGAAGCCGAAAATCAGCGTCTTAAAGAACGATATCGGACTTTAGTAACTGCTAGTTCACAGATCATCTGGGGGGCTACTCCGGAAGGATTGGCGATCGGTAGTCAAATGCTGAGTTGGATAGCCTATACGGGTCAGACTGAAGAGGAAGTCGCAGGTTGGGGCTGGCTAGATCCGATTCACCCTGACGATCGCGCCCAGTCCGCAAAAATTTGGAATACTGCTGTAGCTAACCAAGGTACTTACCAAAATGAATACCGACTACGTGGCAAAGATGGCATTTACCGCTACTTCTCTGTCTGTGGTGCCCCTGTCTTGGAAGCAGATGGCAGCATTCGGGAATGGATCGGCATCTGCACTGATATTCACGATCGCAAGCTAGCAGAACAAACTCTGCAACAGAGCGAAGAACGGTTTCGCTCTCTGGTGACTACTATCTCACAAATTGTCTGGGTGGCGACACCTGAAGGAGCGGGAATCGCCAGTGAAATGCTCAGCTGGATGGCCTACACTGGTCAAACTGAAGCAGAATTTCAGGGAACAGGCTGGCTTGATGTTATTCATCCCGATGACCGTGCCCACACCGCAGAAGCTTGGAGTGTGGCTGTGACAAACCGGAGTTTATATCAAACCGAATTCCAATTACGTCGAAAGGATGGTATATACCGCCATTTTTCTGTTTGTGGCACTCCTATCCTGGAAGTAGACGGCAGCATTCGGGAATGGATTGGCACCTGCACCGATATTCACGATCGCAAGCTAGCAGAAGCAGAAAATCAACGGCTGATGGATATGTTGAATCATTCCAGTGATGCCATCATCGTCCGCGACATGACCGACAAAATCTTGTACTGGAATCAAGGCGCACAAAGGCTTTACGGCTGGACGCGCGAGGAAGCAAAAGACCAATACATTCACACATTGCTCAAAAAAACTTTTCCTAAACCAAAAGAAGCAATCATCGCAGAATTATTACAGCAAGGCAATTGGGAAGGAGAAGTCCAGCACCTCGGCCGCAATGGTAAGCTAATTACGGTTCAAAGCCGATGGACTCTGCAACGGAGCATTTCTGGTCAGCCTTGTGCTGTCCTAGAAATCAATACTGATATTACTGCCCGCAAACAAGCAGAAATTGCTCTGCGGCAACTGAATCAAGAACTAGAAGCCAGAGTTGCAGAACGGACATCTGCCCTGGAAAATACCCTAGCAGAAGCCCAGGGTTTAAACGCGATTTTAGACAACTTAGCGGATGGTTTGTTAGTCACAGATATCACTGGACAAATTACTCACTTCAATCCTGCCTTTTTAGCGATGTATGGATTGACAGCCAACACCGTCAAAGGTCACTATCAGGAACTACCGATATCTGGTTTAGCAGATTTGGTTGAAAAAACTCAGTCCCATCCCAGCGAGGTGTTTGCTGCTGAAGTTATTTTGGCAAAAGAACGTATCGGTCAGGCAGTAGCCACCGCCATTTTTAAAAGGGCGATCGCCAATGAACCTAACGTCTGCTTTGGTTCGGCGTTGCTAATTCGAGATGTGACTGCGGAAAAAGAAATCGACAAGATGAAAACCGACTTCATTTCCACGGTTTCTCACGAATTGCGGACGCCACTGACTTCTGTCCTTGGTTTTGCATCCATCATTAAAGAAAAGCTAGAAACCGATGTGTTTCCCATACTTTCCGGCGAAGACCGCAAGCTTCAAAAAACAATCAAACGGGTAGGTGACAATCTCAACATTATTGTGTCTGAGGCAGAACGGCTGACATCTTTGATTAACGATGTTTTAGACATTGCCAAGATGGAAGCAGGTAAAGTGGAATGGCAAATGCAGCCCATCGATCCAACTGAGTTACTGGATTGGGCAACTACTTCTACAGCGGCATTGTTTGAAACCAACGGCTTGCAGCTAATCAGCGACATTGAACCGGGATTACCTCAAATAGTAGGCGATCGCAACCGTTTATTACAAGTCCTAATCAACTTGATTTCCAATGCCATCAAGTTTACCGAATTCGGTTCTATTACTTGCCGCATCAGACAACAGAACAACGCCATTTGCATTAGCATCATTGACACAGGCGTTGGCATTACGCGTGAAGACCAGCCGAAAGTGTTCGAGAAATTCCGGCAAGTCGGCGACACCCTCACCGACAAACCCAAAGGCACAGGCTTAGGATTGCCCATCTGCAAACAAATCGTCGAACATCACGGCGGTAGAATCTGGGTAGAGAGTGAGCTTGGTAAAGGTAGTACGTTTTCTTTTATCATTCCGATTTACACCAGCGATCGCAAAACCAGTGCCAAGCTGAATCTAGATGCCCTAGTCAAACAACTCAAAGAACACGTCATCACCACAACCGCTGTACTGCACGAAAATCGCAAAACCATTTTGGTGGTAGATGATGATGCCAACATTCGAGAACTACTGCGTCAACAACTAGAAAATGAAGGCTACAACGTTCGGGAAGCTAAAGACGGCATGGATGCAATTCATCAAATCAAAACAGCCCGTCCCGATTTGATTCTTTTGGACGTGATGATGCCTCAAATCAACGGTTTTGATGTAGCTGCTGTCCTCAAAAACGATCCTCATACCGCAGATATTCCCATCATCATTTTGTCAATTATTGAAAACAAAGAACGCGGTTACCATATCGGTATTGACCGCTATCTCACCAAACCCATCAACACAGAAAAACTCCTTGGCGAAATTGGCTTACTACTTTCTCAAGGCACTTCCAGTAAAAAGGTATTGGTAGTTGATAAAAATGCCTCAACTTTAAAAATCCTATCAGATGTGCTACAAACTCAGGGATACAACGTAATTGAAGCTTCCAATCCCCAAGAATGCATCCATAAAGCTTTGTCAGCTAAACCTGACATGATCATTATAGATTCTATGTTCTCCCAAGAAGCCGATTTAGTCAAAGCTCTACGTTTTGAGAAAGGGTTGGAGAATGTATTCTTCATCATGCTGTCCGATCGCTAATTTGGCAACTGGGGAGTGGGGAGATGAAGGAGATGGGGAGATGAGGGAGATGGGGAGATGGGGAGAGAATTTCACCCCACCACCCCACCGCCCCACCACCCCACACTCCCAATGCCCCATACCCCATGCCCCATACCCCACTCCCCAATCCTATGACCCAAAAAATTCTGATTGTTGACGATGAACCCAATATCTTGATTTTGATGGAACAAGCCCTAGAAAATTTAGAAGACGAAGGGGTGGAACTTTTAACCGCTAGAAATGGTGAAGAAGCTCTCGAAATGATTAAAACTGAAAAGCCAAATCTGGTTTTTCTGGATGTGATGATGCCTAAAATGAATGGTTTAAAAGTCTGCCAGATTGTGAAACACGAGTTGCAAATGAATGACATTTACATCATAATTTTGACAGCCAAAGGACAGGAATTTGATAAACAAAAAGGAATTGAGGTTGGTGCAGATTTATATTTGACTAAACCATTTCGCCCCAAAGAAGTACTTGAAAAATCAATGGAGGTGTTGGGATTGTGATCGAGGATAATTCAGGAGTCAGAATGGGCTACGCCCCGCTACGCTAACAGAATTCTGAATCAATTAGTGATACTAAGTTAGAATGATTACTTATTATTAAAATGTCTCTGTGTCTTTGCATCAGAGCGTCCACCCGTCAATCTTAATCATAAGTCTTCAACCGAACATGACATAACCCTCTTCCATTAACATGAATTCGACGAACCTCTTTCTGCCTTGAACTAAAGTTCAAGTCTGTCCCTCTCCGAGTCGGTGAGGGACAGGTTTTGCGTAGTATAGCAAGGGACTGGGGACTCTTTACTGGGGACTGGTTAACGAGGGAGTAAGGAAACCCAAGCGAGAGAAAACAGGGGATTTGATATTGACCGATTGTGTGTCGGTACTGCGTGGTTGTCCACACAATTTTTTCTCTTGTTTTCCCCCTAAAAGCAGGGCCGTTTCATTCGCTAGTCTGTGAGATTTGTCAAGGGGATATTCTCACGCAAAGACGCATTCGTTGAAAACGTTCCCGAAGGGTAGGCGCAAAGAAAAACAACATTATTTGGGCTTGAAGACGCAAAATTTTTTGCCCTAATTGTACGCTTGCCCTAAATTTTGATTTCTTTGACCTTTGCAATTTTAACCATTTTAGGGAATGAAACAGCCCTGCCTAAAAGGGGGAGGCTTCAAACCATAAGGGAGTCACTGGTGAGGCTTCTGGAAAACTTTTTGGTCTACTGAAACGATTTTAACCTCTCCCACTGCTCGTTACTTAAGTCTCCTCGGTCGATCGTGACTAGACAGCGATCGCCTTTTTTTATACGATATAACGAGTTTGAAAACACGCACTAGGAATTGCTGATTTCTACCTGAGTGACAACCCACATGGGCTTAGTAACTTGTTCTTTGTTCAATACTTATAAATTTTCCTGCCCACTTACAGCGTATTTCAGGTAAATGAGGTACACCGGTAGGGGCGCAAAGCGGTGCTAACCTACGATTATCTGTACCTTACCAACTTGCAATCTGCTGTAACTTATTTCTCAAAAAAACTACGGAGTTAAAGACCTATGTTATCAAGCCGATGGACCCGCGACACCCTAGACTCGTATCGTGAAATCGGCGATCCGCAAGCCGATTCCGTCATTGAGAAAATCTTTGGGCTGAATGAGGTGGACGCTGTAAATAAACTCCTAAAAGACATTCAAAACAACGATGATCTGGTGGCAGTCGAAATGCCTGACGAGCTCGAAGATTTCCTCAATACCACAGATGACTGGCCTTCATGGGCGGATCGAGAGCAGATCCGGCTCGGCCAGCAACTGTTCTCGCGTTATGGTATGCAAATGACGATGGCGTTGTTTTGCTGGTCGTTGCCTTCGTGCTACTCCTGTGCCAAGGGAGCGCAGGTACTGAGTCTGACGCACCGGCTCACCAAAAGGGTACATCAACGCATCATCGAAACCGCACAGTTTGTCCTCGATGTTATGGCCGAGGGTGGGTTAGAGCCAAATGGTCGTGGGGTACGCACGGCTCAAAAGATCCGTCTGCTGCACACCACAATTCGCTACCACATGCGGCAATATCCCCGCTGGCTTGCTGAGTACGGCGTTCCTATCAACCAGGAAGACTTGACTGGTACGATGCTATCCTTTGCACTGTTGCCCCAGGTCTTGACTAAGCTGGGACTGGACTTTACTACGGAGGAAGAGGCCGCGTTCTTTCACTGTTGGTGTATCATTGGCTGCATAATGGGAATTCAGGAGGAAATGCTACCCCGTGATGTAGAGGATGGCAAAGCATTGTGGGATGCGATACTAGCCTATCATGCAGCCCCGTCAGATGCTGGGCGAGAACTAACTGCGGCGCTGGTTGATTATATGAAGGAACGCGTTCCCGGCAAGATGTTCGATGGTATCGTTCCCACGGTTATCCGCGAGATCTGCGACGAACGGGTAGTTGAAGCGGTTGGTATTGAACGCGCTGATTGGACTCGGCACTTTTTACGTCCACTGCGCTGGATTTTTGGAGTCACCGACGAGATGCAGGATCGCTCGAAGCTGGCGGCGCAGATCAGCGGTGCATTCTCACGCAGGCTGATTGAGGGACTCCATTACCTCGAGCGGGAAGGCCAAAAGACGGAATTCACAATTCCCAAGAGCTTGCAGGATAACTGGGGGCTGAACCTCGGTGAGAAATAATTGCACGTTTGTCAAGACTAAGTGACAACTCTCACCGCTAATTGCAAGCAATGTAGCGGGAGCATCTCAGATTCACAAATGAGACTTTCTGCTTCATAGGCTGACTACTGTCTAACCCACATTCCGCACCCTAACTGTCACACACCAACAAAAAGCTGACAGAGTAGTACATAAAAACTAAGTTTGATTCAAAAGTTAAGACACTTAATGATAATAGCTAGCATTAAT
>NZ_JACJRQ010000018.1 GCF_014697355.1 Nostoc calcicola FACHB-3891 | reverse complement strand
CCTGTGGCGATGGTATTGCTGATGGTGAGTGTGGTGGACTCGGAACTGTAACTACCACCGTTTAGACTGCTGATGAAGTCATAACCTAAGTAGCTATCTTCATCACTGAGGGTCTGGTCTTTGGAGAGGTAAAAGTAGGTGTAGTTATAACCTGCACTACCCGTGCCTTGATTCTTGACTTGATAGCTGATTTGAATGCTACCACCCACTGACCCAACACTGGGATTGACGGCATTTTGAATGACTAAATCAGCTTTACTAATGCTAATGGCTTTGGCAACGACGTTATTATTTTCATTACTTTCGGCGACATCCCCATCACCATCAGCTTGATACAGCAGGTAATAACTACCTGTGGCGATGCTATTGCTGATGGTGAGTGTGGTGGACTCGGAACTATAACTACCACCGTTTAGACTGCTGATGAAGTCATAACCTAAGTAGCTATCTTCATCACTGAGGGTTTGGTCTTTGGAAAGATAAAAGTAGGTGTAGTTATAACCTGCACTACCTGCGCCTTGATTCTTGACTTGATAGCTGATTTGAATGCTACCACCCACTGACCCAACACTGGGATTGACGGCATTTTGGATTATTAGGTCTGGTTGAACGGCTGCGGCAACAGCGTTCGCTTGTGTAACACTCTTGTTGCTTTCATTACTATTATTAACGTAGTTATACGCTTTATTTTCTACTGCCGAAGTATAAACTTCCCCAGGAGTGTAACTACTGCGATCGCTGGCTCTAAAACTATTTACACCAGTCACACTGGAGCCAAAATAATTATTAGAATCATTAAAAATATCAGGTATTTTGATAGATGTATTACTAGTTTTTATACCAATATTTTCATTATTAGAGTTACGATCTTTGGTAAGAAGCATGAGCAGTTTCACCCCACATGTTCAATTAAATTTGCACTATGTAATCGCTCAAATCCTTTTTTTATAAGGAATTGAGACTGAGAAACATCTTAAGATAACACAGGCACTACAAATACAATTGACTAGAAAATAACATACTTTAGTTAGTAATCTTACAGTTTTTTGTATTACAAAATTTATCTTGTATATTCATATAAATTTGTAAAAATAAATTTTTTGTTGATATTAAAGTTTGCAACCAAATTTAAAAGGCGAATGGAATTATGCTCCATTCGCCAAAGAGTATGCTAAAGCCTCTTTCCCAGATGTTTATAGCATTTCTTGCTTTGGTGGGTACAAGAGACCTCTTGCATAAATATTTTTTTGTCGGGCTACGCCCCGCTTCTCTACGAGACGCACTCGCGTTCGCTAACACGCACGAGGCAAGAGAGGCGCAAAGAAAGACTTTTGCAAGAAGTCTAAGGTAGGGGCGCTAAGTTTAACGCCCCTCAAAATTTCTGTACCTCACATGATTGGGAATGCTTTAAGCTAGTCAAATCTGCTATACATTTGCTTGCTGCCGTTGATATAGCGACCAGTACAGACCTTTTTGTTGCAATAATTGTGAGTGAGTACCATGTTCGGCAACTACGCCTTGCTCTAACACCAAAATCAAATCAGCCCGTTTGAGGGGAGCAAAGCGGTGAGCAATCAGAAAGACGGTACGGTTAGCGGAAACTTTTTGCAGATTTTGTAGTACTTGTTGTTCAGTTTCACTATCCAAAGCGCTGGTAGCTTCATCCAAAACTAAAATCGGCGCTTGGGAAAGAAATAACCTTGCTAAGGCAATGCGTTGTCTCTGTCCACCAGATAAAGCGGTGCCGCGTTCGCCGACATTGGTTTCGTAACCATAGGGTAATTGACTGATGAAGTCGTGTGCTACGGCTAGTCTTGCTGCTTCTACCACTTGCTCTGCGCTAATGTCGGGATTGCCGAGAGTGATATTTTCCAAAATAGAACCGTTAAATAAAAAGTCTTCTTGGAGAACTACACTAATTTGTTGCCGCAGTGATGCTAAATCGGCACTTTTAATATCAAAACCATCAATCAGGATGCGTCCTGATTCAATTTGATAGAGGCGTTGTAATAGTTTAGAAAGGGTACTTTTACCAGAACCGCTGCGTCCGACAATGCCAACAAATTGTCCTGGTTCAGCATTGAAAGATATTCCCCGCAGAACTGGTTCAAAGTTCGGTCGGTAGCGGAAAAATACTTGCTCGAAACTAACTTGACCTTTCAGCGGTGGTAAAACTAACCCAGTTCCCTGTTCGGCTTCTGGAGAGACGTTGAGTATATCACCAATGCGGTCTACGGAAAGTAGGACTTGTTGGAGGGTTTGCCACAATTGTACTAACCGTAAAAGTGGGCCTGTGACTCTACCAGATAGCATCTGAAAGGCAACAAGCTGCCCAACTGTCAGCTTTTGCTCGATGACTAATTTGGCTCCAAACCAGAGAATCAGCATCGTGGAAAAATTGGTAAGAAAGTCACCAATATTGCTGCTGATGTTGGAGGTGGTAGAGGCTTTAAAACCTGTGCGGATGAAGCGAGCAAATAAGCCTTCCCAGCGATCGCGTGCTACTGGTTCGGCTGCATGGGCTTTAACGGAGTGAATTCCGGTGACTGTCTCGACTAAAAACGATTGGCTATCAGCGGAACGGTTAAAAGTTTCGTTGAGCCAGTTACGCAGAATTGGTGTTGCAACTATTGTTAATGTAGCAAACAGCGGCAATACTGCTAAGGCTACAAAGGTGAGTGGGACGTTATAATAAAACATCAATGCCAGGTACACCACAGCAAAGATGCTATCTAAAATTACAGTTAATGCTGTACCTGTGAGAAACTGCCGAATTTGTTCGAGTTCTTGGACTCGTGCTACTGTGTCTCCCACACGCCGCGACTCAAAATAAGCCAAAGGCAATCGCATCAAATGGCGAAACAGCTGTGCTGATAAACTCAAATCCAGACGACGAGCTGTGTGAGTAAAGATAAATAAGCGCAGAATGCCGAGTACGGACTCAAATATGGCGACAAAAAACAGGGCGATCGCCATGACATCGAGAGTCGGCAAACTCTCCTGCACCATCACTTTATCAATAACAACTTGGGTAATCAGTGGTGTTGTTAAGCCCAAAAGCTGCAAGGTAAAAGATGCTAATAGTACTTCGCCTAGCAATCCCTTATACTTCCAAACTGCCGGGGTAAACCAACTGAGGTTAAATTGTTCTTGCTGGGATACGAGTTCTACTTGCCAGAGTTGTCCATCCCAACATGCCTCAACTACTGACTGGGGCAAACTTTCACAAGCATGATCGGGATTTAGAGGATTAGCGACGATGGCGCGATCGCCTCTAACTCCATAGACTACCACCCAGGAGGGACTCTGGGGTAAGTCAGAATTCCACAATAATAAAGCTGGAAATGATATTTGCCGCAAGTCACCCCAACTCAGTTGCAACCGCCGCAACACTAAGCCCATCTTTTCTGCTGCTTCGACAACATTTTTTGGGCGTTGTCCTCTGAGTTGGCGTTGCACCCATTCCAGTTGCACAGAATTTTCTAATTGTTGCGCCACCATTGTTAAACATGCAGCAGCAGTGTTCCAACTGGCAACAAAAGGATAATTTGGGACGATGAGGTTGGCGGCTGGGAGTCCTTTTTGGGGTTGGAGGGGGAGAGTCCCTTCGGAAGGCGGAGGTAGTGGAACTGTGGGAGAAAAGGAAAATGTCTCCTTTTCTGGTTCTCTCTCCACTGGTAACGCTTGCCAAAATTCCTGAATCTGTGGGTGAGAAAATTCTGCCCACAGTGCTGCATCCCAACACAGTACTATCACTTCTTTACTAGCAGCTACAGCTTTAAAATCCGCAGGCAGCTTTTGTAAATCGCCAAACCAATCTCCTGCATCGAGGGCAGCTATGGGTTTGCCAATGCGTTCTTGAGATAGCCCGTTGGATGGGTTTGCCCTGCCATCTCGTAAACGCACTTTACCAGCGACAATGAAGAATTGGTAACCGCCAATATCGCTTGACCAGATTTTATCTCCCAGACGATATTGACGGGCTTGGGATCGATCTTGCAATCGGGATTGTTGTTCGGGAGTCAACCAACACAGCGGGGGTTGATTCCAAGGCAAAGAAGCTAGCACTTCTAATCGTAGAGATTCATTATCCAGAATTTTTAACTCACTTGTAATTTGACTGTCAGTTTTTGAATTTTCTCTGCTAGCCATTTCTCAAATAATTCATTTTGTAGTGCTTGCTTTAGTTGAGTATCTTCCAAAGATGCTGGCAAAAATTGTTCTACTCGAAACAAACCATAAGGTCCTTCTTTTTGCAAAGAGGCTCCGCCAACCATTTCTATTGGTCCTACCACTTGTCCGGGACTTGCTACATCAATAGCCGCCCGTAGTGCGTCCGGCAGACTTCCTCGGCTAATTAGTCCCATCATGCCGTTCACAACTCGGTCGTCTGTAATTGAATACTCTTTAGCTAGTTGCTCAAAGTTACCTCCTTCTTCCATTTGGATTTGTAGTTCATCTGCCAGTTCGCGATTATCAACAACAATCCGAGAAAGTACCACCCGGTCTAAAAAAATCTTGCGTTCAATAAAATATTCTTGAAGTTTTGGCTCCGTCACTACAGCTTTGAGTTTTTCTAGCTTGTAGGTAAAACTAACTGATGTATGAAAGGCTGTGTAATCTGTGTTATTCCTCTTTAACCATTCTTGAAAACTTTGGGGGTCAGTCAATTGATTGCTGAGTCTAAAATCAATGATTGCTTGCTCAGTTATTGCTGTGCCAATTTCGATATCGTCTCGCGTTTGGATTTCATGCTCAATGACGTGCTGCCGGAGGATATCCCCAATAAATTGTCCCAATTTCCCAGAGGCTTGCAGGTATTTTACTGCTTCCTGAATAGAAATAGGTTCGTCATCGACTGTCAAAAATGGTAAAGATTCCATGAACTAATTATGTAAAAATGGTGAAACACTCATAGGACTTTTAAATTAAATCATATAGAAATCATCTTGTCATGGATGAATTATTATGATAAAGATTTCATAAACTCATTACGTGAAAATTGTCAAAAAAATATATAACAGCTAATCCAAGAAGAGAAGTTTTGACGCTCTAATGCTTTCAGGTGAGGAATCGATCGGAAATTCTCTTGGTGTGAGAACGCCTTCTTGATAATATATTTTTTGATGATTAGTTATACGCTCTTGGGAAGACAGAACAGGATCGAAAAGATTAGCGATCGCCCAGAAGCCAGCCAAAGTGAATTCTCTGAAAAACGCTGTATAAATTTCAGGAAATAATCAGTTAACTAAGTATAATCAACTAAAACAGGTTAAAAATAATTCATTGCTGATTGTTTGGGCTAGTTGCTTCAATTGGCTAATGCCCCATGCCCTATCCCCCATATCCAATACCCCATACCCAGGCAAATATTACAGCTGCGATCGCACCGATCAGTGTATTCAAAATGTTCACTACTTCATTGGTGAGCCAAGTATATTTTGATTGCAGTGTTGCCCCAATTACACTTTCTAAATTGGTGGCAATAAATGCTGCCAGTACACACCAAACTACGCCCAATATATCAATTAAACCAACTCCCCAACCAACGAGTGCGATCGCCACTGAACCCACAACACCAGCTAAAGTCCCTTCTAAGCTGATTGCTCCTTCGGTGCCACGGGGTACTGGCTGAAGGGTGGTAATGAGAAAGGTGCTTTTACCGTATGCTTTCCCAACTTCGCTGGCAGTGGTGTCAGCAAGCTTGGTACTGAAACTGGCTACATAGCCTAACAACAATAGGGATTGGGGGCTGGGGACTAGGGATTGGGGACTAGGTATAAGAAATCCCGAATTGAGTAGTCCTACTCCCAAGGCACACAATGCCCCAGTTAAAGCCGAACCCCAGACGTTTTCTGGGCCTCTTGCACCAGAGCGTTTTTCGGCAATTCCTTCTGCTTCTTTTTGTGCCATCCCAATGCGGGTAACGCCAGAACCAACTAGAAAATAGAACATTACCACTGCATAACCTTGCCAGCCTAAAGTTCCCCAAATTAGTATGGCTAGTAACCAGGCGTGGAATAATCCAGCTGGAGTGAGCAGCTTTTTAGGAGCGATCGCCGCTAAACCCAATAAAATTGTGTTTAATCCTACTCCCACCAGCCAGGGATTTACAGAATCAACTAAGGGTGACATTGGTAATTAGTCAAGAGTAATTTTATCTGAATATCAATAGAATAACGAATTTATCATGCTTAGTGCTTAATTTATGACACTTTTTCAGCCAAGTAATATGTTTGTATTATTTAGTGAATGTCACGGACATTGCTTTCAAAGCTCGATGTAGAAATGTAGACAATCTTCTACATATATAAGGATATAAGTTAATGTCAATTCAAAGTGTGTTCCAGTTGACTACAATAGACCTCTTACAAAAGTGCTTTTTGCACTCTTGTGGGAAAAGGGATGCATCTTTATTGGGGAAAGGGAAAATACCAAACCTTTCCCCCTTTCCCCTTCCCCTTTTCCCGACTTATGCAAGAAGTCTAATCAAGACTTAACGGCATAAATTGTATAGCAGTCCTAAATCATTTATGAAATATTTTTCTGTTGGCTGTCATTAGTCATTAGTTATTTGTCGTTTGTAATCACAAATGACCAAGGACGACCATAATAAAAATTTTCACAACTCAAATAGGATTGCTATAGATAGTATCAAATATTAGTGTTTTGCATACAAGCTATGAGTCAAACTATATTCCATCTTGCTTTTCCTGTGACTGACATTGCCAAGACAAAAACATATTATGTAGATGGCTTGGGCTGTATTCCCGGTCGTGAGAACCGCCACGCTCTAATTCTCAATCTCCACGGTCATCAACTAGTAGCTCATGTCACCAAAGAACTTTTGACACCCCAACAGACTATTTATCCCAGACATTTTGGACTAATTTTTACCCAAGAACATGACTGGGAGAACTTACTAAAAAGGGCACAACAGCAGCAGCTAATTTTTCGTGAAGAAAGTAAAAATCGCTTTGTTGGTTCTCCTCTTGAGCATCGTACTTTCTTTTTAGAAGATCCCTTTTATAACCTAATGGAGTTTAAGTATTATCGCTACCCAGAAGCGATTTTTGAAAGTTCACAACATACACAAATTGGGGATAGAGGTGAATAATTCAGAATTGGTAAATATCTCTCCAAATGTATCGAGCTTTTTCAAAAATCAAATACTAGTCTTATGATTAATCATTAGGAATTAGTTAACAAATTCTGTGGGTTTAAGTCCCCCACTTCTATCAAGCGGCAAGTTTTGCGGTGGGGTTAAAATCCCCAGACGGCACGCTCGATTACTCGCTCATAGCGTTGCCATGTCGTTCGTCTTAGCGTCTCCAAAGGAGAAGGCTTTACGCTGCGCTATCGCTACGAAGACTGCAAAACTTAATTACGAATTACGTTAGCGCAGCGTTAGCGATAGCGCAGCGTTAGCGACGTAGGAGCGTCGGAACGAGCGTCATTACGAATTACGAATTAGTTAATGGGGTTTGCTAATATTTGTGATACGACTGCTAAAGTCTTGGAGTTTGTCAGCATCCAAGAGTGGAGAACAACTGGCAGAACCATTTCTTTTCCCACCAGCATTTGTGAACTTTTCGCTGGTACGATCATCAAATCATAAGGTGTCCAGATAGATGTAAAGTTTAACTGCTTTAACATATCAACATCAGAGTTTAAATCCTGAAGAAAAACGCTGTTTGGACGCATTTGTACGCAGCCAGGACGCAGGGAAGCATAAGCTACCGCTGTGCCATTATGGGGTGAAGAAATCGTGATAAACCGCTGTACCCGCTTAATTCCTCCCAGCCGCTGGACATAGTAACGGCTGACAATTCCTCCCATACTAAAACCTATCAAATCTAGTGGTTGTTCTGATGCAAAGTTAGTCGTCACATAATCGGCTATCTGCTTTGCCAATTCATCAAGACCCAAATCACCGTTGTTGGGCACTAAATTCACAGTATGTACAGACCAACCCTGTTGTATTAAGTACACCCTCATTTTCTGGAAAACTATTTCTGTGTCGCTAATTCCGTGGATTAATAAAACCGGATTGCGCTGCTGATTTTGAATACTCATTGAGAAAATCTGGCTGAATTAAGGGTTAAATTTCACTTTGGGACTTCCAGAAAAGAAATTATCCAATTTCCGAGATAAGATATTTTGATTTTCCCCCTGCTCCCTGCCCTCTGCCCCTCTGCCTACAGAGCGATTGTATACTTTTTTAGTTGGAAGTCCCTTTTATAGGTACATACTGCTCTACAAACTGGAGTCGTCGGTTTTCGGATTCTTGAAAAGATATTTAGCAAAATATTAAGATCTCAAGAACAATGATCAGTAAAAAATATAACTCAGTGTATAAGTAAAGCAGCTGTCCGATCGTTGAACAAAGAAATGTTAATTTTTATGAAGCTTGGTTTCAGAATCTTGCTCTTAGTTACAGTAAAATTTAATAATTAGTTCTCGGTGTATATAGCTGGCAAGTGCCTGCAACGAAGCATTTATCCTGTAGTTTTACTACAATGTTCATTAAACACAAACCTATAAAGGTTGTCACCAGAATCGGGTGACGCAAAGCAGAAAATGTAACATTTTGTCGTAATTTTTAACAATTACGTTCAAGTTTCAAATATAAAAGGCAGGAGTAATTGTAATGGGTTTTATCAAAAATTTGATTTCAGGTATTCTGGGTTTGCTAGGCGGTATTTTGGGTTTTGTGACTGGCTTGTTACCAGGGAAAGGGAAGAAAACAAGCGGTGGTTACTTTTTAGAACTGGAGGAAGCCGCTAGTGGTTCCAAACCAGCGCCTCAAGCACCAGCATCCAACGGTAAAAAGGCTGCCAAATCAGCACCTACACCAACAGCAGAATCCGAGCCAGCGAAAAGCCCTGAAGCTGGTACTGCAACAACTACCAAAGTTGCCCAAACAACAAAAGTAGAAGCTTCTCAAAATGGCAAAGCTGCTAAACCTGAACCCGCTAAGGCACCAGCACCAGCCGCAACAAAGACACCAAGTGAAACTACCTTTGCG
Source organism: Nostoc calcicola FACHB-3891 (assembly GCF_014697355.1). Taxonomy (GTDB): domain Bacteria; phylum Cyanobacteriota; class Cyanobacteriia; order Cyanobacteriales; family Nostocaceae; genus Nostoc; species Nostoc calcicola. The sequence continues at coordinate 157,073 of NZ_JACJRQ010000018.1, read as the reverse complement.
CCTAAGTATCTAGCTCCTTCGGCTGGTGGTTCTAATGGTCGTCGGCGTCCAGGGGCGAACATGAATTCTTACCTAGAACTAGCGCGTCAGGTTAAAACCCCTGCTAATAAGTAGAGACGCCAAATTTGGCGTCTCTACTTATTAAACGTGAATACGCAAGGTTAAGACAACTTTAGCAGTTGTAGATTGGGGAACTCTCCAAGTTAGGAGCGATCGCTTAATTTTCTCCACTACAGCTGCATCTTTTTGGGTTGATGCTTTCTGATCCAACATTATCCCCGTTACCCGACTTTTTTTGACGGTGAACTCGAAGACGATTTCACCACCAAAGCCTGGCGGTAAATTTATTTGTTCTAGGTGTTGGGTTAAATCAGCAATTGCTGTTTCATCCAAACCAGTAACGCTGACGAGTTCTAACTGGTGATTGATGGGTGCGTCTGATATTTCGCCCTGTTTCATCTCTTCTGAATCATGCCTTTGACGACGTTTATTCGAGAAAATATCGACTTTTTTGGCTGCTGGGGATTGTGGGGCTGACCTATCAATATAAGGTGATAGCGTTTTCTCTAGTAAGTTTTGAATAAACCCTGGAGGCTTTGGTGAGGGTGGCGGTGATGCCATCGGGAATGTTATTTGACGGGCAAAACCACCAGCAGGAGGACTGCCAAACACTCCTTCGTAACTCACTGCTTCTGGCATTTCTACGGGGACTTGCATAGACACATATTCGCTTCCTGGTTCAACCCGCACGTCATCGCTGACAGCAACAAAAGCGGTGTATTGAGAAAGTAGTTGATAAGTTAAAGCTGTTTCTGTAACTGCTTCCACACCAGCTTTCGTTTCAAAACTCACCATTTGATTCATCAAATCTTTAATGCAAGCACGTCCCCATAACTGCGCTACAGCAAGATTTCCTGTTTCCTCAAATATGAGGTGAAAAGTTTTTTCATAGTGCTTACCGCCCGCAGCAATGCCGGAGATTTGCAGATTACCGCTGGCTTTATCTTGTTGGCGACCAAACAAAACTAATGGTTGTTCGCAAAATAAATCAGGCGCTATCTTTGGGTAAATCACAGGCGATTCTGCGTCACCTTGCCAAGAGATTTGAATATTCGTAAGTACAGGATTGTTGATTTGTTTGTAGAACTTTTCAGCAACTTCTTCTGTGGGTTCATCATGACGAATAATTCTAGATATTCCCCGGCCGATTTCGGCGATGCGATTCAGTAAAAAACGGTTCACTGAACTACCAGCACCGAAACTATAAAGGCGATTTCCCACTTGGAGGTGCTGTTGTACCTCTGCTAAAATCTCATTTTCATTGCCGATATAGCCATCGGTGAGAAGTACAACACTGCGTAATCTTCCGGTTGGTGTGGGGAAATTTATGGCTGTACGAATGCCACTGAGCATTTCTGTACTGCCAGCAGCTTGTAAATTGTTAATATAGGCGATCGCCTTAGCACGATTTTCTGCTGTATTCGGTAGAGGTTTCTTTGATAACTGTCTGACTCTATCGGAAAAATCGAGAATCGTAAAAGTGTCGTTGGGATTTAACCCATTAATAAATCGCCGCATCAATTCTTGACACTTTTGCAACGGATCTCCAGATTGGGAACCGGAAGTATCCACCAAAAACACGACATCTTTAGGGACAATTTCATCTGTAGAATATGACAAAGCTGGAATCAAATATATGGCAAAATGTCCGCCCCGATCGTCTGCTTGGCTTAATACTGTGGATTGAGTTTCTTTACCAGAAACTTGATAGCGGAGAATTAAATCTTTGTTAGGAATTGTATCTTCTCCAGCTAATTGAATCCGCACTATTTGACTTGAATGTTCAATTTTTAATTGATGGGAAGGAGAACGCACTTGAGAAATTGGTAAACCTGCATCAATTTCCACTGTGACATGAATATCGTGACGGCTACGCATTCCTTCTGGAACTACAGGTGGTGTAATGCGAGAAGCATCAGGAACTCTATCTGTGTCACCGCTATTATCTATCGGTGTTCCGGGAATATATCTTGGCCCCACCACCATCGGGAAAACAAACTCGTAGTTTCCCGCCTCAAATTTTAGACTTTCAGTGTAACGAATTGTGACATCAATTTGTTCGCCGGGTTTGATGTTAGCCAGAGATTGGGTAAAGATGTTGTCTCGTTCCTGTTCTAGAAGCCCTGCGGTGCGCCCTTCTTGTTTTGCCTTTTCATAGATTTGTTGCGCTTCTTCACGTTTTTTAATATTACCTTTGATAGTGCGATCGCCTATTTTGATTTCCATGTCATCCACCGCCGCTTCATCGGGTAACGGAAAGATATACACCGCTTCTAAAGGCTGCGTGAAGGGATTTTCAAAGCTTTGAATCACCTCAACTCGTGACAAATTACCTGCAATTTTTGCTAGAACTTCCGTATGCTTGAGGGGAAAAACTAGCTGTTTTCCTCCAGGGGATTGGACGTACAAACCCCCTAACTGTTGGTTTTTAGCACTTACTGTATTCATAGGTTCGATCCTTTGTGTGGAACATAACCCTAGAGTAGCCAAAGCAACAACTAACTGTAACCTAACCAATCTTAGGAGTTTTGTTAGGATATGGAGTAGAAGCTGATACATCCAACAATGACACCAGTTCCCCAACCGTTTACACAAGCTGAAAATGACTGGAATTTAGCAAGCTTGTACCAAGATCTCGCCTCTGCAAAACAGCAAATTTCTGGTAAATCTAAACAACTGACACCATTGGAAATAACTTGTCTGAAGGGATTGCTTTGTGGTTATAGTCCTAGTGAAATAGCTGCTGCAATCAATCGGGAAGTTAGAGGCTTAAGAGTTGATTTATCTAGAGGATTGTATCGCTACATCGAAGTACTAACTAAGCGCCCTTCTAATACTTTAAAAGACTGGAGAGAAGTTACTGACTGGCTAGCAAAAGCTAACTATAAAACCAGTTTTTCTCATCTGTCTTTGGCAAACAATGATTCGTTAATCAAAATTGTTGATATTTCACTTGATGGTTCTGTTAATTCTTGTGTGATCGATTTGAAAGTCCGTAATATTGGCAATCAGGTTGCTTTTATGAAAAATGCTAATTTTTTATTTCATAATGCCTGGGTTTTGAAAAGTTGGGTTTTACCTAGACTTGAAATAAATGAACAGCTAGCTTATGCGCCAGCACCTGCTATGGCGATGCAGCGGAGTAGAACTGTTCCACCTAGCTGTGATTACCAAGTTTCTTTACCAGCCGCTTTAAATTTTGATGTTACTTTACCATTGAATTTTGTTACAGAAAATTATTTAAACACACAACCAGAAATTATTTATATTGAAAATTTAAAAATTTCCCAGTGCGTGAGTTGTAATGATGTAGATAGATTTACATTTACTTTATTTTTACCCAGAAGTGAGCAACAATTGTCTAGTAATGAATATGCACCATATTTGATACGTACATCATATATTTATAACTTTAAACTAGAACTTATTTATGATGAAGATGATAAAAGTATTCAATCTTCTGATTTAATTATTTTATTGGAACCAAAATATCCTGAGGATATAGAGACACGAGGATTTTTCATAGAATCTGATTCCAAACTTCCCACCGAAATTAAAAAATGGAGTCAGGATAATTTAGAGTTGCTAATGGCAATAGCCAAAATCAAAGGTGTTATGAGTTCATCACTGAATTATTTAATAAAAATAGCGGTGCGTTAGGCTAAAGCCATAACACACCCTACTCGATCTACTGATGATAAGTTATCCTTCTTTCTGGTTTAACCAAGATTCTAAATCAGCAACACTAGAAAAGTCTAATAATGCTTCTCCTAAATTCTCTAATTGTTCAATTGATAATCCTTGAACTTGTTCGATTAATGATGTATTAATCTCCCCAATACGGCGATTGAGTTGACGTAGTATTAAGCCTTCTTCTCCTTCTTGTCTTCCCTCTTGTTTAGCTTGTTCCCTATCTCTTTGATAAAGTGGTTCTAGTCGCATAATCAACTCCCTATCATCTGCTTCTAATTCTTGATTTACTCTCAAGTTTTCGCGCAAGTTGTAAACTAATTCGAGTGTTGCTTTCTGGTATGGATGATTTAATGGTAACGCTTGCAGCTCGATAATCGCTTGTGATTGCACACTTCCTCTTCCCAAAAGCCTCAACCATAAAGTTTCCGGTATTTGCGGTAGTTGATGTATCGCCACAATTGCTGTCCGCAAGGCATCTGGCAGAAAATGTACTCCCGATAACCAACTTTCTTTTTCAATAGTTCCAAAGCTAGACAATCTAGTTTCAGATACGGTAGGTGTAAGAACCCACAATTTGGGAATTTCCGAGTCCTGAAGTTTGGTTTTATTTGCTTTAGCTTCTCGTCGTCTGAGAGCCTTTACTTCTAATAATTTTAGAATACAGTCGCATATTTCATCGGTAGAAGCTGGATTGCGGAAGGGTTCAATTATCGCAGGATGTTCCGCAAATCTTCCTAGTAAACCCAGCACTTGTAAATTAGAGTTTTGCTGTTTAGAAGGAGTGAATAAAACATCTATTTCTTTAATCTCTCCGGAAACTTTTTCCGATGGCTTGACTTCTCCGTAATCTTTGAGTAATTCTTCCAGAAAGTCCTTGGCAAATTTATCATGTATGAAGCGCGTCATTTTCTACTTATCTACGAATTATTTAACAAATACTAACCCACTATATAAATGAAAAGCTGAATCCCAATTAGTTTGTTCTCTACGGAATAGGTGAATGTGAGATTCAATTTGACCCAGCATTTCTGTTTGATCTAATGCTGTATCTGCAAAGGGTGTGAAATCTGACCAATTTTTGACTTGAGGTAGTTGCTGTTCAATCCAATTAGATAAAGTATTCCAATTAATTCTGATTGTATTGTGGCTAGCTTGAGGAATGATTTCTAAACCTTGTTGAAAGTCATAACCATTATCATAAAATCGCAGAATACAACGTCTACCAGGTAAGTGTAAATCACAAAAATGAGCATAATCTTGTGTTTGAGTTTTTCGTTCGATTTTTCGGTGGGCGTCAACATCTACAACTTGTTCAAAAATAGGTAAAAGCCCCATTACTCGTGCTGTGACTTCTGACCAATTAAAGGTTAAAGAACCGAGTTGATTTACCTGGTTGCTGCAAACAATAGTAGCTTTTAGTTGAGATTCTGAAAAATATTTAACTTGAAAAACTTGAATTTGTTGAATGGCGTTTATTGTTGTCCAAAAACAGGGAATACCAGCTTGCTGTAGCTGTTCACCGTAAAATTTTAGTTCTCCTACTTGTCCAGTGCGGTACAATCTCCAGCCACGACTCGGTAGCATCAGCCGTGCGCTGTAAGGATCTGTTTGCATAATCTGGGCAAATTTTCGAGATGCTTCTGCTTTGAGTTCGTTATTGAGAGGTTCTAAAATTAATACGCCAAGTTCGCTGTTAGTAGGTTCCGATGTTGCTTGAGCAATAGCCCGTTGTCTTTGTTCTTGTTCAATTTCTTGCAGCCGTCGCAAACCTTGTCGTGCTAGCGTCACTATTCTAGTATTCGTCGTATCTCGCAGCAGTTGCCGATAAATTTTTTCCGCATCCTGGTACTTTCCAGATACTTCATGCAACCGACCGAGATAAAATTGCACCCAAGGATGTTCCGGTGATTCTTTTTGCAGCTGTTTGAGTAATTTAGCAGCTGTTTGATAGTCTTTATTGTCAAAGGCGATCGCAACTTGCTCAATCATGTTTCAATACACACTAGAGTAATCTCTCCCGCCTCTGCGCCTCTGCGTCTCTGCGTGAGTCATAACTCATTTATACTTCACAAGCTGCGGTAATCAACGATAATGCTACCACTGGGGCTGTCACTGCTCTCAGGATACGACGACCAAGGGAAACAGGTTGAAATCCAACTGCGATCGCATTTTCAACTTCTTGCTTTGTCCATCCGCCTTCTGGCCCAGTTGCAATGACAATTGTTTCTTGTCCTTTGTGGTGTAAGCAATCTTTTAAATGGGGAAACTCACCACGAGCCACACAGATATATTGTTGACTATTCACCAATGACAAATCACCAATGACCGATGACAAGCCTGTGCTAAAAGTGACAGGTTCTAATATTGTCGGTACGAACGATCGCTCTGATTGTTCGGCGGCTTCTGCTGCGATGCGCCGCCAGCGTTCGAGTTTTTGCGGACTGGGATGAAGCAAAGTGCGATCGCTCAACACTGGTGCAATACAAGTTACTCCTAATTCCGTACAACTCCGCACGATTTCATCGAATCCATTGCCTTTGGGCAACGCCATCATCAGCGTAATTGATACAATTAATTCAGTTTCTACTGTCAGTAGTTCTAAAACTTGTGCTTGTTCCCCAGCTAACTGCGCCAACCACGATTTTCCTTTCCCATCCATTGCAATAAAGCGATCGCCTTCACGCAAGCGCAACACCCGCCCCAAGTAATGTTGCTGTTCTTTGGTGAGCGAAATTTGCTGTTGTTGGAGTTGAGAGGGGGCGATCGCAATTCTTTGCAGTTGAGACATTTTTCTCAATAAACTACTCTGCTGTAGACATCTGCTGTCTAATCCAGGTACGGAAAGCACGATTTGCTGCTATTTGTCCTATTTTCTTGCTTTCTTGGATAAATCGCGGAATTTCTGTCACCAGTACAGACGCAAAAGTTAAACTGCGATCGCTCTGGGAATATTGCCCATTGTTAAGGGTGTAAATTCTCAACGCAGTTCCGTTATACCGCCAGAATTCTGGGACTCCCATTGCAGCATAAAGGATTAATTTGTTTATTTTGGATCTCGAATATTCTACTTCTAATACCAAGTCTGGTGGTGGATCTATATTCAGATCAATATTTTCTTTGTTGCGGACTAAGAATTCGTTTTGAATGTAGTAACTACTGTCAGGTTCGGCTCCTTGCTCCAAATCATCCCGCGTCATAGTCAATGAGCCAGCACTTTTAACTTCTAAACCAAATTCTTCACACAACACAAGAACAAAACCCTCAATCAGACGGTTTGAGTTCTCGTGTGGCATCAGCGGGGTCATAATTTCTACTATTCCTTTGTCATAAGCTAGCCTTTTATTTCGCTCAGATCCCATATCTGCCAGCATAGCTTTGAATGTCTGCCAGCTAATGTTTTGCAGCACATCCCTAGTTTCTGCAAATTTTGCTGTGGTTACCATAGTTCAGTTTTCCTTTGGATGTCCTTTTTTATCTCACGCAGAGGCGCAGAGGCGCAGAGAAAGACAAGAGAGGTAATCTTAGAGCGGGAAGAACGCAAGAGAGACACAGATGGATTTATCTGCGCCTCTGTTTGATTTCATTTTCAATTTTCTAGCTTAGGAAAGATTCTGAAAATAAGCCTCTAGCGCTTCACTCACTAACTGAGTCATTGGCTTTCCTTGGCTTTCGGATACTTCCTTCAATTTGCCATAAATATCAGCTTTCAGGTTTACCCGGTGGCGTGATTTGTTCGCGCCATTAGCTGTGTCTGGTTCGTAGGTGGCAGTAAATTCGCGGATGGCATCAAAACCAACGCGATCGCAAAAATCACCAAAGCTTTCTTTCGATTTCCGTGATTTCTTAAAGTAAACAAAAATCGGCTCTAGGAAGCTTTCCAAGTCATTATGGTGCAGCTTTTCTGTGTAAGGTTGCGCCAATCGTGTCTGATTTGGTGAACCCCCTAACCACAATTGGTAACTTTCTGGGGCGCTACCCACAAAGGCCAATTCTGCCATGTAGGGACGAGCGCAGCCGTTGGGACAGCCGGTCATCCTTACCACAAAATGTTCTTTTTGTAAACCTAATTTATTTAATAGAGCGCGAATTCGCTCCAAAATCCCCGGTATTGCCCGTTCTGATTCGGTAATTGCCAAGCCGCAGGTAGGCAAAGCAGGGCAAGCCATTGCAAAACGCACTAAAGGTTCGATTTTCCCAGGTTCAGAAACGACACCGTAACGATTGAGAATTTCTTGAATGGCTTCTTTTTTATCTGCTTCGATATCGTAAAAAATCAAATTTTGGTTGGGCGTCAGGCGGATGGGCAAGTTAAATTGCTCGACAATTTCCCGTAAAGCGGTTTTCAGTTGAAACGAACCTTCGTCTTTAATGCGACCATTGTCAATGGAAATTCCTAAAAACAGTTTGCCATCGCCTTGTTCGTTCCAGCCGAGGAAGTCGTGATATTTCCACTCTGGCAATGATTTGAAGGGTGTAAGTGGTTTGCCAAAGTATTCTTCAACTTGGGAGCGGAATTTATCTACACCCCAATCGTTGATTAAATATTTTAATCTGGCGTGACGGCGGTCGGTGCGATCGCCATAATCTCTTTGACTGGCTACAATCGCTTTCACTATATCGTAAACGTCTTCTTTGGCTACATAGCAAATTGGATCTGCTAACCTAGCAAAAGTTTCTTCTTTATTGTGTGTTCTGCCTAAGCCGCCACCAGCAAATATATTAAATCCTTCTAATTCTCCCTTTTTATTGGTAATTACCACCAACGTCAGGTCTTGGGAATATAAATCAACCGAATTATCTCCTGGTACTGTCACGCAAGCTTTGAACTTACGGGGCATATAGTGGGTGCCGTAAATCGGTTCTTCGTTGTCATGAATAATTGTGCCATTGCCATTGCGCGATCGTGCCGCCGTCACCTCTGGATTTTCTTCGCCGCTAATTACTTTTTCGCCATCTAACCAAATTTCGTAATAAGCGCCTGTTTGTGGTGACAGCAAATCAGCAATATTTTGGGCATAATCCCAGGCATACTGGTACTCTGGGCGATTTTTAAACGGTGCTGGTGGTGCCATCACATTGCGGTTGATATCGCCGCAAGCTCCCAAAGTCGAACCCAGGTTGTTGACAATGGTAGCAATTGCTGTTTTCAGATTCTTCTTTAAAATTCCGTGTAGTTGGAAACCTTGACGGGTAGTGGCTCGTAACGTGTGGTTACCATACTCATCAGCCAGTTTATCTAAAGCCAGATACAGCTGGGGCGGTACTAAACCACCGGGGTTTTTTGTCCGCAGCATAAACTGGTAATCTTTTTCCTGTCCCTTAGTGCGGTTGTCGCGGTTATCCTGTTGATAAGACCCGTGAAACTTCAACAGCTGCACTGCATTTTCCGTAAAATGAGTAGTGTCTTCAAGAATCTCAGTTGCTACAGGTTCGCGTAAAAAATTACTATTTTCCTTAATGACTTCTACTTTGGAAGGCTTACGGCTAGCGACGGGGGAAGGAGCAGATTTAACCATGAGAGTTGTATAGTATTCTCAATAAAGCATTTGTAGATGCCGAAGTAGCAAGATATAACTATCCTTTCGGCTAGTTTATCCCCGGTAATCCGGCCGGAATAATGAGGAATATTCTGATTTTAACACGGCAAAAGTCGGCTTTCTCAGTGATGTAACACTTAACAAAACCAGTTCTTGAGAGTGCCTAGTGCTGAGTAAAGTATAGAGTGATTAAAGACTCCTGAGTTCGATTTAACGAAAAAAGAGTTTTTCCTCGATAACTGTAGCGGTTTTTCATTGCCTGAAATACGCACAATAAGTAGGGTAGCACAGCTGTGCTACCCTACTCTCAACATTTATCTTCACTCAGGTGATACTGATGACGTTTTTTTCCATTCAGCACTCAGCCAGAAATTCTAGCTCAGGCTTGCTGACTGTTTTAGTCATCTTTTATTTGAAGCTATACCCAATGCCAGCGTTGATGCTAACAGCAGGAGTATCGCTATTTTGATAAGCATTAATTCCTACTTTGGCATTAGTATAGAGGAGGAAATTGTTAGCAACTTCCGATTCAACACCAGCACCTAACACCACTGCATCTTTGTTGCCTATAGGAGTTGGTGAACCATCTTTCTCTACAAAAGAATAACCACCAGTTAAATAGGCATTAGTTTTATTAGCAATGGGCACATCCAGAGAAACTTCTGGGATAATGGCACTAGTTTTATCACTCCAGAGAACATTACCCCGTGCAGAAAATGGCGTATTTCCTAATTTCACCCGAGCTGCGACATTACCACCAAATGTGGCATCATCATTGATACCTTGTCCGCCACTGGTAACGCCAGCTGCAATACCAGCGCCGACGTAGCTAGCATCAGTGCCCTTTTTTGTTTCCGCAGAAGCTTGACCAGGTGATAGAAGAACAGGAGCAATTACTAAAGAAGATAATGCAGAAATTGTTAGTAAAGACTTGAGCAAGCGTTTCATAATTGTGACCAAATTTTGTATTTTTTACTGTTATATTCCCAGTCGAAACCCCAGTAAAAATGTTCCAGATAATTCTGGAATTTTCTTAAGTAGCTGTTGGGATTGATGCACCAGATTTAAGAACAATTAGCTGAATGATTTTGAGCAAAATGCTATAATTACACTTGCTTTTTCTGAGATTCCGAATTTCCTATCTTCAAAACAGACGCTTTTAAAAGTGGCATATTTATGGGAACTAAAAATTAACCGCAATTCAGTCGAACAATAGTCAGTCAATAGACTTTATCTGAGATTTTCACAGATGATGATAAAGTAGCCTGTAGCATCTGTGGCAACAAACTAAAGAGTAAATCTATAAAGTTAATTTTTAGCAATTATTGGAGATTGAATAATGCTAACCGCTGCAAAAACGTTGTCTGGTTTGATGGGTTTATGTGTCGGTGATGCATTGGGTGTGCCAGTGGAGTTTACTAGCCGTGCAGAACGAGTCAAATCTCCAGTGACGACAATGTTGGGTTATGGCACATGGAATCAACCGCCAGGAACTTGGTCAGATGACAGTTCTTTAAGCTTTTGCTTGGCAGAAAGTCTTTGTAGAGGGTATTCGCTGGAGGCTATAGCTAATTCCTTCTGGCGCTGGTACAAGGAAGCTTACTGGACTCCCCGTGGCGATGTGTTTGATATTGGTCAAACGACTCATACAGCATTGATGCGGCTGAAACAGGGAGTTGTAGCCCACCAGGCGGGCGGTAAAGTTGAAAATAGTAATGGCAATGGTTCCTTAATGAGAATCTTGCCGATGGCTTATTGTCATAGAAGCTTAACTTTAGGCGAATTGATAGCGCGGGTGCATGATGTTTCAGGGATTACTCATGCCCATACGCGATCGCAAATGGCCTGTGGCATTTATATTAGTATTGCAGTGTCCTTACTCGAAGGCGCTGACCTCCAAACCGCCTATCTCCAAGGATTACAAGATATCCAACCAATTTATTCGGTGCGGGAATTTTTGTTAGAAAAGCCGCATTTTGGCAGAGTTTTGAGTGGTGAGATTGCCAAGTTACCAGTAGAAGAGATTAATTCTGGTGGCTACGTGATTGATACCTTAGAGTCATCCCTGTGGTGTTTGTTAAATAGCTCGTCTTATTCGGAAGCGGTACTGAAAGCTGTGAACTTAGGTGGGGATACAGATACTACCGCCGCCGTCACCGGTGGTTTAGCGGGAATTTACTACGGCGTGGAAAGTATTCCCCGACAATGGATAAACCAAATTGCCCGTAAACAGGACGTTATCTACTTGGCAGAACGTTTTGCCAGGGCTGTTTACGCTTAAAGTTAGGAGTTAGGAGTTAAAAGTTAGGAGTTCATAGTTAAGAGTTAATACTTAAGAGAGTTAAGAATTATGAAATTTCCAACTCCTAACTCCTAACTCCTAACTCCCAACTCCTAACTCCTAACTCCCCACTTTTAAACCGTAGACAAAGAGTAGACTTGACCATCAATCAACAGTCGCGTGATTCCCTTGGCTTGGAGATGAGTACGAGCCTTATGGAGCATTTTACTATCGGGGACTTTAATCACGCGATCGCGTTTGGTAGAAAAGCGCTTGGCTACACGATGGTTATCAAACACCGGCAGGGTTCTTTGCTGGGTTTCCAGGTTGGGAATTTGCCCCAAGTCGCCAAAATCCTTGAGAGGCCGCGTAATTAATTCCGAAGAACGGTCAATCACCAAATAGCAAGTTTTTGGCAAATGGGCTGCCGATAGTGGTAAAACTTGAACTGATGCTTCACCTGGTCTGCGTTTTGTGACTAGAGGTCTTAACTCATCAAAGTCATCTTCCTCGAAGTCATCTTCCTCCTCAAAGTCATCATCTTCTAAATCGTCATCTTCCAAATCTTCCAAATCCTCTGATTCGTCTAGCAAGTCTTCTCCCAGCATCTGTGCTATGACAGTTGCTTCTGGACGTTCATCCTTGAGTCTGGGGCTAGGGACACTTGCTATTTCCAGAGGTTTTGGTTCTGGAGTTTCTAATTTTTCTGTGATTCTTAGCTTCGGTTTTTCCGTTGCTGAGGGGCGTCGCCGCACACGTCTGCTAGCAGCAGTTGAATCATCGTCAGTATCTTCTGAGTCGAGTTCCTCCTCTACTACTATGCGACGCACCTGCGGTTCAACCTCTACCACTTTCGGCTGGCTGTCGCTAGGTGGAACTTCGATTTCTGGCTGTGGTAGACTCAGCAGCGGTAACTGCTCATAGTTTACCTGTGCCCTACCCTCAGGAGTCCTGGCAGCCCGCTTTAAAGAGACTAAGTATTCATACTCGTCTTCTGGCAAAGTGCTTTTGAGCAGACGACTAATTGTCGAGTTACTTACACCATAGCGGTCTGCTAAAGTTGAGGTTGTTTCGGCACTTTCTCGATATAACTTCAGAATTTCTTGTTTGTCAGAGTCTGTTAATTTTCTCACGGTAGATACCAAAAATCTTTGCTAAGCTCGTTTTCGTGTGCTGGTACGCCGCGTTCGTCTGAGTGATGCGTCATATTCTAGGGCGGCGCCCATGCCAAATAACACTCCACTAAACACCCAAAACACTTCTAATATCTCTCCACTTTGATAATTAGTAAACCCGTCAGCGTATTTGAACCACATATCTGCAATGTAGAGCGAAAAGGCCGCCGCGGCAATCATTCGCCAAGACTGGGAAACTCTTCCTCCCCAAAAGGCTAACAGCAGAGTGGTAGCAATAATTAACAGAACTACGTCGCTAACTACGTAAAACCAATTCAAAATAGCGACTAACAGTTCCGAGGGTGCTTCCTGTTGCATAGAAATCCACCATGCTAAGAAACTACCGAATAAAGCAATTGCTAACACAATTAGCCACTGCCATTTTTCCAGATTGATTCGCCTGGAAGCCACAGCTAAAATCATGCCTGTGCCAAGTAACAGATAACTCAATACAAAAAATATATCGCCTAAAGACACATCCGGTTCTTGTTTTAAAACTATTTCGGTATACCCGAAAATTATCCCTCCAACGAAATAGGAAAGCATACCCAAGCCAATAGAGAGCCAAACGTTCCGACCACTGACGATTTGCGGACTAAGCCAGTTCCTCAAGCATAAGATACCAGCGCCCAAATAAGCTAAGGCTTCAAAAATATTTGTGCCAATCACATACCACTCGGCTCGGGTTTCTATGCCATCGGCTCCGGGAATTTTGGCACTAAACAACAAAAAGTATAACAGTGCCAGTACGCCCCAACCAACATTAGCCAAAACAATGTTCTGAGTAGTGAAAATCGATTTAGGAACCAAGGAATTGTCGTAAGAGTTATTCATAAGGCTTGACTATGTAGATGCACTCTGGCAGTATTTTGAGTTAAAGGATCGTATAATTAGCAGTTTTTCTGCCACACAATACACAATTGGACACAAAAAACAAGTGCCAGTAGTAGGAATTTTTGGAAAAAATTTCCAGACTATTGCCATAGTTTACCCAGTGCTGATTGATTTAGCCAAGTGATAAACAGCGATCGCTCTGCTTCTGGCATATCTTCTAACTTATAAATCACTTGTTTGGTAAAGTTAGCGTTACCAAAATACGACTTGCCTAGTCGATGCAATTCTTGCAAAAGGATAACTACGTGATTTTCTTGCCACGGAGGCAGTTTGGGTGCAATCAAAGGATTGGTAGATACCAAAGATTTAACTGTTTCTGGAGGAGATGCTTGGGGAAATTGCTTTTGCTGAAATACCTCCGCAATATCTTTCTCAAATAATGCAGCTTGCCTAGCACCCAAAAACTCTTCAATGTCGATATAAACACCTTGCAACAGTAAAATACACCCTTGGATCAAAATCCCGGTTTTGCCATGACTACCACCTGTGTCATTACCCAACTGTTCTAAACGGATTTTGCCCCAAACGCTAAAGCGTTCCGGTTCCTCCAGTAAAACACAGGCTTTACCCCGGTTATCCGTTAATTCTCTCCATAAGGCTCTAGCTTCTTCTTCTTGACTAGCTTTAAAGACACTAATCAAGCGAAAAGTCTGCCCTTGATAATCTAGGATCGGCACCTGCTGATCCCGTTTTGGGTGCTGAATGCTTGATATTTCAACATCCTGCCGTTTGAGAATAAACATGGCACTAGCAAATAACTCCTCACAGGGGCATTCTTAATATGGAATATATAATGGCATTTGGCAGTATCGCCAAGGCTGAAATTACCTAGCGTGCTGTAAAAATGGACTAAGCCGATCGCTTCGCTAGATACTTCACCAGAGTAAGCTGCCCAGAAGGACTCGGCCGAGGGTAAACAACCCCTTGACAACACAATATATCTAACCAATACCCCATGTACTTCGTTTTTAATGTAGATTGATAACTAGCGACTAGGATCTTAGCCTTGCTAGCGATCGATCTGCAATTTTCCATTGCTTCTTAGTCGGGTAAAGCGGTATAATGTTCTGGGTGACTCTATTGGGAGCCAGCATATTACTTTGGGCGCGTAGCTCAGTGGATAGAGCAATTGCCTTCTAAGCAATCGGTCGCAGGTTCGAGTCCTGCCGCGCTCGTTTTAATTCAAGGCAAATTCTTGACGTAATTCATAAATTGTGAATCAGCGAAATTCAGATTGCAAAAATCCTTGCAACAGATGAATCGTCTGTAGGGGCGTACAGGTGTACGCCCCTGGTGTAGCGATCGCATTTGATTTCGTTCAAATTTGCGGTGTCTAGATTCCGGGGTTCTTGAAAGATGCAGTCTCGTTTACCTACAAAATGGTTGGTAGAGTAGAGAAAATCATAGGGTGTGCCCCTGATTCATCACAATATCCTCAAAGAAGTTGGGGATCTAACTTTTCACGAATGATTTAGGATTGCTATCTGATTGATGACCTACTAATTTTCGCAAAGCTTATCTTATGCGTGATATCTGAACAGCACGGTTTAATAGTAGTCCATTAACTTTATCCGAGCCAGAATGCAAAGCAAAAACATAATAATCACTGCCAATCTGACCGATAATTGCACCACCAGAAGCACCTTTTGTGGTATCACAGTTGTGATACAGTAAATTATCCTTTTGTCTAAGAATACTACATCCTGAATGAACGCCAGCAGTCATTGTTTCTCCAGCAGTAAATTCTTCAAATCCTTTTTTATTGGGATTAGGAAAATCACCAGAGTAACCAACTAATGCAAATTGCTCAGTATCTCCTACCAGATCAAAAGATGGTATTGATTTCAACTTTAGATAGCTGTATTTTTTACCAAGAGGTTTATTGAGTTTCAGAACAGCCCAGTCATCTACAAAATCTTTTAACGTTCCAGTTGGAAAATTTGTACCAATAGCGATATGGGTTGCGTCAGCTATATCATTTTGATCGCGTAAAATCCCGTTAATTAAATTAGGTAGGAATTTGATTTTCTGATAGGCTATACGAGTTTCTGGATTCACTATGCAGTGAGCATTAGTTAATACTTCATCCTCAGATATCAGTGTACCCGTGCAACTATAACCATTACCATCAGCGTCTAACATTTCAATCTTACCGACAGATGACCAAGGATTTTTTCTACTAGTCATGGGGATACGATCATCTCCACCAATAATCTTTTGTCTTGGGTCTGCTGGTTGATCAATGGCTTTGACATCACTTGCTGAAATTGGTTCTTTGTCAATTACGAGATTAAATTCTGCGACATTTTTAATGATGCTGAACTTTGGCGGTACTGGTTGAGATTCTGCTTCCACAGATGCCCAAATACCCGAAATCATTAAACCCAAAAAACCTGATACGCCAAGAAAGATAAATTGCCGTTTCATTTATGATTCTCCTAATTTCAAAATTTTCAATTTTGTAGATGTAGAATAGCTTTCACAAGTATTTTTTGTTAGCGCCATTCTCCCAATAACGTGAAACCTGCCCAGGAATAGGGATTGCGCCACTCTTCCTGTCGCCACATTTCCAGTTGTGCGGCTCTTAATGCAGCGGCTGGAGTTTTGCCATTCTGCAAAATTTCTCTGTAAAATTCGCGCATCAACTTCGAGGTTGCTTCTTCCTCCACACTCCACAAAGAGACGGCTACTCGCGCTGCTCCTGCATACATTAATCCTCTTGTCAACCCTACCAATCCTTCTCCACTCACCTCTTTACCCAGCCCTGTTTCACAAGCACTTAGTACGATTAATTCTGCTGGATAATCGAGATTGAATAAATCGGACAATTGCAGGAACGGTTTTTGAGTAGGATTGCCATTTTTGTCTACCAGAGATAGCACTATCCCTGATAATTCTGGATTAATATCGTTGAGTATGCCGTGAGTAGCAAATAGCAGATAGCGATATTGACTAAGTTCTGGGTTACTTACCCAGGCATAGTTAGCATCACAATCAAAAGCGTGTATTTGCTCTGAATCATCCACAAATTTCATAATTTCTATAGCCTCTGTCCGCGTCTTTTTAAGCCGCGTAATATTGCCCAAATTTATATCTCTCGTAGCTCGTATTAAGGCAGACTTTTCTAAATCAAATTCAACATTATAAGAGCTATTTTGAGGATTTATGGCTAATTGTTGATCGTTGTTACTAAGGAAAGGCTGAGGATTTTGACAATTGTTTGCAAGCCGTTCGTCTTGTTTACTAAATACCGGGTCAGCAAGAACAGCAAGGGTTTTGGGTGGTTTGCGTTCTTTGATTTCTTTCCTGAGAATGTCAATTGTTGATGCTGATGGTAAGTTGGCAATTTCATGGTTTAGCAACAATGGTTGATAATTCTTTTGACTAATAGATGATTGTGGTATTGTCAGTGCGGCAAAAGGAATATATTGCAACACGCCATCAGAGACAACAACTAAACGTTTTTGACCTAAATGCTTTGTAACGGGTGCAAGAATAGATTCACTTAGTTGATTAGCAGCCTGAGTGATACTGATTTTTTTGCCAGCTAGGGGAATATTGTCTGGAGAAGTTCCCTGGTTTGCAATATCTTGTAAGCGCGCTTTTAAATCGAGTGCGGCTGTTTCTATCAGTTTGCGTTTAGGGAGTTCGTAGCTGTGCAGAGAATTTGGTGTCACCACCCAAATATAGCTGCGTTGTTCACCCAAAGAATACTGCAATAGTATGGTATCTTTATCAAGTTGTTGTTGGATTTGATCTAATTTCAAAGGTTCGGGATACTTCAAAGCAGCATATTTCGGACTAGTCGTGCGAATTTTAGTTTGCAACTCGCGGTATTGGCTAAGAAGATTTTCAATTTCTTGTTGGCATTTTTTAATAGAGGCTTTAGCAATGGGATCTTTTTGACTGCTCGACTCTAAATTTTGCAAGAGTTTCTGTTTGGTATCCAGTTTTTGTAATAAATCACGTTCCTCTTGTATTAGTTCTGGGTTTGCGCCTTTACGAATTTTGGCATTAGCTTCTGTTAAAAGTTCTACCAAACTTATAGCGCGGGCACGTTCGCTGATGTGCAGTGCAACAGCATCGCATCTATCTTTGATTTTGAGGTCTTGGATGTTGAATTCGCATACTTTGCTGGGGTCTTTTTCGTGCAGTTGCATCAACAAGTCGATGTAGAATTTGTAGTAATTCTGCACTGTAGCGAAGTATGAGGTACGCAGTTCATCACTTTGGACGTTACCGCGTATGTTTTCCACAATGTTGATTGTAGTTTGGATATTAGAAAGTGCGGCTTCGAGTTTTCCGAGATTGCGTTGGTTAATGGCAATATTGTAAAGTGCCTGTGCTTCTCCTGTTTTGTCTATTAAAATTCGCCGCAATTTTAGTTCTTCATTGAAGGTATCTATTGCTTGCTGATATTGTTTAGATAAAGTGTAAGTCATACCGATATCACTCAAAGCATCAGCTTTTTCAGGAAGCAATCCTAATTGCTGAAAAGACTCCAAGACTTTTTGATAATTTTCTAATGCTTGTTTATAATCACCTTTTGAAAAATATACGTTAGAGAGAACACTTAGAGATCGTGTTTCTTCGTATTTACCTTTGTCTTTAGATAAGGCTAATGCTTTCTCGGCAGTTTCTAAAGCTTTAGGATAATTTTTTAAAGAATAGTATGTTCTGACCATACCCTGAAGTGTGAGGATTTCAGATTGATAACTCTCTTTATTCAATAAAGATAGCGCCTGCTCATAAGACTTGAGTGATTCATCGTATTTTCCGGCTGTCTCATAAATCGTACCAATGAAACCAAGAGTTATTGCTTGTCGAGGCTTATCTTTTATTTGCTTATATATATTCAATGCTTTGTTCAAATTTTGAATGCTTGATTCATAGTCACCTAATAATTTGTAGAGTAACGCAATACTTTTAAAAGTACTAGCTTCTGACTTTAGATTTGGTATTGAATGCTGAATTTGTAAGATTTTATTATACTCATCCAGCGCTTTCTGATAGTCAGCTTCCGATGTATATATATCAGCTTTTTCTTTCATAACTGAGGCTTGTAATTCCTTGTTATCAGTCTGAAAAGCGAGTGCCTCATCTAGAAAAATTCTTGCTTTTTGATAATCGCCAGCAAAATTTTTGTAGATATTAGCAATCGTTAGAGAAGCCAAAGAACCCAAATATGTATCCCCAGCTTTGTTATAAATATTTTTTGCTTCTTGGTAGTATTGAATAGCTTTCTGATAATACCCCAATAAAACATAGATATCAGCAATACTAGTGATTGTTGTACCTTGTTGAATAGATGTACTTTCTTTTTGTTGCAGCAATTTTAGTGCTTTATATAAATTTTTGAGAGCCTGCTGATATTTGCCTAATTTGCTGTGGAGAGAGGCGATACGTTCTAATATTTCGGCTTGTGCAGGCAAATCATTTCCTTTTTCTAAAATTGTTAATACCTGATTGTATTTTTCAAAAGCTTTACTTGTTTCTCCTCGCAGAGAATGAATAAAGCCAATATCTTCTAAAACATCTGCCTGTCCTGTGGGTGATTTTAATGTATCACGATAAATTTTGAGTGCTTGTTCTAAAGAAATAAGCGCTTTATCTGGATCACCTTTTCTGTTATAAACAATTGCCATAGACTTATAAAAACTAGCTAGTAAACCCAATTCATCTGGTTCCAATTTTTTTTGCTCTATAATTATTGTTTGGGCTTCTTTTAGATGACTGAGGGCATTATCTAATAGATCCATATTTGTGTAAATAGAACCAATATAGCCTAATATCCCTGCTTTGTATAAAGGCTTTAGTTGCTGTGATTTTTCTAATGCTTGCTCTAAATAATTCAGGGCAGTTTGTTCTTCTGAGATACCAGAATAGGCTCCTCCTATATACACCAATATCTCAACTTCTTCTCGTTGCAGTCCTAGCTTTTGGGCAATTTCTAGCGCTTGTTGGTATTTCTTAATTGCCTGTTCGTAAGATTCCCTATTGACTTTTTTCCCTAACTCCTGTCCTTCTTGAACCAGCTTTACTCCTTGTTGATACAACTTTTGCTGTTCTGAATTCAAAGGAATAGACGGTGTAGACGCTGGCTGCTGTGCAAGATAGATTTGCTGTTGATTCTGATAGCTTCTCAGTAATACTTGCTTCTCCCCAGTTTCTAAAGATGGGAAATTGTCTCGATATTTATCTAATAAAATTTCTGGCGATATTTCGGGTGAATAGTTCTGTAAACCACCAACTTTTGCACCCACCGCATCAGATAACAAAACCACACCCAGCAACACAGTTAAACTATAACGAGAAACACGAGAAAATGAGCAGCAAAAATTAAACTGAAACTTAGCGAACTTGTTCATGCTGAAGCCTCAATAACCTATGAGTTACTTGGGTTTGGATATTTATGGTTGAATTCTTTTACAGATATCAATTATCAATTTTGTTCTTGAGATTGAAGTCTCCCATGAACAAATTGCAACGCTTTGGTGACGGGTTAAAATCCCTCACCATGCGTCTGATAACTGTTCTCTGATTGAATAAATCTTTTTCTGATTCCAACGTTGAGTTTATAACGTTCATTGACCTGAATTGACGTTGTTTCCAAAATAGAAACAAAATTTTGCCAAATCTTCCGGATTCCTTATTTTGGCGTTCTCTACCGAGATTTGATGTAGATTTAGATCCCCGACTTCTTAAAGAAGTCGGGGATCTGAGGGTGAAGTGATTCAACTCCAAACTGAATTTCCCAACAAATAGGTACTAAACAACTTTCCAGTACCTATTTCTTGCGCCAACGTGCATCTGGGTGTAGTTTTTAGGATTTACGCACTGTAAAAATTAATCACAGTATGTGTTTACGATCTACATATGGTTTCAGGCTTTGATGAGAGTGTTTTTAGGTAAATATAGGGCTTCTCAATTGGGTAAAATATGGCCGTTCGTAGGGTAGCACAGCTGTGCTACCCTACAGCGTATTGCATCCAAACGAGAATCGCTATAGGTACACCCGTAGGGGCACAACAATGTTGTGCCTTGAAGATCATCTGTACCTGATACCATTTCACGAAAATTTTGATACGTATAGATTTTTCGTAGGGGTTTAGCACTGCTAAACCCTTACCCACGTATTTGTTCTTTGATTGTTAACAAACTCGTAGCAGGGCACAGCAGTGCTGTGCCCCTACGACCGATGGTTTTTTATCAGGTTTCGACGTTTTTCTGTTTGAGAATCGCTTCACGTTCCAAATTGATGGCTTCAGGTGACAAATTACATAATGTTTGTAAGTTGATTTTACCTTCATTATCTAGTATTTCTAACCAATTTGTTGCTGATTCTAAAATTTGTTTGCCACTTCTTATTTGAATACTCACTTTATCTTCAATAACATCAAAAATAACGAAAAGCGATAACTTTTGCCAAATTTTTTGAGTTGAAGCTACTACCTTCAACGAAGTGACTATTTTTCCTTCTTCTGGAACATGAAGAGCTAAATCTGAAGCCTGAATATTTTTTTGGATTTCCTCAAGCGGTAACGAAGAAATATCAATTGTATTATCAAGAGTTATAAAGTTTGCAATATCAGGTAAATTTATTGCTGTTTCATTTAAAGATTCTAATTGAAAGGTTAGCTTGTTACTCAAAGGGTCGGTAATAGCATTAAGCTGTACGGGATATGGAGGTTGTGGTACAGACCCTTTTTCATAAAATGAACGTCCTTCTGAAGTAACTGTTAGTGGCGATGTTGCTGATAGAGTTTGTAATGAGCGTAGATTTGCAGTAGTACTGCGGATGAATACAGGATCGAGCGCAAGTACAGAGGCTAATTCTTCTTCTGTTGGTGGAGGTTGAAATTCAATTGCGGCGCGAATAATAAATTCTTCTAGTACGTTAAATTGGCGGGGTTCTTTGATGTTTACTTCTACAGGAGTTTGACGCAAGCTATAGCGAAATTGGCGGGCTGCTAAAACTGATAAATTAGGACTTTGTGCTTCAATTTCCTTTACCAAATTCTTCAGATTCTCATCAATTGGTTTAGCAGAAGAAGTAAGAGACATCAAGCAAACCTCCATGTAGAAGCACGATTTTGGAAACGCTATTGCTGAAGTGCCTGCTGAAAAGTCTTGATGGCATCAACATGATTCACCATATTAATACAACGTAACAACAAATCCAGATCGATTCCTTTGACTTCTTCACTAATAGAAATTTTTTCATAGTGAAGCGCGTTGCCCTCTTGACGTAGGTGATAAACTTCTAAAACGCCATCTTCCCAGAACCACACTTCAGGAATTTTGAGACGTTTGTATGCCTCTAGTTTGTTGATACCGCCACTGGTAAACACAACCTCTATCGCCAAATCAGGACGCACTCGACCAGGCGCGAGTTTATAAGATTCATCTGCCTCTCGTTTGACACCAGCAGATTCACTTTCTAAAGTCATTGAACCAGTTGGCGTAAAGTCGAACCCTGCCAGAAGCAGGTAAAGTTCTAACAATGCGGCAATTCTCTTTTTAACAGTTTCGTGGGGTTCTCCAGGCATTCTTCGGATCTCCAAAACACCATCTAAAAAAAACAGCCGATATCCTGGACGGTCTAATAATTGCTCAACGGCTTTGAATTCTCTCCAAGTGAGTCCCTCAAATAGAAGGGGTGATTCTTTTGGGGGTGTAGCGATCGCTGCTGGCATCATAAAGATCTCCACTCTGTTTCTAAATTAGGACTTACGCAATAACTTCTTTTAAAAATAAATCTTTTTTCTTTTTCATATCCGGATGTAGTTGCTCTCAAACACTCGTTAGCAAGCATCCGTTTAATTTTACTCAACAGTGTTTCGGTGACAAATGCAAGTTAAAGTGTCGCAAGTCTAGTTCGTTGGAACAAAGTACAGCACTCCCTCATCTGCATTCAGGGTATAAAACAATAGCAGACGACCCGAAGCATCTGAGGTAATGCGAGATACTGATTGGAGGGCAGATAAGAATTGGGCTTCCTGATTCATCACAGCTGGATCGCAACTCTTTTGAGTACTATCTAATGTTCCCAACGAAAGCTGTTCACCAACCAGCTTAAAAGAGCCACCGAAACGATTACACCCCCCAAACCCATTCACCTGATTGCCTTTAAAATCTAAAGACAATTCTGTTTGCGGTACGAGTGCAACAGCAGAGCCTTGACGCTCCCAACGCTCAAGTCGCCAAGAAGAATTTTCCAAAGCAACACGAGATTGGGGAGGACGTTGGGAGGACATAGTAGGTGATTGAGTTGAAGAAGACTTTGTACAGGCCAATAAAGTAAGACTGGAGGTTAGGGCAACCCCCACAATGCTTAAAACAAAACCCGTCTGAATTAAGATAACTTTGAGCGAAACCATCTTCGTTTGCATAATTCCTAACCGCTTACTCTAGATGGATCGGGACATTATCATAGTAAACTAACCGTTGGAGTGTTTGCACAATTGATTGGTTGTTGGCTTGCGTCCCTTCAGTTTGGCAGTGAACAATTGGTAGTTTTTTAGAAATCGATTTATCTTGAAGCCTTTGTGTCTTAATCGTAAAAAAATTATTTGTTCACTACTCAGACACTCAGACACCAAGATGGAAATAGCTTTGTCTGCTACAACTTGAGTTAAGCTGTGACGCATTTAAACTGTATAGTCAGGGTTGTCATTAATCATTTGTGTTTACAAAGGACTAATGACAGCCCTCTCCTGATGGAGCTACACGAACACGAAAAAATATCTAATGTAGAAGCGTAGCTTAGCTTTCTATTCTTTTTAACAAGAATAGCCTAACCACTTATCTGCAACGCCCCCTACTTTGAAGTTTCCAAGCACTGAGTGCAGAGTTATCGCAAGCGTCATAGACAAGTTTTCCAATATTGCCTGCCCCACGGCTGCCATAAGCACTGTTAGGAAATTCTTTGTTTTGTCCGAACCACGACGAACCCATTCGCTGCTCACTATTACCATAGCTTGTGACTCCGACAACGACATTACGGATATTATCAGAGCCATATTCTCCTCCTGAAGCATCAGTGCCAAAATTGACAAGCCAGGGACCGCCGCTAGAGCCGCCAGTCATCGCTGAGCCTAACCAAGTATTCTTGAGATTGCCGGTAGCGTAGTATGCGCCATAGGCAGTGTTGATTTGCATCCTCAAACCTGAGTCGAAAGAGGCAGGATATCCTAGCTGAGTGATAGACGCAAATAGCTTATTGCCGAAGACGCCTTGATAGGATGAGGTTGGGGTAGCGTAACTGTAGCCATTCCAGGCATAACCGAAGTAGCCGGTAAGATTGCCTGCTTGTTGGCCGGAACTGTTATTGTTTAGTGCAACAAGCGCAATGTCATTGTTGCAAACAACGCCGGTCTGTGTGCAGGTATCAGTTCCGTTAAAGTAGACGGTAGGAATCAGGAACAGTGTGCTTTCAAATGAAAGATAGGGTTCACTAGAGTTGTTTTTTGCAGGAACAAACTTCACCTTTCTTGCCCAGCCGTTGTCTCCTTTTCCATAATCGTGGACGCAGTGTGCAGCCGTAATCAGAAGACTTTTCCCAATCATTGAGGCTGAACAAACACTGTTGTAAGTAGTTCCGCCAAAAGCCATATACAACTTTCCAGCCCGACGGTATGTATCGGTCTGGGCAGGATTAGTAGTGCCGCCTAAAACACGGGAAGTAGAGTAAGGTACTTTGGAAGTTCCAAAAGATAATGGGGAATCTATTGGTAAATCTAGTTGCTCATTTTTGTTGGAGTCACCATTTGAAGACCTGACTGCACCCGGTGTACCACTCGCACCGGTACTCAAAGCAGCGTTGGCTGGAGCCTTCACAGAATCTTTTGGCATCCGCGGTTTAAGCTGGTTTTCAGGTAAAGTATTGAACTGCTGAGTTCTGTATGACTGATTAGCGTTATCAGATGAGACGGTTGAAGACTTATTTTGTGCGAATGCCACATGACTTTGTAAGCTAAGTAGCAATCCAGTCGAGGCAATAGCTAATGACTGTCTAACAAATACCTGCATTTAATTCCTCCTGAGTGTGTCAAATTTTTGGTTATATGCTTGCTCAAAATTTTGCAAACACAGCAATAGTGTTTGCAAGATGGCTAGACAAACAGCCAAAACAAAGAGCGGTAACACAGAAATAGACTACTAAGTACAAGAAATCTGCCTATTAAGTAAGGCGAGCTGTCTTATACTTGTAATTTCAGATAGTATGTAGGTTTTTATGCAGATTAATAATGAAGTAAGTTTAAGATTTGAGATTATTTTTGTTAACTTTTTCTTAATCTAATTTTTTCAAAGTTAAAAACAAAAAATCAACCGGTTTAGTATATAATCACCGATTTTAGACCCTACAAGCCGTTCAATTTATTTTATGTAATAAAAAAACTAGATGGAAAAATTTAGCCGTAAATAGGCGTTTTAGAGTATTCACATAATTTACTTTTTGTCAATCATTATTACTTGACCAAAACAGACGCTAACGCACCATCCCAGATTTTCGGTGCGTTAGGACTAACGTCCATAACGCACCCTACTAGATTAAAGCTAATGTGGATCGTGTTTTTCAACTTGTGTGTACACCCTAGAAAATGAGGGACTATAGGTTTAGTAGAAGATGCGAGAAACATCAACGAAACCTTCATGAAGACTAACAATATTTGAAACTTCCGAATACATACTTCCAACTTTACCTGGTTGATGGGTAAATAAATTATGACAACCCACAATTATCAGTAGTTCTTGAGCGCGGGAAAACGCAACATTCACCCGTTCTGGTTTCTTAGCAAATCCCACGTCTCCTTTATTATTGTTGCGAACCATACTCACAATTACAACAGGTCTTTCCATCCCTTGAAATCTGTCTACTGTACCAGTACGAATTTCTAAGGAAGGGAAAAGTTCAGATTGCAGACGTTCGTCAATTTTTCTTAATTGAGCGCCATAAAATGTAATTACGGCGATTTCTTTTTTTGGTTCACCATTAGCAACTTTATCAGCCCAAGTATTCTCGAACTGCTGACAAAGACGCTCAATTATATCGATTTCTGGAGTATTAAAATAAGAAGTTCCGTTACGTTCTTCTAAAAAGTTCTTTTCTATGGGCGTTTTTACCCACAGAATATGGTGAGATTCTTGGATGATTTCACCTGTTAAATTATGTGCGCGTTTTGTATCAGGTGCCAAAATTCCAGATTCTAGTTTACCCTCATAAAACTGATTGATTGCGCCCATAATATAGGGGTGCATTCGATATTGTGTAGTTAGCATTTGTTTGATGCTTTCATCAGCAGATTCAAACTGACTTTTAAATAGTGATTCTTCTAAAAATTGTAGTTCGTCTCGTGTATTGCCAATTGTCTGGGCAACTTCTTCTAAAGTGCTAGTATCAAGCATGGGTGGTAATTGTCGATGATCGCCTACCATGACTAACTTTTTACCTTTCAAAGCTGGAATTAGTAATTCTGGGGGAGTACACTTACTCACTTCGTCGATGATGACGACATCAAAGGATTTAAATTCTTCAGAAAAACCCCTATTTGCAGCTTGCACGCAGGTGATACCAACGACGTTGGCATTATCTAAATATATCCGCCTTAAATCGTCGCGATCGCCTTCCGTTGGCTTTCTTAATTTTTCTATCCAATCTTGCACAAAATTCTGATATTTTTTGAGATAAGCTTCTTCTTTTTGAAGTTCTTTTTGCCAAGATTCAAACTGAATATTTAAACTCTGTAAAAACTCTATATTAAAAACATCACTACTAGAATTTTCTGGTTTAAATTTATCAGGTATAATTTCGCATTCTGTCAACCACCAGTTTCTTTCGACGATTAAACTTTCCGATGGCTGTGGTTGTAGTTGTTGTTTCAATTCATCTAGATTAATTTGCAATTTTTGAAGCTGCTGTAGAGAAGTTTCAGTTTCTTGTTTGAGTTTTGCTAAATGCTCATTTAGAGAATTTTTAATTACCTCCAGCACAGCAAAAGGTTCTAATAATGAAATCAAAGTTTCAAGCTGAGTGATAGAATTTATCCAAGAATGCACTTGTTGGGTAAATTCTTGGGGGTGTTCCCAAATATTTGATTGTGTTGTGAGATATTGCTCAGCTAAAATCCGTAGTTTATTAGGTGTGTTTGGCTGTTGACTAAGTTCTTGCAAGATATTAATAACTTGTTGAAGTTGCAAATTAGCATCTTGTTGCGTTTTTTCTAGCTGATATTGAATGGTTGAGATTTGCTGTTGGCTGATTTCATTTGTATTCAGTTCACTTAGTTGTCTGCGTAGATAATGAAGCTGTTGTTCAGTTTCCGTTTTGACTTTTAAAACGCATTGACGTGCATTTGCAAGGATAGTCTCTAGCAATTCTTGTGTAATTCGGGTGAGAGTAGAGTCGATGTTATTCCATTCCCATGATGCACCATAGGTTTTCTGCATTCTGATTAAGAAAAACTGGGTATTTTCAACTAGTAATTTTCGCTGTTTTTGGTTGAGTAGTTGATAGTTATTAAACTGTTTATAAGTCTCTTGCCATTGGGTGCGATCGCTTTGTGAAAACACCATTGGAATCTGACTAAAATTTTGTTGTAAAAAATAACTGAAATTATGCTGTTTCCCTTGCCTATCAGTAAAATTACCGTCAATCTCATAAGCGATCGCTTTTGTCAACAACTCCCACTCCGGCAGATTAATTTTGTAGTTTTTTGGTACTATTGGTAATTTTAATGTATTAGCAAACATCAACAAACCTAGAGGTAAGTCTACTAGATTATCTGTTAAAGGTAAACCCGATCGCTGACAATCTTTTAAAGTTTGATAAAGATGAGAATGTGCGGTAGACTTCCATTCTTTCACTGCTGAAATAATATAATCTATTTCCCTTTGGCGGTTTTCCCATATTTGGATTGTTTGCTGTATATTTTGCTGCTTGGCAAGAAATTTTTGATAATCTGCTTGTAACTGATTTAACGAGTCAAAATTGTGTTTAACACTCTGCGCTAATGCCGCAACTGCTGACATGCCTTCACTCGCATTTTGAGCAGAATTCAAAGCAGTTTTAAATTCTAAAATTTCTGTTGCTATGGTTTCACGCAACCAAACCGCTAAACCAAAAGCACCAAATTCTGGGCGAACAAAGCCAAGTTCATCAGTATATTTAAGAGATAGACGAACATTTGCTAAAAATTCTTCTACGAAACTATTACCTTCTGTGTAAGGCTTAAGAAGTGGCAAAAAATTTGTGACTTCTGGAGATTCCCATTTGATATTAGCAGCATTATTTAGTAAGATATCCAAATCAAAAATTATAGATTCAACTTCATTTTGCTCTGCTAATATTTCTTTGTAAAAATTTTCTTGATTTTTTAAATTTTCCTTTAATGTTAATTTATTTTGATGAAACTTACTTTGTTGTTCTTGGAATTTTTTCTCTTTTTTGAAATAGGCTGTAAATCTTGGCAATAATGGCAGTAATTGACTTAAAACTTTAATATTTTCTAGTCGTTGATTCAGATTATTTTCGCAGTCATTTGCAGTATTTTCCAGCCATCTGCCAATCACTTGATCTTCTAAAAATGGCTGCCCTTCCTCCCCAACTTTTTCGGCTTTTCCTTTGCGTACAGCCCGAATCACTGGGTTATGAACTAATCGACTCAAGGCGTTATCTACTGCTAAATTGGCTTGAGAAGCGATTAAAGTGCGTCCACCACGAAGGGCAATTTGATAGCAAATTTCGGCGATGACGGTAGTTTTTCCAGTACCTGGTGGCCCTTGAATCAAAACAAGATCCTTGGCAGCA
Organism: Nostoc calcicola FACHB-3891; assembly: GCF_014697355.1. Classification (GTDB taxonomy): domain Bacteria; phylum Cyanobacteriota; class Cyanobacteriia; order Cyanobacteriales; family Nostocaceae; genus Nostoc; species Nostoc calcicola. The sequence continues at coordinate 128,624 of NZ_JACJRQ010000018.1, read as the reverse complement.
AGTACCTTTTCTACTGCTGCTTTTTGTCCAGGATTAGCAGCAGATAATAATAATTCCTCTGGTTTAAGTTCAATGGTTGTTTTAATTTGTCTAGCTTGGGAAGCATCGAATAAAAAGTTACCCAAATATTGATTCTGAGTGTAACCATTATTCAAATCGTCTAAGGCTTTTTTCTTGCGTTGAATCTGCTGAATATCACCAACTGCTTCAAAACACAAAAATCCGGTTGCTGGCAACTTATAACGATCTGTTGCGATATATTCAGCTAAGTCACGTTCTAATCTCACGCTGATAATACAACGGTTGGGATCGACTTCTTCAACAGTCCCTAATTGGCGGCCGCTAAGCCAATTTTTACCGATGGGAGCAGTTTCAAACAGTTTTAAATCTTCGTTTTTTGCTCGTCTTGCACGTTCCCAAAAGTTCTCTAGTTCAAGGGAATTTTGATAAAAGCCGTCAAGGGTGGCTGAGGTGACATCAATTTCAAAATTAATCCGTCTTTTGAAGTTATGGTTATTACCTATGTAACGCACACAAAATTGACGTGCTTTAGCGATTTTTTCTTCAATTTGTAAAAATGCTTTCCAAGCTTTCAACTGTTCTTCTGTAGGCACATAATCGCCACAAGCTGGCGCGGCTTTTATACGCGTCAATGTCGCCGATGGAATGTCGAGATTATGCTGGTGATTAGGTAACAAACGCAACCGATAAGCTACAGAATAGCTATCAGCATTTCCCCGTGATAATTGCAATAACTGAGCCGAAAGTATCTTTAAACCGCCCTTCCCATCTTTTTGTACAGCTACTGTAAATCCTAATGTTTTTTTTAGTTTTTCCAGTCTTGGAGGTAATTGAAACTCATGGGAATCTGTGGCTATTGTTAAATCCCAAATTTGTTCTCCTACGTCTTTACCTGCGCCTTTGCGACGCACATAAAATAGACAAGGTTTTTTCCCGACGCATTCAAACATTAACTCATTGGCGTGTTCGCGTCGTTGGCGAAATTCGGGATATGATTCTAGGGCGGTTTCTCCTTCAAGATTGCGGATTAATCTATCAATTGTTGAACCAACAAATGTATAACTCCACTCTTCAGAAGAGGCTTTAGTTTTGGAGGATTTTGCTATTAGTTTATTTACTGCTAAACGAATGCGTTCTGCCTCGGATTCTGAGATTGAACTTGTATGGCTTTTGACTGTAATTTTGAGGCGATCGCAAATTTCTAATAGTTTTTTACTATCTAAATTCAATTCTTTTGAAAGTTCGTAAATTCTGAGTTTGATTTTGTTCATCCAATAGTGCCTTTGCTGACGATGAATAGAGATAGTTCATGGACACTTTTGTCTCACGCAGAGACGCAGAGGTGCAGAGAGAGATATGAGATGGTACTCTTTAATTGGCGTTACTGAACTTAAATATGAAATGCAAAAAACAAGTCTTCTCAATTCTTACTCTCTGCGACTCTGCACCTCTGCGTGAAATATTCATCCCTAGATTTAGCAAAACTTTCAATTTATTAATTTTCATTTGTCTTTCAAATAATATATCAGGATTTTTCTCAGAAGCCTAAAGTTTGTACTGTCGATAAACTTGACTTGCGGCACGATGCAGTAAGGAGTGTCGCCAAACGAGAGATTTCAGATCGTCAGCATAACCGCCACCAATGACGCAGGCGACAGGATAACCAGCACTCATACAAGTACTTAAAACCTGCATTTCCCGACGGAAAATCCCAGTATCAGTTAAGGCTAATTTTCCCAAGCGATCGCCTATATGAGGATCTACACCTGCATCATAAAATACTATATCTGGCTTGACTTTAGATAATAAATCTGGTAAGTAATTCGCCAATGTTTGCAAATAAGTATCATCTTCCATTCCCACGGCTAAAGGAACATCCAAATCGCTGTTTTGTTTGGTACCGGGGAAATTGACTTCGCAGTGCATGGAGAAGGTAAAAACACTCTCATCGTCTTGGAAGATAAAAGCGGTGCCGTCTCCTTGATGAACGTCTAAATCTACAATGAGAATTTTTTGCACAAGTCCGAGTTTTTGTAAAACGCGACAGGCGATCGCTAAATCGTTGAAAATACAAAAACCAGATCCATAACTGGGAAAAGCATGATGAGTCCCACCAGCCGTATTACAAGCTAAACCTTGACTCAGTGCCAACTTAGCTGTGAGGATTGTACCACCAACCGCTACACAGGTACGATTTGCCAGCGCTGGACTCCAAGGTAACCCAATGCGACGCAGTGCTTTGGGTTCTAGAGTTCCTTCACAATAAGCTTGAACGTAGTTTGGGGTGTGGACTAACTCGATCGATTCTGTCGGGGGACGTTCAGGCGTATGAAATTGTTCTTGATTTGCCACACCATCAGCTAATAGCAATTCGTAGAGTTGTCGGAATTTGGACATTGGGAATCGATGTCCTTCAGGTAATGGTGCAACGTAATCTGGATGGTAAATAATTGGCAAGTCCATGTTATTAATTTTGAACCATAGTTTGGTGTCAAATATATCTAGAGATTGTCTGGTAATCATTCATCAGACTGTTTTTAGATGTTTGCATTTATGCAAAAGTTATTTAGACTGGAACCAAACAGCACTTATGAAGATTGTCTAACAACAGGGTAACAATAATCTACAAAATCCCAATTACTTCACTACCATCCCCCAATGGTGGACAAACTCCAATCGCCAAAAAATTATTTGGCAACAACGAATAATTAGCCAAGTCGAACAACTTGGCTATAAACTCTGACAACTAACAAGGTAAAATTTAGCCATAATCACAACAACATTGTTAACTATTTTAATCTCAAACTCAAACTTGAAAATTGATATGATGGAATGGATTCCGCCGATCGCCTTTATTTTAGCTGGTTTACTGGCTGGAATAATTGCTGAAAAAGTTATCTTCAAAAAACTCGAAATATTCGTTAAAAATAAACGGATTGCCGGAGGAAATATTATATTTCACTCCCTGCACCGCATGACCTTTATTTGGTTTGTGATTGGCGGTTTTTTTTGGGCAGTTCTCAGTTCTCCCCTGAGACCAGATGTTGTCACTGTGCTGCAAAAAATTCTCACCATCGCATTTTTGTATTCAGTGACCTTAGTCTTGGCGAGACTTACTGCTGGTTTTGTTAATTTATTTATTCAAAGGGCAGAAGGAGTTCCTACTTCACTCGTTTCTAATCTTGCTAAGGCTACTGTTTTACTTTTGGGAACATTAATATTATTACAAACTGTCGGTGTTGAAATTACGCCAATTGTCACGACTTTAGGTATTGGTGGTCTAGCAGTTGGTTTGGCACTTCAAGACACTCTAGCAAATTTATTTTCTGGTTTTTACTTAATTATTTCTAAGCAAGTTAGAACCGGAGACTATGTTAAACTAGATGCTGGACAGGAAGGTTATGTTACAGACATCACATGGCGCAATACGACAATCAAAGAAGTTTCCAATAACGTAGTAATTGTACCAAATTCTAAATTAGCGTCGGCAATTTTCACTAACTATCATTTACCCGCGAAAGAAATAACTTTAACGATTAATGTCGGTGTCAGTTATGATAGTGACTTGGAACAAGTTGAAAAAGTGACTGTGGAAGTTGCGAAGGAAGTTATGCAAGAAATTGCACCCAAGTTAATTGCCAATGAACCATATATTAGATTTCACACCTTTGGTGATTTTAGTATAGATTTCACGCTATATATGCGAGTCAGTGAATTTTTTGACCAGCGCATTGGTAAACATATATTTATTAAAAAATTGCACAAACGCTATCAGGAAGCAGGGATTAGTATTCCCTTTCCAGTCAGAGAAGTTTATGTGCAGAATAATATGAATAAATAGGAGTCAGGAGTCAGAATTCAGGAGTCAGAATTCAGGAGTCAGAATATAGCGTTTCCCGAACTACTGAGGTACACCTGTAGGGGCACGGCAGTGCTGACTTTTCACGTCATGTGGAAAAGCCAACGAAAAACCTAACCCCCTAACCCCCTTCCCTACAAGGGAAGGGGGAAGATTCAAAGTCTCTCTCCTTGTAGGAGAGAGATTTAGAGAGAGGTTTTCCAGATCCCGTGAAAAGTCAGCACGGGACTGTTCCCTACACCTGGCGATATAATGTTGTACCGCATCTGAATGGGAACCGCTATACTCTTTGTTTCGCGCACAATTCGACGAAATCAAGAAGATTAGATTTCAACTTCACAAGTAATAATTCAAGCGCCAACCCTTGTCAGGAATTGGCGATGGTTAGGTATTTATTTTGGTTGCGTCTGATACCAAATTGGGATAGGAAATTGTCTAAACGCTTTTAATCCAAAATCCAAAATCTAAAATCCCAAATTGGTATGAGAGTTAGATTGCTAAGGCTCGCTTTTCTAATGGTAATTCAAAGCGATCGCCTGGTGTCGGTTCCATCACCCGCGTCGAGAGATTGTTTTTCTCTAATAGCGAACGAAATTCCGCACCACTTCCTTTCGTCTGAATCAATTTCATCAGCAATCCCTCAAATGTCACATCACCACCAGCCGCTGTGGGTAATATTACTTGAGGTTGTAACGATTTTGCTACCTCTAAAGCACTATTTTTTCCTTTAATAATCGGCCCTAGTAAAGGTAACGTCATGTCAATAAACGGTGTAATCGCTACATCGATAGGTGCAGCTTGCTTAATTTCTGGAGAATGATATCCGTGAGGTTCGTAGTATAAAGTTAAACCACTTTTCAATTCTTTCAGGAGATAACTATTTTCCACGAGAGTGGGGCCAATGGGCGAACCAGGAAAAGCCTCGATTTCAATTTGATTATCTAAAGTAAAAGTCTCACCATGAGCGAGAGTAGTCACCTGGGTGTAACCTAATTGCTGTACTACCTTAGCTGCATTGGGAGAAGCTACAACCTTGATATTATGGTCTAGCTGCTTGAGTGTTGGTGGGTGAGCATGGTCTTCTAAACCCTGAGATAGCAGAATTAAATCAATGTTCTCAGGTATTGGGCGCTCTTGCGATCGCCACCCCTTAAATAACCACTCCAAATTACTGAAAATTAACGAACCAACTAGCCAAGGGTCGATTAGTATCCGTTTCCCGCCGATTTCCAGCAGCCAACTATTGCTGTCGAACCAAGTTAAGAACATAAAATTTTGTAAAGATAACGCCTATCTTTATTATCAATGGTGTCAGCTTTCTTGTAGGCACTCCCAAAAAATCATTTCAGGGACTTCTAGAAAATAAACTATCCCAAATTATTTGTACATTTTTCTGGTAGCACAGCTGTGCTACCGTACTATCGAATGTTTTTTTGCTTGGAAGTCCCTCAAACCGCATATTTTTACCGAGAAGGGGGAAAGGGGAAAGGGTAAGGGGAAAAGGGTAAGAATTAAAAACAGGGGAAAAGGTTAAAGGGTAAAGGGTAAAGGGTAAGAATTAAAAACAGGGGAAAAGGTTAAAGGGTAAAGGGATAAATTTAACCTTTGCCCCTTTCCCTTTCCCCCTTCCCCCTTCCCCCACACGGTATAAAGCCCCTATCTTAATTGTGGAGAATATTAAAAGAAGGTTTTACCAGACACGCAGTGCGATAAACATCAGCGTCCATATTTTGAAACCCCTATTTTTAAAGTATGAGGAACCCTAAGACCCCTTTCCCCCTTTCCCCTTCCCCTTCTTCATCTGATTTACCTGCAATCTGCTCTAAAACTAATGTTGAATAGTTAAACCACCATCTAAAACTAGTGAATGTCCAATCATAAAACTAGCTGAATCTGAACATAACCATAATACTGCTTGAGCAATTTCTTCCGCTGTACCTAATCGTTTTATGGGATATTGATTGCCATAAGATTTTATTGTTTCCTCACTTAAAGCTGACATAACCATAGGAGTTACAATAGTTCCTGGGCAAACAGCATTAATTCTAATACCATCCTTAGCGTATTGTGCAGCTAAAGATTTCGTAAGTCCTAAAACGGCGTGTTTGCTAGTACAATAAAAATGAATATTATGTTGTGGTTGATTTCCTTGCTCATTATTTAAATTAGCAGCAATCAATCCTCGAATAGAAGCATTATTTACAATAGCACCACCACCATTTTTCAGCATTTCCGGAATTTGATATTTCATGCATAGCCAAACTCCTTTTAAATTAGTATTAATAACCTGATTCCAATTTTCTTCAGAATCATCTATATTGACTTTGAGAATTCCAGGAGTTCCAGCATTATTAAATGCATAATCTAAACGACCAAAAGTTTTAATTGTTTGGCTAATTAAATTTTTAACTTCTGTTTCTTGAGTAATATCTGTAGGGATAAAAATACTTTGACTACCAGCTTTTTCAATTAAATTAACAGTCTCTTCACCTTCTTTAATTTTCCTGCCAGCAATCACTACTTTTGCCCCTAACTCAGCAAAAGCTAATGCTGTAGCTTTGCCAATACCAGAATTACCTCCTGTAATCAGAACAACTTTATCAGTAAATTGTTTCATAATTAAATACTTTTAACATTATTCAGAATTTAGTTAAATTATGTAGATTTTATACCAATTCTCTATGAAGATGCGCCTAATTATTCTGGGACAAACCTCTGCGTACCTTTGCGTTAACCTCCGCGTACCTTTGCGTTAAAAAAAAAAGCGGCATATTTGGCGCAGCCTCACAAAGAAACGGTTTTACATACCTGGAATTTTACCAGTGATTGGTACACCTACCCAATCTGCCAAAACTCCTGGAAAATCTCCTGGTTGGAAAACAGGTCATCCCCACGAAAGTAGAATTCGCACAATTGGTGGTATTCAAGGCGATTTGACAAAGGAACACCAACTATAATATTTTATTGTCCCGTTTTTAGACTGAAACTGATATGGTTTCCTGGTTTTGAAAAGTTTACCCAAGGTATTTATAAATTAAAACTATTAGCAATAATTTATCTGACTAGTGTTGCTCAGTGATACGGTTACATATATAGCGATTTTCATTTGAATGAGGTACACGGTAGGGTAGCACAGCTGTGCTACCCTACGAATTGTCTATACTCCATGCAATTGCAAACTGCTATATTGAGCTATATCTTTTAATAACTTGCTCCAAGTCTATACAAGGAGTTATTATCATGTCCGATCTTGGTTTCACTCATATTGCACTTGCAGTTAGTGATGTCGATGCAAGTATCGCATTTTATACAAAATATGCCCAAATGACGGTTGTACATCGTCGTAGCGATCGCACGATTCAATCAGATGTTGCTTGGATTAGCGATCTTACCAGACCTTTTGCGATCGTCCTCATTCAATCAACTCAAGTAGAAGGCGTACTGTTACCACACTCCCATCTTGGAGTAGCTTATCAGAATCAGGAGGAAATCGATCGCCTGTGCAATGAGGCACGCACAGAGGGCGTACTGCTGGCTGGGCCAAATGACTGGGGTCCCCCAGTTGGTTACTGGGCTTATCTTCGAGACCCAGATGGTCATACGCTGGAAATTTCTTGTGGTCAACAAATTATTTTTACAGTTAAAGACGCGATTAATCGCGTCTCTACAAGTTAATTCAATGTATTATCTGTTACCCGGAGTACGTCCACCTTCGTCGTTACTACTACCGTGGGGATGGGAATTACCAGGGTCACAGCCCTCAGCACCATTACCAATACCTTGGTTGCAATGACGACGCATTGTGTCGCGTCCCCTTGGAGTTTCAGTACGTTCCTCAAGTGCAACTTGCTGCTGTTGTTGGATAACAACGTACTGTGAGGAGATATTTCCTACTTTTCCAGTGCTATAGAGTGCTTGATATAACAAAGCAGATACCTCAGACCTGGTTGCCACCCGTTCAGCATTGAGCAAATTCACATTAGGATAGTTGACAACTATACCGTGTTGCGTAAGTGCAGCAATCAGACTGCGATGTTCGCGACGAATATTAGTTGCATCGTTGTAAACAGATAAAATCGCATCCGTAGAACCGCTGGCTTGATAATTTAGTCCCTGGGCTAAAGCTACCAGAATGTCGAGGCGAGAAAGCCTTTGAGTGGGGTTGAAATCCTTGTCAATAAGGGCATTTAAAAAGCCCATTTGGTAAGCATCCCTGATGGCATTGTAAGCCCAATATCGAGTTGAGACATCCTTAAAAGGAATCCCTTGGCGAATTTTCCCCTTTGTGAATGCTTTGTGCAGCATTGACGCAAATTGGGCACGAGTTACCGGTGCATCGGGGCGGAAAGTTCCATCAGGAAAACCCTCAACAATTTCCATTGCTGACAATTCGGCAATAAAATCTTTAGCCCAGTGGTTTGTGGAAACATCAGAAAAGTTAACTTGGATAGTGGGAGATACCCCAACTTGGCGATAATTTATCAGCAGTTGACTGATATCGTAGCTAGAGTTATCCCGGACTTCAGTCACCTGCACCAAACTACCAGGAGTCACTCGCAAAACTTTTGGCAAGTCGGAACTAAAGACGTTAATGAACGACTGGCGCACTAAGGCGAATTCACCTTGGGTGAAAGATACAGGGTAAACACTGGTTGGTGAAACTTTTGACAAACTTTCTACTTGGAATTGATTCGCTTGGAAGGTTTGGGAACCGCTAAGAAAATTAACCTTTTGGTTACTGATTTGAGTGAAGTAGTCGTAAGTGGTAGTACGTGCATCGATAGCGCCGTCTTGGTTAGCATCAATACCATAAACGGTGCGGAGGACTCGATATTCTAGAGGTTTGCCTGACAAAATCAGGTTTACTGCGGTATTTGCCGATAAACATTCAAATTCGCTATAGCCAATAAAGTGGTTTTGCAGGTCGTACAATCGTACAACAATGCGATCGCTAGCTTTTAAACCTTTAACAAATTTTGCTTTTTGCTGAATTTTATACTTGTAATCACCCAAAAACCGTTCTTTTAAATAGCCATTGTCACGTTTACTCTTAACAGATACTCTGGCAATTACTTCTGACAAATTACCGGATGGTTCCCAAATTGCCAGACTAAAAGCTGTTTTTTGTCTTTTTCCTGAAACATTCCTAGCATATACTTGAGTGGGGCTTTTTTTGATTACACTTTGCCGTTGAATAGTAGTAGTATAACTACTTGTTTCTGGTTGATTATTGGCTAAAATTTTTTGCTCAGTGGAATTATCAGGTATTTGGGCGACGATGGTAGAAAACCCTGAAGTTGCATACACAGAAGCTATCGGTGAAAATATTGCCACAGATGTTGCAGCAAGAAAAAATTTGCTCAAAAAAGCAAAGTTAGTTTGATTAATGTATTTCATCTCACACTACCATTCGTCTAAAAGCCAAAGGATATTTAGTATCCTTTGACTTATTAATCCCTGGGAATAGATGAAACTAACATCTAAAATTATTCATATAGGAATCCGCTGTGATTTGCAAGAATTGACTTGGTTTAGCAACCCCTAAATAGAAGCGCACAGGATGCAGCAAAAAGTCTGATCGAAGGTTTCCCCCCATCAGAACTTATCAAGGGAGAAGGCACTAAAAAATCAGAGTTCCAGAGAATTATTTTTGAATTTACAATCCAAAATTTAAAATCTAAAATCTAAAATTCGCTGAGGTGCAATATCTGATGCCAGAGAACATTACTATATTGAAGAGTACTTTATAAATCTTCATAATGACTGAAACTACACAGCAGCTAACAACAACTACCACCATTAAAAAATTCTTTTGGACTTGGCAGGGCTATAAAATTCAGTATACCGTCATGGGTACAGGACGCCCTTTGGTATTAGTTCATGGTTTTGGTGCTTCCATTGGACACTGGCGGAAAAATATCCCAGTTTTAGCAGATGCTGGCTACCAAGTTTTTGCTTTGGATCTTTTGGGTTTTGGTGGTTCCGATAAAGCACCCATTGATTACAGTGTGGAAGTTTGGGTGGAATTGCTGAAAGATTTTTGCACAGCACATATCCAGGAACCTGCTGTATTTATTGGCAACTCCATCGGCGCACTTTTGAGCTTGATAGTACTGGTAGAACATCCAGACATTGCTGCTGGCGGTGTTTTAATTAACTCGGCGGGTGGTTTGAGTCATCGTCCCCACGAATTGAATCCGCCGTTACGCATTGTGATGGCAGCTTTTAATCGGGTTGTGCGATCGCCAATTACAGGCAAATTTGTTTACAATCGTATCCGCCAAAAAGCTCAAATTCGCCGTACTCTTTACCAAGTTTACCGCGATCGCCAAGCCGTCACCGATGAATTAGTCGATTTACTTTATACTCCTTCTTGCGATCCAGGAGCGCAAGAAGTTTTCGCCTCCATTCTCACCGCCCCCCCTGGCCCAAGTCCAGAGGAACTATTGCCCAAAGTAGAACGTCCTCTGTTGGTAATTTGGGGTGCTGACGATCCCTGGACACCAATTACTGGGGCAAAGATTTACGAAAAGGCGCGTGAGAATGGCAAAGACATCAAAATAGTACCCATTCCCAATGCCGGTCATTGTCCCCACGATGAAGTTCCAGACGTTGTTAATGCCCAAATTGTCCACTGGTTAGGGCAAATTTAACAATTTCGCGCATGAACAAGCCAGTACCTTGCCAACCTTCCCAAAGTTGAAGTAGCTGGCATCATCAAGATAAGGGCATCAGTTTGTGTTTATGCGCTTTGGGACGAGTAGGGTAGAAATGCGGTTAACAATCTGGGTGAGTCGCTCTTAATTTTGAATTACACCTTGACAAAATCAACCTCATGTGGTCGTTATAATGGAGTTTGATGTGCGTAATGGATATAAAGGGGTAATTCCCTTGAGTCACCATCCAGATTTTTCCAAACAAGGTTATCAAGTCATCAGCGAACTAGGACGCAACAGAGAAGGAGGACGCGTTACTTACCTAGCTAATGTCCTCAACTCCAATCAACAAGTTGTGATTAAAGAGTTTTGTTTCGCTAGTGCAAGTGCTGACTGGTCAGGTGTGAAAGCCTATGAACGCGAAATTGAAATCTTGCAACAATTGAATCATTCGCGCATCCCTCGCTATATAGATTCGTTTGAAATGCCAGGGGTTTTTAATCTGGTGCAGGAATATAAAAATGCCCCATCCTTAAGTTCAAAACGCAGCTTTCATCCCGAAGAAATCAAGCAAATTGCTCTGTCAATCTTAGAAATTTTAGTTTATCTCCAAAAGCAAATTCCCCCAATTATTCATCGGGATATCAAACCAGAGAATATTCTGATTGATGAGCAACTAAATGCTTACTTAGTTGATTTTGGTTTGGCTAGGATACAGGATGCAAAAATAGCTCTTAGCAGCTTCGTAACCGGAACCCCAGGCTTCATGCCACCAGAGGAACATTTTGGTTATCCTCTCACAGAAGCATCAGACTTATATAGTTTAGGAGCAACGTTGATTTGCTTACTTACTAATACCCGTTCTGTTGATATTGGTAAGTTAATTGATGATAATTATCGCTTTAATTTCCAGAAATTGGTTCCTCAAATCAGCCCACGTTTTGAGTCGTGGTTAATGAAAATGTTGAAACGCGATCGCAAACGCCGCTACGCTAATGCGACTATTGCTTTGGAAGCACTAAAGCCAATTGAGGTTGTTGGTAATGGTACTGGGATAGAAAATTTAATCAGGACAATTAAACCTCTAAAACGAGCTACTTTAGTGGGAATAGCAACTGCGATGACACTATTTGCTTTGGGGGCAACTTTGATGAGTTGTCAACCTGGTAGTACAGTCAGGCAATTGTTAGAAAGTAAAGAATGTCAAGACTTTGATTTTAACAGCAGTTGTCTAGAAAAAACTGAAGATTAAATCAGAACTCAGAATTCAGAATACAGAATTCAGCAATGCTCGAAGTGGGGGATTTAAATCCGTTTATTCAAACGCTAATCCAAGACCAAAATCTACTATAGGACTCATATTTGATTTCTGAAAAAAATCAGTACACCCAGATAAGGCTTCTTTCCTACTCCCTACTCCCTATACGATCGCACATCTTGGAAACACCTATCCGTTATGCTTCTCTCAATTGCGCTCATTGGGATTAGATCCCGACAGTTGAATTATCTCAGAAAAACGTGAATACTTAACCGCATCGGTAGGGGGATAATCCGCTGACACTGCAATTAACCCAACTTTTATATCCTCGAAATAAATCATACCCCCAATACGCCCTTTAACTTGGAAAGGTCCATGAAAAAAACCATACTTTGCAATGTAAATCAGCAAAAAATCAGTAATCTTTATTGCCTTGCCAAACATTTGCTCACAAGTTTTGTGCAGGACAGTATTTAGATATTCATTATACGCAGGCTCACCCAGTTGAGTAAATTTCGGATGATCCGCAAAATTATCCATATAAAATAACCAGATATCGGACAAATCTGCTTCATTTGTCAGTTTTTGCTTAAGTTCCAGCAATCGATTGATTTTCATAATCTGGATATTGAGGAGATTATTATAAGTAACGATCTTAAACTGATTACCACACAAGTTCCTGAACCGCTTCCTGTTGGTGGTATAGCAGTTACTGGTTTTGTGGGTTGGTGGGTGGGTCGCAAACGAAAAGCACACCACTTTTATCAAATCACCATCACCATAATTATAAATAATTTGGCGTTGCTAATTTCATGTATAAAAACGATTGTGCATTATATCAAAATCCTTGTAGAGACGTTGCATTGCAACGTCTCTACATCTGAATTCATACCGGAATTCAGCAACGCCAATAATTTAAATAATTTTCCCTAGCTTTGCCAGGGAACTAGGAAATACTAACTCGCAGCTAAATTACCCCAACCAACGTAAGGTAATTTTGCAGCCGTTGCCTGAACTTGGTCTGCATTAGCTACTAACTGACCGCAAGCATCCCAAGTCCCAGAAATAAAGGTGGTTCTTGTACCTTCACCGATGAAAACTGGGGTACTGAAATCGCCAATTTGTACTTGCAAAGTTTCTAAATTCACTGTGACATTTGCTTCGGGATTGGCAGCTACTAACTCTTGCAATTGTTTGACATTAGCAGCATCGGCTGTCACACAAGGTATTCCCATTGCCACGCAGTTACCGAAAAAGATTTCGGCAAAACTTTCACCAATTAATGCTTGAATTCCCCATTTAGCGATCGCTTGCGGTGCATGTTCTCGTGATGAACCACAGCCAAAATTCCGATTAACGATTAAAATCTTCGCGCCTTGGTACTGGGGTTGGTCAAAGGGATGTTCGCCATTTAATGCTTTGCGGTCATCGATAAACGCACCTTCGCCTAACCCATCAAAGGTAACGGCTTTCAAATAACGGGCGGGAATAATGCGATCGGTATCTATATCATTACCCACTAAAGGTATACCACGCCCGGAAACTGTTTTAACTTCGCTTACCATAGATTTTGGGGATTGGGGACTGGGGACTGGGGATTGGGGACTGGGGATTGGGGGACTTAACTCTTGTACAGACGCGATGAATCGCGTCTCTCCCAATGCCCCATGCCCAAAATTACAACAGATCGCGCACGTCAGAGACTTCCCCTTTGATGGCAGCAGTAGCTACCATTGCCGGACTCATTAATAATGTGCGACCGGAAGAGGAACCTTGTCTTCCTTTAAAGTTGCGATTAGAAGAGGAGGCGCTGATTTGTCTTCCTTGTAATTTGTCCGGGTTCATGGCCAGACACATGGAACACCCAGGTTCACGCCATTCAAATCCAGCTTCGGTGAAGATTTTGTCTAGTCCTTCAGCTTCTGCTTCTTGCTTCACCCGTTCGGAACCAGGAACGACAAAGGCTTTAATTCCCTCTGCAACGTGGCGACCTTGGGCGATTTTGGCAGCTTCCCGCAAATCGCTAATTCTGCCGTTGGTGCAACTGCCAATGAAGCAGACATCGATTTTGGTGCCTTTGATGGGTTGACCGGGGTATAAATCCATGTAGCGGTAAGCTTCTTCGGCAACGAAGCGGTCTTCTTCGAGGAGTTCTTCTGGCTGGGGAACAAACTGGTTAATACCGATACCTTGACCGGGAGTAATTCCCCAGGTAACGGTGGGAGGAATTTGGGCAGCGTCAAAGACTACTACATCGTCGTATTCAGCATCAGCATCACTTTTGATGGATTCCCACCAAGTTACTGCTTTGTCCCAATCTGCACCTTTGGGTGCAAAATCTCTGCCTTGCAGGTAATCGTAGGTGACTCGATCCGGATTGACGTAGCCGCATCTGGCACCGCCTTCGATCGCCATATTGCAGACTGTCATCCTCTCTTCCATATTCATTTGTTCAAAGGTGGTGCCTGCAAATTCGTAGCCATAACCTACGCCACCTTTCACACCAAGGGTGCGGATGATATGTAAAATCACATCTTTGGCGTAAACACCAGCGTTGAGAGTGCCGTTAACTTCAATTTTGCGGACTTTCAGTTTCGAGAGGGCGAGGGTTTGGGAAGCCAGAACATCGCGGACTTGGCTAGTACCAATCCCAAATGCGATCGCTCCAAATGCACCATGACTGGATGTGTGGCTATCTCCACAAGCGATCGTCATTCCCGGCTGGGTCAGTCCAAGTTCGGGAGCAATGACATGAACTATGCCCTGACTACCAGAACCAATATTGTAAAATGTTATGTTATTTTCTTGACAATTCTGCTCAAGCGCCTGAATCATTTCCTCTGCCAAGGTATCGACAAAAGGACGTGCTTGATTTTCTGTGGGCACAATATGGTCTACCGTGGCAACAGTACGCTCAGGAAAGAGTACTTTTAAACCCCGCTCGCGTAACATAGCAAAGGCCTGGGGACTAGTGACTTCGTGAACTAGGTGAAGCCCAATAAATAGTTGTGTCAGTCCTGAGGGAAGTGTACCAACAGTGTGTAAGTCCCAAACTTTATCGAATAAAGTACCTTTACTCATACGTCAATCGGTGTTTAACGAGTCAGAGTTATCATCGTATCAAAAAAAAGTCAGACTTTTTCTTAAGACTTACGCGAAATATCTCTCAAACTCTTATTTCTCCGTGTCCTCTGCGCCTCTGCGGTAGCCTACGGCAAGCCGCTTTGCGTCTACGTTATTCCGTAACTATAGCGATTCTCGTTTGGATGCAATACGCTGTAGGGGCGCACAGCTGTGCGCCCCTACGAACGGGCATATTTTACCCAAGTGAGAAGCGCTATATTGCGTAACTTCTATGATGGTTGTCCGATGAAGACGACACTTGCCAAAACTTGGAATTTTTTGAGTTCGCGCACAAGACCTTGAGCTTGATGCTTATACAGTGGTGTTGGTAGCACACTGGGTAAATTATTCATCAACTGCTTAGCAGTAACCAAACTACATCCGGTAATCAAAGCAATTTTCTGTGCAGCATCAGCAATTGCGCTTCTAATGAGAGCATTTTCAATTTGTACTTGCCAGAGGCGGGGTAGCATTTCACCCCATTCAATGCGCTGTAAACTGCTGCTGGCGGCTAAAACAATCAAGCGATCGCCAGCACAAACATTAACATCATTCCAAGGCATTAACAAATAATTGTCTTGCGTAGCTTTCTGGTACAGAATCGGCACAACACCGTAGCCATGAGCGATTTCCGATAGCAGCAAGCCATTGAGTGTATCGCCTGCTTCGATATTGTATTCTGTGACCATGACTATTTGAGCGCTCAAATGAAACAAGCTCAGAACGTTTTCCCCAAAGGCAGCACAAGCAAAAACTTCCGCTGACAAAGCCGCACCACAGATAACTTGAGCGTAGGGAAACAAAGAGGCGATATTCTCACTAAATTGCCGGTCTTGAGAGCGGATAATTAAGCGGCTGGAAGGGTTGATGGCATGAGCCATCAGACCAATTTCTAGATTTTCCATGCGATCGTCGCCGACTAAAACGATACTTTTAGCATGGGTGAGATTCACTAGAGCCAGTGCTTCGGTAGGATTGTCAATAATCAGAGGCATCTTGGGTAAAACACGATCGCCAAGGGTGGTAGTATGAACTCCCACGAATGGCTGATCGAGTTCTTGCAAAACAGCAGCCACTTTCTGTCCCAAACGACTTAAGCCAATGAGTACCACGTGGTTTTGTTGTGGCACAGGTGGATGTCTGTTGAAAAACTGAAACTTTGAGGTGACAAGAGCATCAGTCAGCAATGCATACAATATTCCCACGAAAGCTTGACCTGTTAATGTCAGTCCCAGGCTGAATAACCGCAACCACCACGACATATTATCTGAAGGTACTGGTTGCGATGCAAACTTCACGCCGCCAAATAAATCTCCATATCCTCCCAAAAGCAAGACTGCTGTGGCGTAAAAGGCTTCTTGGACGGTGATGTGAGGATAATACAAGCAAAAAAGAATGATGCCAACCAGCCAGAGCATGAGTACGGTAATTGCATAAATTGTTGCAATTCGCCGGATTTGATTTTGGCTTTGGTAGTAGGATTGCCAAAATCGGATAACTTTCTGCTGGAGATTCTTCGGGGCGATGCCTTGGAGAAACTCTCGCCATTGCCACCAAGAGTCCTGAGATTCGCTGATATATTGTTCCGAGAAAGCGAGATCTTGGGCAACTTCAATGTAAACCAGTGTGTCTCCTGTCTGCACAATTGCCTCTGGATTCCACTCATAGAACTGTTTCGGCGCTTGAGATGAAGCTGGTATGTGACTCAAAACCCGGCGAGTTGTTAAATTGATTCTATGTACTGGTTTGCCATTGCACCAACTATCCTTTTGTTGTACCTGATGCTCAATTACTCGCAACAGATGCCCCTCTAAGGTAAAGTATCCGATCGCTTCCGAACCCAGGGCTGTGAGCGCAAAAGCATAAGCTGAGAGATGGGTAGGCTCAAAGGCAACAAAATTACCGAGATTTTCGTATAGCAGTTCGTTAAAATTTTGTTTGTCAGAACGTACAATCAAGCGAACCTGCGGATTCAGACGCCGTGCTGCGAAGGCGGCTTCTATATTCAATCGTTCGTTTCTAGTGACTATCAATATTGAACGACACTGGCGGATATCTGCCTGTTCTAAAACATTTGGCTGGCGGCAGTCTCCGATAATTAACTTCTCTAATAAGCCTGGTACTTCTGGGATTTCCCAGTATTCCGGCTGCACATAGTCAATAGCGTTGACTTTAACATCGTACTGCTTGAGGACTTCAACACAATGTTGCCCTAAACTTGTGAGTCCGCATACTAGGAAAAGGTCTTGCTTTTTATCTGGACTAGTGGCGCTAGATGTATTCACTTTCTAAAGTAACAAAAAAGCCGCCTTGTAAGGCGGCTTTTTCATTCATGGGCAGTACCAGACTCGAACTGATGACATCCTGCTTGTAAGGCAGGCGCTCTACCAACTGAGCTAACCGCCCGCTTGTTTCAACCTTATTTAGCATAGCAAAAGATTTTCTATTGCGCTAGTGGTTTGGGAAAATATTTTTTTTGAAGTGGCGAGGACACACAGACAGCAGTTAGAAATGCTTAACCCAACAGTATTGGCTTATAATCACTCATTATTCAGCACTTAGGACTTAGGATGCCCTCTGGTCGCACGCACGATCGCATTACTCTATATGCTCTGCCGTTCGTGGCGGGTGTAACTTTGTGGCAGACTCGCAGTAGCAATGCGACTTTGTTGGTTGCAGGTGGGTTTCTCTTTGGTGGGCTGATGTTTGGCCCGGATTTAGATATTTACTCTGTGCAATTTCAACGCTGGGGTTTCTTGCGTTGGATTTGGCTACCTTATCAAAAAAGTTTGCGGCATCGTTCTTTTTTATCCCACGGGCCGATTATTGGTACGACGCTGCGGATAATTTATCTTGGGTGCTTGCTAGCTATTTTGGCAATTTTTGTTTTGGTAATTGCCCAAAAGCTGTGGAATTTTAATTTTACCTGGCAGGATTTAGGCGGAACTGTTGGGCGATCGCTCGTGAATTACGATACTGAATATATCGCCCTTTTCTTGGGTTTAGAACTTGGTGCTATGAGTCATTCTCTAAGCGATTGGAGCGGTTCGGCATACAAACGATATCTAAAACAGGGGATTCGGGGGTTACTTCCTAGTGGCAAAATAAAGAAGCGTAAAGTTGCAACTCGCGGTCGTCGTTCTAGGGCAAAGAAATAATTTTTTAAACGCAAAGGTACGCTGAGGGAAGCGCTGAGGTACGCAAAGGTATGGAAATGAATCAAAATGAGACTTTGGCAGCGTTGCAGGAGTTAATAGAGGTGGTAGCAAAATTGCGATCGCCTGATGGTGGTTGTCCCTGGGATTTGGCACAAACTCCCGAAACGCTGACACCCTATGTCATCGAAGAAGCTTATGAGGTGGTGGATGCGATTAAAAGTGGGGATAAAGAAGCGATCGCTGAAGAGTTGGGCGATTTATTATTACAAGTAGTATTGCAAGCCCAAATTGCCAGCGAATCTGGACAATTTTCTCTCAAAGAAATCACTCAAGGTATTTCCCAAAAGTTAATTCGTCGCCATCCCCATGTGTTTGGTGATGTGTCAGTGCAAAGTGTGGATGAGGTGCGGCAAAATTGGGAACAAATCAAAGCTGCCGAGAAAGGCGAATCGTCTCCAGAAAATCAAAAACTTAGTGCGAAACTCAGTCGTTATGGACGTACTCTTCCCCCGTTAACTGCGGCGATGAAAATTTCCCAAAAGGCTGCGGCTGTGGGGTTTGAATGGGAAAACATTGAGGGCGTTTGGGATAAATTTCATGAAGAGTTGGCGGAATTTCAACAAGCTTTAGCTGAGGAAACACCCGCACGCCAACAATCAGAATTAGGGGATTTACTATTTGCGGTGATTCAACTTGCGCGTTGGCATAACCTTGACCCCAGTGCTGGTTTGCAAGGTACAAATCAGCGATTTGTCCAGCGTTTAGAAAAAATGGAGGCAGCTGTTAACCGCCCTCTGAGTGATTACAGTTTGGATGAGTTGGAAAAGTTGTGGCAACAGGCAAAAATTCGACTTGCACAAGAAGGGTAACGTGATACGGTTCGGATAAGCAGTATGAACTTCCCTTGTGGTCTGGGAAATGGTTTTGGGGTAAGGGGTAAAGGATGTATTTGAAACCTTTCCCTTTTCCCCTTTCCCCTTTAACCGAACTGTATTGAGGTGAGTCTTAAAGTTCTAGCATTAAGTCTTAAAGTTCTAGCATTAAGTCTTAAAGTTCTAGCATTAAGTCTTAAAGTTCTAGCATTAAGTCTTAAAGTTCTAACATTAAGCCTTAAAGTTCTAACATTAAGCCTTAAAGTTCTAGCATTAAGGCTTAAAGCCCAAATTCCCTACTCCCCCTCTTCAAGATTCTTTAGCATTAAACCATTTATCATATAAAGATTGATAAGTGCCGTTTTCTTTGAGATTCAGTAAGGCTTTGTTAATTGGTTTGCGATAGGGACTGTTATTCGGTAGAACGATGCCGTAACTTTCTTCACGCAAGATAGTGCCAACAACCTGTACTTTGCCTTTGCCTTCATTGGCTGCATAGAAAAGGAGTACGGGTGCATCAAACAGCACAGCATCAACTTTTTTTGTCATTAGAGCGTTGTAAGCTTGCTCAATTTTCGGGACTTGTACAACTGAAATACGATGTTCTTCCAGGTATGTAGCGGCTGTACTGCCAGTAATTGTGGCTACTATCTTACCGGGTAAATCGTCGATACTCTTGATGTCACCTTGGAGTTGCTGCACTGTTAATGAGGTGGTAGCGGTAGCTGTAAAGTAGGCAGCGAAAAGCACTCCGATGAACATCCAAACAATACCTACCAGGCGTCCTACTACTCCCTTGGGCATTTCATCGGCTTGGGTGGCTAATGTGGCAGCTGCCCACCAACAGGCTTTGAAAATGCCAGGAAAGTATGATTGAGGAACCATGCCTTCTTTGTGATTGCGTTCAGATAACCAAATAATGTGGGCTGCTACGGCAATTAGCACCAGGGCAATGCCTATTACTTGTAAGAGGCTGGCTGAGAAAAATAATTGCAAAATATTGGAAAAGCCACTGCTGTTATTCTCTGGGTTTCTCACCAGAATTTGCAGCCCACCGGCAAAAATTGGTAATGAGAAGTCAAAATTTTGCTGGCGTTCGGCTGTAATGGAGATAGCTGCAATTGCTAAGTTGGCTTTCTTCTGTTGAATAGCAGCAAGCAGTTCCGACACTGTAGGATATTGAATAAATTTAGACTCTACACCTATTTCGTCAGCAATGCTGCGCCAAAGGTCGATGCTAAATCCTGATAGCTGACCTTTGTCTGGTAGTACAAAGGGTGGTATGACTCGTGTAGCTACTAATAACGGTTGTTGGGGTTGTGGTTTTTGGGTGAATCCTGGGGATGCTATTAACAACAATGCCAGAATTGTACCTAGTAATCCTATGCAGGTATAGAATACTAAGGAACGCCTGGTTTGATTTTTGCCTTTATGTCCGTGAAAATAGGCAATCCCGGTTTTCCTCCCAGCCATCATGCGGCGAAATCTAGTGGCGATCGCATTTATCATTAGAATTTTCTTGGGGTTGTGTGCTATGTCTATTTATCATGCCCAACCCATATCAAATATCAAAACTGGGGTAAAGGTTAAAGGAATTCAAAACAGGGGTAAAGGTTAAAGGGTAAAGGGTAAAGGGATAAATTTAACCTTTGCCCCTTACCCCTTACCCCTTTCCCCCTTTGCCCCTTCCCCTTTGCCCCTTACCCCTTACCCCTTTCCCCCTTTGCCCCTTCCCCCTTCCCCCTTTCCCCTTTAATCCAACTACAATTTGATGGTAACTGTCTTAACTTCGGTGTATTGCTGCAAGCCATATTCACCGAGTTCTCGACCAATACCTGATTGCTTGAATCCACCGAAGGGTGCAGCAGCATCAAATACGTCGTAGCAGTTTACCCAGACTGTACCAGCACGAACGTTATTAGCGATCGCATGTGCTTTGGTGATATCCTGAGTCCACACAGCGGCGGCGAGTCCGTACATGGTGGCATTCGCTCTTTGAATTACTTCGTCGATATCTTTAAATTTGATGATGCTCATCACTGGGCCAAAGATTTCCTCTTGGGCAATCTTCATCTCATCGCGGACATCTGCAAAAACTGTGGGGGCGATAAAGAACCCTTTTTCTCCGACTTGATTACCGCCACATAGCATTTTGGCACCTTCGCGCATCCCAGATTCGATGTAACTCATCACTCTGTCGAATTGTTCTTTGTCTACTTGGGGCCCTTGTTGTGTGTTGGCATCGAAAGGATTACCAACAATGCGCCTTTTTGCTCTTTCTACACTTTTAGCAACGAATTCGTCGTAGCATTTTTCTTCTACGAACACCCGCGAACCAGCACAGCAGCACTGCCCTTGGTTAAAGAATAACGCCTCGTGGGAATCTGCGATCGCTCTGTCCATGTCAGCATCGGCAAAAATGATGTTGGGACTCTTGCCACCAAGTTCCAAGGTGACGCGTTTGAGGTTGCTTTTAGCAGCCGCTTCCATAATTAAATGCCCGACTTCAGTGGAACCAGTAAATGCCACTTTGTCAACATCCATGTGACGAGCGATCGCTGCCCCGGCAGTTGGCCCGTATCCTGATAAAATGTTTACCACACCAGGCGGAAAACCAGCCTCAACAATCAACTCACCCACCCGCAGGGCTGATAAAGGTGTTTGTTCTGCCGTTTTCATCACTACAGTGTTACCAGTTGCCAAAGCTGGTGCTAATTTCCAAGCCTGCATCAACAGGGGGAAATTCCACGGGATAATTTGACCAACTACACCCACAGGTTCATGGCGAGTGTAGCAGAAGTACGGGCCGTTGATGGGGATGGTTTTACCTTGAACTTTGTCAGCCCAGCCTGCATAGTAGCGGTAACAGGCGATGACTAAGCCCAAGTCACCCAAAGAATCTTGTAGGGGCTTGCCGTTGTCGAGGGTTTCTAGCCGCGCCAATTCATCGATATTTTGTTCAATTAAGTCAGCTAGCTTGTAAAGCAACTCGCCGCGACGGCTGGCAGAAATCTTTGGCCATTCTCCAGAAGTGAAGGCAGTACGGGCTGCTTGTACTGCTTTATCGACATCTGGGGCGTCTGCTTCTGAAACTTCGCAGATTATCTCACCTGTAGCTGGATTGATTGTTGGAAATCGGCGATCGCTGATACTGTTTACCCATTCATTGTTAATCAGCAATCGGGTTGGGCCAATTTTGACCTGTTGTCCTGGTACTGTTGCTGTAACCATCAGGCCTCCTTAAGCTTTAAAAAAATTTGCTTAAATCTATTTCTTATGTTTATTGGTATACAGCAATTTGCTAAATTTCTTTAGAAAGTTTTTGGTTTTGTCTTACAATGTGATGTAGTTTACATTAAACTTTTACACTTCGATCTGAAAATTCAAATTTCAGATAGAAGTCATAAAAAAAATCTTTGTTCAAAAGATTTGTTCATCGAGCTACTGTGTTCTATCAATGGCTAGTTTCAGTTGTTTATGATTTTTCAGCAATGACCAACTTAAATTAATTGACAATTTATTGGGGGAATACGCTAGATGTCCGACCCTACCTTATTGGATGCCAACTTCTTAAACCTGTTGCCTGCTGAGCCTGTTGTCGATTCTCATAATGTTATTTCTCTTGGATCGTCAGACCAATTGTTGTTATCTATTCCGAGAACAACCCAACCCGAACTTTCTCTTAATTACGGGTTAGATGTCCATGCCATTGACCAAGCGCTAACTGCCTTGAGTTCTCAGGATACCTTTGTTGAAACAGACCAAACAACACCAGGAATTGATTATTTAACTGGACTTCCAGAAGATTATATTAGCCCTTCGAGTATTAGTAGTTTAAGTACAGAGTCCATTATTACTTCAGAAAATTATGCAACTGCTGCCAGCAGCTTTACAAATGGACGATGGGCAACTGGACAAAGTGGATTTTGGAACGATCAAAAATGGCTAGCTGGTGACTTCAATGGCGATGGAGAAGACGATTTGGCTAATGTCTTCAATGACAATGGTCGAGGCAGTATTGATGTTTATCTCTCTAACGGCGGCAGCTTTACAATTGGACGGTGGGCAACTGGACAAGGTGGATTTTGGAACGATCAAAAATGGGTAGTTGGTGACTTCAATGGCGATGGACTAGACGATTTAGCAAAAGTTTTTAGTGAGGGTGGTCAAGCCAGTATTGATGTTCATGTATCCAACGGTAGTAGTTTTACAATTGCGCGGTGGGCAACTCGACAAGGTGGATTTTCCAATGAGCAAAAATGGCTAGTGGGTGACTTCAATGGTGATGGGCGAGATGATTTTGCTAATGTCTTCAATGAGGATAATCAAGGCAGTATTGATGTATATATTTCCAAGAATGGCAACTTTGGAAATGCACGCTGGGCAACTCGACAAGGTGGATTTTGGAACAGTCAAAAATGGGTAGCAGGTGACTTCAATGGCGATGGACTAGACGATTTAGCAAAAGTTTTTGGTGACGCTGGTCAAGCCAGTATTGATGTTCATGTATCCAACGGTAGCAGTTTTACAATTGGACGCTGGGCAACTCGACAAGGTGGATTTTCCAATGAGCAAAAATGGCTAGCAGGTGACTTCAATGGTGATGGGCGAGATGATTTTGCCAATGTCTTCAATGATGTGAATCAAGCCAGTATTGATGTTCATCTCTCCAACGGTAGCAGCTTGATTCATGAGCGGTGGGCAACTGGACAAGGTGGATTTTGGAACGATCAAAAATGGCTAGCGGGTGACTTTAATGGTGATGGACTAGATGATTTAGCCAATGTCTTCAATGACGCCAATCAAGCCAGTATTGATGTTAATTCTGCCAATAAGTCACCAAATTATAGCTCTATCAATGGCTATGGTTTAGTCAACGCTGCTGCTGCTGTCGCTAAAGCTATTGGTCAACCAACCTTTTCAGATATTCCCAACTTAGGTGGCAACAACTGGGGGGCGGATTTAATCAAAGCTCCAGAAGTCTGGACGCAAGGTTATACGGGTGAAGGAGTGGTCGTTGCTGTATTGGATAGTGGCGTTGACCATAACCACTCAGATTTAAGTACAAATATCTGGACAAATAGCCGAGAAATTCCTGACAACGGCATCGATGATGATGCCAATGGATACATTGATGATTTCTATGGCTGGAACTTTATTAATAACAATAACAATACTTTAGACGTTTATGGTCACGGTACTCATGTGGCTGGTACGATCGCAGCAGTCAACAATGATTTTGGAGTTACAGGCATTGCTCATAATGCCAAAATCATGCCTGTGAAAGTATTGGGTGATGATAATCAAGGCACTTATTCTGCTATCGTCCAAGGAATTTATTACGCCGCCAACAACGGGGCGAAAGTAATTAACATGAGCTTAGCTGGAACCGTTCCTGACAGTCGCTTAGAAGCAGCCGTTCAATATGCCACCACTCAAGGTGCGATTGTAGTCATGGCAGCAGGTAACTTAGGAGGTTCAACCCCCCTATACCCCGCTTACTACGCGACAAATTGGGGTTTAGCTGTTGGAGCAGTTGACAGCAATAACAATCTAGCTAGTTTCTCTAACCAAGCTGGAAGTGATTCCAACATGGCTTACGTGACTGCACCAGGGGTTAAGGTTTACTCTACCCTACCAAATCAAACCTACGGCTTTTATAACGGCAGTTCTATGGCTGCTCCCCATGTAGCAGGAGTAGCAGCCTTAATGCTTAGTGCCAATAGGAATTTAACTGGTAGCCAAGTGCGGGAAATTATCACTCAAACTGCGGTTAACGTTTAGGGGAGTGGGGAGTGTGGGGAGTGTGGGAAGCTTTTTTATAATCTCCACACACTCCCTCATCTCCCTCATCTCCCCTTGCCCCCTGCCCCCTGCCCCCCACTCCCCAACCAAGGTAGGATGAGAAAGTTGAAGGTTGTTTTGTAATATGACTATTTTCCAAGTTGGTTCTCCCCTAATAACGATCGCAGCACAAACTCGCCAAGCTGCAAGTAAGCTGGCCATCCTCTCAGCTGAGGCCAAAAATCAAGCGATCGCAGCGATCGCCGAGGCTTTAGAATCAGCTAAAGATGAAATTCTCCAAGCGAATATTGCTGATTGTGAAGCTGCTACCGCCCAAGGAATTGCCAAACCGCTTTATAAGCGCTTGCAGTTAGATGAACATAAATTAAGAGATGCGATCGCTGGGGTACGAGATGTTGGTAAACTAGCCGATCCAGTCGGTAAAGTACAGATTCACCGCGAACTCGATACTGGTTTAATTCTTAAGCGAATTACTTGTCCTTTGGGTGTTTTAGGAATTATTTTTGAAGCCCGTCCAGAGGCGGCGATTCAAATTGTTTCTTTGGCTATCAAGTCTGGAAACGGCGTTATCCTCAAAGGTGGCAAGGAAGCTGTACGTTCTTGTGAAGCAATAGTCAAGGCAATTAAACAAGGATTATCTCATACTGCTGTTAACCCTGATGCGGTACAGTTGCTCACAACCAGAGAGGAAACTCTAGAACTTTTAAAGTTAGATAAATATGTAGACTTAATTATTCCTAGAGGTTCTAATTCTTTTGTCAGATTTGTCCAGGAAAATACACGCATTCCCGTATTAGGGCACGCCGATGGAATTTGTCATTTATATATAGATAAAGCCGCTGATATTTCTGTTGCAGTGCCAATTACAGTAGATGCCAAAGCCCAATATCCTGCTGTGTGTAATGCCATCGAAACTTTGCTGGTTCACTCGTCTATTGCTCAAGAATTTTTACCAAAAGTTGCTGAGGCTTTAGCAGAACGCCATGTAGAATTAAGAGGCGATGAAAGTACCTTAGAAATTTTACCGAATATCAAAGCTGCAACAGAAATTGATTGGGAAACAGAATACAGCGATTTTATTTTGTCTATTAAGATTGTAGACTCTATAGAAGATGCGATCGCTCATATTAACGAATATGGTTCTCGTCATACCGATGCGATTATCTCTGAAGATTCTGCGGCTGTGGAAACTTTCTTTGGCCTGGTAAATTCAGCTAACATATTCCACAATTGTTCCACCAGATTTGCTGATGGTTTCCGCTATGGTTTCGGTGCAGAAGTCGGAATTAGTACCCAACAAATGCCTCCCCGTGGCCCTGTTGGCTTAGAAGGATTGGTGACATACAAATATCAAATGACTGGTGATGGTCATATTGTCGCTACCTACACCGGGGCGAATGCAAAACCCTTTACTCATCGGGATTTAGCATAGATTTAAAATAATTCGTAATTCGTAATGACGCTCTTGCGTCGCTAACGCTGCGCTAACGTAATTCGTAATTACGTTTTCTAACGGGGATTTAACCCTGACACAAAACGTTCTGCCTGTAGAGGCAGGGGAATTAAACTGAACATACTTTGTTGAACAATATTTAACTTACTAATTGGGAAGCATTGGAATCTTTCAACGCTGAACAATTTGCCTACAATTATTTTTGATGCATTTTTTTTGCATTGCCAAGACAAATTGATATAAATCTTTGTACTGTACAAACAAATTGCTACTACGCGAAATCGATAGTAAATTTTTTTTAAGTTAACTTCCTAAAATGTAATTAATCGTGGTCGTATTTTTACAGGTAAGATATTAAGTTGCCATTTCAGCAGCATAATATTTGCCTTGTGGTAGTGTTCCTAGAACCTAAGAAGCCAGTTGTAGCCTAGACTGCAACTTCAGTATTAGAGTCTGGAGTATAACCCCACGATTAAAAGGGAAAAATTCAGCACCCAAGAGTCAAAAGTCAGAATTGATCGGGAGTTTAGTATGATGAGTATATTCATTCATCAAATGTTCTCCTAAATCGGAAAATTTTGACACTAAAAATATTTTGTTTAAGTGATATTGTGAGCATTTAATTAATCACGAGTGATGACTACCAAGCAGATTTTATATCCCAACACTAAGTTATGGATGGCAGCGATTAAACCGCCGATGTACAGCGTTGCCATCATGCCCATTTGGGTAGGAACAGCAGTAGCATATGCCGAAACTAAAATATTCAATGGGACAATATTTTCTACTTTTGTTGCTGCGGCAATTTTAATTCTGGCCTGGGAAAATATCACTAATGATGTTTTTGATTCCGAAACAGGTATCGATCAAAATAAACACCATTCTCTGGTGAATTTAACCGGGAATAAGCGATTAATATTTTGGTTAGGAAATTTGTGTTTAGCCTTGGGGTTGCTGGGCATAATGGCGATCGCATTTTGGCAACAAGACCTAACTGTTATCGGTATAATTCTGCTGTGCTGTGGTTTGGGCTATATGTACCAAGGGCCCCCCTTCCGCTTAGGATATCAGGGTTTAGGCGAAATTCTTTGCTTTTTTGCCTTTGGTCCCTTAGCCGTGGAGGCAGCATACTACAGCCAAACTGCAACTTGGTCAATGACGAGTTTAGCAGCCTCAGCGATCGTTGGCATTGCCACGACTTTGATTTTATTTTGCTCGCACTTTCACCAAGTTAAGGATGACATAGCCGCAGGTAAGCGATCGCCAATCGTTCGTCTCGGAACCGAAAAAGCTGCCCAACTCTTAGTTTGGTTCACTGGCAGCATTTATCCCCTCACCTTGTTGTTTGTGCTGTCGGGAATTTTTCCAACTTGGACACTGCTGAGTTGGTTGAGTTTACCCTTTGCCGTCAAATTATGCCGTCATGTGCAAGAAAATCATCATCAACCAGACAAAGTTAGTAACTGCAAATTCATCGCCGTCGCCGTGCATTTTTGGAGTTGCTTGCTATTGGGATTGGGATTTATGCTTTAGCAACCCATCGAAGGTGTAGGATGTTTTCTGGCAGTCATTTGTCCTTGGTCATTAGTGAATAACAAAGAATAAATCGCAAAGCTTGATTTTGGCGTAGTGACATACAAATTTGAATTTCGTCCTTATCGGCGAAGATTTGTGCGATCGTTGACTACCAATCACGGAAATTGGGATATTCGTGAAGGTATTATCCTGCGTCTCATCGATGAATCCGGTAAAGTCAACTGGGGAGAAATCGCCCCCATCAGCTGGTTTGGTTCCGAAACGATAGAACAAGCTTTAGATTTTTGTCGCCAACTCCCAGCAGAAATCACAGACGAAACCATTTTCTCCATCCCAGATGAGTTACCGGCTTGTCAATTTGGCTTTGAGTCGGCGTGGGAGGGAATGGGGAGTGGGGATGAGGGAGATGAGGGAGATGAGGGAGATGGGGGAGATGGGGGAGATGATTTTATAACTCCTAACTCCTCACTCCTAATTCCTAACTCTTCACTTCCTTACAGTGCCTTATTACCAGCTGGAGAAGCGGCTTTAAGTCAATGGGAAAATTTATGGCAGCAAGGATATCGCACATTTAAATGGAAAATTGGTGTGGGTGCGATCGCTGATGAACTCAAAATTTTTGAGTCATTGACACACACCTTACCACCTTCTAGCAAACTGCGATTAGATGCTAACGGTGGACTCAGCTATGAAGAAGCTAACTTATGGCTGTGGACTTGTGACAATCTCAAAGCGAATAAAAAACTACCTCTAGAAATTGAATTTATCGAACAACCGCTAGGTGTTGAACAATTTCAGGGAATGTTGGAATTGAGTATGTGTTATGGAACTGCGATCGCTTTAGATGAATCTGTAGCCACACTAGGGCAACTCATTGCTTGTTATGAGCAAGGTTGGCGAGGAATTTTTGTGATTAAACCTGGGATAATTGGATCGCCATCTCGTCTGAGAAAGTTTTGTCAACAACATGAAATTGATGCTGTATTTTCATCAGTATTTGAAACTGCGATCGCCAGACTTGCAGCACTCCAACTAGCAGCAGAATTATCCCGAAATCACAGGGCAGTTGGTTTTGGCATCGACCACTTTTTTGAAAAAGATAATACCTGGCTTCCAAGTCTATGGAACAACCTTTAGACTATCTTAATAACCTGACTGAAAATGATTGGCTTATTGGTTACAACAGCCGTCAATTTAATCAACTCGCTGAAGAATTATATTTAGAACTAACAAATTTATCACCGTCTCAAACCCCACCCAAAATCATCCTAGCTGAACCCGAACCATTACGATTTTTAGCAAACTTTCTTGCCGCCTGTGCAGCTAATTGCTCAGTTTTTCTTTGTAACCCCGACTGGGGAACACAAGAATGGCAACAAGTCCTTGATTTAGCACAGCCAGATATTATTTTGGGAATGGGGAATAGGGAATGGGGAATAAGGGGTAGGGATTGGAAACAAAATACCACCCTTTCTCCCTCATCCCCCTCATCCCCCCCATCTCCCTCATCCCCCCACTCCCCACTAATCATGATTCCCACAGGTGGTTCATCAGGACAAATTAAATTTGCCATCCATACTTGGGAAACTCTCATAGCATCAGTACAAGGATTTACAAAATACTTTCAGCTAAACCAAGTCAATTCATTTTGCGTATTGCCGCTATATCACGTCAGCGGTTTAATGCAATTTATGCGTTCTTTCACCACCGCTGGTAAACTAGCTATTCAACCATTTAAAACCATAGAATCTGGTCAAATATTGAATATTAAACAATCAGAATCTTTTATATCTTTAGTACCAACTCAATTACAAAGACTTCTAGAAAATCCCGAATTAACAGAATGGCTAACCCAATTTCACACCGTCCTTTTAGGAGGTGCGCCAGCATGGAGCGAAATATTAGAAAAAGCAAGATTTCATCGTATCCGCTTAGCACCAACCTATGGCATGACAGAAACCGCTTCTCAAATTGCTACCCTCAAACCCGATGATTTTCTAAATGGTAAAATAAGCAGTGGTCAGATTCTCCCACATGCCCAGGTAACTATTTGCAATCAACAAGGCAAAATTTTAAATTCTAATCAAATAGGAAATATCACCATTCAAGCTCAATCTTTAGCCCTTGGTTACTATCCTATAATTCAAGAAAATCAGGGTAATTTCCGAGTAGATGACTTAGGCTTTTTAGACGAACAAGGATATTTAAATATTGTCGGACGTAGCAGCGAAAAAATCATTAGCGGCGGAGAAAATATTTACCCAGCAGAAATTGAATCAGCCATTCGAGAAACTGAACTCGTGATTGATATTTGTGTCATAGGTATCCCAGATAAACACTGGGGACAAGCCTTAACAGCAATTTATATTCCTAAAAAATCAAATATCTCTGCCTTAAAAATCCAAACCCTACTCAAAGACAAACTCAGCAAATTTAAAATCCCCAAATATTGGATTCCCCAGCAAAACTTACCCCGTAACTCCCAAGGAAAAATTAACCGCCAACAGCTAGAAAAAATAGCGATGGAATACCTACAAAATCCCCTTAAATAACCTCTCTCGACCTTCTTCTCTCCGCGCCCTCAGCGTCTCTGCGGTTCGTTTCCAACCACTGAATTATCTCATCAGATAATTCCTGCTTAACTCTACTACTCACATCAATACAAACATGCCGAGTAATAGCCTTAGCAACTAGCACCTCACCCACATTAATTTCATAACTAATTTCAAACTTATCAACACCTAGTTTTTGGGGAATTAAGCTAATCAATAACTTGTCCCCTACAAACATAGGGCGCAAAAAATCTACACTAGCATGAACAATGGGAAAAGCCACAGATGGATTATTAAAAAAATCTTTGAGATTAATACTCGATGCTTCTAAAGATTCTTCATAAGCTTCATGACAGATACTTAAGATGTTAGCAAAATAAACGACACCAGCAGCATCAGTATCTTGAAAGCGAACCGTGCGGTTATAAGTAAAAGACATTTTAAAACATTAGGCAATAAGCCTGCTTTGTTTAATTTGGCGATCGCTTCTATATTAACCGCAACTATGGAACCTGAAAATCATTAAACGGGCACAAATTGTAAGACGAAGCGGCTAAAGCCCTCACCAGCTTACCGTCGAGAGTTAGCAAAGTGGCACTTACCTGCTGTGAAAGCGCAACATAGGAACCATCATAGGCGGAGATTTTATAGGTTAAGGCAATACTAACTGCATCCGCCATCAAATCAGCCGTCGAGACGACACGCAAGGGAAAGCTTTTGAGAGTTGCTAAATCTGTCTGTACTTCAGCAGCAGTGTACATCCTTGCACAGACGTACTTCAATAAAACGTTAGTACACTCGATGTAAAAAAGGTCTGGTACATAAATTTCAGTCTGTGGATTGGCAAGATGACCCAAGAGTTGATTAACTTTAGCAGTTAGTGGGTCAGCAATAAAATACTTGATGCACACACTGGTATCTACCACGCATCTGAGAGGATTGCTCATCTATCGCGGTCTTCTCGAATTAGTTCAGTACTATCAGGTAATCCAAAATCCGCTGGATTCAAGCGGCGGCGACGCTGACTACTTTCCTCTAAAAGCTTGAGTACATTTTTTCGCTTTTCCTCTTCCGTAGGCTGCATTTTTGCCTCCAAGGCCTTCTGCAAGATTGTAATAACTTGAGCATCAATTGAATTATTTTCAGCTTTAGCTAACTCTTGCAGTTGTGCGTATAACTCATCGGGTATATTTAGCGCATGAAGGGTAGCCATTGATTGACCTCCCAAAAGAATTTATTGCTAATGGTAGCACGATGCAAGCAAGGAGAGACTTTAGGGAGAAAACCCCTCTCACAGGAGAGGAGTAGGCGTTATCCTTCAAATGCTATTTATTCAGTGTTTCAATTGCTTCTTGAATCAATTGCTTAGTCTTGTGAAGATTTAGCAGCCTAGTTTGGTCGTAGCGTTCAGGCAGTGGAAGTAACTTACCTTCCAGCGTTGCGCGAATCAGCGCGGCTTGTTCATCAGTAGGTTCTCCAATTTCACAAAGCATCGTGCCGAGCGCCTCAGTACTTCTCCAACTAGGATTCCTTAAACCTGTTTTGTGGTCTTGGAACTGCCCAATAGCTTGCACAGGAAAAGCCAATAACGGAGTAATCCAGCTTATTTTATACCCTGGATTTCCCACTGACTTGACTCCGTACCGTGCAGCTAAATCTTTCAATTCTTTAAGTGTTTTGCTTTCAAGTTCAGAACGTGTAAACATAGAAATGCCTAATTTTGTAATTGGGTGTGGCAGCTATCCCAACTCGTGAGGCTCGGCTAGCTGCCAATTAAATTATCGCACGAAGTCTTGCGATATATAGTCAAAATAAAAAATATTTTTATGCCTAATTACGAAGAAAAACCTTATTTAAAAAAGCATCAATTTACGACTAATAGAGAAGAACCATTAACGGCAAAAATAACTCTCAGACTTGCCCCATCGATGCTGGAAAAATTAAAAGGTCTAGATAACTACCCAGAATTTATCAGGCAAGCAATTTCGGATGCACTAAATAAGTTAGAAAATTATAACGACGCTACAGAAGATTGATAGTAATTGATAATTTGTAGAAAAGTTGTTGGCTTTTGCTAAAATTTTTAGTTTTGGATATCAATCATTACGTAGATGCAACTACATAATAGCGATCGCATTTTTGTTTGTGGGTGCGATCGCTTAATTATCTCTACTACCTCTTTTGTGATTTTTCAGGTAAATATTTTAGTGATATTTTTCGTAAAACCCAATCAAGATAAAGTACAAGAATCTGCATTTTCAGAAAGTTGTTAGCACTTTTGATATTGGCATCACTCAGTACCCATTTACAAAACTTTTCCAGCAGTATTCCAACAATCACTTCAACAGATTTATTTACAACCAGAGGGATTAGTGTTTCTAGCATTGCGATGTCCTCAGTAGCTTGGCTGAGTTCAATGTCGCAATTTTCTTTTGTAGTTATTTATCTGACTTGTTTTGACTTAGCCTGACTTACACTGAGTTAACTCTACATTTTCATAAAAACTTTGGCTACACTGGCTTATAAGTAATTGTGGGAGTAGTAAATGTCTATACCAGAGGACTTTCTTAAGCAACTGGAGCAATACAGCGAATTGTCACACAGAGAGAAAGAAGTCTTTGTGGAAATATTCGGTTGTAGCAAGAATCGAGTCCAGGTAGCTCAAGAATTAAACATTTCTGAAAGTAACCTCAGCACTTGCCTTACAGGTATTTACAAAAAATTTCGTATCACTGGTAATGGCCCTGTTAAAGAAAGTCGCCTACGGGAGTATCTCAGCAAAAGATATTCACAGCAAAAACCCTCTGGTCATTTAACTACAGATGACGTAGACAATTCAATTGATACCTTAGTGCAAGAAATCCGCAAACAAATCAAACCCTACATCAAAGAAAAGTGCGGAACTATGCGGGTATTAGATATGCCTAACCCAATTGAGTTAACAGGAAAACAAGGTATTTACACAAATGTCAATATTCTGGAGGCAATAACAGGACGAAGACGACTAAAAGTTGCGGAACTAATGCAAAGCTGTGACCATGATAACTTTGAGCGACTTGGACTTAGCGGAGTAAAACAGAAACTAGTCTCAGGATTAGAGGTTGTACAGCGTCATAGTAAACTGATGGTTTTAGGCAAACCAGGAGCAGGAAAAACCACTTTTTTAAAATATCTAGCAATGCAGTGTATTGAAGGGAAATTTCAGGCAACCAGAGTTCCCTTGTTTATTACATTAAAAGATTTTGCAGAAGCACCTAAAAAACCAGATATTTTGAAATTTATTGTTCAACTATTATCAAGCTGTGGGATAACTCATACCAGTGGGGCAGTAGAGAAAGTGTTGAAACAGGGTAAAGCATTGGTATTGCTGGATGGGTTAGATGAAGTACGAGAGGAAGATACCAAGCGTGTCTTACGACAAATTCGGGAATTTTCTGACCTGTTTCATACCAATCAGTTTGTAATTACCTGTCGTATTGCTGCCAAAGAATATACATTTGAAAGTTTCACAGAAGTAGAAATGGCAGATTTTGACGAAAAACAAATAGCCATTTTTGCTCAAAACTGGTTCCAGTTAACCGATCCAGTTAAAAGTAATAGATTCATAGATAAATTAAAGGAGAATGAACCTATCCAAGAACTAGCTAGTAGTCCTTTACTGTTGACATTATTGTGTTTGGTGTTTGGAGATAGTGGAGATTTTCCAACAAACCGTTCTGAACTTTATCAAGAAGGATTAGATGTATTGCTGAAGAAATGGGATGCCAAACGCAATATTGAACGGGATCAAGTCTATAAAAATCTATCTTTGCAGCGCAAGGAAGATTTATTGAGCCAAATTGCCTTAACCACTTTTCAGCAGAAAGACTATTTTTTTAAGCAAAAAATGGCCGAAGCATACATTGCTGATTTTATCGGCAATTTACGCGATGCGAATCCAGATCCAGAAGTATTAAAACTCGATAGTGAAGCCGTTTTAAAATCTATTGAAGCACAGCATGGGCTATTAGTAGAACGGGCAAAGGGTATCTATTCATTTTCTCACTTAACGTTTCACGAATATTTTGCTGCAAGAGAAATAGTTACCAACTCTACCTATGAAACATTGGTTGAGCATATTACAGAGACACGCTGGCGAGAGGTTTTTTTGCTGACTGTTAGTATGATGCGAAAGTCTAATGAACTACTCCTATTAATGAAGCAGAAAGTAGACAGCTTGATAACTAGAGATGAAAAATTACAAAAATTTCTTTGTTGGGTAAACCAAAAGGCTTTATCTATCCAATCTAACTATAAACCAGCATCTATAAAGGCGATTTATTATGCTATTGGTTTTTCTATTAAATCTTCAATTGATTGTAGTAACGAACTTATCCAAAATTTAGATTTAGGGCGAATATTAGATAAAGTTCTTGACTCACACATAGCAGGTAAATTTAATGATGGTCTTGAGCAAAACGTAGCTGTTGACCTTGAACTTGCTCTTAGTCTTGATTATAGTCTACACTCAGATTTCAATCTCTCTGTCGCTATTGAATTCATAGATAAGCCTGAAGTTCGGCATTTATTGAAAAAATTGAAAAAACAAACATATAGCCAAACTTGGGTTGAGCAACTAAGAGCAATAATGATTGAATATCGTAATATTGGGCATGATTGGGAATTCAGTAAGATACAAAATGATCTGTTAAAACAATATTATAATGCAAATAAGCTTTTGGTAAATTGCCTCAATAGTGATTGTTATATTAGCCGAGAAGTCAGGCAGCAAGTTGAGGATACATTATTTTTACCAATTAAAAGTTAACAATTTAGTAAAAGCTGAGACAATACCAAACAAAGACCACGAAAACGGTATAGTAATTTATTTTAATTTTTAATTTTGACTAATGAAAAAAGATATTTGCGATCGCACTTTTACTTTTTCCGTTAGTATAGTCAAATTGTGCAAGTATTTAGATGATAAACCAGGAGTACCACGAACCCTTGCTCAGCAATTGTTAAGGTCAGGAACATCAATTGGAGCTAATGTAGAAGAAGCACAAGCGGCTCAAAGCAAAGCAGATTTTATCAGCAAGCTCATGATTGCTTTAAAAGAATCCCGTGAAACTCGATATTGGTTAAGGTTGCTTGTTGCTTCTGACATAGTACCTCAAGAAAGAATTACTCAACTCCAAACGGAAGTCGAAGAACTAACAAAAATTCTTGGTGCCATCATTATCTCCACCAAAGGCTCCACCTAAACCTCATTCTCCCCAATTTTTAATTTTTAATTTTTAATTTTTAATTCTTCAACGGAGAAGGGGAGATTCGAACTCCCGGAACCTTTCGGTTCATCCGATTTCAAGTCGGACGCAATCGACCACTCTGCCACCTCTCCAAATAAACTGCCGAGCTAGGGGCTAGCCACATTTGTAGGTTAGCACCAAAGCTGACAGATCATACTATATCTTATCACTAGGCAGGTTGCACTACTGAATGGGAATGTCTACGACACACTGCGCGATCGCTCATAGAAAATTTCCTCTGACACCACCTGAAAGTCATTACCCACCCACACCAAGGAGGCTTGGGTAACTACACCCGCCTCTAAAGAAACCAAGGAAAAATTACGCAGCTTCTCGCCGTCATTTTCCACTATCCTGGGCACAGTAGCCGCATTCAAGTAAATTGTTCCCTCTGGACTTCTAAAAACGGGCTTTCGCAGTTCTTTCTTGGTGTGCCGTAAAGTCCGGTGCATGTGACCAAATGTCACTAGGGGAATGGTTTTACCAGCAGTCAAAGCCTGAGAAATCGCCTCGGCCAAATCTGGATCGCCAAAGTCGCCACCAATTGGATGCCAGTCTTTGCCGCAGGGGTCTTCTGGTCGATCGCCTAATCCACTAGGCCCGTTATGACCGAGAAAAATAATCGTCTCGTAGCCAGCGCTTTTAACCGCTTTGACGATGCGATCGCCAGATGCTTCCAAATCTGTGATACCGTAACGTTCGCGGCAGATTTCCGCAAATTTCCACTCCGGCCCACCCCAAGTAAAAGGACGACCCCCCACTACAGTTAATTCCCAAGCCGGAAAATCTAATTTACCGTAACCGACATGGGCAGGGCCTAATAAATCGAGTTGTTCCTGTACCCAATCCTCCTTGGAGCGATCGTAGGGACACTTTTTGCGTCCCCATTCCGTAGCTGTAAACCAGGCATCGTGGTTGCCCATAACTGCTGCTTTGGGAATATCGAGGGAAGCGATCGCTTTCACCACCTCCACCGACTCGTTACCAAAATCCCCAACAAACAGCACTAAATCAACACCCAAATGCTTGAGTGCAATGCCATCTTCTACTTCCCATTGGTCGTGAACATCTCCAACTACAGCAATTTTGAGGGTTATCGAATGAGTTTTCTGACTGGTCATGCCACTTTCCTTGCCGTCTATCTCCAGCATAGGAAACTCAGCCGGATTTGGACATAATATGTCAGAGATCGACTGCCCACTATTTTTGGTAAAAACTACTATAATTAATCAACAAGGCAACAAATTGTAACTTAGAGCAACCCCTAACTGTGTTTACCACTGCACTAGCTCAACGAGAAAAAACCCAACCGGGCGAACTACCATTAGACTTGTTTACCGCCATTGAGACTCTCAAAAAAGAACTTAACGCGGTGATCCTGGCGCATTACTATCAAGAGCCGGATATTCAGGATATTGCAGACTTTATTGGCGATTCATTACAACTGGCGAAAGCAGCAGAAAAGACCAGTGCAGATGTAATTGTCTTTGCTGGTGTTCACTTCATGGCAGAAACAGCAAAAATACTTAATCCCGATAAACTAGTGCTTTTACCAGATTTGAATGCTGGTTGCTCTTTAGCAGATAGTTGTCCACCAGAGGCATTTGCAGCTTTTAAAGCAGCGCATCCAGATCATCTGGTGGTGTCTTACATCAACTGCTCTGCTGACATCAAGGCAATGAGCGATATTATTTGTACTAGTTCCAATGCTGTCAAGATTGTAGAGCAAATACCGAAAGACCAGCCGATTATTTTTGCCCCAGACAGAAATTTGGGGCGCTACGTTATGGAACAAACTGGACGAGATTTGGTGCTGTGGCAAGGTAGCTGTGTTGTCCATGAAACCTTTTCCGAAAAGAAAATTGTCGAGTTAAAAATTGCCCACCCAGAAGCAGAAGCGATCGCCCACCCAGAATGTGAAACTAGTGTGTTGCGCCACGCCAGCTTTATCGGTTCCACAGCAGCTTTACTCAAACATTGTCAAAACAGCCCCGCCCAGGAATTTATCGTGGCAACGGAGCCGGGAATCATTCACCAAATGCAAAAACTAGCTCCCCAAAAGCGCTTTATTCCCGCCCCGCCCATAAATAACTGCGCTTGTAACGAATGTCCATTTATGCGGTTAAACACCCTAGAAAAGCTCTACTGGGCAATGAAAAATCGCACTCCGGAAATCACCATGTC
This sequence comes from Nostoc calcicola FACHB-3891, assembly GCF_014697355.1. Taxonomy (GTDB): domain Bacteria; phylum Cyanobacteriota; class Cyanobacteriia; order Cyanobacteriales; family Nostocaceae; genus Nostoc; species Nostoc calcicola. Next base: position 90,859 of record NZ_JACJRQ010000018.1, on the reverse strand, counting down.
CGAAGATATCCGCCTTGCTGCACTGCGACCGATGCAACGAATGCTGGAGATGAGCGTGTAGTTAGGTTAAGTTTCTGCAAATTGTAGAGGCGTGGTTTGATTGCGTCTCTACCAAAAATTTATTTTTTCTCGCCACTTGCAAATTCTAAAAGCTAGTGGTATGATGTTAAATCGTGAGACAAATCGGGTCGGTGTCCGAGTGGTTAATGGAGACGGACTGTAAATCCGTTGGCTAGCGCCTACGCTGGTTCAAATCCAGCCCGGCCCACCTCTTGCGAATTCATAGGTTATAATAGCTGGGTAATATTAAAACTGCCCAGCATTATAACTTAAGAACACAAACTATCTTTCGCCCGTGTGGCTCAGTGGTAGAGCACACCCTTGGTAAGGGTGAGGTCACGAGTTCAATCCTCGTCACGGGCTTATCAAAATCAGTTATTTTTCAACGATTTGTGCAAGTTGCATAACAGTATTGCTTACTTTTTAATGCGGATCGCATCCGATAAAGTATTTAATAAATCTGTCGCAGTATAGGGCTTAGACAGAAATTTATTGGCACCAATGGCAATAGCTTTCTGTTTATTAGAGGGTAAGCCACTAACAGCAATAATCTTAACGTTGGGGTTGAGAGTTCGCAAGGTGCGGATAGCTGTTAATCCGTCCATGTTGGGCATAGACATATCTAGCAAAACGGCGCTGATTTTTGGTTGATGTTCTATGTAGAGAACGAGCGCCTCAATGCCATCGTTAGCCACAAGGGTTTTGTAGTTATAATCTGCTAGGGTTTCCTGAGTCGTTTGTTGGATAACTACTTCATCATCTACAACTAAAATCCACTCACCATTACCAAATGCTAATCGCTCCTTTGGTATTGTCTCGGTTACTGTGCCTTCTGCTATTGGCAAAAATACTTGAAATTTTGTGCCTTTACCTACCTGACTTGCTACTTCTACAAAACCACCGTGGTTCTTGACAATACCTAAAACCGTTGACAGTCCTAGCCCTGTACCTTTTCCAACTTCTTTAGTGGTAAAAAAGGGATCGAAGATGCGCTCTAATATTTCTGGCGGAATTCCCGTTCCTGTATCTGAGACACTCACAACGATGTGTCCTCCTGCTTTTGCCTGGAGGTGCATTCGGGAGTATGTTTCGTCAATCATCCGATTTTCGGCGGCGATGGTGAGCATACCACCATTAGGCATAGCATCACGGGCATTGACTGCCAAATTCATGAATACCTGCTCCAGTTGTGTACGATCTGCTTGCACCATCCACAAATTGTTTGTAGAAATATCACTAACGATTTCGATGGACTTAGGAAATGTCTGTTGGATAACCTTGACTAATTCTTGAAGTAAATGTTTAGGTTGTAACAGGATGCGTTTCCCTTCTGTACCACGGGCAAAGGTGAGAATTTGTTTAACTAAGTCAGCTCCACGCTGTGAGTTGTTTTGTAGTGTTTTGAACAGTTCTTGAGTCTGTGCATCCACATTTTTGCATCTGGCAGGCAGCAACTGGGAAATCATCATAATAGGTGCAAAAACATTGTTCAAGTCGTGAGCAATGCCACTGGCTAAAGTTCCCAAGCTTTCTAGGCGTTGAGCGCGGTAAAATTGTTGCTCTAGTTGCTTTTTCTCAGTGATGTCGGTGTTGACTGATAAAATAGATTGGCTTTTTCCAAATTGATTGTGTACTAGTGTCCACCGACTCGCAACGATAATTTTTCTGCCAGTTTTGGTGGTTTTCTCTAACTCCCCTTGCCAAAAACCTTGTTCGAGAGTGGTTTTAACACCAGCTGCCATTTGAGACAAGGATTCTACGTGCAAAAGTTCATGGGCTAATTTCCCCACACTTTCCTCTGCTGTCCAACCGTATAAGTTTTCAGCACCTCGATTCCAGAACAGAATGCGGTTTTCTAAATCACGGACAAAAATGGCATCGGTAGCAATATCAATTAAAGCCGCTTGTTCGCCAATTTTCTGTTCGGCCAGCTTGCGATCGCTAATATTGCGGCTGACGGCTGCCAGTCCAATTAGCCGATCGTTCATGTCTTTGACGCAAGAAACGCTGTAAACCATCCATAACGCTTCCCCCGTTTGGAAATGGCGGAAACGAATTTCTACTTCCGCCCGTCCCTCACGCAAAACACGCGGGAAAAATTCATTGATGATAAAGTCCCGATCTTCGGGAAAGAAAAATTCCCTGACTGGTGTTTGGCTATATTGGTGAGTGTCATTCAGCCCCACTAGTTGCATACCCGCCGGGTTGAGATAGAATGGCACAAAATTCATATCACACATACCGATAAATTCTGTGCTGTTATCGGCCAGAGAAACAAATTTACGGATTTCAAGTTCCGATTGTTTGCGATCGGTGATATCTATATTCACCCCAATCATCTGGAGTGGCTCGTTGGTGGTATCATCGTATAATATTTGACCCTTGCATACTGACCAACCAAGTGTGCCATCTGGGTAAAAAAACCGGAATTCGAGATTATGGGGTACTTGCTGGTTAATCGCTCGCAAAACTGATTGATGCAGCAATTCGCGGTCTTCAGGGTGGACAATGAGATTTAAAAAATTTTCATAGCTGACATCAAAGGTATCAGGAGTTAGACCAAATAAAGTAAACAAACTCTCAGACCAGATAACCTGATTGGTTTTGAAATTCCATTCCCAAGTGCCAATGTTACCAACACTAAGCGCCAGTTGTAACCGTTGCTCGCTTTCTCTGAGAGTTTCCTCAGTCTGTTTACGATCGCGCAACGCAGCTTGGCGATCGCTCACATCCCGCAGCATTGAAAGATGAAAATGTGGTATAAAATTGGCAACCGCCGCAAATTCAGTTTCTCGAACCGTGCCATCGGGACGATGTAATTCAAACTCACCAAACATTTGTCCTTGTTCGCAGAACTGTTGCCAAGCTTGGTTAAAATCAAATCCGGGTTCAGTAAAATCCGCAATTGTAGAACCTAAAAGTTCTTCCCTAGATACACCAAACAAGTTACAGGCTGCCGGATTGACATTTACATATCGTCCCTTGTCATCCACAATAGCGATCGCATCAAGAGCGCGATCGAAAAGAGCTTGCCACTGATATTCACGCTGCTGGAGTCTGGCTTCAATTTGTTTGCGCTCCTCAATTTCCTGTTGCAGACGTGCATTTGTGAGTACAAGTTGGGCTGTCCGTTCCGCTACCCGCAACTCTAACTCTTGTTGAGTTTGGCGTAGTGATTCTTCCACTTGGCGGCGTTGTCTGACTTCCTGTTCTAACTGCTGGTTGCTTTGTCTAAGTTGAACTGTTTGCTCCTCAACTTTGGCTTGTAAAACTTCAATTACCCTGACTATTTCTAGGGGATCGAGTACTTGTAGGAGATTGCTTTGTGTTACCAGTCCTTGCAGTTGTCCTTGTTCGCCCACTACGGCTAACCGCCGCACCTGTCGCTCTTGCATCAACTGGTGAACAGTCCATAAAGATTCAGTGGGACTAATACTTAATACAGGGTTACTCATCACGGCTTGCGCCTGGGTTTGGGCGATATCTAGTCCTTGTAACTGGACTTTAATAATATCTTTCTGTGCGATCATCCCCACCGGAATTAGCGTTGTCTCTTGTGGGGCGACAATTACTACACAACTAATCTGGCGATCGCTCATCATCTGGGATAATTCCAATACAGATGTAGTTGGCAGGGTATGAATAACTTCCGTTACCATGACTTCTGTCACACATCGCAGTTTCAGCAGGTGAGCTGGTTGGATCGCCTGACAAATTCTGTCTTGAGTAATCAAGCCTACCAATTGCCCTTGCTCATCTACTACAGGCAGATGGCGAATGCGATGCTGGCGCATGAAGGATAAAGCCGTGAGGGCGTTTTGAGCAGCAGTCAGCGTCAGGCTAATCACTGGCTGCATCACCACTTCTGAAATTTTTACCCTGGATAAATCTACCCCCTTCCCAGTTAGCCGGACTATATCCCGTAAAGTTAATATACCTACTATTTTTTTTTCTTTAACTACTAAAACACAACTACTAAAACCAGATGCAGATTTTACTTGACTGTTGCTTACCGGATTCATTAAAGCGATCGCATCAATGAGCAGGGTATCTGGTAATACAGTTAAAGGAGAACATTCAATTACCTGCTCTAAAGTCGGCAAATCTAAAGGATAAAGTGATTGCATTAGTTCAGTTTGTCAGTTCAAGCAATAAAGAATTTATTTCAACAGTCCTAACAGCAGGAAACCAGCTTGAATAACCATGATTCTTCAAACCAGATGGTAAAATTTAGCTTTCTTGTTAAATCAAAGTTCTGATTTTAATTTTTGCTCGTGTACTTAGATACTTTTTGGTAATAGTAATAACTCTTTTTTGTTAAATGTCCTCGGTGAATTATATAAGTATTTTGAAAACTAACAACTATCTTACCTTGAAGTTTCTATCTACATTTGACATTTACTAATCAAATATCCAGTAAACCATAGCATTTTTATAATTAAGTAATTTAATTCTCGTTTCGACTGTATTATCAGCTAAATCAGCAAATTCTACAAACCTATGCAACTCTGCAACTCTTTTCTTAACCAATTGTATTCTACTTCTATAGTTTCACTATGGGAACTATTAACACTCATTCCTTGCAGAAGTTTAAATTTTATTGAAAATTACAAAAAGCATACTAACAACTATTGAATTAGCAAAAATGCTAATTATTACTAATTGTTTTGTAGACATGAACAAAAAATTGGCAATCAAGCGAATGACTAGCAATACATGTCATATAGCAATCCTAAATCATTCGTGAAAAATCAGATACCCGACTTCTCAAAGAAGTCGGGTATCTGGACACCGCGCATTTTCACAAATCAAATAGGATTGCTATACAGCAGCCACTTGCCAGGATTGAAGAAGAATTCAGAATTCAGGAGTCAGCAATCTTGACGCGACTCGAAAATACTCGGCTTAGCTGGGCTATCGAGGACTCGCTTTCCGCGTCGCTATCAGTCGGGGATTGGGACAGGCGCAGGTCTTGTTGACCACCAAATCTGCGATTTGGTGGGGGTGCAAAAACGCCGGTTATTCAGACGCTCCTGCGTTGCTCTAAGTGTTCGCGTAGCATCTCTAAGAGTTGCCATGCCGCAGGCTTTACGCTGCGCTATCCGCCACTCGCACAGAAAAGATTGCTGTTAGCGGTAGCGGGGCGTTTATTAGCCCATTCTGGCGACTGACGCCTCTATTCTGTTTGATAAAAGCAGCGCGATCGCATCTTTGCGTTAGTGTCCAGCAATATTTTAGCAGGGTATTTGCTGCTTGCAAAATTTTGGTAAATTTATCAGCTATACATGTAAAATTGATATCTATCTAAAGATATATTTTATTTTGAATTTCCAAGCGATGTCTAATAAAAAACCCCATAACTGAGGGCGTGTTTTGTCTACACTTTATTCCTCCCCTGGTTTGAAACCAGGGGAGGAAAAACTCCTGTGAGGTTTTTGATGATTCTTAACCTTTGATTGACTCAAAGATAGATCCAGAGATTCGTCTAATTCGATACAATTTATAGGCAACAGAGAGCCAAGGAGAACAAGGTGGTCTTATTGAAAGGCTTTGAGATTGAGATGTACACTGGCACGCCTCAAGGTGAAATCGTTGGTCTCTCCGACAAAATTGTTGCAGCCTTGGATGGATTCGTTCGGGAGCCAGATAGCCGCAATGTGGAATACATAACCCAGCCATCGGCTAATTACGAGAATTTATTGTGCGCCTTACTGCGTCCCAGACGGACGTTGCGAAACTACCTCAATCGCTTGGGCAATTACACGCTGATACCGGGGAGTACTTTGTCTTTGGCTGGGAGCGATCGCTTTTTGCGTTCCGATCCAGCTAACCCATATCATGACTACATTGAGCAAACCTATGGTACGAAAGTAGTCACCGCTAGCGTACACATCAATGTAGGCATTAGCGACCCAGAAATATTAATGCGGGCGTGTCGGGTAATTCGTCTAGAAGCACCTTTATTTTTAGCCCTGAGTGCCTCATCTCCTTTCTTGGACGGCAAAGCTACTGGCTATCACTCCACCCGTTGGGGTTTGTTCCCGCAGACGCCTAGCCACGTGCCGTTATTTGCCAGCCACGCCCATCATATCCAGTGGGTGGAAAATCAACTAGCTGCTGGAACAATGCAAAATGTGCGGCATTTATGGGCATCAGTGCGACCAAATGGCGATCGCCGTCCCTACGATCTAAATCGGCTAGAACTGCGAATTTGCGATTTAGTTACAGATCCCATTGGTTTACTAGCGATTACTGCCTTATTAGAAGCGCGTCTGTTACAAATCATCGAAAATCCTAGCATCGATCCATTAACCCAAAGCACCTTTTCTGCTGAAGAACTCGTGACTCTGACTGCTAACAATGAAACTGCTGCTGCTACTGCTAGTCTTGATGCTCAGCTAACCCATTGGCAAGATGGCAGAAGCATCACAGCGAGAAATTGGATTGGCGAAATTTACCAAGATGTTTGGGCGATCGCTAAACAACAAGGCTTTAGCTGTTTCCTTTCACCTTTGCACAAAATCCTCCGCGAAGGCAACGAAGCTCAACAGTGGTTGCAGCTACACGCAGTCGGTTTTGACAGCCAGTGCGTCATCACCCAAGCTATTACTGCCATACAGGAACGGGAAATCGAACTCGAAGACAAATTGTGTTCGTCCCTGCTGGCGTAGTGGAAGTGATTGGTGATTGGGGACTGGGGACTAGGGACTGGGGAGATGAGGGAGATGAGGGAGATGGGGAGGAAGGGAGAAAATCTTCCCCTCTGCCCCCTGCCCCCCTGCTTCTTCCCAATCCCCAATCCCCAATTGTCTTCCAACAAATGGTAGATTTTTGTGAGACAATGGTTGCTCCAAAAGACACAAGTAACTACTTAATTTACATAAAACTTAATATTTACTGATTTCAGCCAAATATGCTCTCAGGCAATGTTCTGAGACTGTTTGGGCTTCGTTTTAAAAATCTAATCGATGGTGAATGCTTGATTATTATTAACAAAACCTATGAATAGCCTCTACCCTTTGGTAGATTTTACATTGATAATAAATTATTTTATACAATACGTAAAATATACGGATAATGCCCCAGGTAGTTTTAGTTAACCCGCAAATTCCTCCTAATACAGGTAATATTGCTCGTACTTGTGCAGCTACGGATACGGAGTTACATTTAGTTGGACCTTTAGGATTTGAAATTAGCGATCGCTACCTCAAAAGAGCTGGCTTGGATTACTGGCCTTATGTCAAGCTGCACTACCACGAATCGCTAGAAGCCTTTAAAACAGTACATAACCAGCGGGGCGGCAGATTGCTAGGTTATAGTGTTGCCGGAAAGACTAACTATGTCAGCTTTCAATTTCAAGCCGATGATTGGTTACTATTTGGTAGTGAAACCACTGGCTTACCAGCAACAGTTCTCTCACATTGTGATGCTACTCTGTATATTCCGATGAGCCAACCTGGGGTTCGTAGCTTGAATCTCTCAGTCAGTGTGGCAATTGGTTTGTTTGAAACCCGTCGTCAGTTAGGCTATTTACAATAGTTGTTTACTTGACTTATTATAAGTATATGTACTTAAATATTTTCCAGGAACCAATCATATGAGTGATTTGTGGCTGCAAAGACTTTCCTAGTTACGGCAAAAGCAATGTCAAAAAATACACCAAAAAATGTGTTTTTGAATAAATTGTAGTGGAAGATACTTACAAGAGAGGCAAGGTTATTATAAGAAATTTGTATATAAAATTCGAGATAATGCCAAATTTGAATGATAGATTTTGATGAATTTGCAGCATTCCATATTGGGGAACAAAAGCCTTAAAACTCAGTCATGCAGAGCATTTGAGCTTTTTTTGCTCGATGAACCTAAGATTGCTCCCCAAAACTAGCCGATAGTTAATACGGTTGTTTTTTAGGGAATAATCAACGTAAAGTCTCGTGTTGGGAAGACGGATTGTGTAGAAATATCTTGAAGATATCTACAGTGGGGGGCATCACTTTTCCAGAAGTCGCAGCAATTAATTCTCGGCAGCGACTATGGACTTGACAGACTATTTGCCAAGTCCCCGCGATTGACGCAAGACAGGCGCGGATAAAGGAAAAAAGGGAAACGTCCTAAATGGTGTGAGGAGTGGTTCGGACAAGTAAACACAGCAACTTTTAAGTTTTGCTAACACATGTGAACTTGTCTAAATCAGAGAAGCAGGTTAATCTTGCGTAAGCATCTCTGGTGAATGCGATCTCGATCTATCGTTCGTTGCGATCTAAATCATTGACTAGTATCCAACTAAAAAAATCGAGGTCAGTTAAGCGCTAGTGATCGTAAGGAGGTCGTCTTTGAAACGAGCATTGAAAAAGAGAGTGAAAGCTGTGTTGAAAAATAACCCCAGCAGCGATGATGCCCCGGTAGAACAGCTAAATTTAATTAATCCAAAGGTTAACCGCCGGGTGCGGACAAAAGCCGCCATGATTGGCCTGGCAATCTCTATGGGAGCAACCAGTCTTTTGGTGACTCGACAAAGCGATCAAGCCCAAGCAGCGGTGCCTGTAGGTAGCCAAAAGGCAACCTCAACCATTCCTGCTGTTCGTGACACTGAGGTGAAATTCGCCTCCACCAAGCTGGAGTCCCAAGCAGTCTCATTACCGAGCGTGCCGGAAAATCCCGTTATCGTGGAACCAACAGCAGTCTCACAATTGCCTGGGCTTGAAGCTAAATGGCAAGTTGCGGCCAGTGGAACGTCTTTGCAAGTTCCTACATCAGAAACCTTTTCCCAAGCAACACCAGTTGATAAAAATCCCACTGACTCAAAGCCTCAAGCGGCAGAAGGGTCGAAGAACACCTTAGCTGAGACTAATTCTCCAACAGTCAATAAGCTATCTAACTCTAGTGCTGATGGTGTTATTAACAGTACAAACATACTACCGAATGCTGTACCACAAACAGTGGCAACATCTGGGACAGCCAGTAGTGAAATAAATGCACAACTTAAGGCGCAACAAGAGTTTGCACTGAATCGCTTACAAGAAAAATCCAATCGTTTAAGAAAGAGTCTGGCGCAATTGCGGTCTGGGGAGACCCAAAATTTATCACAAACTGGTATTGGGAATACTGTAGTTGAAAAGACTGTGTTAGCGCAGTCAGAGAATTCTGGCGACGCGAAGAAAGACAAGCTGATATCGAGGTTAAAACAGAAGACACAAGACGCACTTGCGTCAACTACACCAACAACGTTGATTGCGTCCTCGACTAAAACAGCCTACGAAGTCAAGCCTGGAGATACCCTAGCAGCGATCGCCAGCAGATACAATACATCTGTATCAGAACTAGTTAAGGCAAATAACCTCAATAATCCGAATCAACTGCAAATCAGTCAAAAACTGATTATTCCAACTGCTCAAGTTCAGGCAACTGTAGCCACAAACTCCAGTTTTGTAGAGTCCAGTAATACTCCCAAAGCTACCTCCTCTGTGAGCATTGGTAGTGCCAACTCATATCTACCTAGTTCACAATCATCAATTATTGCTGACAACAGTAGCGTTACTGTCCCTACACCGGTAACTGCGAACAATCAGATTCAGGCAAATAGTGCAACCGAGTTGCAAACAGCCCCCATTGCTCCTAGAGCTTATGGCGTGGGTGGTGAAACTCCAGTACCAAGAGTCTTTGTCGAAATCCAGCAGCCTGAAAAACCAGCTAATAGGGTAGCAAGGGGTAACAATAGCAATAATGACCGTTTGCGGGGCTTACAAGCAGAAATCCAGAGGTTACAGCAGAAATATCGCGCTCAACAGTCTGGAAACTTAGTTGTACCAGTTGCAGCTATTGAAAGCAACAGCACTGCGACACTCACTCCTGTTTCTACCCCTAACAATTTCGCTGTACCTAACTCTGTGTCTCGACCGAATAACGTAGCGATACCAATTCCGGTTCCGACACCTATTAGAGCTAACTATAACGCTCAACCAATTAAGCCCCAATTCCGTGCCACTATACCCGCTAACGAGCCAATAAATCCAGAGTTCTTACCCAATCTAGGATCTGCTGGCCAGTGGACTCCCCCTCGCAATCCATCTGGCACCAGAGTTGCAACGCCTCCTAGAGGAGTAAATGCCTCGGATTCCTTAGGAAAGTTGCGGGGAACTACAGTTTCTCCCCAGACAATCCCACCTTTGGCAGCAGTGGATCAGTATCTGCCCAGAGCGATTGACGAAACAACACCCCCTCCATCGAGTTCATCCGTAGCTTACCAATGGCCGGCGAAGGGTACTCTCACCTCTGGCTATGGCTGGCGCTGGGGAAGAATGCACAAGGGAATTGATATTGCTAATTCCACTGGCACACCCGTTTTCTCTTCCGCTGAGGGAATCGTGGAAAAAGCTGGCTGGAACAACGGCGGTTACGGTAACCTCGTTGAAATCCGCCATCCTGATGGCAGCAGCACTCGCTATGCTCATAACAGCAAAATTCTGGTGCAAGCTGGTCAGCAGGTGAGCCAGGGAGAAACAATTGCTTTAATGGGTAGCACTGGTCACAGCACTGGACCACACACCCACTTTGAAATTCATCCATCAGGCAAGGGTGCTGTTAACCCAATAGCTATGTTACCAGCACGCCTATAATTCTTGGCTATATGTAACTAAATCATTGCCTTGTTAATTGAGGGAGTTTATCTCCCTCTTTTGCTTTTTATATTGAAAAAAGTAGCTTTCTTGATCGCAGACGACAATTTAACTCGCTACAGTTGGCTTGTAACTATACACCCATTTGTGAAAATCATCATTCAGCGTCATTTGCCGCTGCTGTGTCTGACTGGAAGATGCAAATGTCTCGTCATAGTAGCGCATTTCACCCAAAGCACTACGAGCTTGAATGATTTTTGTGCGCTCGATGCGGGGCTGTTCGTAGCTAATGAGGGCTGCTTCGAGAGTAGCTGCGTGGGAAAGACACTCTGCTAGTTCGTAAGCATCCTCAAAAGTGCTATTGGCTCCTTGTCCCATAGCTGGTGCCATTGGATGGGCGGCATCACCTAAGAGAGTTACCCTGCCTTGACTCCAGCGGGTTAAGGGCGGGCGATCGCAAATTGGCCCTTCCCAGATTTGCTCGGCTGGTGTCGCTTCCACTACCGCCCGAAAAGATTTGTCCCAATCGGCTAATTCTTGGAGAATGCGAGACTTTACCTCATCAGCGTTCTGAGAAAGAGAGTAATCAGGCGAAAATTTGCGACTAATCCAACTGGTATAGCCGCCTCCGACATTGAGAATGTACATGAAGTGTTTATTGCCTTTGACAAAAACAAGTTCATAGTCATTAAATAACTCGTGGTGATACTTGATGACGGCACGCCAACACATACTACCAATGTAATTAGGCTTACTCTCGCCAAATAAAGTTTCTCTAATTACAGAGTTGACGCCATCAGCGCCAATTAGCAAATCTGCATATACTGGTTTTTGACCATCGAAATGAATTTTCACACCGTTTTCATCTTGGTCAAAACCGATGCAACGATGATTGAGGTGAATAATATCAGATGGCAATCTGGATGCCAAGACCTGCTGCAAACGATACCACCAAACAGTCAATAATGGTTGTCCGTATTGCTCTAAATATTTAGTTTGATTAGCCCGGATTGTTTCTCCCTGAATATTCTTTAAAACCGTGTGGTTAACTTGGCATCCTGAGCTTTTGAGGGTTTCGACTATTCCCGGTGCGATCGCATCTAAAGCATTCAAGCCATTAGGAGCCAATCCTAGTCCGGTTCCAGCCGGACGAAATTCCTGTGCTTTTTCGTATACTTGAACGTCAATACCTTGGTTTTGAAGTGCTATGGCAGTAGCCAAACCGCCCGGCCCAGCGCCAACGATCGCAACTTTATTCACTATCGGTTTGGATAATTTCTGAGTTAGATTTATGTTCATATTAAAAGTCAGAAAGAATATCCCCACAAATACATCTGCTTTTTCTATGCCTCAAGTTAGTTGCTCTGCAACCTCACGTTTGAGCCAGATTCACACTTGCTATTCTGACTCTTGAGTATTTTTTAGTCAATCTTCCTGAAGAATCAACCGGAATTGGTGTTCTGATGGGTTGTCATCAGCCCTGTGGTTACTGGTGGTAACAAAAAATTCACACCTAGAGAATTTTTGTCAATCTCACAAACTGGAATTAGATATCATTACGTCCATTTTGGCAATAAATTACCCAAACTCAACTTTTATCTCTAAAAAAATCTACCGTAGGGTGCAATGTTTGCTGTATCATTTTTGTATTCAAAAATGATTGTGAACAGAGTTTGTATGAAATTTAAATCAGCTTCCATATATATTGGTTTAGGCCTTGTGAGTTTTTCAGTCGGTTCATTACCCCGTGTTGTAAATCCACCACAAGTCCTTGCCCAAGAAGTTAGTGCCTCATGCCCTCTACCAGCTGATATTGCCATTACCTTCCTAAATTCAGAATGTAAGGAAGTAAAATTAGAGCAACCCCAAACTTTTTATCGCTACTATAGTAGCAGTAACAACAAATATGGCAGGTATTTAACAACTGACAAATATAAAACGAATGTAGAAGTAATCAAGAATCTAGCTCTCAATCAAGAATGGGGTAATCAAGCCACTCAGATACTAACAGTAACTTTGCCAGCAGGAACCCTAACTTATCAAGGCATTGTTGGCCCCCAGACTCCTAAAGAATGCTATCCAGGTGGTGGACAACAGACATTCATTAAAGACTCAAAAGATCCAAATATCAAGTGGTCTGAGGAAGGAAATATTGTTGCAGAAAAGTTTAGTTGCCCGTAAAATTTATGGAAACCAACACAGAACAATTTATCAAGCTGATCGATCGAGCTTCTGAGATTACCGAACAGATGCTCAAAGACAAAAAAACCGAATCTTCACCACGTTTAAATAACGTCATAAATGCCCTACAATCTATTAAAAGTAAGGCAATAAATGGTAAACTTGAACCATCAGGAGGAGTCTCAACTCTTGGTTTGGCTCGTGAAGTGGCGGATTGGATTGAACCGTTAGATTCGCCATTATTAAAAGCTGTAGGCGGCATAGAGGAATATTACCAAAAACACCTCTAAATTGGCTATATAGCTTATTTACTGGAACATTACTGCCAAATAATTTTAGATTTTAGATTTTAGATTTTGGATCGATCTCATACCCATACCTCCAGCATCCCTGCTCTTTACATATGGGCTTAAGTAAAAAATTGTAGATTTTGGATGAAAGGATTTGTTCCACAAACAAAGCAAGCTTCCTGTAAAACCTGATTTCAAGTTTTGGATCGATAATCCAAAATTTCAAATCTAAAATCTAAAATCTAAAATTAGGCAATAATTGAATTATTCACATCTGCATGAAACATGGAAGAAAATTCCTTGGTTGCAATCAATTCAAACTCTGTTACCCAGGAATTAAAAATATTGAGTTCCGAGGAAGCAGAATTATCGCTGAATGTCAATAATGTGTCGTACTCACTCAAACTAGAACCTCGCGTTACTTTACTCGATGCACTACGGGAAAAACTGGGTTTGATGGGTACAAAAAAAGCTTGCGATCGCGGTGAATGTGGCGCATGTACTGTATTAGTTAATAATCGGCGAATTAACTCCTGTATGACATTAGCAGTAATGCACATCGACGCTGCAATTACTACTATTGAGGGATTAGCACAAGATGGTAAACTTCATCCTCTACAAACAGCCTTTATCACCCATGATGCTTTTCAATGCGGCTACTGCACATCGGGACAAATTGTATCTGCCGTAGGGATGATATTAGAAAAAATCCCAAAATCTGAAACAGAAATTCGAGAGAAGATGAGTGGAAACCTTTGTCGTTGTGGAGCATATCCGAATATTATTACAGCGATTCAGGATGTTCTAGAGGAAATGGAAGATGCAGCCATTTAATTATGCTAAAGTTTTTTCAGAAGAAACAGCGATCGCCACAATTGACCAAGACAAAACAGCAGCATTTATTGCTGGTGGAACTGATTTATTGGGATTGATCAAAGATGGCGTACAAGTAGCGAATACATTAATTGATATTAACAGTTTACCACTAGCAGATATTGAATTTAAAACTGATGGTATTCGCATTGGTGCAATCTGTAGATTGACTGATGTAGCCTTTCATTCTCAAGTTCAAAAATGTTATCAAGTAATTAGTCAGGCTTTGCTACAAAGTGCTTCGCCACAACTGCGAAACATGGCAACTGTGGGCGGGAATTTATTGCAACGAGTTCGCTGTGGTTACTTTCGTGACCCAGTTTTTCCCTGTAATAAACGCACTCCAGGTACAGGTTGTGCGGCAATTACAGGCTACAATCGGATGCACGCGATTTTTGGAGCTAGCGAACAATGTATTGCTGTTCATCCGTCAGATTTAGCTGTAGCTTTGACGGCATTAGATGCAATCATTTGTATTCAAGGCGTAGAAAAAACACGGCGAATTTCAATTCATGATTTTTATCTTTTGCCTGATGAGACACCACAAACAGAAACTTTATTACAGGCTGGAGAATTAATTGTTGCTATTGAAATTCCAGATTTTGGATATCAATCTCATTATTTAAAAGTTAGAGATCGCGCTAGTTATGAATTTGCTCTCGTTTCCGTAGCTATTGCCTTAGAAACAGAACAAAATACGATCAAATCAGCACGCATCGCTTTTGGAGGAGTAGCGCCTAAACCTTGGCGTGCATGGGAAGTTGAAGAATTTATTCAAGGAAAAGCCATCAATACAGCTACATTCACAGCCGCAGCCGAACTTGCAATTAAAGAAGCGAAGCCGCAAACACACAATGAATTCAAGATTGAATTAGTGAAACGTGCTTTAATTCGTGGGCTTTCAACTTCTTGTGCCGTTTGAGCAACGGCTACTCCTTGAGTTTTTTAAGCCTAGAGTTCAGTTATATGGTTTTATCGATCGGTTAGGAATTTCCATGCATCGTGGTGTGAATTAAGGATGCTCCCGGTTGTTTCAGGCTTTTCTTAATTATCGTGCGATGCCTACGGCGGTAAACTACGTAAATACACCATGCTGTAGGGGCACAGCATTGCTCATTGGTATCAACTTAAGCTTAAATGCTTGTCTCACATACGCGTTACCCCTCGCCTTGATAAGGGGAGGGGAGGTTTTGGTTTTAGACAAAACCGGGGTGGGGTAACGCGGTGAGTAACCCTAAGTAAGTGAACTCAATATCACGTCTTCATGAGGGTTTCACATTAAGTTGACACCTATGAGCATTGCTGTGCCTTACGAAAGATGCGGTTTTTAACCTTATCCACATGCTATAGCCCTTTGTCAAGGGAAGGGTTAGGGTGTGGTAAAAACTAAAATTCTAACAGTGATATTCGTCACACTTTTACTGTGACGAATATCACTAATTGGAAATTATTTAGGTTGTAATATTTCTTTCATTGCTTGTAAAGCAAAAAGCTAGCTCATAAACTGGTACTAGCCTTAATAATTTGTTATCTCTCAATTAGCCGATCGAGAAATTAAGACTATGTTGGAGCAGTTATGAGTATTGTTTGTTAAGTCCTGAATTATCTCTGTAAGTACATTTGAGGACTTGACTAAAAAATTAAGTTTTTCTGAGTGCTGAAGTTTCCAGGTACTACCAAATCGCTGCGCGAAAAGACATAATCCAGCTTTTAAAAACAGCAAAAAGTTTGAGTGAAGTTACTTTTTCATTCAGCCACTCTGCATTAGATACAAGTATTATTTAAGTAACTCTTAAGTTCATGAAAGTAAAACTTTAGTATTAGTCTGAAAAAAAATTGACAACTATTAGCTGGATATTAGCTGTTAAGAAAACTTGTTTATGATGCTAAAAAAAATCAAAAAAAAATTTCCTTTGCAATATAATATTTGTTATGAAAATTATATAGGTTTAACTAAAAACCCTCGTTGGTTGTTGATGCGTAAAGTTGCTAGGTTCGGCATAGGAAGAACGTTCAGAGATTTGTTACATAATAAAAATAAAGATTTTTCTCAAAAATTTCTAAATGAAAGCTCTAGTTTATTTCCGGATATTGATGTGGACTTGGTAGTCAATAATCTTAAGCAAAATGGATTTTATTTGGGTATTAATCTTCCAGAAGAAATAGTAAAAGAAATAGTTAAATTTGCTGATTTTCATGCTTGTTATGGTGATTATAAACCTCATTTAGGGTTTTTTTATTCTCAAAAGGAATTAGCGGAAAAGCATTATAGTCAAACATTTAAATTAGCTGGATATTTTAATACAGCTTTACATTGTCCTGCTATTAAAAAGCTGCAAAACGATCCTAAACTATTGGCAATAGCTGCTCAGTATTTAGAGTGTAAGCCAGTACATTTATCTAATCAATTATGGTGGAGTTTTGCTGGAGAAACAACAAAGCTTGAACAAATGAAAACATTTCAAATGTTTCATTACGATCTAGATGATTATCGCTTTTTAAAATTTTTCTTTTATTTAACTGATGTTGATGCATTAGGTGGACCTCATGTTTGTGTTAAAGGCAGTCACAAGCATAAAAAGTTTTCATATTTATTATTACCTAAATGTGAAAGTGACGAAGAAATTATTAACTATTATCAACCAAAATCATTAGTAACTATTTATGGCAAAGCAGGGTTTGGCTTTGCTGAAGACACCTTTTGTTTTCATAAAGGAACTACTCCAATTAATAAAGACCGCCTGATGTTACAAGTGGAGTTTGGCACAATTGATTACAATATGCAGCATGATACAAGAGACCCATTAATTTTGCGAACTATGATTAATTCTCAAGCATAATTTCTCATACCAATTCTATATAGTAGTCCGATTTGATTTATGAAGTGTAGAGAATTTTTTTCAAAAATCAAATAGGATTCCTATATGAGGCTGCATAAAACCTAGAATAGGGAAAGCAACGGTTATGAGTAAAATTATTGGTAAACCAGTAGATCGCGTTGATGGTAAACTGAAAGTAACAGGACAAGCGCCATATACAGCCGATGTGCCCATAGAGAATCTGACTTATGGCGTAATTTTTCAAAGTGCGATCGCCAGTGGCAAAATTCTTGAAATAGACACATCCACAGCGTTAACTGTGTCTGGTGTAATAGATATCATTACTTATGACCAAACACCATCGTTAATTAAAATACCCTTCTTTTCTCCTCCAAAAACTCAACCAACCGACAAAGATGACAACATTTATTTCAATGGTCAACAGCTGGGAATTGTAGTTGCCCAAACTTTAGAACAAGCCCAAACTGCCGCTGCTTTAGTCAAAGTTATCTACGAAGAAGCATCGCCAACAATGACATTAGCAGAGGCAGAGATATTTGAACCAGAAACAGTATATTTTGGCATCATGCCAGGTAAAATTACCAGAGGGGATATAGAATCTGGAAAAGCACAAGCAGACATTCTCGTGCAGCAAGTTTATTCCACACCAATGGAACATCATAATCCCCTAGAACCTTCTGCAACCATAGCGATGTGGGAGGGGGACAATTTGACATTGTATGAAACCAGTCAAGGCATTTCTGCAACCCAAAGAGCGATCGCATCTGCTTTGAATATTCCCCAAGAAAATGTCCGCGTCATCTGCAAATATTTAGGCGGGGGATTTGGTTGTAAAGCACTTTTAAGGTCTCATACAATTCTTTGTGCGATCGCCGCCAAACGAGTCAACCGACCGGTGAAAGTTGCGTTAGAGCGATCGCAAATGTACACTAATTGCGGCTACCGTTCCCAAACTCAACAGCATCTAACGCTAGGTGCAACCAAGGAAGGTAAACTAACAGTTATTACTCACATCGGCACGTCTTTAACATCCCAATTTGATGACTTTGTAGAACCCGTTGGTGCGCCAACAACAATGATGTACGCCTGTGACAATTTGGAAGTGAAATATCGTGTGGGACGCATCAACGCCGGCACACCAACCTTTATGCGCGGCCCAGGAGAAGCACCAGGGATGTTTGCTCTAGAATCAGCAATGGATGAACTGGCATCTGCCTTAAATATTGACCCCATTGAACTGCGACTGAGAAATCATGCAGATATCGATATGCACACAGGATTACCTTGGTCAAGTAAATCTCTCAAACAATGTTACCAAAAAGGTGCAGAAATATTTGGTTGGTCGCAACGCAACCCAGTTCCGCGTTCCAGGCGAGAAGGTGATTTTTTGATTGGTTCGGGAATGGCAAGTGCGACATTTCCCAGCAACTCTGGTTCAGCATCAGTGAAAGTAGAAATTTTTGCCACTGGAGAGGTGAAAGTACAAACTGGTACTCAAGACATCGGTACAGGCACATATACAGTTATGAGTCAAGTAGCCGCTGAGGCATTAGGTTTACCAGTGCAGTTTGAACTAGGTGATAGCAACTTTCCTAAAGCCCCCATCACAGGCAATTCAATTACAGTTGGCAGTGTTTCTCCGGCGGTGCATAAAGCAGCGATCGCCGCACGAGATAAAATAATTGAAATGGCGATCGTAGATTCAAATTCCCCTCTGTATGGATCTCAAGTAGAAGATATTACAGTTGAGTCAGGGCAAATATTTTTAAAACAAAATCCATCCCAGCGAGACAGCTACACCGATATTTTGCGGCGTCAGGGATTAGAAAGTTTAGAAGTCACAGAACAAACCTCACCCAACCCAGAGAGTAAAAACTATGCCAAACACTCTTTTGGTGCCATCTTTGTAGAAGTCGCCGTTGATGAACTTTTGGGAGAAATCAAAATCAGACGTTGCGTAGGCGTTTATGATGCAGGGCGAATTCTCAACTTCAAGACAGCACGCAGTCAAGTTGTCGGGGGAATTACTTGGGGAATTGGCATGGCATTGATGGAAAAAACCGTAATCGATGCTAATCAAGGCAGAATAGTTGGCGCTAATCTTTCAGATTACTTGATTCCCGTTCATGCAGATATTCCAAATATGGAAGTGCAATTTGTTGAACAACAAGATGCTTATGTGAATGCACTAGGAACTAAAAGCCTGGGAGAACTTCCCATTGTTGGCGTAGCGGCTGCCATATCCAATGCAGTTTATCATGCCACAGGTAAACGTATTCGTGACCTGCCAATTACACCAGATAAGTTGTTATAAATTAACTGCCCTAACTAAGCTGACGCTATAGTTAGGGCTTGTGAATTCACAAGTTAATAGCCAATAAACGGCTATATCTGAATAGATTTTGTTTAAAGTTTTTTAATACCTCAAAACAGGCCTAGGCCTGATGAGACTGCGCTCATCCTAATTACTCAATCTGGGGATGTGCGCGTTCTGCTCGATTAAGCTAAAACCTCAGTCTTTAGTAGCGCTTTGCGTAATGCAGTTATCGCTTCTTCTGCCTCTACCAACCTGCTGAGAGCAAGCGCAATATCATCTTCAACCTTTAACAGGTTAGCTGCTTTTTTAACAGCTTTTTGCTCTTCAACTGAGTAATTATCATCGGCACGAGCCATTTGAATTGCATGATACAGCAATGTCCTTGATTTCGACCAATTAGAAACATCAACCGTAATCTTGCTTAGCAGATCTTCTAAATTAGCATTTTTGTATTCAAATGTTTTGTATTTCTCTATTACTTCTTCAGGAGCGCCAACTACACGCTGATGATTTAGTAACCAGTTAAATTCGGCTTCTGAAACCTCTCCATCGGCTCCAGCAATAGCAAGCAGTGCATATCCATAGTTCAAGTATGCTTCAAGGGGAGCTGAGGAAATTCCTAAGTTCTTTTTCATGAATTCTGAAGCAGGTACTACTTGTTTGATATCGCTCATAAATTACCTCTTTTTTAGTTCGGAATTTTGACTCCTGAGTTATGCTGTAAGATTTCAGCGTTAACAATAAAGTACCAACACTAGGTACTTTGTTGTTAACTTATCGCCTCAAAACTATGTTTTCAGGGGATTTCAGCAGTCAAAAATTGATGTCACTCCTTAATATTTCATATTTTTAATGAGAATGCAAGGACAGTTAAGACACTTAAGACACTTAAGGAAATATTTAACCAAGGCTAAAATTGTTGTTGTTTATTTACCGGCTAATATCATCTTAAGTAGAAGTTAAATTTTTGTTTTTTAAACTTCCAATTTCACACACCGACATACCTACGGCGGGCTGCCCCAACGGCGGTACTGCTAGAACTCGAAGGATAGCAAATGAGATTGTTTTGATAAAAACTTGGGTATCTCTAATGTGAATTTAGAGTAAATAAAATACAGAGTGAATCAGTGTTAATAAATAATGTGGTTTTAACTACGTTATTGAGTTGAATTAGTAAGATAAAATTGCCTAACGAATGTCATCAAAGTACTGACTTGTATTCAGTCACAAAAAAGGATAACCAATGAACAAAGAAGTAGCCAAAGTAATCATATGGGAAGAAAACCAAAAAGATTTTCTGAAAAAGTTCTATGATTTACAATTTGTTCCTAGAATAGGAGAGGAAGTTTACCTCAAAAAAGAGAAATGGAAAGTAACCAGAGTCGAACATGATTTAGAAGTAAATGAGGTTAATATCTACATAGAATTAATCAAAAAACCGAAGCAGGATAAATCATCTCATTCATAAATAAAATTGATAAGAGACGTGATAAATCGCCGTCTTTACGAAAAATTGATTATTGTAGAGACGGCGATTTATCGCATCTTTGATATCTGTAATTTTCACCAAAAAACTTTAATTTAACCGTATTTACATAGCTGTGCTACTCTATGATAAATCTATATTTACACCAGATTTGAAAGCTGACAATTCAGATCGTGTGGAAAACCTAACCCCCCAGCCCCCTTCCCTACAAAGGAATGGGGAGAATTCAAAGCCTCTCTCCTTTTATGAGAGAGAAATGGAAGTGAGGTTTTCCAGATACCGCTGAATTGTCAGATTTAAAGGAAAGCCAGGTATATAACTATTCGTCTGTTACCTAGTTATAAAAAGCGTGTTTTACTCCTGAATTCTGAATTCTGTTAGCGCAGCGGGGCGTAGCCCATTCTGAATTCTGCTGTATTTTTCAAACTCCCAACTTCACGCCCCGAATCGAATAATCCAACAACTCCATCGGGTGAATAACTGAAATCTTCTTACCTTGCAACTGCAAATGCTTAGTAATTTGCAAAGTACACCCCGGATTAGCAGAAGCAATTAACTCAGCACCAGTATTCAACAAATTCTGGACTTTTTGTTGACCCAATTCTTCAGAAACCTCTGGTTGCAACATATTATAAACCCCAGCGCTGCCACAACACAAAGCGGCATCTATGGGTTCTTTCAACTTCACCCCTGGAATTTGCCGCAATAACTGACGCGGTTGCACGCTAATCTTTTGTCCGTGCAATAAATGACAAGCATCTTGATAAACTAAATTCAGAGGTTTATCAGTCAACGGCGAAAGTTTCGTTGTTAATCCAACAGTTGCCAAAAACTCTTGAGCATCTTTCACCTTAGCGGCAAAATCCTTCGCTTTTTCCCGATATTCTGCGTCATCTTCTAATATATGTCCATACTCTTTTAAAGTATGACCGCAACCAGCAGCATTGATAATTACAAAATCTACATCAGTCTGAGCAAAACTATCAATCATCTGCCTTGCTAAAGCCTTCGCCTGTTCTGTTTGTCCTTGGTGTTCGGGAAGCGCCGCACAACAACCTTGAGATTTAGGAATCACAACTTCGCAACCATTCGCCGTTAAAACCCGCACCGTCGCTTCATTCACTGGAGAAAAAAACAACCGTTGCACACATCCTAAAATCACCCCAACGCGGTAGCGCTTTTCACCTTTAGCAGGAATCACACTAGGCAAATTATCTTGAAAAGATTTGAGAGTAATTTCTGGCAGAATAGATTCCATTGCTGCCAAACGAGGAGATATTTTATTGAGTAAACCCGTAGCCCGAACTAACTTACCAAAACCCAACTTTTGATAAACCAACAACGGAACTAATAAAACTCTTAAAAGATGAGGATAAGGAAACAAAGAAAATATTAATTGACGAATTAATTTATCTGGCAAACTGCGGGGATAATTGCGTTCAACTTGGTGACGAGTTGCAGAAATTAACTTGTCATACTGCACACCAGAAGGACAAGTACTCACACAAGCAAGACAGCCCAAACAAGAATCAAAATGTTCTACCGTTGCCGTATTGAGAGCAATTTCACCCTCATTAATCGCATCCATCATATAGATACGTCCTCTAGGAGAATCCATCTCCTTACCCAACACCCGATAACTCGGACAAGTCGAAAGACAAAATCCACAATGCACGCAACTATCAATCAACTTCGGCTCAGGTGGATGACTCCCATCAAACCCTTTCAAATTCTTCAAACTAGCCGTTTTATTAACAGAATTTTCTGAAACCTGCATAATTAATTCTTCTCCCCTCTTCCTTTGCGTCCTTGGCGTCCTTGGCGGTTCGTTTTCTTCAATCTAAATCCCCCCCACAAACCGACCAGGACTTAAAATATTCTTACTATCAAACTGTTCCTTAATCCCGCGCATCAACCCCAAACCATTCCCCGTATAACCCCAAACATCTACTTGTTCTTTAACCCCCACTGGTGCATCCAGAATTGTTAAAAAACCACTATTAGCTTGAGTGCGATCGCGCATTATCAAAACCTGATTTTTATCCTCTAATTCTAACAAACCTAAACCACTACTAATATGAATTAAACCAAACTCCACCTGAGACAAAATTTCCACCGCCGCAGTAGGTAACACTCCTATTTTGCAGGTAATTACAGATTCTTGAACGCGAGAATGTATTCGTTCTTGCAATCTTTCCCATAGACTAGCTTCATGGCCATCTACATAAATTGCCCCATGTAAACCCAACTTTTCCCCTACTTCCACAACTCGGTTTGACTGTTCTTTAACACTCTCACTAATACTTTGAAAGCGAGCAATTAATCCCAATCCCTTACCCAAACCCAAGCCAGACACCAATTTAGTTGATAGTAAATCAGCCTGGATTGGTGTTAACGCCGAACCCCGTAGAGTATCAGCCGCTTGAGATACAGCCTCAGCTTTACCAGTTAGCACCACCGTTGCCGATGCTTCTTGTAACGGGTACAGTCGAAAAGTTACTTGACTAATAACGCCTAATGTGCCGTAAGACCCAGTAAACAACTTCATCAAATCATATCCGGCAACATTTTTGACTACTCTTCCCCCAGCTTTGGCGATTTCTCCATCAGCACGCACAAAAGTAATACCTAGTAATTGGTCGCGTACGCTACCATAGCGTTGTCGTAGAGAACCAGTATCACCTGTGGCGACAATACCGCCAATAGTTGCCGAGTCTGGTGCTGTGGGATCGAGGGCGAGAAATTGCCGCGAATTTGCCAAAAGTGCTTGGAGATGGGAAAATTTCATCCCAGCTTCTACAGTGACAGTCAAATCACCCACAGCGTGTTCAATCAGTTGGTTGATGCGTTCTGTACTGACTACAACATCAATGCCTTTAGCTAAACCACCCCAAGAGAGTTTACTACCACTACCACAAGGGAGGACGCGCCAGTTGTTTTTATGAGCTGTGGCGAGGACTGCGGCTAGCTGTTCTTGGGTGCGGGGATAGACAATACAACTCGGAAGGTTTCCAGAAGCTATAGCCCGTTGAATACGTTTTTGCTGATTTAATTCGACATTTTCCCAAAGGCAAACAGCATTTTCTTCGCCGACGATAGATGTAAGTTCAGAAGCGCAGACGCCTTGCGGCTTGTCGTTAGACATCGCTTTCATTGAGTTTATTTTTTTTACGCCCTACATCTAATTTACTGGTTAACCTGACCAAAAAAGCACATTGTCATTAATATACGGTGGCTTCAATATCAATAGCGATGCCTACGACGCGCTGCGCCAAGGCCAGTTTGTAATCAACCCTCCTGCTAACCAAATAAAATAAGGGTTGTTCCTTAGGCGATCGCTGCTACTCATTTACAATAAACTATTTACACATATTTTCTGGAAACAAACATAAATAACAGCGATGTTATTTGAATAGACTAGAGAGGTTTAGAGAAAAGTCTAGGTGTAGTCTATTCATTTAAATAACAAGATAAAAGTCTAATTTCTGAGAATAAATTTATGTTGCTCTGATTAATTTTTAGATAAAAGTAGCAGATGGGTAGAAATTACCCACTGCTACAAACAAACGGAGGTATAAACTTGATTATTTAATTGGCATGAACCAATTCTTGAGGCGCTGCCGCATCATATTCTACAGCTTTCACAAATTCCTTAAGAACGTCTTTGAGTCTTTGATCGATTTCTTCATCTAACACGACACTATTATCAGCTTGTCGTTGAACTTGTTTATCTACCGCATAAACAGTAGCTAGAATATGCCGCGCTCCTAATTCAGATAATACAGGTTTCAGTGCATATTCTATTGCTAATAAATGAGCGATTGTTCCACCAAGGGCTATTGGTAATACAGGTTTACCTGTTAATGATTTCTGTGGCAGCAAATCTAGAAACGTTTTGAGGACTCCTGTGTAAGCAGCTTTGTAAATTGGGGTGGCAATAATCACACCATCTGCCTTTGCGAGTAAAGCTTTTGGTTCTTCTAAAGCGGGGCTATCATATCGTCCAAAAACTAAATCTTCAGCAGGCAAATCCCGAACTGAAATAATGTCTACATGCAAGCCTTCTTGTTGTAAAAGCTTGGCAGTGTATTCGACAACACCGTAAGTTCTAGATGGGTGGGTTGGACTACCAGCGATCGCCAAAATGTTTGTCATTTAATGAAACTCCTATGTATTAATGGGGAGTGGGAAGTGGGGAATGGGGATTAGGGGGAAAAGGTTAAAGGGTAAAGGGTAAAGGGATAAATTTAACTTTTCCCCCTTAACCCTTTCCCTTTCCCCCTTCCTAATGCCCAATACCCTA
Organism: Nostoc calcicola FACHB-3891; assembly: GCF_014697355.1. Lineage (GTDB taxonomy): Bacteria > Cyanobacteriota > Cyanobacteriia > Cyanobacteriales > Nostocaceae > Nostoc > Nostoc calcicola. The sequence goes on along the minus strand of NZ_JACJRQ010000018.1, from coordinate 65,893 downwards.
AACTTTACTAGGATATCGATGTAGCTTTCTGCTTATGCTGTTCAGGAAAATCTTCATTTGCCACAATCTCGCCAAATGGACTCAAAACATGTTGCGTCTCTACTGCGGGTAGGTTGGCTAAGGGCAAATGGGGAAACAGAAGTTCTGCAACTCGATAAGCTTCTTCTAGGTGAGGATAGCCAGAAAGAATAAAGGACTCAATACCCAAATCAGCGTATTCCAATATCCTGGCAGCTACGGTTTGCGGATCGCCGACTAAGGCTGTTCCCGCACCACCCCTTACCAAACCAACTCCCGCCCACAGGTTGGGACTAATTTCTAATGCTTCCCGACTACCGTGGTGTAGTTGAGTCATCCGCTGTTGTCCAACTGAATCCATCCGCGCATAAGCTTTTTGGGCTTTAGCGATCGCTTCGTCATCTACATATTTAATCAATTGATTCGCCGCATCCCAAGCTTCACTCTCGGTTTCCCGCACAATCACATGTAGGCGAATGCCAAACCGCAAAGTTCTTCCTTCTGCTTCTGCGAGTCTCTTAACTGATGCAATTTTCTCGGCTACTTGCGCCGGTGGTTCGCCCCAAGTCAGATAAACGTCTACGTGCTTGGCAGCAATTTTTTGGGCAATAGGAGAGGAACCACCAAACCATAAGGGCGGATATGGCTTTTGCACTGGTGGAAACAGCAATTTGCCATCTTGAATGTTGAGATAATCGCCTTGAAGGTTGACTTGTTCGCCGCTGGCAATCGCTCGCCACACTGTCAAAAATTCATCTGTTAATTCATAACGCCGATCGTGATCCAAATGCAAGCCATCTCCCGCTAACTCTACGGGATCGCCCCCTGTGACTACATTAATCAGCAAACGTCCACTAGAAAGGCGATCGAACGTCGCCGCCATCCGCGCTGCTACTCCAGGTGACACCAACCCAGGACGAATCGCCACCAAAAAACGCATCTGTCGTGTCAGCGATACCAGCGTTGACGCTACAATCCAAGCATCTTCGCAAGAGCGACCCGTCGGCAGCAAAGCCCCTGTGTAGCCAAGGTCATCCACCGCTTGGGCAATCTGCCGCAAATAGGTAAAGCTTACTGCCCTTCCGCCCGTAGCAGTTGCAAGATAGCGTCCGTCTCCGTGGGTTGGGATGAACCATAGTAGCTGCATGAATTCTATCCTTTCAAACTACGGTAATTTGATGCAAATACCGTATTTTAATTACAGCCTTAGAGTATCACATATTCAAATTCACTAAACAAGAAGTTTTTGAGAAACACGGGGAGTAGGGAGTGTGGGAGGTGTCGGAGGAGGGGGAAGTATAAATTCTCTTTCTCCCCACACTCCCCCATCTCCCCACACTCCCCACACTCCCCCATCTCCCCACACTCCCCTCTACCTCTAGAAGGAATCGATCGATGACAGTTTTGTGTATATTAATTTACTTATTGATAATCTTCTGTTAAACTAATCTTAATATACGTCAAATCTATTGATTTACTGTAGTTAAGTTTTCATCTCTAAATGTAGGTAACCATCCAATAGGGTTCGGTTAAAGGGGAAAGGGGAAAGGTTTCAAGTACATCCTTTACCCCTTACCCCTTAACCTTTTCCCAGACCACAAGGGAAGTTCATACTGCTTATCCGAACCGTATTGGGTAACCATCCAGTCAACTAGCAATAGCTGTCCAATTCCGTTCTGTCTCTAGGAGAAATAAGACAATGGGGCCGATGTTTATTACTGCCAACGATTGGCCACATATAGCGTTGAGACTGTCTTTGGCGCTGGTGGTTGGTTGCTTGATTGGATTTAACCGCCAGCAAGGAGGTAGACCAGCAGGGATGAGGACTTTTATGCTGGTGAGTATGGGAGCAGCACTATTCGTGATGATTCCTTTGCAAGCTGAGGGTGATAGTCCCTATGCTGCTATCAATGCACTAAGTCGGACAATACAAGGTGTAGCTACGGGAATAGGATTTCTGGGAGCGGGATTGATTTTACAAGAGTCTCCCAGAAAATCTGCGACGCCAAAAGTACGCGGCTTAACCACAGCAGCTTGTGTCTGGACAGCAGCCGGATTGGGGGCTGCCATCGGCTGCGGTCTGTGGCAAATGGGATTATTAGGAGGGTTACTCACCCTGATTACGTTGAGTGGGGTGAAGCGGCTCAATCGCTCATTTATGTTTCTGACGGGTCAGGATAAACACGGTAGTACTCAGGATCTAACAACTTCTAATGATGAAAATGATGATTAATAATTAGGGCTTGCTGAAAAAGTCCTTTGGTGAGGGCAGGGAATAGGGAATAGGGAATAGGGAATAGGGAATAGTTTTATCCCTATTTTTTTCAATTTATTGTGGTGCTAGAAATTGTCAATGCAAGACTTTTAAGCTTTATACACCTAAAAAACTTGCACTTTTTGGTGCGGTGATAGCCTGAAAAGTTTGAAATATCAAGATTTTACCGTTATTCAGCAAGCCCTACTTATGTTTTATATCAAACCTCGACTTGATATCAAGGACTTGACTATGAAACAAATTAATGTTTACCGTGCAAATAAACTCAAGTAGATCGGATTCCCGTCCAGCATCGTGTTGAAAAATAATTTGTTGTTTCTTAGCTAATTTTAATCAGACTATTAGGGCTAATTCAGGGCGTAGACGCGAACGCATTGCGTCTCGTTGGCGCAGCCTCTCGTAGAGAAGAGAAGCGGCTTGTCGGCAGACATCGCTAATGCTAATAATTAAAGCAGGGAATACCGTACTTGAGTTGATTGGCCAGTTAACCAGAAAATAGAAAATAATCGATATATGAACAAACGGTATTTTTTAGAGGCTAGTGCAGTAATAGTTGGCACAGCGTTTTTATCAAGGTATATCAATTGGGGGTCAAAAGAAATGACAACTTCTAACACTGGATTTGAAATTACCAAACCGGAAGAAGAGTGGAAGACGATTTTAACGCCAGAACAATTTCGTGTATTGCGTAAACATGGGACTGAACGCGCCCACACCAGCCCACTCGATAAGCAATACGACGAAGGTACTTATTATTGTGCTGCATGTGAACAACCACTGTTTACATCTGATACCAAATTTAACAGCGGTACTGGCTGGCCTAGCTTTTTTAAACCTATTGAAGGTGCGATCGCCACTACTGTAGATAGGTCGTTGTTTATGACCAGAACTGAAGTGCATTGTAGTCGCTGTGGTGGTCATCTGGGTCATGTTTTTGATGATGGCCCCGCACCCACTGGCAAGCGCTACTGCATGAACGGTGTTTCGCTCAAGTTTACTCCTGCGTAGGTGTAGCGGTTGTAGACATCGCACGCATAACAGAAGTCATCAAATTTTGAGGCTCGATCGAGGGTGACTAAATTTTTGACAATAATTTACCCTGCTCTGTGCTACTGAGCAAAGTATTTTGAAGAAGAATGCAGAATTCACAATTCAGAACTCTGCATTCTTGACGCTGCGCTATCCGCTTTTTCGGTCAGAATACCCAACTGAATTCTGACGACTGACGCCAATATTGCTGTTCGATAAAGTAAGTTGAAAGCTGATTGCTACTGAACTTTTTTTAATGTCTGAAGTTGTCTAGGTTTTATATAGCAGCTAACGTTTTTTCACAGACAGAATTAAGCGAACCGAGCGATCGCGTGATAAATAAGTATGAAGCCAAGTCAGTAACACAAAAAAACGACTGCGGTAGCCAGGAAGATATACTAAATGAACTCCTAGCCACATCAGCCAAGCCAAGCAGCCTGTAAAACCAAATGCGCCAATTTTTCCCACACCTGAATAGCAGCCAATAATCACTAATATTCCTTTGTGGAAATAGCTAAAAGGCTGTGGTGAATGACCTCGAAATTGCCGTTGAATATTTCGGGCTACAGCAACACCCTGCTGAAGTGCTTCTGTTGCAACCCCAATTAATGGTTTACCATTCCTTTCCAGATATGCCAAATCTCCAATAGCATAAACATTGGGTTGCTCTAGCAATTGTAGAGTGGGATGAACAAGTAACTTTTTTTTATTTCCCAAAGATAATTTATTTGATATTGTCGGATAATTTGCCTCTAACCCCGCAGTCCAAATCACGGTTGCAGTTGGAATTATCTCATGGTTTTGCAGATGTACGGATTCAAAAGTCACTCTAGTAACTTTGGAAAGCAGATAAACCTCAACTCCTAGCTGATGTAATCGTTTATGGGTGTAAGCTCCCAACTTTTTCGGCAGTTCAGCCAATAAGCGATCGCCAGATTGCACCAGAATCAACCTCACTTCCTGTAAAATTGTCGGATAGTCTCGACGCAAGTGACCTCGAAGCATTTCCACTAAAGCACCCGCCATCTCAACACCGGTTGCTCCACCGCCGACAATGGTAAACGTCAGCAGTTGTTGGCGTCGTGAGGAATCAGATTCCTGGATAGCTCGCTCAAAACAAGAGAAAATCTGATTGCGGATTGCTATTGCTTGTTCTAACGTTCTCATTGAGAAAGCATATTCTGAAGCTCCAGGAACTCCCAAAAACTGGGTTCGGCTTCCAGTTGCTAGCACCAGAAAATCATAGCTGATTAAACAACTATCTGTCTCAACAGTTTGCCCTGAAAAATCAATTTGCTCAACCTCAGCCATCAAAAACTGAACCTTCGGCTGATTCCCCCAGAAAGAGAATCGCCGTAAAATTGTGCGGATTGGGTAAGCAATGTACTCAGGTTCCAATTGACCTGTAGCAACCTGATACAACAACGGTATAAAAGTGTGATAGTTGTGGCGATCGATTAATAACACATCTGCACCAGAATCAGCTAAAGATTGGGCAGCTTGCAACCCACCGAATCCAGCGCCAACAATGACAACGCGGCGACTGTTCATCCTTTCCCTCTTGAATTTACTTAGCTAGTCTGTCAATTTATTGACTATCAATATATTGATAATAATGGCACTGAAATTAACTAATAGGGGAAGGCAAAACAGGACGCACAGAAAAGAACTATTCTCAATGTTCCTTGAAAAGCAGACTCTAACGGGATTATGGCAAATTAGCTTCCTCTCAGCGTACCCGTACACCCAATTTTGTATCCCAGTGGAGGGGTTTATCAGCTTTTTGCAGGGGAGACTCCGGAATTTGACCTACGGAAACACCGTATTTCCAGTCTGGCGGACAGATAGCAATGTAACGTGCATAACCTCCCAAGCCACCTTTGAATTTGGGATACCCAATAGAGATCAACGCGCCTGTTTCTGGCACTCGATCTAGATTTGCAACACCCTCTGCTTGGGTATATCCATTATTCAATAGCCAAGCTTCTCCTTCTAGAGTTGGGGTGCTGTCTGTATCAAGGGGTTCGTGTCCGTGGAAAAGAATTTGGCGCTCAAGGTGCAGAAACTGCAAAGCTTCTAGCTTCACCCCAGGAAACTTAGTTCTTGTAGCTAGTTCGGGGTTTGGCCATAATGAAGACCAGTCAGAGCGAACAAACACAACCGAGCCTTGTGGAATCCTGCCATGTTTGCGTTCCCAATCCTGAATATCTTTGACACTCAGGTGGTAATTGGGGTCTTTGGCAACTTTATCCTGGATCGGAATTACTACTAAAGGACGAACAGCAAAGGTGGCTGGTAACTCATCAATAGCTGGATAGTCAGGGTTCCAGTGAGCAGGGGGATCTAGTTGGGTTCCTAGTTGATCGGTGGATAAATCGTAATGAGTTGCTTCAAATCCATCCTTTTGGTAAGTGTATGGCTCACCTGTTTTTGGGTTGATAGCAGGGGCAAACTTTGATGAACCAAAACCTGACCATACAGGAATTGCCGGAGCGATGTCTACGACGGGCTACGCCTACGCATGAGTCAAGTCAACATATTTGGCTGACTTAAGCGACTGCTGATAAACTTGCCATAGGGGAGGCTTACGTAATGGCTGTACCGCGTTTACAGACACCAAACCAAAACCAAACAAAACTATTAAACAAACAATTCCCCAGAAAGTTTTTTGAAATGGTTGATGCAAAAATCTATCTAGTTCCTGCTTCAGATATGAATGGTTAAATTGCGGCAGTCTTGTCATTGTGTTCGAGCCTATTGCTTTTGAAGGCTCTAATTGTTTTACCACAAATTGCTACATTGTTTATTTTGTAGGTCTTTCGGGGTATTTTGTCTGGGAATAAGACTGCTATAGCAATCCTAAATCATTCATCAAAGACAAGATCCCCGACTTCGCAAAAGTTGTCGGGAATCTGTGACTATCAAAAACAGTTGTAATTTTATAAAAAAATCTACAAAATTACTTTTCCAGGTGTAAACTTTCCCACCCATTTAACGTGAGTTCGATGAGTACTGTTTTGACCTCACCCCCAACCCCTCTCCTACGAGGAGAGGGGAGCAAAACCTTGATTTTTCTTGCTCCTCCCTCGCCTTTTAGGAGAGGGAGGTTGGGAGGGTGAGGTTTGTCGAACTCACGTCCATTTAGGGACTTCCAAATAAAAAATATCCAATAAACTCTTGTGGGGTGGGCTTCTAGCCTGCCCGCCCAGTCCATAGGGCGCTCATGTTGCCCACCCCACAATATTGGATAATTTATTTCTTGGAGTACCCTTACAACGTCGCCACAAGTTCCTTCAAGCGATCGCGTCCATCCCGGAAGACAGGCCAACCATCCCCCACCAACACTGCTTCCACTTGACTGAGTTCTGCCAACCTCCGCACAGAAGCAACAGCTTCCTCTCGATTCAGCAGCTTGTCATCAGGTAATATTGTCAAACTACCTGCCTTGCGTGCCCGGACTAAATCTCCTGTAATCAACGTGGTTTCCTCTAGTAATAAAGCCAGTTCACCAGGCGTTTTAGAACCTTGGAGTTCAATCACCTTTAGTCCAGGTACAAATTCTTCACCATCAGACAGCCAGCGATCGCAAAATATAGGAAAACTATCTTTTTCCGCCACAGGACCGGCTATCTTGGCATAAGTTTGATCCGCAATTTCTTTACTTGCCCTGACATGTTCAGAATTCGTCAACACAATCCAAACTACACCACCGAGGGATTTCAGATGATTCCAATCATGGTTTGATAGGGCTACTGGGTCAATCAAGATGTTGCCATCTGGGCGAATCCAGGCAATCCCATTGAAATCAATATTTCTTGCCGGATTGAAATTAGACCAGCTATAGAGATCGGGACGGTGCAAAGATTTCATGATGATTCTGGATTAGTACCTTCAATAATTGACTATTAATCTCAATAATTCAGTATATAGATAATAGGGGCATTGGGAATGGGGAAGAGGCAAGGGAGTAGGGAGCAGAGGGGAGGGGCTTCTCCCCAGCAAGAACTGCCCCTCTTCCTCATCTCCCTCATCTCCCTACTCCCCACTCCCCACTCCCCACTCCTTCCTCTAGACGTGGAATTCGACTATACTACGATAAATCTATCGATTTATAGTTTTATTCAGGTTTACAGAAATTGCCGCATAAGCGCAATCAAGATCGAATTAGGCAAAGGGGTGAGTCAGATGCAGCGCCAAAAAATATCAGCCAAGGCAAACCAGTTTACAGAGTCAGTGATTAGAGAAATGACAAGGGTGGCACTGCAACATGGTGCGGTAAATTTAGCCCAGGGATTTCCTGATTTTCCTTGTCCGGCTGAGTTGAAACAGGCAGCCTACGAAGCAATCGAGGCGGATGTTAACCAATATGCTATCACTTGGGGCGATCGCCCATTTCGTGAAGCGATCGCCAAAAAAGTCCGCTGGTACCTGGGCTTAGATATCAACCCCGAAACCCAAATCACCGTTACCTGTGGTTCTACAGAAGCAATGGCAGCTGTAATGCTGGCGACAGTCGATCCCGGTGACGAAGTGATTGTATTTGAGCCGTATTATGAAAACTACGGCCCCGATGCAATTCTAGCTGGCGCTAAACCCCGCTACGTGACACTGCATCCCCCCCATTGGACATTTGATGAAACACAGTTGCGTCAAGCTTTCAACGCCAATACCAAAGCTATTATTATTAACACACCCCATAACCCCACCGGTAAAGTCTTCACCCGTGAAGAACTCACCCTAATTGCCGAACTTTGTCAAAAGTGGGACGTACTAGCCTTCACTGACGAAATCTACGAACACATTCTTTATGATGGCACTCAACATATCGCCTTAGCGACCCTTCCGGGAATGGAAGAACGCACAGTCACCATTAACGGTTTATCGAAAACCTACAGCGTCACCGGATGGCGAGTCGGCTACATTTTGACAAACCCTGAATTGACGGCAGCCATTCGTAAAGTCCATGATTTCTTAACAGTGGGTGCCCCTGCACCATTGCAACGAGCTGGAGTTGCCGCTATGCAACTACCACCATCCTATTATGAAGAACTAGCCAAACTTTATCAGCAGAAGCGAGACAACATCTTACAGATTTTAGATCGAGTAGGCATTCCCTACTTCCTTCCCAAAGGAGCTTATTACGTACTTGCAGATATTTCCAAATTCGGCTACAAAACCGATATTGAATTCACCTACCACTTAATTAAAGATATTGGTGTTGCTGTAGTTCCTGGTTCTAGCTTTTTCAACCAACCAGAAAAAGGACATTCTTTAATCAGATTCTGCTTCAGCAAAACACCTGAGACATTGCAAACAGCAAGTGAGAAATTACTCAAACTACAACCCACTCTACAACCAACATCCTAAACCAATTTCTTATCTTTGCGTCCTTTGCGGTTCGTTTTAATATCCTAAATTTAACCAACATGAAAGACTCATAACACTCTATTTTTCCCCTTGCTGAATTTAAATTATCTTAATCGTGAAGATTATTTTTTAACGAACCGCAAAGAACGCAAAGGACGCAAAGGTAAGAAATAAACAATTTTACAAATTATTTATAGCCGATATATGACTACTTACGAAAACATTTTGCAAGCCATTGGTAAAACTCCATTAGTCAAACTGAACAAAATTACCGAAGACATTCACTCAACTATTTATGCCAAAGTAGAATATCTCAATCCTGGCGGCAGTACCAAAGATAGAATTGCCCTCACCATGATTGAAGCCGCAGAAAAAACAGGTCAATTACAACCAGGTGGTACTATTATTGAAGCCACCGCAGGCAATACTGGTGTCGGATTAGCATTAATTGCAGCAGTGAAAAAATATCGCTGTATTTTCGTCATGCCTGATAAAATGAGTCAGGATAAAATCAACTTACTCAAAGCTTATGGTGCAGAAGTAGTTGTAACTCCCACATCTGTACCGCCTGACTCACCAGAAAGTTATAACGGCGTAGCAGAAAGACTCGCTAAAGAAATCCCCAAAGCTTACAGACCAAATCAATTTGAAAACCCGAATAATCCTTTAGCACATTACTTAACTACAGGCCCAGAAATCTGGTCAGATAGTAATGGTAAGATTGATGTCTTTGTTGCAGGTATGGGCACAGGTGGTACAATTTCTGGAGTTGCCAAATATCTCAAAGAGCAAAATCCAAATATCGTAATTGTTGGTGCAGATCCCGAAGGTTCGATTCTTTCGGGTGACACACCCAAATCTTACAAAGTTGAAGGAATTGGCGAAGACTTTATTCCCAAAACTTTTAATCGCCAATTAGTAGATGAAATGGTTCGCGTTAGCGATAAAGAGTCATTTAATATGGCTCGTCGTTTAGCACGGGAAGAAGGTTTATTAGTAGGAGGTTCATGTGGTACAGCAGTAGCCGCAGCCTTGAAGTATGCAGCTAGATTAACAGAGCCAAAGTATATTGTGGTTCTACTACCAGATACAGGAAGAAATTACATTAATAAAATTTACTCCGATGCGTGGATGCAGGAAAATGGTTTTTGGGAAGGTACAACAGTAAGAAGTACTAAAGTTCGAGAAATTCTTGCTCAAAAAACAGATTTCCCTTCGCTAGTTGCTGTTAGTCCGCGTGATACCTTGAGCCAAGCCACAAACTACCTGCAAAAGTTAAATATCTCCCAGCTACCAGTCATTGATAACAATCATGTAGTAGGAAGCGTCAATGAAGCCTCTTTAATGAAATTCCTTCATGATGGTATCAACTTTTCTAACCAAGAAGTTTCGGCAGTTATGGGTAAACCATTGCCAATTCTTGATGAAGAAGTCGATATTTCGGAAGCTTATCGACTGCTTTTGTCAGGAACCACAGGGATTATTATTAAGCAGCGTGATGTTCCTATTGGATTAATTACCAGAGCTGATTTAATTAGATATTGGATTAGTCAAACCCAAGAATCATGAATAAGAAGTCATAATTCAGAATTCAGAATTTAGAATTTAGAATTTAGAATTCAGTAGAGCTAATTAGTTAGAGTTTCAGGCCACCTCCTAATTGTTTTGTATTAAATCTGCATATTTCATGAAGCATTACAGTCAGTCAGTCCTCCTGAATTCTGAATTCTGACTCCTGAATTCTGAATTCTTTCTTTATAAAGGTAAAACAATGGAATTTGAAACTAGAGCAATTCATGAAGGTCAGCAATCAGATCCCCAAACAGGTGCTGTGATTGTCCCTATTTATTTGACTTCCACCTATGAACAAGAAGCCATAGGCCAGCACAAAGGATATGAATATTCTCGCACAGGAAACCCTACTCGCACTGCTTTAGAAGAAGCTTTAGCTTCTCTTGAAAATGGTAAATTTGGTTTAGCATTTGCCTCTGGCTTGGCTGCAACTACCACAGTCTTAAGTCTGCTCAAAAGTGGCGACCATATTGTTGCTGGCGATGACTTATATGGTGGAACTTATCGTTTGCTAGAAAAGGTTGTGAAAAATTGGGGTGTGACAACTAGTTATGTAGATATTGATAATATTGCTGAATTTGAATCTGCCATTCAACCAAATACAAAGTTGATTTGGATTGAAACTCCTACCAACCCATTATTAAAAATCATTGATATTGCAGCACTTTCAAATATTGTCCGTAAACACAATATCATCTTAGTAGTTGATAATACCTTTGCTAGTCCTTATTTTCAAAGACCGTTAGAATTAGGTGCTGATATTGTAGTTCACAGCACTACCAAATATCTAGGGGGACACAGCGATATTATTGGTGGTGCAGTTATCACATCTAATGAGCAACTATACACTGAACTGAAGTTTTATCAAAATGCGATCGGAGCTATTCCCAGTCCTTTTGATAGTTGGTTAGTGCTGCGAGGAATTAAAACTCTAGCTGTGAGAATGCGAGAACATGAAAAAAATGCTTTATTTTTGGCTAAATTTTTAGAAAAGCATCCTAAAGTTGAGCGAATTTATTATCCAGGCTTACCTACCCACGAACAACATCTACTCGCAAAAGAGCAAATGTCTGGCTTTGGGGGGATGATTAGTTTGGAATTAAAAGGTGGTTTTGCTGAGGTTGAAAGATTCGCTTCTCGACTCAAGTTGTTTTTGCTGGCTGAAAGTTTGGGAGGAGTAGAGTCACTACTTTGTTATCCCACCAAAATGACCCACGGTTCTCTACCAGAAACAGAACGACTTAAGCGGGGAATAAAGGATAATTTAGTCCGTCTTTCGGTAGGAATTGAGCATCAGCAAGATTTGCAAGCTGATTTAGAAAATGCCCTTTCTGGAAATTAGGAAGTAGGGAGTGCAGAGTGGATGTAGGAGTAAAGCATTCTGCGCTTTACTCCTACATCGTATATGCACGGGTCAAGAGATTTTGATGCTGTTTTTGTGTAACTTTGAAGTATGTCTAGTTTCAAGTAAATATAACTTAATATTTTTTGAATTAATATAAGTTAATAAATATTTTTTGAGGCATTTGTTAAAAAAAATGACATTATTTTCTCTCGAATATTTAGCTCTCGCTTTTGATCCCCAAGGTAAAATTGATTTGCCCGATAAAGTCCACTAAAAAATGGGAGTATCCAAGCCTTAATATGTCTGAATCTTTGCAAAAACAACACTAAATAACTGGGGAATTAATCTAAATTTCCGGTAATTATATCGGGATAGTAGGCTTATAAATTCTGACGAAAAAGCCCCATTGACTGCTAAAAAAGATAGGGCTACTGTTATAAGTAGTCCTAACAAGGACGTTGTTAATGCATCAATAAATCAAGAGGTATTTCCTATGATGATGATGATGACTGAAACCATGACTTCAGAAATGCAAGCTTGTATCGATGCTTGTATGAACTGTCACAAAATGTGCATGGAAACCATGACTCACTGCATGAGCAAAGGTGGTATGCACATGGATAAAAGAATGATGAGCATGATGGGTATGATGCGTGATTGCGCTGAAATGTGCATGATGTGTATGAACATGATGATGGGCGGTTCTGAGTTCATGGAACGCACTTGTATGCTGTGTGCAGAAATGTGCGATCGCTGCGCTATGGCCTGTGAAATGATGAGCGACGATGCCAAAATGATGGAATGTGCCGCTGCTTGCCGCAAATGTGCAGAATCTTGCAGATCTATGCACATGATGCCTGCATAATCCTCCGACTTCGCAGAAGTTTCTCTGCAACCTAATATTCAAGCGCTCAGACTCTTTGGGTCTGGGCGCTTGAAGTAAAGACCCCGTGGGATGGATTATAAAGTCAGCGATCGTATCTACAGTTAACCCTGCTTTGTCAAATCAGGCATAACTTGAAAATCGTGATAATGTCTTAACACTTGCAGCAATTCTTTCTCTGTTGTTGCAATGTACTCCAAAGGTACACGTATCATCGGATTGAGTTTTGAGCCGATGAATGCTGCACGAATATCGGTATGCAAACCAATTATCAACTTGTTTGGATGCTGAAGTTTTTTGTGCGTATATGCAACTCCAAGCTCCACACAGGCTCCTTCATCAGGTACACGCCCATCTAATACAAATAAAAATACGTCAGATTCCATAATCTTTGTTGTATCAACTTGAAATATTGCTAATCTACGTTCCTCTCTCGTCATTTTGTCGTAAGGTGGCTTATCCCGCTCTGCACCGTCACGCTGTGGTAAAAAGACTTGATAACCCAGTGATTCTAGTTTTTCAGTGAGGTACTGGTTAAAGTGTAGTTCAGCTTGTGAAAACAGTGGTGCAGCAAAGTAAATGAGCATAAGAGGCTGACTTGGCTAGCTATTATGATTCCAAAAGATAATTTAGTTCTTTTGTACATCTGTGGGTTCATTCCATCAAAATCAAGCGCAAAGGATCTAAACATACATACCAAGGAAAAGGTTGATTTTTGATAGTCACCCATTTTTCTTTAAAGACTTCAGCTTGCAGATGATAATCTTGAGAATTATTAGCAGCAGAATGTAGTTTGACAAATAACGTCATTCGATGGGGTGTTTCACTCGTCCGTACTACCCAACAGGGAAAAGTATTTTCACCAGATGAGTCGTTGGTAAAGATAATTTGATGGGCACGAATACCGACGTGGGATAATTCGCTATTAATTGGTTCCACGACTTGGAGAGTACAACCCCAATCACTTGCTACCACCTGTTGCGGTGACTGAAGAATAATCCGCGAAAAGTTTTTACACCCAGTGATTTGGGCAACACCCACAGTGGTAGGACGCTCGAAAATATCGTATTTACTGCCATGATGGACGGCTCGACCATGCTCTAATACCAACAGATTCGGGCAAAGCCGATAAGCTTCTTCCATATTATGGGTGACAAATAAAGCTACGCCTTGGTAGTCAGCAAGAGTTTCTGTCATTTGCTGTTCTAATTGACTACGCAGATGGGTATCGAGTGCAGAAAAAGGCTCATCTAAAAGCAATGCTTCTGGTTGACTGGCCAATGCTCTTGCCAAGGCTACCCGTTGTTGTTGTCCTCCTGAAAGTTGGTGTGGATAGCGATCGCCTAATCCCTGCAACTGCATATTTAATAATAGTTCTTCTACCTGTACCCTAATACTTCCAGCAGATAATCCTTTGGGCAAGCCAAAAGCAATGTTTTGCGCCACACTCATGTGCGGGAACAGAGCGTAATTTTGCACTAAAAAACCAATACGGCGATCGCGGCTAGGTACATTAATTCCTTTTTCTGAGTCAAACAACACTCTGCCATTTAAAACTATCCGCCCTCTTGTCGGCGTTTCTATCCCCGCAAGACACCGCAAAATCATGCTCTTACCCGCCCCAGAACCCCCCAATAATCCCAAAGGTTGTTCATCAGTAGTGAAAGCAACTTTTAAATCAAAGCTAGGAAGTATTTTTTCAATGTCTACAAACAACCCACGCGACTCAAAAGCAGAGTCCGGCCTATAAAAAATTTCTCCCCCTGCCCCCTGCTCCCTGCCCCCTGCCTTCCTCTTCTCCCTCACCTCTTGCCAGAAGTTAACCCCAATGATTCCAGATAGAGAAATCACCATAATTGCGATCGCCCAAAACCACGCTTCCTCCATTGCTCCCGCTTCCACAGCAAAGTAAATTGCCATTGGGATTGTCTGTGTAACTCCTGGAATGTTACCAGCCAGCATCAATGTCGCGCCGAATTCTCCCAAAGCACGGGCAAAAGCCAGAGTTGTGGCAGCTAAAATCCCAGGTAATGCTAAGGGTAAACTAATACGCCAAAAGATTGTTCTTTCCGTTGCACCAAGGGTTCTAGCTACTCGCAGCAGATTGCCGTCTATTTGTTCAAAGGCTCCCAGTGCAGTTTTATACATTAATGGGAAAGAAACAACTGTAGCTGCGATCGCTGCACCATACCAAGTAAAGACGATGGTGAAGTCAAAAGTCTGCATGAGTTTCCCTACAGGGCCATTTTTACCAAAAAATAGCAACAACAAGAAACCCACAACTGTCGGCGGTAAAATTAGAGGAGCAATAAAGACACCCTCAATCAACGATTTCCCTTTGCCACGATATCCCAGCATCCAGTATGCAGCAGCAATACCCAAAAAGAAAGTAATAAATGTAGCAAGTAATGAAGTTTTGAGTGATATCCAAAGCGGCGATAAATCCAAGGGCATAGTTGCGTAGGGAAAAATTAGCTCAACTAATCCTTAATTTACCAACTTTGTTTCCAAAAAGTTGGTACAAACTGGTAAATTACATCACAAACAATGAAGCAAATCCGAAAAACAGAATATTTATATTGGAGAATATCTCAGGACTAACATATATATTCTGCTATAGAGTCTAGAGCAGAGTCTTTGCCTCCAGTCTGGACAACCTGTATGAAAAAAATATGATACTTACCTCAGTCCTCAGAAAAATCAATAGAGAACACTAAATTTATGGCTATCTACGGCACTTCTGGCAATGACAACCTAAACGGTACTGAATCCGCTGACATCTCCATTTTTGGCTATGGAGGTAACGACAACATCAATGGCAGAGGCGGAGACGACATCATCGATGCTGGAGAAGGAGACGATTTGGTTTCCGGCGGCAATGGTAAGGACACTATCCTGGGTCGCGGAGGCAAAGATATTCTCTACGGAGACGATGGCAATGATGTTATTTTCGGTGAAGCAGGTGATGACTTTATATGGGGTGGAGCAGGCACTGATACTTTACTTGGAGGCACAGGCAATGATACCTACCTCATTTCTGCATTGACAGGGGATACAGCTGACACCATTACTGAGTATAGTAACCAGGGCACTGACACGGTTTTATCGTATTCTAGCTACACTCTAGGGGCTAACCTAGAGAATTTGACATTGTTGTACGCGAATACTGCTTACTATGGCATCGGTAACAGCCTCAACAATAAGATTACAGGAAATGATTACTCAAACTATCTGAATGGTTTGGGAGGAAACGATTACCTTGAGGGCAAGGGCGGGAACGATTATATCTACGGTGGTGATGGCATTGACAACCTCATCGGTGGAGCTGGTAACGACTCACTTTATGGAGGGACAGGTGGTGATATCCTCTTCGGTGACGAAATCACGATTGGTAGCGGCACCCCCGTAGGTAATGACTACCTGAGTGGTGAAGATGGTAACGATTTGCTCTACGGGGGACGGGGAAATGACACACTCATTGGTGGTGCAGGCAATGATTTCTTCAGTGGTTACGGTAATAGTACTGGTGAAGTAGATAGGTATACTGGCGGTACTGGGGCGGATACATTCAGCCTTGGTTACAACGGTTCTTATACCAACATCGACTATTTGGGCAGCGGATATGCCATCATCACAGACTTTAAGTGGTCGGAAGGCGACAAAATTAGGGTTGGTGGTAGTATTAGTGATTACACTCTCCAAAAAACCTCGAATTTCAGTGGTGGCGCAGCTTTAGATACTCTCATCTACAGAAATAGCGATCTAATTGCTGTTGTACAAGATACTACGAATGTTTATGCCTCTTTAGACTTTATTGCCTAATTAGGGTTTGCTAGCTAACGCAGTCCGAAATCATTCATCAAAAGTTAGATCCCCGACTTCTGTTAAGAAATCGGGGATCTTGGCGATCGCTAATTTTCACAAATCAGACCATTTTGTAGAGACGCGATTCATCGCGTCTTCACCCAAAGATATGTTCCTAGTTTCTGAATTAGTCCAGTTGAGTACTGTAGGCGCTAAAACCATAAGCCAAAGTTTCTTTCAAACTACCTGACGGCTTGAGACTTTGATTGATAGCTTTTGCAAAGGGTACCGGAATTCCTTTAATAGTTTCTGGCAAAATTGCATATTCTTCTGTTGGTTCAACAATATACTCAGGACATTTTGTTTTCATCCCAGCGCTTGCCAACATTTCCTCGATTTCCGGAGATGAATATTGCTTCAAATAAACTGGATTTCTCACAAATGGGTTCAATTTTCTCACAAAATTATGGATAATATGAGAAGGACAGAACTTGTTGTGAAAAGAGTGATTAAAAACAAAAATTCCACCAGGTTTGAGTACGCGAGATATATCAGTCAATAAGTTTCTTAATTGTGCATCTGGTATATGCATAAATACACAATTAGAAATTGCCAAATCTATAGAATTGTCTGCTAAAGGTAATGTTTCAGCAGAATTGCAAATTATGTTAAACTCAGCTTCTGGGAAAAAATCGTACTCTTGTTTAACCTTGATTAATCGCCGCAATAAAGTTTCAGAAATATCAATTCCATAATATTTTTCACATCTCAAATTTTTCGCTTTAGACAGATGTAAAGGTGCGCGACCATAACCGCAACCAATTTCCAGAATAGAATCAACAGATTTATTCAACGGAAATTTATTCCAAGTACCTCCAGGCGTACCAGTTAGCAGAGTGTAATCTTGTTTGATGGGCGATCGATCTGCGACTGTTTCAATTTTCTGGGAACCATAGTATGTTTTACCAATTTTATCCCAGGTTTTTTTGTGTTGAGTACTGTTCAAATCTTTGTAATCGCTAGGAAAATAAATGCCATCTCGTAATTCATAGTCATCCAGACTGAATTTTACATTTGCTAATTGAGTCATTAGGATCGTTCCCCATAAATAATTAAATCTGTTTTCTGTTATACTCTTAACTCAGCATTAACCGCAAGAGATTTTCACTCAACTCCTTCCCCTAATAAAATTTTAGATTTTAGATTTTAGATTTTAGATTCTGTAGTCCTACGGAGAAGCTACGCTATCATTAGTTCTTGGACGGGAAGAATCGGAGGCTAAGATGGTAGAAGGGTCACAACAAAAACGGGTGGTAGTTGTAGGTGCTGGTTGGGCAGGTTTAGGAGCAACCTACCATTTGGCAAAGCAAGGCTATGATGTGACACTTCTAGAAGCAGGTTCTTATCCTGGTGGACTCGTGGCGGGTTGGCAAACAGCCGCAGGAAAATCTGTGGAAGCCGGCATTCACGGCTTTTGGTATCCTTATAGAAATATTTTTTCCCTCATTAATGAATTAGGAATAAATCCTTTTACTACTTGGACTCGTTCTTCCCAATATTCGCCTGCGGGGTTAGAAGTTGAATCACCAATTTTTCAAGACTTACCACGACTCCCCTCACCGTTAGGAACTTTTCTCTACACTCAATTTAAACGGCTGCCACTAATTGACCGTCTTAGCGCCCTACCTTTACTTTATGCTGTTGTTGATTTTGACAATTCTGATGCAGCTTGGCGGCGCTATGATTTTGTCACTGCCCGTGAATTGTTCAAAGACTTTAATGTTTCTTTGCGGCTTTACCGCGAAGCTTTTGAACCAATGTTATTGGTGGGTTTATTTGCCCCTGGCGAACAATGTTCAGCCGCAGCAACTTTAGGGATGCTTTACTATTTTATTTTGGCTCATCAACCGGATTTTGATGTAGTTTGGTGTCGGGGAACTGTGGGAGAAAAAATATTTCGTCCTTGGGTAGAACGTATTGAAAAAACTGGTGCGCGAATATTACCCAAACGACGAGTGACAGACTTGATTGTTGATAGTAATTATCGAGCCAAGAGTGTGGTTTGCGGTGATGAAGTTTTTGATGCTGATGCTGTGATTTTTGCAGTTGGAATCACAGGCATGAAGAAAATTGTTTCAACTAGTCCGAGTTTACAAAGTCGTGAAGAATTTCGGAATTTGAGCAATTTAGGAGCAATTGATGTTTTAGCAACGCGCTTATGGTTCGATCGCAAAATTGATATTCCTCGTCCTTCTAATGCCTGTTTTGGATTTGACACGACTACAGGTTGGACATTTTTTGATTTGAATGCCCTACATGATGAATATCGTAATGAATCAGGAACGGTGATTGAAGCTGATTTTTATCACGCAAATCAATTTCTGAATTTGAGTGATGAGGAGATTTTACCAATAGTCCACCGTTATTTAGCAACTTGCATCCCAGAATTTCGCAACGCCAAGCTAATTGATAGCAGTGTAATTCGGCTACCTCAAGCGGTAACTCACTTTGCACCTGGTAGTTACCGTCATATGTTACCAGCTAAGACGAGTTTTAAGAACGTGTTTATGAGTGGGGATTGGATTGTTAACCGTCATGGTTCCTGGTCTCAAGAAAAGGCTTACGTTACTGGTTTGGAGGCGGCGAATTTGGTGGTGTCTTATTTGGGAGAAGGTCAGCCATCTCAGATTTTACCTGTGGAACAGGATGAAGCGCATATCCAAGTGGCGCGATCGCTCAACCAAACAGTACGCGATTTCAGCAAATCTATCCTGCCTGAATTTTGGCTGCCGTAATTCGTAGGGATGCACAGCCGTGCATCCATACTTCTCGCAAATCTAGTGAATTATTAATTGTAATCTAAATTCGGTAAGCTAAAGAAAGTTATTGCGATAACATCCTTGTAATGTAAATCAAATCACATAAGCTTATGGAGCCAGACTCTTTACAAACTGAGGTGATTCTCACGCATCCGCGTGAGTCCCTCGGTAGAGTGCAACTTGATTGGACACCCCAACCTGGAAACTATCTCGATTTTGAAGGTAAAACCTACGCGGTTCTAGAACGCCGCCATCGATACCAACTTAAAGCAGGACGCTACCGATTACATAATATTGCCATTTACGTCCAATCTGCTAAACGACCATCTGAGAAAAGTTTGGTAGAAGGACGCTGGGTAATCGGTGATGCTACCTGCTGCTACAATGCTCATTCAGAAATCATTCGCTGTGCAGTCAACCCAGATGGTCCTTGTGAATCTTGCCGCTTTTATGAAAAGTTAGGAGTTAGGAGTTAGGAGTTTGGAGTTAGGAGTTAGGAGTTTGGAGCCAGAAGTTATTATTCTCCCTCTGCTCTCCATCTCCCTCATCTCCCTCATCTCCCTCATCTCCCTCATCCCCCTCATCTCCCTCAACTCCCCATACCAAACACTTCCCCCACAGTTAACCGACTACCATTAACAAAATCCCATCCAGACTGGGGACGTTTACCAGCTAGCTGAACTTCTCGCAACACCAACAAACCTTCCCCAGTTTGGACAATTGCCCCAATTCCTTTGGCAATACTCACTACAACTCCCGGTTTGTTTGATACATTTGACAAATTAGGCAATTTATGCAGTAATTCTTGGAATTCTGGTGGGAGCTGGCGATCGCTCACCGTCTCAAGGGGAGCAGAAGCCGTGATTTTTAGCTCTTTGTCACGAAAGGTAGCTGTGCAGTTAGGGTAAAAGCCTCTAATTTGATTGTGTAATTGGATGGCGCTTTTTGACCAATCCAAAGCATAATCTTGTTTTTGAATCAGAGGCGCGTAAGTCGCTGCTAAATTATCTTGGGGTATTGGTTGAATTTCTTTAGTTTCCAACTTCAACAGAGTTTCCACCAACAAATCCCCACCAATTGCAGCCAGTCTTTCGGCTACATCTTGAGCATTATCCAGTAATCCAATGGGTGTAGTGGCAACTTGTAGGATTGCCCCGGTATCCATCCCTGCATCCATTAACATGGTGGCGATCCCGGTTTCTTGTTCACCGTTATACAAACACCATTGAATTGGTGCTGCACCGCGGTATTTGGGTAAAATCGAGCCATGTACGTTAATGCAGCCCAATTTTGGCATCTTGAGGATTTTTGAGGACAAAATCTGTCCATAGGCAACAACCACAAACACATCCGCATCTGATTGTTTGAGTAGATTCAAAGTTTCGGTGTCTTTTTTCACCCGTTCTGGTTGCCATACTGGCAAATTGTGAGCAGTGGCGATCGCTTTTACTGGTGTTGGAGTAAGTTTATTTCCACGCTCTCGACGTTTATCTGGTTGGGTGACGACTGCCAACACCTCAAATTTGGAATTATTTAATAACTTTTCTAAAGTTGGGACAGCAAACTGGGGAGTACCAAAAAATACGATTTTCATTAGTCATTAATCATTAATCATTAGTCACTAGCCACTAGTTAATGGTAAGTGCGCCCCTGGTAACTGACAACTTTTAAGTTAGATATTTATAGTTTGGTTGTTTGGTGGTACAATACTTTCGTATTTACTGAAACTATAGGCTGCTTGATTAACTTAACTATATAAGTTACTCAAGATAAAAGTTCGTACCAACTGCATCTGCCTCTAGTTACCCTAAATCGGTCGCGTGTGCTTACGAGTCTCTAGATCATCTACCCACTATATGTTGCTGTTTTGCTGATGATTTTCCCGAAATTTAGCACTCAGCGCAGTTGCTTTTGTAAAATAGCGTTGCGTTCCAAGTGTTTCTGTAGTTTAGATTGCAATTTCTAACTTAGGGTTGCTGGCAGCAATATTTTCTGAGTATCATGTATTATGTGTCCGCTTTCCCAGCCTTTCACGTAACGCCTCACGTTTACCATTATCGGGGTTTGCACTGGTTATAGTGTTTAAACTGCTTCGTTTGATACGTGTTAGCAAATACTACCGCGATTCTGAAGAGCGCAGTTTAGCTGCTCTGAGTTTGAACTACACGTTAGCTCGAACCGGAAGCTAAATACCCCTCGACAACAGGTGCTTGTGGTGTGGTTCAGTCTACCTACACCGAAATTAGATATCTGTAGTAACTACTGAGTTATCAGCATAGTTACTATACTCGCATATTTTCGGAAAAAAACATTCAGTACCGCAAAAACAAAAGGTGTAACTAATGATGCATATTTTTTGTAAAGCTCTGCAAATGAAGAAATTATTTAGTAAAAGCTTTTAGTTTCTTGTTATACATATAATTATCGCCTGCTCCATTGCTGCATAGGTATTGCTCCTCACATAAGCAACCGCCCCTCTAGAGAGTCTACAAATGCTTAAATCCCTTTTGCTGTCAGGATGGTTCCGCGCGCAACCATTTCTCAATTACGTTGTTGTTGTGATATTGATCGCACCCTTGTTAGGGGCATCCGGTCACTCTGCTTCAGTAAAATCAGAAGTAGTTAAACAAACTTCGATTACTGAAGAGTCTGACCGTGTGTCAAAGGAAATAGCTTTAGTTGGGGAACCTGAAATAGCTGAAACACTAACAGTAGATCGAATCAATTCATTGAAAGAAGAATTTGACTCTGTACCAACACAAAGCAATGCTATTCAGGAACCGCAAGTATTACCAGAGAATAATATTGAGTCTTTAGATCGAGCAGATAGTTATCTCTCAAGCAGCGATTTAAAAGTTCCCGATCCTCTGGCAGCAGTTGAACTTGCACCATTAACAGATGTTCCTATTAGTCAAGTTAATTTAGTGCAAAAACTCAAAGCTGCTAATATCAAATCTTTGAAAGAAGAAAAAAATTCTTTCTCTAGAGATAAACCTTTTAGTGAATCATTGGCGGCGGCTAAAGTAGCACCAACTCTCCTGGAATCACAACCAAGCATCACAACGGAAATACCTACTACTGAACCAATCGATGAATCCCAAGCAGAACAAATAGATCCCATCGGCAGTCCTCATCCTATTCCTTGGAAATGGATCACAGCCACTCAAGACGCTATTGGTTCTAACGGCGGTTCTGGAGTACGCCATTACCGCAGCGTACCTGTGGTTTCTCCAGATGGGAAGTATGCTGTTTATAGCAGGGTACAACTAGAGGTAAAACCAGAAATGTACAACAGCCGTGTCACCAGTGTTCTGTTTGTACAAGATATGCAAACTAAGAAATTGTGGGTGATGGCTTCAACTACTCCTGTTAGCGATCCCCTATTAAAAACCAAAGCTGTCAAGGCCGCGTCACCAGAAGAAACTGATACAAGCGGTCAGATTGGGGTGTTAGTTCCCGTTAGTTGGTCAGAAAAAGGCGATCGCTTTTTGGCACGCAAGTTTGAAGGCGTATTTAACACAGGCGATTCTACAGATAGTGCGGTGATTTGGGATCGACAAAACAATCACGCTAACACTGTTGCTCCTGCTAATCAAGAAAATGAAGATGAGAAGATTGCAGTATTGTTAGGTTGGAGTAAAAGCCAACCCGACCACGTGCTATTTCGTGCAGGGGAACTAGGCGAGGAAAACTGGCCTTTGGTGAAAGTTGCTAATGATGGCAAAACCGTCACTACAACAGACGACGATCAGCCTATTACTTTTGGTAAACAGGTTACAGAAATTTGGGCAGGTCCACAAGTTGCTTATCGATAGTTGATAAAAATCTTACTTATAACCCCCGTTGTCGCTTGTGATGACGGGAATTTTTTTATCCAGTTCAACATAGCAATATTGAACTCCAACTTTTTATGTAAATAAGGAGAGTTAATTGTACACAAAAACTCGGAGTATTTTTTGCTTTAGAGAAGGTAAGCAGGATGTAGAGTGGACACCCGCTATCAAGCGAGCGATGCATGAAGTTCAAGAAAAGTCTGAGCCGTCAAAACGGGAGTTGCACAACCAAGCAAAAGCATTGAATATCCAAGGTCGCAGCAAAATGAACAAAGACGAATTAGTTAAGGCAATTCGTGATGCTCAAAGCTAAGGCTCGCTTTTGCCTCAGAAAAAAAGTTGGGATGAGAAACATATCTTCAAAATTCTATAAAACCCTCCGTCGTAACTCTGGAAAAACTTTAGACACCTTACTCAACACATAATCGCCATAAGTTCCGCGAAAATCATGAACGCTAGCCCCATCCCAGCGTTCTTTTTTGTCATCATTTATCGATACTCCGCCCAATTCTATCGGCTTCACCTCAGCATTAAAATTTGGATCGAAGAAGAACGGGAACGAAAGGCGATGGTGTCCTGACAAATTCTGAACCCGATGGGGTGTAGAACGATACAAACCTCCCGTCATCCGGTCTAGCATATCGCCAATATTGCATACAAAGGAATTAGGAATAGGAGACGCAGCAACCCAGCCTGATTTTGATTTCACCTGCAATCCGCCTGAATCATCCTGCTTGAGAATAGTTAGGATACCGTAGTCAGTATGTTCGCCAACTCCCCATTTTTCTTTATAATCTGACGGTGACGAATAGGCAGGGTAGTTAAAAATACGGAATAATATTAGTGGGTCTGTTGTATAACGCTCAGCAAAGTAAAACTCTTCCAGTCCCAAACTCAGAGCAATACCAGCCATCAATGTGTGTCCTAGCTGGGTCATTGCTTCCATATATTCAAGTACTGTGTCACGGAACAGTGGAATATTAGAGGGGAAGAGGTTAGAACCATGCATGGGAGTACTATCTTGCACTAGTGGATGTTCTTCTCCCAGTTCTGCACCAAAGTAAATACCTTCCTTGTGGTCTGGTTTACCAGATGTTAGTTCTCCTCCCACCGGGAAATACCCCCGCCATGCTTTACCACCCAAAGCTATGCGGATTTTCAATTTAGTTTCTAAATCTTGGGCGAAAAATTGCCGGCTCAGTAGTTCTAAGCGTTGCTGTAAATCCTCGTCTACCCCATGTCCAACGATATAGAAAAACCCACACTCGCAACATGCTTGGCATATTTCAGAAGCAACTGTGTGGCGTTCTTCAGTTAGAGAAACTAAGGCGCTAATATCAACGACGGGAATCCGCGAAAACCCTTCATCCACAACTGGCGAGATTTTCATGTTGCTATCCTCCTCGTTGTGTGCGGTTTTAGGTTCATATAAACACGATTATGGCGCACACAAACATTGGTCGAACAGCCCTAAAATTTATTGTTTATCAACAAAGATGAAGTGCTTCCCCACTGTCCGCCAAATACAAATTCCTGCAAAGGTTTACGGCTACGGGGTGCTACTTCGCGATCGCGCAATCCATCAGCAAGACTCTGTGCATCGCCCGGATAGCCCACCGCAAGGGCAGTCACAGGTTCATAGTCATCTGGAATCTGGTATTGTTTTCTGGCGCTATCCGCATCAAATCCTGCCATCTGATGCACAGCTAAATCAAAAGCTGTTGCCTGAATTGTGAGATTTTCCAGCGCTAGCCCCACATCGTGAAATGCATGTCGATTTGTCTTGCCTTCATCAGACCGCACTTTAGCAACAGCAAGTATCAGCACAGGAGCATTTTTCGCCCAACCTTGATTGAATTCAACTAAGGTACTGAGTAACCGATTATATTCGGTTTGGTCATCTTTGGTGGCAATAATAAAACTCCAAGGCTGATAATTGTAGGAAGAAGGTGCCCAACGAGCCGCTTCTAGCAACGAAAGTACCTTATCCTGTTCAACAGGGCGATCGGCAAAGGCTCTAGGACTCCAGCGACTGCGAATCAAGTCGTGTACAGGATATTCGTTGAGTGCAAGTTTCTCTGTCATGTTAATGGATTTCCTCGTTGATATATGTCTGGATTGGCAGGGGTGAAATGTTCATGCCTGCAATACTGAATTGCTATATTGATGGGGGTTTTCAAACAGCTTACACCAGGTAAGAAAACCTTTTTTGGGCAATAATTATAGATATTACTGTAATTTGATAGATAAACAGTATTTTGACTCGATCGCCTATTTCTGGCTTACCTGATCTGGAGACGTTGCATTGCAACGTCTCTACATCTGTTGGAATAGCGAAAAATAGCGGGGTGTGACCCGTGATTTGCCAACAGTATCCGATCCTTAAACCTTACCTACTCACAACAAGACTTGATTTTAGATCGACTTCTATGCAATAACTACTAATAATCTATCAACTTACCGTAGTTTATTTTACGGTAATTTACATGAAATGGGAATCACCCCTTATGCCAAAAGACTGGTTTGAATGGCACGACCTCTATAAGACTGAGCCAAAACTGCAACAGCGTCTAGAAATCGTGCAGGAATATATTGCTTATAGCTTGAATGCATCCCCAGATGGCGCTATCCATTTAGTGAGTGTTTGTGCGGGTGATGGACGAGATTTACTCGGAACTTTAAGAAATCACCCTCGTAAGCAGGATGTTTACGCACGACTTGTGGAAATAAATCCAAATCTAGTTGAGCGTGGACGAGCAACTATAGAATCCTTGGGTTTAACCAAGCAAATTGAGTTCGTCAATGGTGATGCAACCATCGCCGCCAACTATGTAGGAGCAGTCCCAGCAGATATTGTGCTGGTGTGTGGTGTCTTTGGCAATCTGCCTGAGGAAGCTGAACTTAATCGCTTATTGGAAAACCTGAGTTTTCTGAGTAAAGAAGGTGCTTTTGTGATCTGGACTCGCGGACATTCTCAGGGTATTCCTTACTCTGAAAATGTGCGGAAAACTTTCCGTGCGTCTGGATTTGAGGAAGTGAACTTCAAACTCACTGCTACAGGAGATATGGGTGTGGGTATTCATCGTTACCTTGGTAACAATTTGACTGTACCCAAAGAACAACAGTTATTTGTGTTTTCTGGCGTTGCTAGTAAAGCGAGATAAAGCGAGATAAAACATGTCTATTCAAAATACGGTGTCCAGTTGGGAAGAGCTTTTAGAGACTGCGAGAAAAAATACTTCTGCTCGTAGGGTGAAAAGACCAGGACAATCTCCTTCTACTGCCCCAATCCCCAGCGGTTTAGATAAACTTTCCCCAAATACAGAACCGTCAGTCCTGCTTTATCGAGATACTAATTCCTGGTGTCCTTTTTGCGAACGAGTTTGGTTTGCGCTGGAAGAAAAAGAAATTCCATTTACAACGGAATTTATTGATTTGAGTAATATACCTCAGTGGTATAGAGACTTAGTTCCCACATCCCTTGTCCCTGGTACAAAAATTGAAGGTAAGTTAGTCTACGAATCTAAAGATATTCTCCTAGCTTTAGAAGAACGATTTAGCAGTCCGCCCCTACTTCCTGAAGATCCACAGGAAAACGCGATCGCCAGACAGTGGGTTGAAGATGCCGAAACTAATGGATTTAGAGAGATTGCCTATAAATTCTTAAGACAAACGCCTACAGATGCTGATGAGTTAGCAAATTTCCAGGCGGCATTTGAAGCTAAATTAGATGAACTTGAGCAAGCCTTGGGTAAATACTCTGGCTCCTATTTTGTCTCAAGTTTTAGCTTGGTAGACATTATGTATAGCCCTCATCTAGATAGATTGGCGGCTAACTTACCTGTATACCGGGGCTATCACATCAAAGGAAATCCCCGCTTCCCCCGGATCAATGCTTGGTTTGAGGCACTTAATCAGCGTCCTGCATACCACAGAGTCAAGTCGGATGAGGCTACAAATAATTTACTTCTGCGCCGTAGATGGGGTATATCACCAGTGGGAAATCCCTTGCCGTTGGACGCAGCAGCTAGCGAGGAAATTCAATATCGAGCCGAAGCAGCTGAGCGATTGAGTGATAACCGGGAAGTTGCGACTAAAGATATTCTGAAAAACTCTGGTGTGCAAGCTTTAGCAGGAAATGGCGATATCTCGGCGATCGCCCAAGCAGTTGATTTTCACCTCAGATTGCTGGCAGACTATCTAATTAATGGAAATAATGTCCAATTACCTTGGGGTAGAGTTGGGGGAAAAGACAATATCGATCCAACCTCAGCTGCTGTTGGAGCCATTACTCTTGCCTATGTGAGAAATCGCATCTGTGCGCCGCGAGATATGAGCGCTGGCGCAGCAACGGCATTTCGGGCAGCAGCAGATAAAGTGTTGGCATCTATTTACTAAGACGGCAGAATTCAGAATTCAGAATTCTGAATTCAGGAGTAGTATCATGTCTGGTTAAAGACTTATCATTAAGACCGCAGAGGGGCAGAGGTGCAGAGGTGAGGGGTTTTCGGGTTTTCTGTATAGATTCGGGAATTATAAGTGATTAGGCGGACATGATATAAAACAGCGTTCATATCAAGTTCGGATAATCACTACGATTAAAAATTCTCCGTGTAAGAGCGTCTCCCCCTCTTTGCGTCATTCTTAGGGATTTCCAAGAAATAAATTATCGAACCACAGAGGCGCAGAGAACACAGAGAGAGGAGAAATACAGAGGGTTTTTGCGTCAGTTTTGGGATATTTTTTTATTTGGAAGTCTCTTATCGTAAGTATTTAGGCGAACCTGATATCATATCTGGCTAATAAACCTATGCCGAATTCGTAATGTCCGAAAACCATACCCTTCGTGGGCATGGTTTTTTATTATTTAACCAGGGAAAACGTTGAATATTAAAGGCCGTAACAAATTATAGCAATTGGTGATGCTCAAAACTAAGGCGATGCCTATGGCAACCCTAAGAAGGAACGCACTTTCTTTACTGAAGCTATAACGTCAGGTTAACTTGACAAATACTTAAGATTAAAATTACGCCTACTTATCACCTCTTTCCCATTCAGGTATGCCGCCTTTGACCCTGCGGATAGGCAAATTAGCAATTAAAGCTGTGGTTCGTTGGTTGCTTTCTAAAGAGAACTCTAAGCCATCTGTCTCAACTTCGACATAGCGACAGACGACATCTAGGATTTCTTGCCGCATTTTTTCCAACGTTTGGGGGTCGATGTCAGCGCGATCGTGAGCAATCACCAATTGCAGGCGACGTTTGACTTGAGTTCGACTGCTATCAGGGCCACGAGAAAAAAGTTTTTCTAGAAGTTCAATCATTACGAATAGGTCTGGGGCCGAGACTGGGAAATTAGGTTAAACAATCTTTGTCGAGAACAACTTTCTAAGACGCACGAAGAAGTTGTCTTGGGACGAGTCAATATCAAGAAATTCGACGTTTTCCCCTTCCAATCTCCGAGCGATGTTCTCAAAGGCTGTGCCAGCTAGAGAGTGAGTTTCCCCTAATACCAAAGGTTCGCCGCGATTGGTAGATACAATTACACGCTCGTCGTCAGGGATTACCCCGATCAAAGGGATGGCGAGAAGTTCCTGAACATCTTGCACTGACATCATATCATTTGCTTGCACCATTGCGGGTCTAATGCGGTTAATTATTAAATGAACACGCTTAATTCCCTGTGCTTCTAGTAATCCAACTACTCGGTCTGCATCACGAACTGAGGAAATTTCGGGTGTGCTGACAACTAGCGCTTCTTTTGCTGGCCCGATCGCATTTTTAAATCCATTTTCGATGCCGGCGGGGCTATCAATAATTACATATTGATATTTTTGGGCTAGTGCATTCACCAATAACTTCATCTGTTCTGGTGTGACTGCATCTTTCGAGCGATTTTGAGCTGCTGGCAAGAGTACGAGGTTGGGTTGTCGCTTATCTTTTACCAAGGCTTGTTCTAAACGACACTCTCTTGCTAGGACTTCCACCGCAGTATAGACGATGCGGTTTTCCAGCCCTAGCAGCAAATCCAAATTTCTCAGACCAAAATCCGCATCAACCAAGGCAACTTGACGCCCCATTTTGGCCAAAGCCATGCCCAGATTTGCTGAAACTGTGGTTTTACCCACTCCTCCTTTACCGGAGGTAATCACAATAATGCGAGTCATGATAGAAGTGCGGTCAATGAGGGTTCAGGAAATATAAAACTGTAAATTGCAGTATAAAGTATGAAGTATCGTATCAAGTATGAAGAAATGTCTGAATCTCAAGAAACGAGAGTCAGGTATGAGTGTTCTTATAGCGTTTTTCGGTTATGTACAATACACTTTGCCAGGGGAAAAGGGTAAGGATTAGAGTAGTGTATTCCATCTACATGAAAATCGCTATATTTTATCCTGCATATCCTTCATCCTTTAAGTAAATATTCCGGGTTGCTGATTGATCTTAGTCAATTGGTTTCTGGAAAAATCAGTAGCCCTAGCGATGCGAATTCCTTGGGGCGTAATATGTGCCACCTCTGGAGAAAACTGCATCGGCGATTTTTCTGGTGCCCTAGCTACAGCATCTGCGATCCGCAATTGGGTTGGTTCCATTTGCAAGGCCATAATCAGACACGAAAGATTACCTCCAGCACCAGCATGAGCAATTCCCCGTAGACGACCCCAGACGATAATATCTCCATCTGCAATTACAATACCACCTGGGTTTAAATCTCCCAAGAGAATTACTGTGCCAGGATGACGAATTTCTACTCCAGAGCGTACAGTCATTTCCAGATAAAGGGCATCTGCCTGGGGTATGGCTGTAGCTTTTGGTTCTGTATTCAGGGAAGTTACGGGTTGTAGTTGCTCTACGGAATAACCAGATGTGACAGCAGCGATCGCAGTTTGCCGCCGACTAGTCGATACAGATATTAATCGCAGTTGAACTTCACTTAAAGCTTCGGCCAGTTCTTGCAGTTGTCTAGCATCTACTAAGCGGTCTTGCGCCATGAGATGCACGGGCGTGTTGGATATGCGAAAGCGATCGCCAGCGTTCAGGCGCTGTCTGGTTTGTTGCCAAATATCAGACCAACTGAGTTCTGAAGCAGGTACTTGAGATTCAGGTGGTAAAATTAATAACAGTCGTCCTCCGTCACTTTTGAGCTGGACTTGAATATTCTGATTGACCCGATTTCCTGGTAATGGGAAGTCACTACTATTTAAATCAGTCAGGATAGAGTTTGCAGAATTTGACTCTACATCCGGTTTAGCAGGAGTTGACTCTACATCAGCAAGCTCAGTATTTGATTTTAAATAGAGCAGCACAGAATTTAACTCAGCGTCCGGGAGGATAGAATCTGATTCTAGATCGGAAACAATAGGATTTCCCTCTACCTGGGAATGAATAGAGTTTGGTTCTGCATTAGGAGTTGCAGAATTTGACTTTACATTGGGTGACACGGAATCAGAAGTCATGCGGTACTAGCCAAAAGACAAGGGACACACCGAATAATTACCAATATTAGATCGTTTGCAAAATTCAACAACATCCTTATAACATTTTGGATTTGAGATTTTCCATTGTGTACTACTAGGTTGAAGCCAGCTACACGTAGCACCTGGGAAAAAAGGGCTGATTCGATAAGCTTTTGGGCGCTTTTTATGTCGTAATCATTCTTCTAATTTTGGACTTTGGACAAAAAAGGCCTGAGTAGTTCAAAATGATCGTTATCTTCATTCAGCATTTAAAGCTGTTTTAGTCAACCGTTGATAAATTGTTCCCAAAGCATCAGCACTACCGACATTACCGGGAAACAACACCACAGGCAAATCAGGAAACTGGGGGTGATCCGATGGTGTCAGCACCATTGAACAACCAGGTAAAATTTGACCGAGTAAGCGGGCTGAATTTAAAGCTAGTCCAGTACTCAAGACATCGTTTGAGGTAATACCACCCTTGCTGATTAAGAATCCGATATCAGATGGTAAACCGCGCACAATATCCATCAATAAAGCTGAAACCGTCGCCCCAAACTCCAATCTTGTCTCTATATCCTGAAAACTCAATTCCTGACGGCTAGTATAAATCACTGGTGTTTTACCAGCCTCGTGTACTAACCGTGTAGTTTCCTGAATTTCTCTTAGGAGTGCAGCAGATTGATTTGTTCGATCGTTAAGTAGTCGCGCCACATTGACTTCAATTCCCACAGTTCCCTCTATTTGCAATAGCGCCTCTAACTGTTGAGTAGTTTTTTTCACATGGGAACCAACGATCGCCGCACCTGGTTTGCCTTGTAGCACATACTGTGCCATGTTTTGGGCAGCGATGGGTTGGGGAGGTAAAGCGGCTAAAGCTGTTAAAATACTGGCAGCACTGCGAAATAAAAAGCGTTTACCTTGACTTGCCGCGGTTAATATGTCAAGTGCAAAGCGGTTGAGGTCGGTTTGAGTTTCGCCATCGACGACAGCACACTGATTATGACTCAGTTTGAGCAAGCGTTCCAGGCTACCAGCGCGAATATCAGCTAGGAGAAACCTTTCTACTGCTTCAGCCGGAATTTTTCCTTGGGTTTTTTCTTCGACGTACTTGGGTAAGTAACTGTGATGGTAGCTGAAGACCGAATCACGGGCAAATTCGGTTTCATGGACTGGGGTGGGTACACCATCAATGATTAGGTAATGCACGCTGTCACGGGTAATGCGTCCCCCCTCAAAAAATGCAGGTACGAGAAAATGGGCATCAAAAGGGCCGAGTTCTTGAGCGATCGCATCTGTTTCAATGGGATAATGTCCGCGCAAGGTAGAATCAGAACGACTGACAATCAGAAAATCGTCAATTCCTTCAGCCTGCAAAGCAACTTTCAGATTTTGGCAAACTTCTTTGGTCACAGATGCAGCTGACTCTGGGGTTAAGGATCTAGTATTAGTCAGCACAAAGAAAATCGGTGAATCATCCTGCAACCCCTTGCGTAGAGTGTCCACATCCCAGTGCATTAGCAGCAAACAGCTGTGGACTGTTTGAGAACCTGTAGGATCGTCATCCAAGACAATTATTTTCGGTTTGTTGCTCATTCAATTTTGGATTTTAGATTTTAGATTTTGGATCGATCCGTAGAATCAATCGCGCAATTGTTTTTTTAGAAAATACATCAGCAACGAAAAACTTAACTCAACTTTTGTGCAATTTTCTGATTTCTGCTTGTACATCGATCGCAATCTGCAATGACTGATTTAAAAGTTGAGCGTATTCACCTGCTTGACTACTAACTTGTAAAGCTTGGAGACTGGCTAAATTATTGACAAATAACTCTTGGTTACTAGCAAGCAACTTTCTATTATCTCGCAAAATTCGTTCTGTTTTCAGAGCACGGACTAAATCTTCTCGAATCAGTTGCAGGGCGGCGGTGACTTGATCTCGGTCATGGATACTGCTTTCTACGTTCCCTGACGCTGCCAATTGGTCATTGATATCTATGGCGCTAATCAGGTCATGATATTTATCAACTTCATCTAAAAGTATTGTCAGTCCTTCAGGAAAGGTCAACTGCCGCCAGAGAGTTCGCCCCACTAATATGGGGATTGGCACTAAAATTAGTAAAAGAATTCCGAATTTAATTGAAGACCCAATTGTTGGCAGAATAATAAACGCATAAATAAAGCCAACGATGATTGGGGTTAGCGCCAGCGTCACCAGCATTTCATTGATTAAAAATCCTAATCGCTTCTGGCGATCTCGCAAAACAGAGGGTCGAAAAACGTCTTCTGAGTCGAACCCAGTCAAACGTCTCAGTTCCCCTTTACTAATTTCCAAGCCTATTAAGTCCGGCTGCACGGCTGCATACTCCTATGGAAACCCAAGTTGCGTATTCATTTTAATCGGGTTTACCGTGATGATTGTGGTTATATTCAGGAAACCAGTTTTCATCTAAAATTTGTTCTCAATAGCTAATCGGTATTAAGGTAAATATGTCAATAGCCAGTTGAGAGCGTAGTTTACCGCCGTAGGCATCGCTTGCTTCTGTCCTTGTATCTTGATAACATTCATTAAATATTTCTAAAATGTAAGGTTTAAGACTAGGACTCTCTTGAAGTCGCTCCTTATTCAAAACGGAGCATCGTTTCATCGTACAGAAGTCGCAAAATCTTTTATATAACATTTATCTAAATATTTACTCCAGTGACGTTGCTACGGAATTGCACCATTTCCTGACTTGCATTAAAATGTACCGCTATTTCCGTCTGTGTCATTTGACATTGAACAGCCCAGAGTAGACCCCGCCGGGGAATCTGAAGGCATCCACCCAAATAAGTCGCTTCATCTTCATCACTCTGTCGGCGCAGAGGAAACCCGGTATCTGGATCAAAACGGACAATTTTATGCTTCAATAGCATATGTCCAAACTCGTGCATCAAGTTCGACTCGCGTCGCGCGGGAGTATGGCGTGGATTGTTGACAATCCAGAGTGGATTTTGATTAATAATTCCTGCTGACCATTGGTCGCTATCGAGCAATACCGCTACCACACAAGGGTTTAAGTTGGGAATCTGTTTGGGTGTCAAAATTGTTGCACCCAATTGAGTTGCAAGCAAATCTGCTGGTAATGGCTCAAATGCCCGTATATTTAATAAACTACGTTTCTCGGTGGCAATTCCTTCACACCTTTGCCTAAACTCAGTTGTTAATTTCTCTGTTAGTGTCATAATTCTTTTTAATCCGGCTGTTGGTTGTCGTTTTGTTGAGAACTATCCCGGTATGCTGCTTTGACTAGTTCTGCTAGTGCATTGGCGATCGCCGGATCGAGTTTTTTGGATGCTCGCAATTGAATTTCTATTGTTTGTGGTGTATTTGAGTCGGAGGGGGCTTCGGATTCCTCTGTTTTCTTAAAGAGTTCAGCAGGTGACACTTGCAGCCAATCGCAAAGTAATAAAAAGGTTTCCATATCGGGTATTTTGCCATTTTCTACCCGTGAGAGTGTTGAGGAACTAATATTACCTATTTCTTTAGCTGTGTCTCGCAGCCCTTTTTTCCCTCGCTTTGTCTTCACCATTGCGGCTAATAAATCTGTGTCTAAGTTGTATCCCATAGGTTGCTATTGTTTCACTTATGAAACAGTGTTTCTTTATTATCCCTTATAAGCTATAGTTGTTATGTGTTTCTGAAGTGACACTGTTTCATTGAAGAAACAAGATATCCAAAGGTTGCTTTATACAAAGGAGGTACTCCTTGGATAATAGCGAAATAATCATATTTGATTTGTTGGTTGTTGGTTTAGCAGAGTTTTTCCGTTTAGATACTCAATACCAACTCCCTAAATACCCATACCCTGATTTCTTACAGCGTGCCTCCAATACTCTGGCATTGAAGATGACAGCTATTCCTTATCCACGTACTTTAGAAGGTCTTTTGGCTCTTTTAGAAAAACCTTTGCAAACATGGTATCCACTGGTAATCCCGAAGGAGTTTGGCTCAGAATATGGCTTGATATACGATAGAGCGCTAAGTGAGGAAGCAAGTCAATATTTCTACGAACAGTTGCTTAAACGAGCGCAACTTCCTGAGTTTGCTTCTGTAAAAATACAACAAATTGCGCTGGAGAACTTTCAGTTTTTGAGGTTGCTGGACAAGCTGCAACAAGCCAATGAAAAGGATGCTGAACGCTCTCAAAGGGAATATGTTTTGCTGCGTCAATTTTTAATTACGAATCCTTACACTACTTTAGAGCAGCTTCGTAACACCTTTTCTCAAACCCGTTATATCTCTATTGATGATATCGGCGAACTGTACGAAGACTGTAAAGAAAATGAATCTTATTGGTGCTGCGATCGCTGCGGCCCTTTAATTAAAAAACATGGACATCTACGTGGTATTAAGCCAAGCGTCTGCAATGACCATCGTAAAAACTTGTCCCATGTCCGGCGTATTTATTGGAAGCAAGGTCTGCGTCGCCTCAAGTTTGGGATTCACTGGCGTGTCTGTTTGCCTGGAATCCCAGAGATACGTCTATTCGAGGCTTTAAAAAAGCTGCATAAACAACAGCCAGAATATCTTTGCGAAGTTCAACTGTGGCCTGGTATTGACCGTTACGATTTACAACTACGTTTTGGTGACGGCTCAGTGTGGGCTGTAGATATCAAAGACTACCGAAATCCCTATGATTTGGCTTTGCAACTCAAGCCGATATTCGGGGAAGGCGATTTGCACTACGACGAAAGCTTTTATGTAATTCCTAACCATCGTCTGCATCAGCGCCAAGATTACATCGAAATTCTGCGTGAAGAAGCAACAGAATTACCAAAAAGCACCCATCTTTTCAGCAATACAGCTTTTGAAGAACGAGTTGTCGCTAAAATAATGCATTTGAGTAAAGGGAAATAGCATTATGAGTCAAATGACATTATTTGAGCCACCTGCTATTTTCACAGAGCGTGTCAAAGAATTGAAAGATAACTCTGAGTTAGATCGAGAGCAAGCCCAATTATTACTTCAGGTAGAACTTGGCTTTGCGTTAATGGAACGTCTAGTGATTGATGATGAGCCAGTAACAGCAGTTTGGGCAATACTCAGTGGTATGCCTTTGCGACACCCGCGTTTACAAAACTTAGATGAGGTGCAACGGCGTGCAGTTGCTAACGCTCGGCAAATTATTCCATTTTCTGCACGTTTTGCATGGTTGACGGCATTACGTTTCTATATCCGCAATATTCCGCAAAATAGACGTAACTATGATTTTGATATCCAGGAT
Organism: Nostoc calcicola FACHB-3891; assembly: GCF_014697355.1. GTDB lineage: Bacteria > Cyanobacteriota > Cyanobacteriia > Cyanobacteriales > Nostocaceae > Nostoc > Nostoc calcicola. The sequence goes on along the minus strand of NZ_JACJRQ010000018.1, from coordinate 30,225 downwards.
TTAGATTCTCAAATTATTCATGCTGCGAAACATCTTAGGGATCAAGTCAACCAAAATTTATATGAAAGCTGTTTGAGTGCAGATTTGAAGTTTCGTCAACGCAAAGTTAAACGAGCAGAGGCAGGAGTTGCTTACCAATTTCAGGCTAAGACAGAAAAAGAAACAGTCACAATGCAAGTACAGTTCACACCAGAACATTTAAATACTGTACAACAACAGCCTTGGTTTACCACACCCCGCTCTCGTGAACCTTTTTCATTGAGAATTCCAGATTTAGAGTCAAATGCAGAGTTCCTAGATCGCCGCGAACAGTTACTAGCACGCCGATATGGTTGGCATGAAACACAAAAGGGACACTGGGTAAGCCGCTTTCGTAAAATCAACTTTCACAAAATTCAGGAAGACGGTACGCTGAGTGAACGGAATACAGAACCACTAGAGTTGGATGGTTTTGTACATCTTGCGGGACAGGTTGCCTCTGGAAAGTCTACCCTGTCAACCTTGCTTGCTGTCGATGTTTTGCGAAATCATCCCGATCGCCGCATTACATTAGTTGTTAGTGATGTACAATCGGCAATTCGGTTAGCAAATCAAATTAATTGGTGGTTCTGTAACGATCCAGAAAATGATGAGCCAGTTGCCGTACCGTTACTAGGGCGTAGTAAACGGGACGCACACCTAAAAAGTTTCTATGCCTCGAAAGATTTTCAGGAACACTGGAAACGCGGACAACCACACTGGGGCGATCGCTTTTTAGGAACAGCTTGTGCTTTGCAAGGACTGCTACAGTCTAGCGACATCTTCGACCGTTTGCACGGCAAGCCACTCAAGCCTGGAAGCGAGCCATGTCACTCTTTGAAAGAAGCACCAAAAAGTGAAAGCGATCGCCTCCAGCGGGGCGTAGCCCATCGCAAAAAACAAAACAATAACCCTGGTGTTTCTCACTTATGTCCATTTTTTGCCACTTGCCCATCAAAGCAGGTATATCGTGATATGCCAAGTGCCCGTGTTTGGATTACAACTCCAGGCGCAATGGCAATGGCTGGTTTGCCACATCACCTAGAATTGCGTCCGATCAAAATAGGGGAACTCGTTTATCAACATTCCGATATCGTTGTATTCGATGAAGTAGATACAGTTATCAAGTGGTTTGATCACGTATATGCTGAGACAGTTTTACTCACAAATGGTGGTGTTTTTGATGATATTGGGGTGAAAACTGAAGATTATATGAGATTTAACCGTGTCAGTCCACCATTGATGCAGCGATGGACAACCGCAGAACGTCATGTACAAAGTGTAGTTACAGCAACATTAACCCTATTAGATAAGCATTTAGGACACGAATTTTTGCGTAAATGGATAGAACGTGGCTATTTCACACCTAATTCTCTCCTTTACAAATTTGCCCGTCGCCTTGCTGGACTTGAAGAGTTAGATCATCCTGATGTCACTGAACAAGAAATTAAGGCTAATAACCGACGTGTACAACAGATAATGCAGTATTTTGATGCATTACTCGACGACGATCCATTACTTGGGCAGCCTCGATCCAACCCTAAAGTTAATAGACTGGCACTTTTGATTCAACAGATTAATAGTATTGGCGAAAGTGCTACCGATGACAGTATTTATCGTGCTTGCAAAGCCTGGATAGTTGATTTTTTCCCCAATACAGGAAAACGGTTAGCGCGACTGCGATCGCAACTAGAAAAACGTCAAAATTCACCGCAGCCAGCCAAGAAAAAGCGGCGAAACTCCTCAAAAAAGGAGGAACAATCAGATCCGGTAGACACCCTCGAAACCCTAGCTTATCGTTTACAGTTTGCGCTTACTATCACCCTTTTAGATCGACACACACGCATTGTTTTTTACGAATGGCATCATCGACCACCCACTCTGGATGACGAGCCACCACATCGCCGTATGCCAACAGCAATGTTAAATATTTTACCGTTACCTCCAACAGGGCGACAGTTTGGTACTTACTATTCCCGCAAGGATGACAATCACAACCAATCTGAGAATAGCAGCGAAAATGCTTTATCTTTGTTTGCCTATACCAACATTGGGCGTTACTACGTTTTGAACTTTCATCGCTTGCTCACAGACTTGGATGGTCAACGCGGCCCTAACGTCTTAGCATTATCAGGAACTTCTTATCTACGAGATTCCACTCAGTTTCATGTAGGCAATCCCCAAGGTATTTTGATGCCAGAGCCGAGCGCCACAGAAGCCATCGCTCAAAGCCGCTTCAAGTTCCTGCCTCAATTGAACCGCAAAGGTGAACCTATCCGTATTTCTGGGACACCTGAACGTCAGAAAATGGGAATGTTTAAGGAGATGGCACAAGCATTGATTGGCAACAACGGTAGCGGTGATTTAGGACAGGAGCTTGAGGAATTGAAACAACTTGGTGAGAGCGAGCCAGATTTTTGGCAGGATAGGGAACGCCTACTGTTACTCGTTAACTCCTACGATCAGGCACGATGGGTAGCAGACGAAATCCGTCAATGTTGGTGGGGTATGCGGGAGCAAGTCTACCATTTGCAGCGCGATCGCACCGAAACTATTACTGAGGATGACATCGACTATCAGTCAAGGATGGAAGTTGGCGCTCTCAACCGTGCTGACATTGAAACTTTCGCACTTACTGGCGGCAAAATCTTGGCTGCACCGATTAGTGCTATGGGGCGCGGATTCAACATTTTGAATGCCAATGGCAAAGCTGCTTTTGGTGCGGTTTACTTTCTTACCCGTCCCTATCCTCATCCACATGATACTCAAGCGATCGCTCAAGAAATCAACCGTCGTGCCTTGGATTGGGTAGAAGATGCAAATTTCATTGCTTGGCAAGGAGACGGAATTTTAAGGCGTGCGGAAGCGGTGCGTCAATTGGCTGCGCGTTATTGGCGATCGGTAGAACATCGTTCTTACTACAAAACACTGTATAAAAATGAAGAATTACGCGCCTTTCCCCGTCAAGACTTAGCCGCAACCACTGCTGGGGTAATCGTTCAAGCTGTAGGTCGTCTTTTGCGTGGAGGTGTTCCGTTTCACGCTTACTTTGTCGATGCTGCTTGGGCACCAAACTATGACAAAGAGCAACAGCCTGATACACCACGTACCAGCTTACTAGCAGCAATCATTGATTTGCTTTGTGAATATGTTAATGAAGATGTTATCAGTCAAGCTTTATACCAATCAATAGCAGATGCTTTGGCTGATATCGATGGCTTTAACTGGGAAATAGACCCAAGAGATAGAGAAAGAGTATGACTAGTAAAATTACACCAGCAAATATTTTGCTACCTGCACGCATGAGCTTGGTGACAGATGCCTTTGCCAACCTAGAGATTGCTGTACTGCCATTTCCTTTTGTTCAGGTGGTTGCAGACTTTTGCCGGGATATAAAACAAGTCTTGTATCGTGGCAACAACAGAGAGGTTAGGTGGCCTTATCGTCAGTTAAATAATGCTCTGCTTGCGTGTGCATCTACGCTCACATACGGTTTTGAGTTTCATAGTTTTGACGAGGAAAACCAGCTTTCCTTATATCAAGCATTAGCTGTGGGAACACCAGAGAACCCACTGAAGACTCCCACACCCCAGCAAATACATCAATTAGTGATAATTTGGGCGCAGGAATGGACAAAGCAATATCGTGATAAAGGTAAAACAGATCAAGTGAATAGCGTGTGCGATCGCTTCCTCGAAAGGATAGCTGTAATGCCGCCTGATTGGGATTGGCAACGCATTAAGCCAGAAACACTTGTGCGCGATATCAACGCAGAGAAAGGATTGGGATTTCAAGCTATTCCCAGTCTTCTCGCAACCATGTTGCATGGTAAAAAGTGCATAATTCACTCTGGAAAAACAGAGCAGGAAATTCAATGGCGCAAAGTACAGGGAGGTGGTTCGAGTAAGGTTGGACTCTACGTAGTTAGTAAGCCGTTTAAGGCAAATTACACGGATAATGGCAAGGAAAGAGAAGGTTATTTTGCTTACCGCCTAGACTTTAATGTCCAGACGCAAGCAGGACGGCTCAATAACAACGGCAATTTAGAGCCGTGGATTTTCTTACATTTAAGTTGCCAGCGATATCCTCATGAACCCTTATTAGATGGCAATTATGGTCGTGACATATCTGTTCTCATGGGTATGAACAAGGCACGTTTATCCGATTACGAGGTAGATTCTACCCTAGTACGTCTGGTCATCGAAAACAACAGCAAAGAAACAGAGAATTTGTGGAGATTGCAACTGCCGGAACTGCTTGCCTCTTTCAAGGCACGCGCTCTAGAACAGCCAGAAAATATTCTTAACAATCCTGCAACATTGGGTAATTTAAACAACTCAACTAACTGGGGTGATAGAGACGAATATTATCTAATTCATGTTGAGGGGTATGGGTACGAGCATGAGAAACGTAGACGAGGACACAGTATCAAAACAGGATTTAGCTTTCTGGAACGAGGCGATATCATTGCACGAGTACTAGAACAGATCAACGACGTTTTGATACCAGATAATCCGATGCAATCTGATATTCCTACGCCATCTGGTCAGAAAGCACCACTAGCTATGCGCGATTACGAATTTATTTGTAGACCTCGTAAAGGACGCGAATTTTATCAACAAATTGTTGCTGATACTATTTGCCGAGCATTGCAAGGTAAGCCAATGCATATCTTTCTCATTTATCGAGAACAAGACACTTATGAGACTGTTTACCAGCAATTACGTGATGTATTCCTTCTCAATGAAAATCAGGATTTTCCAGCACACATTACAGTTTCAAAAATTTTGATTGATAATGCCAAGCTTTTAGAAAAATTTGATACAGATGGACTTAAGCCTAAAGATAAGAGCAAATTCGACGAGCAGATACGCAAACAATATCAAGCAAAGCGAAAAGCATGGCGTACCTTTTTCCAAGAAAGTGTTATTCCTGCGATCAATTTTGAAACTAATCCCCACTGTTTAGCGATTATCGAAATTGGCCGAATCAAAACAAAGGGAGTTCTACCCCAACAAAATATCAAAGGAGCTATTCGTGAAGCTTGTATCAGAGAGGGAATTAGTTCCCAAATGATACAGACGGTTACACCAAAACCAAGTGACACAGAAGATGGTCAGGATAAATTACCAGCCTACAGCAAACCAACAAAAGGACGTGTGATGAGTGCTGTACTGGATGGAACATTACGTCAAATTGGGGCGCTATACGGACTACCTTCTGAGGTATACGAGCAATCAAAGATACCGAAAGAAATTGCCCAAGACTTAGATGTAATTGCCTTTTATCGTCACAAAACTAGCCAATATCAAGGTGATATTCACTATGCTCTTGCGGTTCGTCTGCGTGCGACGGGTGCGGTAGATGTACTACTTCCCGATGCTAATGATTGGATTCCTTACACACAGGCGGGAATTGCTGTCGGAAAAATTTTTGCTGAAGCACGTAGCGATCGCCAAGAAAATAAAAAGCGCCTTCAAAGTAAAATCAAGTTGAACGGCACGGAATTAGTACAGTTTATTGCACGTGTACTAACTAAACATTTAGACCGACCAACTATTGTTCTAATTGAAGCTGAAGGCTGGCGTAACGGACGCGGCGAAGACAATGATGGTAAAATCTGGTCCCAGTTGCAAAATGAGAACCTTCTGGCAAAACGCAACGTTCTCGACTTCTGCCATGTTCCTGGTAACAGTTGCGAGTATAAGCGTGATAATAAACAACTACACAACTTATTAGCAGTAATTCGTATTCGTACTGATAAAGAAACACCGCAGTACATTACCAATCGAGAAGCTTGGAACGAAGATTTTGCAGCACGAGATTTCCAACATCTGAGCGGTTTTTACGATAAGTCAGCGCCAGAATTACTGCATTACTTCTCTGTAGGAAGACTACCAAAAACACAGAAGAAGCAAGATGAAATGCCAATACCCGAACTTTATAAACTCGGGTTACAAGAGGATAAATACGGTGCTAACATCCCATTCAAACATCAACAGATGGTGGAGATGATGCCGTTCTTTGTACGTTCAGATTTTCAAACAGAAGAAGCTTTAAAGACACTATGTCGCGTTCCTCACTATTTAAGATATTCACCTGCTTGGTCTATGGGAAATATTGTTTTCCCATACCCAATGCATTTAGGCCAGGAACTCATAGAGGATTGCTTGTGCATACTTGGTGTAAATTTACAAATTTAATGTGAGCCATAACGATAGTAATATCCATCTCTAATATTATATATTCTTATATATTGTATTGGTTGATAACAGTAAACTCCTTGAAATATTATCAGGATTTATTACTTATAACCTAATGCAATAACTAGTTAAGTCTGGCTTTTTTGGAAATGCGTTTAGTTACTTCAACTTCTTGCTTAATTTGTTCTGCTTCGTTTTGAGATTCCTCTGCTAGTTCTTCAAGCTCGTCAGCTATTGACACAATTTCTTGTGCTAACTTTTTTGTTTGTGTTGATTTTTGATCGTATTTTTCTAAAGCTTCTGTAATTTCAGAGAAAAGTTCTTTGTATTCTTGAGGTGGATTTTCTAACCAATTCTCATACTCGTTTTGGGATTTTTGAAGAATAGCAAGAGTTTCCTGCCAAGAGGTTTTTAGACGCATATCTAGCGTCTGAATTTCTTTATACTTTGCCTTGAGTTGTTTGGTAGTATTTACCTGAGCCAACTCGTAGACTTTAGCTTTTAGCTCTTGAAGTTTCATATTTAGTATTGAGCGTCTCAAATTTAGAACATTTTATCGTTCTAGTTGATTTAATTTTTTATAAAGCCTTTCATTGTCCTCACGAAGACGCTGACTCTCTAGAATTAACAAAGCAATTTGCTGTTTCTGCTGTTGAGTTAAAGCTATTGCTTCGTCTCTTTGCTGCTTATATTTTTTTGTATGGGCAACTCTTCCACCTAAACTCTGATTATTCTTAGCTAACTCCTGTCTTCGCTTCTCAACCGCATTGTATTTCTTTTTTAAATTCTCTAGTTCTGTACGTAATTCCGCCTCAGCTTTACTATTCTCGGCTTCAGATCGCAGCGCTTCATTTTCAATTGCTAGCGAGGCTATTCGTGCTTCTAACCTTTTAATTTCTTTGTCCTTGCCAAAAAGTTTTTCTTGTAATGCCTTGATTAGACCAAGAAGCTTAGATTTTTGTCGATCTTGTTCATGACAAGCTGCTTCAAGCTCATGAGCGCGATCGCGTAGACGACCAGCCCGATGTTGTAAAACTTTAGCAGTACACTCGTACTTAATGATAGCAATAACCCTGCTACGTTCTGGTTCATCCAATCGTTGAACTTCGGAACTACGCCAGAGTTCGTCGTAGTTGGTACATTCGTGACGTAGCTCTTGGGTTTGGACGTGTTGAGTATCTGCAATTAACTCATGGTTTTTCAGTCGTACTCGGTCATGCCAATAATCAAACAATGCTTTGCTGTCGTCCATTGTGCGATCGCTTCTGAAAGTAGCTATTTATTCTTAAAACATAGAGTAACTAAAAGGCCACTTAGAGCCGTGTTTACTCTAAAATAATTAAAAAATCTTCACTATGTCCTATTATCTGCTATCTTTGCCATGATTTATAGGAGTTGCTGATAAATTAGGACATAGATGAATTACACAACCCTTATAGCAACTAGCTTTTTATCTTGTTCCCTGTCCCTTGCTATAAGAGGGATTCCGTCAATGCGTTTCTTGCAATTTAATTGAGAATTCTATTTTTGGGGAGTGTACTTAGGTAATACTTGCTCAAGAATTCTTTTTTGACCATTGGGTGTGAGGACGACTTCATCCTCAGCAACAGATCGAATATCCTTATTTTTTATGAGTCTAGATATAGCAACACTAACGTTTTGAGGATTCTGTCCGACGGCCTGTTCGCGTAGTTCAGCACGACTCAAGCGATTATTGGCAGCATGATACAGAAGCAACAGAACTTCATCCGTTGCGGAAATATCTCTTGCCAGAACTAGAGGTTTTCCATCTAATTCATGAATTATTGAATGTTCCAGTTGAACAATTTGGGCAATGGTTTCTGCAACAACTTTTCGATCCTGATTCCAAACTAGGCGAAGAAACTCAGCAAATATCCATTTACTGGCATGAAGCACCAGCATTGAATCCATATAGTTGGCGGTGTACTTGGTTGATATGTGAACAGCACCACGATCTGAACGGAAGCCATATACAATCTCAATTACTTTAGCCAGATGATAACGATCCTTTAAGCCAAGTTTATGAGGAATGCTGTTATCTAGTAAATTTTTACGAATTTCACCAGGCAGTTTGCGATGATCGATCTTTCCGGTATCCATTTGAAGCAAACAACGCGAGATTGCCTCACAAAACCGTCCACCGTCTAATTCTGTTGGTTGCCAGTCGCCAGCTAAAAATCGTTGCTGCATTTCGACGTAGCATTCAACTACTGCATTGGCAAAGTGAGAGTCAACGATTTTTGCAAGTTCCCGAATTAATTGCTCAGATGTCCTTCTCATAATTACACCTCACCAGAATTTTCAGAAGATTCATTGGTAGATGCGTTACTTTGTAAAGAGCCTATTAATTTTTCGACTTCAGCCAAGCCAGGAGGCAGTATTTGGAAACCACCCTGTACTTTAATTAAGCTTCCTTGTCCTGAAGCAGCTTGTAAGCGCCGCTCTAAATTACTCTCATCTACCTTAATACCAAGTCCGAAATACAGGAACTGCCTAAGCTTGTTGCTTGAAACCACTATCTCAGGGTCGCTTGTTGCTTTACCAATTGCCCACAGACCAAACAAGCCCTTCTCCATACCCGTACAATCTTTAATAACTGCATGAAAATCAATATTCGATGTGAGTGGTTTCCAGTTAACTACCCAAGACTCAACTTCCTTGGACAATTCATTATTCTTACGCTTGCCATTCTTTGTGGAATTGTCTGAATCCTCATCTGCTTTACCACTTGACTTAGAACTGCGTGAGGCTCCACCTGAAGTTAAATCCCATTTGCCTTCTATTGCTCGATCGAGCACCTCAGTCAGAACTTTTCGCGCTTGTTCTTGTCCTGATAGTCGCAACCCAACCGTATCTTTCTCAACTATCAGATCGGCACTTTTGCTAATCCATGTGATGATGTTGTTGTCATACAATCTGACTCTTTTGAGAATATCATTCAACTCAGTACGAGGAATTTCCTCTCTTCCATCGACATCTAATGAATACAGGAGAACCAAAAATGTCAACCTCCGTGCAGCATCTATCTTGTTTGCAGCTTTGAGCCGCGTTTCCATTAGCTGTAATTGTTCGCCGTTGTATCGAAAAATCTGTCTTAACTTATCAGCATCAACTCCATGAGCAGCAGGAAGTTGAGCAACTGCATTAATCGTTGCTTCATTGTTCTCGGCAGTAGGTTCGTAGTTGAATAAAGAAAGTTGTTCAGGTTCAGCATTACTTAAATCACGAATCACAGGACGATTAGTAGGCGGTTTTCCTGGTGTCATTTGTCCGCCAACGATCGCCGCGATCGCCGCGCCACCCCAGCCAATACCCACTTCATTGGTAAGGGCGAGCTGAATCTCAACTGAATGACCCTTGCTAGTTTCAACGAATTTTAAGCTGTTCATTACGGCAAGTAAGCTACCACCATTGGTTGATGCCGATCCGTTATGCCCTTGACCTATTGCAGTTCCACACATTACACATCCTTTTGCTCCAGGAAGCAGTGTTTCATCACAGTTTTTACACCGAATTTGCTGAGGACAGTTCGAGCAATAGAACCCAATGATGGGTAAGGGGTGTTGGCAGGAGGGGCAAGTCTGCATATTGTTTAGTCTCCAAAACTCTATCTGAACTGCATATTACACAGAGGTTGAGATAGAGCGCGACTATTTCGCAGTATTGGCGGCTATAAAGTGAAATTTTTAAAAGCTATACTTAGCAAAAGTTTTAACCTTTTTATAAATTACAGGCTAATACTTTCTTATTATTGACATTTCTGAGTGAAATATAGTTTATGAAGCATTCTTATGCCACTCTTCCTGCCTTCGAGCGACTTTTACTGTTAATTGCTACGTTTACCCGATACCCAGGAGTTGGTTGTAAAGATCCTATGCAATTTGACTCTGATAGTCATGATACATTGCAATTAGTACAATTGTACCTCAAAAAAGTAGCAAGCGAATTAGATGTGGAGCTATCACTTAATTCGCGCCATACCATCCAAAATGATTTGAAGACTCTTCGCCGCTATGGACTTTTAGAGAGGCGACCTTACCGTTGGGGTTACTATATTGGTACAGGTTTAATGAATCGAGAGGAGTTACAAGTTGCGCTCAATGCCCTACACTCTCAGGCAAGGTATCAGGAAGACCCTCAAATTAACCAGATCTATCAAAAACTAATGCGGCGATTAGGGGGGTTAAAGCTGAAAGAGGAGATGCTTTATCCAGTGAGAACCCAATTAAACCGAGTTATTGTCTACACCGATCCGGTGGAAATGATGGCCAAGGGCAAATATCAAAGCCGAGGCACGCTATTTGAAAAACTAGATGCACTTGAAGCAGCAATCATTAAAGGGCAAGCAGTTGAGCTTTATCGCTGTCGTAATCCGTACAATCCTAACAAAGTCAGATATGAGCAAGTTTATCCTTTACAACTGATTTATGCAGATATTGCCTGGTATTTGTTGCACGAGGACTATAAAGACGGTCATCTGGCAGTGTCACGTATCGATCGCTTTAGCGATCGCTTCAAAGTTCTAGATAGCAAAGGTCGCGGCTCAATTACTCAATGGAAAAGCTTACATATCGCTCATCGGCTCTTAAAGGCGGGTTGGGGCTTGAAGTTAGGTTCAAGAGAAGATCAGCAAAGGGAGATTCGTGGAGAACTAGAGCTTGTAAAAGTAAAAGTTCGATTTTTTCCTAAAGTTATGGAATTTATCCAGGAGGGCGAAAAGCGACATTCTAAGCAAGAAATTGAACCAGGACCAACGGGAAAAGATGGCAAACCTGCTTACGTAGATTATATTGTTCAATTGCCTGAGCGATGCCTACGGCGGGCTACGCCTACGCTAGAAGAATTTTGTCGCTGGGTTTATCGCTTTATGGACAATGCTCAATTTATCTATCCTCAATATCTAGCTGAACAACACCTGAAATTTGCTTCTGCCTTAACAGCTCGGTATTTTGTGTAAAAAAATAAAAGATTCTCATAGCAAATAAAAAATTTTATATGGTCAAATAGTAGTTCATTTTATGGAGTCTTCATGGGAGAACGTCACGAAGTTAATGAAATTAAATTGCAATAACTTATGACATTATTTACAAGGTCTTAGAGGGTGTTTGAAAAGTCCTCTTCTTAGTAGCAAAACGTTCTAGATCCCCCTAAATCTCCCGATAAATTGGGGGACTTTAACTCCGGTTCCCCCCTTTTTAAGGGGGGTAAGGGGGGATCTAAAAGTGCCTAAAGTCACAGCGAAATACTTTTCAAACAACCTCTTAGAGCTATGGAGCTTGTTTTATCTGCATCATAGCTTTCATGTCACCCGATCGGCTATTACAACAATAAATATCATTGTTTGTTGAAAACACCGTTGTTCACCCAACGGTGTTTATCCTTATTTATCAGCGATCGCCTATTTTACCTCGTCGCACTGTTAGGCGAATCAGCCGCTGCCACTGGGTTCGCCTGATTCAGATAATCGTAGACTAGTCGGGAAACTTGACGGATAAAGTCTCTTCCCCTAGAGTCTTTATAGGGACGCGTGACGAAGATAGCCGCCAAGTAACGCTTACCATTAGGCATAGTTACAAATCCGGCATCGCCGATGAGAAAGCCGATATCTCCCGTTTTGTTGGCGATGACTGCACCTTTCCCCAAACCTGCGGGAAGCAGTGTGTGAATTGTGGTATGACGCAAAATATCCAAGGCTTGCTCCCGACTTGGTGGAGAAACTAGCTTGTTATTGACTAACAAAGCCAGCACCCGCGCCATGTCTTGAGAACTGGTGGTGTTGGTTCCTCTCAAGTCAGCCAAGAGATGCCGAATTACCGTGTCTTTCAGTCCCCAACTGCGGAAACGTTGATTTAGTTTCGCTGCGCCACCCAAGCGATCGATAATCATGTTGGTGGCGGTGTTGTCACTGATGGTAATCATCTTGGTGATGGTTTCCAAAGCCGTGTATTTCTTGCCAACTGACTCATACTGCATAGTTCCAGAACCGTTGGTCACTAAGTCACGGCGCATGGTCAGCTTTTCCTCAAGGGTGACTTTACCAGCGTCTAAATCTTGGAAAAAAGCCATGAGAATTGGCAGTTTAATCGTACTAGCGGCGGGGAAAACGCGATCGCCTCCAATATCCAGATAATCGCCAGTATCCAAATCGAGAAAAAACATTCCTGTTTTCAGAAAGCTATAGCGACTCATCAAGGCTTTAACTTGAGGTTCCAATACTTTCATCGGTGAATGCATGGGAACCACGCCAGCAAATAGAGTGCTATTATCACCTACTGTTGGCGAAATACTCGATTGAGTCGGAGTTATTTCTAGATATTTCGGCTGGGTTGCAGTTAGTGGTACTGGCTTGGGTAACTGCACAGACCAATGATTGGGGGATTCCTCTTGCAGTTTTACCTGTGCTAGATCGAAGGTGTAACCGGGTGCTAAAGTAACTACCATGCGGGTATAATCTGCGTTAAACTGCCCGATGGTAATGTCTTGAATTATTAACCCGACTCTTTGACTAGTCTGTGGATATCCTAGTGTAACTCCAGGTAAATCAATAACCAGACGGGTAGGGTTGGTAAGTAATTGTAATTTGGGTTGAACATTCTCATCTGTGGTGAAATCCAGATGATTGCGATTGCTATCGAAATGCCAATTGGCGATCGCCGCAGCTTTGACAGTGGAGCCAAACAGGAATAAACTCAAGAAGCTAGGTAGAACCCAGCTTGCTTTCAGAATAATTTCTTTGTGTGTGAGGAGCATCGGTGATTGGTTGTCGTGTGATGAAAATTCATGAACAAACAAAAGCCGCTCACCATTAAAGCATACTTATTTCTAATTTTGTCAAAAAAAAGAGTGCAGCTCGATCCTCGTGAATATTGTTCGATTCTCTCCCTGTTTTTGCAAAATTGGGATGCTTGTTTTGCAACCTGTCCAATACTTCCATCAGATACGACTTATACCAATTCTCTAAAAACTAGCTGCACATTATTTTGACCCCTCCCAACCTCCCCCCAAGTTCGGGGAAATGCCGCAAGCGCAGGGGTTCTTTCTATGCATCTTCATATGGAAATGCTATTAGTGGTCTGTCCCATTAAATATAATGGGTGAACTCATTCTTAACTTTTCTTCCTTTGCCCTCTTTGCGTCCTTTGCGGTTCGTTCTTTTATCTCTCAAAATTAATGGGACAGACCATTAGTATCTATTTTCAAGTTTGACATGAGAAAACTGAGATAACGCATCAGGTGCTAGAGGAGTGACTGGTCGATAATCTTGACTCACAAGAAAATCTGGTCGGGGATTTTGAACTGGTAAAGGAATATTTTCAAGACTGTTATAAGTAATAATCACAGTAGATCGTCCAAATGGCGAGATATTATTTGATGAAGCATGTACAATGTTACTATCAAAAAATACTACTGAACCCGCTGCTGCTTTGATAAAACTAATTCCATATTTTGATACTAAATCAGCAACTAATTCCTGGCTTAAAGAATACTTCAAATTAGCACTAAAACTCGATATCCACCCATTGTTGTCGCTAGAACTATTAGAATTTGTGGTTGCAACTTTCGGATGATGATTCGTAACATCAATCATTTCTTCTTTATGGGAACCAGGAATTACAAATAGTGGTCCATTAAATTCATTCATATCATCCAATAAACACATAGCATTGACTACTTGTGGTCTTGGCATTCCATCCTCCTTGCGCCAGTAAATGTAGTCTTGATGCCATTTCCAAATATCGCCACTAAATGCTGCCTTAATATTAATTTTGAATTGATATGTGTAGACTTTGCTTCTAACTATTTGCATTGCAGGCTCAACGAGAAATGGATGTCTTGTTAGGCAATTAAAAACATCATTTTTGGTATGCATTCCATGAAGAGAACGTACAGTTTTACCATCTTTTTCAAGAATTTTTTTGGGTGAATTTTCTATTGATAAAACAGATAACTCTGCTTTCATAATTTCGACTTCGGTACGGGAAAAATATTCTGGCAATAAAAGAAATCCTTGATTTTTATAGATTAATAACTGTTCTTCTGTTAACTGCATATTAAAATCATACATCTATGAACAATTAAAATCTAACTCTTTTAAGATTTACAGCCATTGCCAGAAATACTTAAATATTTAATTGTGGATTGATAGGTTAAACTACCCTAGTTTTCAAATTACTCATGAATAATTTAGGTATTAATGAGTATTAACTCTCCGATCCATCGAAAAATTGATGTGCTATACCAACTCAATATTTAAAAATCCGCTACGTTGGAAATAAGCTAAATATTTGCTGATTAATTCAGTATCCATTGATGGACATGTAATAGACGTATTAGCAATTACGTCAAGTGTATTGCGACAGTCTAAATCAGCAGTATTTTGATATAGCTCCCATGCAGCGAGTTCTTGATTGACTTTTTCGGTTAACATTGGTAAAAGAGGAAACAAGGCATTTGTCTGTGAATGCTGAGCTTGATTGATTAAATTATCTGTCCATTGGGAATAGGGTACTTTTTGAAGTTGGTATCCACAAGCCGATATCAACTCAAATAACTTAATTAAATCGATGTTTTCGGATGGTAAAGGCACTAAATGAAAGGCCTTTCCTAAAGATTCTTGCTTTTTTGATATTTGTACAATGGCTTTACTGGCATAATCTACAGTGATTAAATCTTGTTTTTGATTTACTAGTTCTGGAAAACTACCTAATTGTATACAACCTTTAATCAATCTAGATATAAAGTCATCTGTATTAGTGACGCCAGTCTGCGGATGTCCCATTAAAAATCCCGATCTAATGACTGTTACAGGGATTCCTCTAGATTTAGCAATCCAAACAAGTTTTTCAGCTACCCATTTACTTTGTGTATAGCCAATCTCTTGAGAGAGATAAGGTTCACTATTATCAATATCATCGTCCTCATAAAGGACATTCAATCCATTTAAACAGGCGATTGCACCAAAAACAGCCATTGTTGAGATGTAGTGTACTGGCTTGAGTTGATGCTGACACGCTAATCTGAGAACTTCTTGAGTACCAAGAACATTTGCCGCCTTAATTACAGAATATGGTTTAGCAAAGTTGACTTGAGCGCCACTATGATAAATAACATCAATCTGCTCTGCTAGCTTCTCAAATTGCTCTAGAGAAAGTCCAAGACGAGGCAAAGCTAAATCTCCTGGTATGGGGATGATTCTTGAGCTTTGGCTTGCATCCCATATTAAATATTTTTCTAAGGTTTCCTGTAGTCTTTTGAAACCTTCACTTTCGTTATTAGCACGCACAAGGCAATGTATTTTAGCCTGAGTTTGCTGTAGCAATTCATGAATTAAAAAAGTACCTAAAAAGCCCGTTGCTCCTGTTAAGAAAATATGCTTTGGCTGACTGATATTGTTAGCAAGCACTCCCTGAGGATAGATGTTTGGATCGAGTACAGCTTCAGCTTTGAGATTAACAACAGTATTGAGACTAGCAGTTCCTTGATGATGTACTTTGTCAACGATTTGGCTGAGTCCTTCTATAGTTTGCTGCTCAAAAATACATCTTACAGGCAGTTCTACTTGGAAAGTTTCTCGTACACAGATCGTTAACTGCGCTGCTAACAGAGAATTACCGCCAAGCTCAAAGAAATTATCCCGAATGCCCACACGATCGATACCGAGTATCTTAGTCCAGATGTCGAGCATTTGTTCCTCAGTAGGAGTACGAGGTGTAATTAATGCTACTTCTAGGGAAGATCTGGACCGATCGGGAGCCGGTAGGGCGCGACGGTCTAACTTGCCATTGGGTGTCAGTGGTAATTTTTCTAGGCATACAAAAGCTGTAGGTATCATATATTCTGGTAGCTTTTGTTCGAGAAAGCGGCGGAGTTCTAAAGCCAGCTTGCGAGTAAATTTACTCTGTAGTGGTTGATTGGCATAGTAATTCCAAGGCTTAGTATGAACTGTACCTTGAGAAGCGATCGCCCCTAAAAATACATCTACTCTTTCCCTTTGGCAATGTCTGAAAACTACCTCGTAACAGTCAAGCACGCTACAGTCTGACCAAATGATATCGATCGCATAAGGTAAATCCTGGCTTAAATTCCATAGTTCTTCAGGATCGATCCCAGTCTGGGGAAGTTGTTCTAAATGCGATCGCAATTCCCCTACTGTCTTCAACTCATCTGGGTTGCTTAACAATTCTACAGTCTTGACTTCCTTAATTAACCTAGCATTAGGTACGTTTTTAATTCCCAAAATTTCTGGCTGGGTTGTTAATAGCAGGTGACGAACAGATGACAACGTTAGCTGTTGTTGTTGCCAATCCAACCAAGAAATATCTACAGTGTTGTCAATACTAGTGCCTATATGCAGAATCACATCATAGCGAAACTGTGTCAGTTCATTATGATACTCACCGCGCTTGAGGTGAATTTGTACTTGGCTAATCTTGGGTAAGTGCTGTTGCAATGCCGTAAAAAAGTCTGGATGAATTACCAGTTCTTCCTCTTGGTTAAGGCGTTGTCGAACGCGCTCTTGTAACTGTACTGTGGAAAGTGCGGGTGATGCTTGATATAATGCTACAGAAGTGTGGTAAGCTTCTAATAAAGGCAAGCTACGCACATCTCCAACAAAGATAAAACCGCCAGACTTCACAGCATTTACAGCTCCTGTCAAAACTTGCACCAAATAGTCAATGCTAGGAAAATACTGAATTACTGAGTTGATAATTACCGTATTGAAGGTATCTGCTTCAATGTTCTCAAAATTATCAGCAGGTCTTTGCAACAAAGTCAGTTGTGGCCAATCCTGACCGGACATTTGTAACTGTTGGATTTGCCGTAGTGCTTCCGGCGCAAAGTCAGTACCCCAATATTTATCGCAATGGGAAATAATTTTGCATAACAACAAACCTGTACCACAACCAATTTCTAATACTTGGCTAGGTTGCAGAGAAAGAATGCGTTCAACAGTGTGGTCTACCCATTCGCGCATCTCTTCCGCCGGGATGGGCATACCTGTATAACTACTGTTCCAACCGATAATATTGAATACTCGATTTTCTTTCTCAGTAGTTTGTTTGTAGGTTTGATCGTAGAGTGTTTGCCACTGGGAAAGGTGTTCAGTTTGCCAATCTGTTAATAACTCTTGGGCATTCTCATCTTGTCGATTTTGAACTATATAAGCTACCAAACGCTTTTGTCCAGGTGCATCTTCCCGATCTATCACCACACCTGTCTTAACTGACGGATGTTGCATCAACAAAGCTTCAATCTCTCCTAGCTCAATTCGGAAACCACGAATTTTTACTTGGCCATCTATACGACTGAGATACTCAATATTGCCATCTGGGAGATAGCAAACTAAATCCCCTGTTTTATAGAGGCGTTCTAGATTTAAGGATTGGTCTTTTTTCCCTCCTCTGCTCCCCTGCTCCCCTGCTCCCCTGCCTCTTTGAAAGGGATTGAGAATAAACCGAGCATCTGTAAGATCCGAGCAATTGAGATAGCCACGTGCTAAACCAGCACCACCAATGTAGAGTTCTCCTGGGACACCCACAGGCACTGGTTGTAAGTGAGCGTCGAGTACATAGAATTCAGTATTGGCTATAGGCCGACCAATGAGAACTTGTCCATCTTCGGATACTACTTTATATGTTGCTGACCAAATAGTAGTTTCAGTAGGGCCATAGACGTTCCATAAAACAGCACATCGCTGTTGTAATTGCTTAGCCAATTTTTTCGGCAAGGCTTCTCCACCGCAGAGTACTTTCAGATGCTTGCTGCCCTGCCAACCTGCTTCTAGAAGCAATTGCCAAGTGGCTGGGGTAGCTTGCATGATGGTAGCGCCAGAGTTGGTTAACTTTGCGATTAATTCTGTGCCATCTATAGTCTCTTCCCGACGCACCATAACGACACGGGCACCAAGAGTAATCGGTAAGAAAATTTCTAGTACTGCAATGTCAAAGGATAAAGTAGTGACGGAAAGCAGTATATCTTGCTCTGTCACTTCCAAATGCTGACCCATGAAGTGGAGGAAATTAACTACAGAACGGTGCATAATTTCTACACCTTTTGGTTTTCCAGTCGAACCGGAGGTGTAGATTACATAAGCTAATTTATCAGTATTAATATTAATATCAAGGTTATCTTCACTCTGCGTAGCAATATCCTGCCAGTCTCTATCCAAACAGACAATACGCGCTTGATGTTCTGGCAGTTGCGCCAACAAATGTTGTTGAGTTAGTAGCACTGATAACTGAGAGTCTGACAGCATTAAGGATAGACGCTGCTGTGGATAAGCTGGATCTAAAGGTATATATGCCCCACCGGCTTTGAGGACGGCTAATAGAGCGACGATCGCCTCTAGCGATCGCTCCACACAAATACCTACCAATACATCTGCACCTACACCTAAAGCTTGTAAATGACGAGCCAATTGATTCGCTCTGGCATTCAACTCGTGGTAAGTTATTTGCCGATCTGCAAAAATTGCGGCTACAGCATCAGGCGATCGCTCTACTCGCGCTTCAAATAGTTGATGAATGCACGTTTGCTGTGGGTAATCTGCTTGAGTTTGATTCCATTCCACTAATAATTGTTGGCGTTCAGCAGGTGTTAACAGAGGCAAATCTGCAACTTTACAATCTGGATTAGCAACAATCCCTGCAACTAAAGTCTGAAAATGTTCTCCGATGCGAGAGATGGTAGCAGCGTCAAATAAGTCAGTGCTGTATTCAAACCAACCACTAATCCCATCTGGTGTTTCAAATAGTTCTAGGAACAAATCGAACTTGGCTGTGCCATTGTGTTCCAAACGATGGTTGATGCTTATACCAGAAAGTTCCAGAGCTTGCATAGGTACATTTTGCAGCGCAAAGCAGATTTGGAACAAGGGATGACGGCTCAAATCCCGCTCTGGTTCTAGTTCCTCCACCAGCTTCTCAAAGGGGATGTCTTGATGAGCATAAGCTTCTAAGGTCACTTCTCGTACTTGCTTGAGCAACTGGCAAAAACTTGGAGAGCCGGAAAAATCGCTGCGTAATACTAAAGTGTTAACAAAGAATCCAATTAAATTCTCAATTTGTTGATGGTGACGGTTAGCAATTAGCGAACCTACGAAGATATCTTCGCTACTCGTATAGCGAAATAGCAGTGTTTGGAATGCTGCTAAAAGCGTCATATATAAAGTAACTCCCTCCTGCTGGCTGAACCGAGTTACTGCCTCGCTAAGAGATTTGGAGAGTGCTAAAGGTTGACGCGCCCCGCGATAAGTTTGGATTGCTGGACGGGGGCGAATGCTTGGTAACTGCAAAATGGGCAAATCTGCTAACTGCTGCTTCCAGTAGGCTAGTTGTTCTGATATGACTTTTGCTTGCAACCATTGCCGTTGCCAGATAGCAAAGTCTGCATACTGAATGGTCAGTTCAGCTAGGGGAGAAGGTAAACCATTGGCGAAAGTCTGATACAGCAATGTCAATTCTCGAAACAACACGCCCACAGACCAACCATCAAAAACAATGTGGTGAATGCTCAAAAGCAATAGATATTCCTCTGCATCTAACTGCAATAGAGTTGTTCGCAATAACGGCCCGCGGTTGATATTAAAAGGCTGCTGGAACTCTTCAATGATCAACCGCTGAATTTCTATATCTTTTTGTGATTCAGACAGCAAACGCAAATCTACCAAATGTATAGGTACACTCAGAGCCGGAGCAATAATTTGTACAGTTTGCCCCTTTGATAAAGCAAAAGTGGTGCGGAAAACTTCGTGTCGCCGAACAATTTCGTTGATGCTTTGTTCTAAAGCTTTCAGATTTACCTGACCAAACAGGCGAAAAGTTTGGGGAAAATTGTAAAAGGGACTGTCAGGTAACAACTGTTCTAGAAACCATAATCGCTGCTGGGCAAAGGATAGAGGCAAGTTTTGGTTCCGGGTTACAGGTGCGATCGCCCAAGTCTGCCATTCTGGATTTTGCTTTAGTTGTGTCTCGATACTTTCAGCCAAGCTGGCAACAGTAGGCGCATCAAATAAACGCCGCAATGGTAAATCTAATTGATAGGTATCTCGAATACGAGAGATTACCTGAGTCGCTAGCAGTGAGTGTCCTCCAATCTCAAAAAAGTTATCGCAGACACTAATTTGCTCCAATCTCAAAACTTCCACCCAAATTTTTGCTAGTACTTCCTCAACAGTGGTACGAGGTGGAACAAAATCTTGCTCCAGATTCCGGCCAGTGCGATCGGGTGCTGGTAGGGAGCGACGATCTACTTTCCCATTTTGTGTTAGTGGCAATGCATTTAACATTACAAAACTGGAAGGCAGCATATAATCTGGCAACTTTTCTTGGAGAAATCTACGAAGATTGCCACTTATTGTCCGTTGTAAGATTTTCCATAGATGTTGGGTTTCTAAGATATGTTCTATGCTTTGGTGAAAGAGGGTTTTTTCGGTAGGCGTTAGAGTCAATTGAATACCAGCCCGCTTTCCTTGATTCCAAGCAACGCTGCCATTTACCCATAGTTCTTCTGATATCACTGGTAACCGTAGACAAAGACGGACGCGTTTACCTCTAGTCCAACTAAATGACACTCCTACCAAGCAAACGCCACTATTGGAGATATCCTCTGTTTGTAGTTCTACTATCCGGTTGTCATCAGTTTCCACTCGACAAACACTTTCATAAGGGACTCGTTCTGGAATCAAGCTGGAAACAATATAAGCGACTAGGCGCTTGTCCCCAGGCACATCTTCGCGTGCTATAACTACGGCTTCGCACACGTCAGGATGCTGCAACAGCATTGCTTCGATTTCCCCCAACTCAATGCGGAAGCCGCGAATCTTCACCTGCTGGTCTATCCGACCCAGGTATTCAATATTCCCATCTGGTAAGTAGCAAGCTAAATCACCTGTTTTATACAAGCGATGCGATTTTGCATAGGGATTGAGAATAAAGCGTTGGGCAGTGAGATCGGGTCGATTGAGGTAACCTCTAGCTAAACTATCGCCACCAATGTAAAGCTCTCCTGAAACACCGATAGGAACTGGCTTTAACTCTGCATCGAGTATGTAGATTTGGGTGTTAGCTATGGGACGGCCTATAGATGGATAAGTAGGCCAGGAATCAGGATCTCGATCTAATGTCAAAGCCGTTACCACATGGGTTTCTGATGGACCGTAGTGATTATGAAATGAGCAGTGTGGCAGCGATTTGAATAATTTGACAATGGATGGGGTGATTTGCAGTTGCTCACCAGTGGTAGTAACTTCTTTTAAACTGGTAAATAATTCCAAGTGAGATACAGCCATTTCTGCCATTTGCTGTAGTACGACAACAGGCAGAATGACTTTTTCAATTTCTTGACTCTGAATAAAGCGAGCTAAAGCTATGGTGTCTCGACGCAAGTTTTCTGAGATGAGAAATAAAGTTCCCCCTGAAGACCAAGTAGCAAACATCTCATGAAAGCTGGCATCAAAGCTCAAAGAGGCAAATTGCAGGGTACGTACACCTGTTAATAGTGAGTTTAAGTGCCATTGGAGTAAATTCACTAAAGGACGATGGGCTAAACAAATGCCTTTCGGTCTGCCTGTAGAACCAGAAGTGTAGATGATATAGGCTAAATTCTCTGCTGTTACTTCACTAGAGGGATTTTCCTGACTATATTGGCCTATTTTGTCCCAGTCGGTATCTAAACAGATAACCTGCGCTTTGGTTTTAGGAAGCTCTGTTAATAGTTGTTGTTGAGTGAGTAATATTGATACTTGAGTATCCTCAAGGATAAAGGCTAGGCGTTCCTTAGGATACGCTGAATCCATTGGTACATAAGCCCCGCCAGTTTTGAGAACTGCCAAAACTGCGATCGCCATTTCCAGGTTTCTTTCTGTACAGATTCCTATGGGCATATCTGGTTTTACACCTAGCGATCGCAGGTAGTGTGCTAACTGGTTCGCTTGGTGATTGAGCTCTCGGTAAGTGAGTGAAGATTGTTGGTGGTTCTGTGCCTCTTTAAAGACTACTGCTATGGCATCTGGCGATCGCTCTACCTGCTCTTCAAACAGTTGATGAACGCATTTATCTAATGCGTAATCCCTACTAGTATCATTCCAAGTGTCTACTATTTCTTTCTGCTCATTTTCTAGTAATATATTGATTTGATGAAAATACTCACATCCTTGACTAACTTGATTTGCTAGAAATAGCAATCTCTCCAAAGAATTTATCTCTGTAAAATATTTTTGATTATAAAATATTTCTATTTCTAGATTATCATTGAAGTCGTTAATTACAAGATGAACTTCATTGTCTGCAAAAGAATTGTGAACAGTTAATCTAGAAAAAGCTTCAGTAATAGGAATATTCAGAATGCTGAAGTTATAAAAATTATAGAAAAATTTTAATTGTTCATCTTTTAAATAGTTTATTTGCAACAAAACTGAAATATTTTGAAGATTACCTAGTTGTTTGCGATAGTTTTTTATGTATAAGATATAATCACTTATGCTTGATTTATTTCCGAGATTTTGTTGGGGTATAACAATAGGAACTGATTGGTAAATACAGCCTAAAATATTCAGCAAATGCTCATCTCTTTTGCCAAAAATATCGTAAAATACAAAATCTCCTGGTGCTTGTAAATATTTACTTAAATAAATGCCATAAACAGCCCTAAAAAATGTAGCAATACTACATTTATTTAATTGGCAATATTTTCTAATTTGTGCTAGCTCATTTCCTGAAATTTGTACTTTTCTTGATTTAGCCTTGTTTTCTGTTTCGATTTTGATATAAGGCGTAATGGGAATAACCTTACTTAATGTTTCTAGCCAATACTGCTGAATCTCTGGAGTATCAAATCTAGTAACATAATCGTCAGTAAAATCATGAAAAGAATTTTCCTCAAATTTTTGAGGGTTATTGCCTATTTTTAAATCTTGATAGACTTTTCCAACTCTTTCAAAAAAAACTTTCCCAGAATATCCATCAAAAAGGATATGAGGCACACCTAAAATAGCTGTATAGTTACCCTGTTTATCTTTGACTAAGATATTTTTAAATAAATCATTTTCTTGTAATTCCAACTTATTTTTAATCTTTTCTTCGACAATTTGCTGTAAACTAAAATGAGTAGAACTAACTGCTAGATCGATAAATTCAAAATTAACATCAGTATTGCGATCGACAAACTGAAAAGGTTCGCCTTTATAAAACACGAACCTAGTTTTAGTAATATCATCTTTTTGACATACTATTTTTATTGCCTGTTCCCAAATAAATCTATCTAAATTTTGTGATAAACTTACCGAAATTCCTAAACTAAAAATAGTGCTATCTGGATGAAGCATATTATCCAGATATAAATCTCTCTGTGTAGTTGTTAATCGTGATATTTTTCCAATCCTTGAAGGTTCAAAAGGCTCAGCTAATATAGTCCCTGTTACCAAAGCCATGAAGACTTCAGAAATTGAGATATTAGAAACATTTGTAGCTTGGTAATTCTTAATCATGATGATGAGTTGATGGTAAGGGTTTTAAGTAACTAATTTAGAACTTTTTTTGACTTATTGAAAGTTCAATTATGAACTCAGTTCCTTCTCTTGGTACTGAGTTACAACTGATTTTTCCTCCATGCTTTTCTACAATAATTGTGTAGCTAATAGATAATCCTAAACCAGTACCTTTCCCAATAGGTTTAGTAGTAAAAAACGGATTAAAAATCTGGGAAAGTATATCCGATGTCATACCATAACCATTATCAGCAATGTGAATAGCTAACAGATTTTGCTCTAATAACTCAGTAGTTATTTTGATATAAGCTGGATTAAGTTCAGCTTCCTCCAATGAACGATGAGAGTTATAATCTTCTAAAGCATCAATGGCATTAGCTAACAAATTCATAAATACTTGGTTGAGCTGACTTGGATAACAATCTACTAATGGTAAAGAACCATAATTTTTGATAATTTGAATCTTAGAATTGGCTGATTCCGTTTTGAGTCGATGTTGCAAGATTAGCAAGGCACTATCAATACCTTCATGAATATTAACTGGCTTCATTTCTGCTTCATCCAAACGGGAGAAGTTACGTAAGCTCAGAACTATCTGCCGGATGCGATCGGCTCCAACTTTCATTGAAGATAATAATTTGGGCAAGTCTTCAATCAAAAATTGCAAATCTATATCCTCTTGTTCTGCAAGCATTTGAGGAGTTAGATTGGGATAAATTTTGTGATAAATTTTAATGAGATGCAACATATCCTCAATGTATTGATTAGCATGAGAAATGTTACCATAGATAAAATTAATTGGGTTATTAATCTCATGAGCTATACCAGCAACTAATTGACCTAAACCAGACATCTTTTCTCTTTGAATCATCTGTAACTGTGTTGCTTGTAGTTGCTTTAGTGTAAATTCTAATTTTTGTGCTTGTTCTTCTAAACACACATTTTTTTCATGTAATTCTTGTGTTCTTTCTTCTACTTTTAGTTCCAAATTTTTGCTATAATTCTCTAATTGCTGGTTAGCATGTTGTAAATTATCGTTTAGTTTTGATAGATTAGTATACAACTTGGCATTCTCGATAGAAATAGCTGCTTGAGAGGCAAGAATTTTTACAACTTCTAAACGTTCAGTAGTAAATGCATTCGTTGTTAAATTATTTTGCAGATACAGAATTCCGATAAGTTTACTTTGATGAATTATTGGTGTACATAAAACTGACTTACATTTATTCTGAATAATATAAGGATCGCTAGTAAATTTTCCTTCCGAACTAGCATCACCAATAACGACACTTTCTTTAGTTATCATCACATAATTTAGTATAGATATTGGCACGTATAGACTATTATCTAAAGACGAGGAAGTTTCCAAAAATATTTCATTTTTGTTAACTCCCACAAATGCCTCTATTACCATCTGACCATTTTTTTCTAAAAGGAAGCAGCTAGTTTGTGCCCCAGCATTTTCCATAACAATTTTCATCAACTTAGCTAGCAAGTCATCTAGCATGATTTCACTAGAAATAGCTTGGGAAGCTTTAAAAACTGTAGATAAATCAAAAGATGCCAAATTATTGATTTTGCTTGAAGTAGTTCGCAAGCTAGCCTTGAAACTAGATGATTCTTGATTTATTCTTAATGGGCAATAATCGGGGTATTTTGACTCTAAATCATTGACTTTTGCGATCGCTCCCCAACGTATATAAGCATGATAAGATTCTCTGAGGTAGAAGAATGCCTGCTGATCTCTACCACGGTAAAAGTAAAATTCTGCTGCTAACTCGTTGGCTAGTGCTTCTTCTTGAACATATCCCTGTTCTTTTGCTCCTTGAATAGCTAGCTCATAATACTCCATAGCTATAAAGGTTTGCCCTAAAATTCGTGCTTTTTCTGCCGACACCAGATCAAATTTATGCTGATAGTTAGCAGGAGCGCGATCAGCCCATAACCGCATTTTTTCCTGATTGGTATTGATAACAGCTAGATATTCTTCTTGAATCTTAGGTTCAATATTTGGATATAAAGCAATTAGAGCTAATGAATAGTATAGGTTGTGGATGCCAACTGTCATCATCCCCATGACACTATGTATATATTCTGAAGCTAATTTAGCATTATCAATTGCTTGAGTGTAATCTTTAAATAAGTAAGAAAGAATTATTTTGGCAACATAAGCAGCAAATAAAGAAGTAGCATTATTCGTACTTATTAGATATGGCAGCATTGCTACTTCATTAAAACTATCACCAACTAAAAGATGTTTTTTTTCTGAAAAATCTTGCAAATTTAGTGCTAGCTGATGCCAAATTTTAATGTAGTTGATAGGAAAATCTAGTTGAAATTTTTCTAGTAATTTAATATATGATTTTTGTTGGTTAGCTACTGATTCAAGTTGTTCTCCTCTAAAAAATATATGGCCGCAATAGTGAACAGAGCAATAACCAGCGTATTCTAAATCTCCAATTTCTAAAGCGCTTTGAATTCCTTCTTGCAATGGGGAAATTGTTTCTCTAAGATGCTCTTTCCAATGAATAGTAAAACCATAAAATGGTGCGTATACTTTACTTTTAAGTTCAATATTTTGGAATTGATCTAATATTTGCCAAGCTATTTGACCAGAGTGATATCCAGCATCAATATTTTCAAGATAGCCACACAACAGCATCCCATAATAAGCATATCCGTGAGCTGCCAAAGCTGAATGGCCATGTTCAATACAGAGATTGACAACAGTTAAGATTATCTGTGGAAAAGTTGTCTTTGTCGGGTTAGTAATAAAAGCAGCACCAGCAATAGTAACAAGGATTTTTAAAGCTGCAAGTATGTAAGGATCTTTGACAACTGGAAAATTTTCTAAATCTTCAAGCTGGGGTAAATTAGCTATAGTACTTTGCTTATTTGGTGCCGCTGACAGCGTAACCCCCAACTTTGCAATCGCTTCTAGTCCAGTATCAATGGCTTTAAGCATCTGATTTTGAGCCATATAAAACTGGATTTGTAATTGATAAGCCTGAACTCGATCGAGTAGATTGGTAGCTTTCTCTAGAATAGTTTCAGTTAGGATGGCTGCTCGTGTAAAATTAGTATTTAAGTATTCTAACTCTACGCTTTCTAGATGAAGTGCTAGCATCAAGTTGTAGTTATTTTCCCAACTCGATGCTGTCAGCAATTCTAGTCCAACTGTTGAATAGCTAAGGGCAGCTTCGTATGCTGATGATGCTTTAGCTTTTTGGCTAGCTATCAGATTTAATTTAGCTAGCTGATATCTTTGAGATCGATCGCAAAGAAATTCAGTACCAAAATTTAGGTGATTAACAATATTAAAAATATTTTCTTCAATTTCCTCTGTTTTGTAAAACCCTAGTATTGATTGCCCAATTTTTAGGTGAGTTTGTTTTCTTTGCGATTCTGGAATCAGGGAATAAGCTGCTTGCTGGACGCGATCGTGCAAAAATTTGTATGAAATTTTTAATTCTTGAGATTCTATAGATATGTTTTTGTCAAAAAATACTGGAGCTTTATAGTTTTCGCTCAAGGGGAGAATTAGGCTTACTTGAAGTGCTTCCCATAATTCAGATGCAGTTTCTGACTGAGATTTTTCATTGACAATTGCTAGAATGTCTATATTAAACCGATTGCCAATACAAGCAGCTAGTTTTAAGACCTGTTGCGTCTCTTGAGGCAATTTTTTAATATTTCTCACAATTAATTCTAGGGCATCATAATCTGTAATACCAATAGTCTGAATTTGATTTATTTCCCATTGCCATGTTCCACTATTAAAGTCAAAGTTTAATAGCTTTTCTTGGTACATAGTTTGCAACAACTGAGTTAAGAAAAAAGGATTTCCCTGAGTTTTGTTAAAAATAAATTCAGCAAGGATTTTTGTTTTTTCTGTTGCACTATGAAGTGTATCGACTATTAATTCATAGACATCACTAATACTTAAAGATGTTAGCGTAATATTATTGACAGTAATTCCTGCTTTTTGGATTTCATTTAAGGTTTGATTCAAATAATGAGTTGATATGACTTCGTTATCTCGATAAGCTCCTATCATCAAAAAATATTGGCTATCATCAACCATTAGCATCTGAATCAATTTGAGAGTCGCTAAATCTGCCCATTGTAAATCATCGAAAAATAGAACTAGTGGGCGTTCTTTTTGAGTGAATACTTGAATAAACTTTTGAAACGCTCGATTAAACCGATTCTGTGATTCAATTGCTCCTAATTGTGGCACAGGTGGCTGTTGACCTACAATCTTTTCAATCTCAGGAATAACATCAATAATAACTTGCCCAATTTCACCGAATGCTTCTAAAAGCCGCTGTTTCAAAACAATTATTTTTTCAGGGCTTTCTGTTAATAACTGTTGGGTCAATTCTTGAAATGATTCAATTAGAGCCGTATAAGGGATATTTCGTTTAAATTGATCGAATTTACCAGAAATAAAATATCCTCGTTGTTGAAGAATAGGTTTATGAATTTCATTAACTAAGCAAGATTTACCAATCCCTGCATAACCTGAAACTAATATCATTTCACTTCTGCCAACACTTACGCGCTCAAAAGCTGACATAAGAGATGCTACTTCTTTCTCGCGTCCGTAGAGTTTTTGAGGAATTGTAAATTGGCTAAATTTATCTAGTTTTCCAGGAATAAAATTCTCGATTTTACCATTATTTAATAACTGCTTTAAGCAAATCTCTAAATCTGCTTTTAGACCTAAACCACTTTGATATCTTTCTTCGGCAGTTTTCAATAATAGTTTCATGACAATATGAGATACAGCCTCAGGAATTTGTGGGTTTATCTCATCAGGAGGTATCGGCTGTTTGGCAATATGAGAATGAATTATTTCTAAGGGGTCAGTGCAATTAAATGGCAAATTATCGGTTAGCAACTCATAAAAAGTTACGCCTAAAGAGTAAAAGTCTGTGCGGTAATCAATCGACCTATTCATCCGACCTGTTTGCTCTGGAGACATGTAAGCAAGTGTTCCTTTAAGCAAATTAGGATTGCCGATCGCTGCATTTTCTTTTGACAGGCGTGAAGCAATGCTGAAGTCTGTAATTTTAACCTGCATTGACTTCGGATTAATAATTATATTCTGTGGTTTAATATCTTTATGAATAATATGTTGTTCATGCAAACCTATAATAATATCCGTAAGGTGAATAGCTAATTTTAAGCAATCTATGATATTAAATTTATTATTGTTGATAAACTGTTTTAAGTTTTGCCCTCCAATGTCCTCTAAAACTAAAGCAATACTATTTTGATAATTTTCTAAACTATAGGCTTTAATAACCCCTGGTAAATCTAATGATTTAGCAATTTCATACTCATGTTTAAACTCTGTTACATATTCAAGATTAGCGTATTCACTTTTAAGGATTTTCAGGATAACCATTCTTTCATTGCTAAGCTCCTGTGCCCGGTAAACAACAGTATCTAGACCATCTGAAATCTTTTCTATAATTTTATATTGTGAATTGGTCATCATTTTTTATCTCTAACTATTTATTACAAGGTTATGAATTTTGCTGGAAAATTAGATGTTTAAACTATAAATTGTGTTTTCATTTAAATAGGTACAATATCGGTGCAAATTTTTCTAAATTAAAAAATTTTAATAATATCCTAGATATATGGATATTATTAAAATTTTTTAATTAAATATTTTGCTAATAAGTCTTCCCCCTGTTCACCTATCTCCTGTAACATCTCTTCAATTCTGTGCATAGCTAGACGCGACGGCTTAGCGTGTCCATTTTCCCAACGATTAACTGTGGAAAAAGTAACACCTAGAGAGGTTGCAAACTCTTCTTGTGTCAAGCCAGCGATCGTGCGAAGTTTAAGAATTAACTTGCCAATTTCTGGTTGTTGGATTATTAACAAAGATTTTTTAAGCATCATCTAGCTTCAAACACTATTTAGTGTAGTGAATCATATATATTCTGTTACATGCTAATGCTGCTAAGTCTTAATTGGAACCCGCTAATATACTATTTTTTTTTGAAAGATAATTCACAAGGTTCTATGTAATTGCCGCAATAACTATTGTGATGTACTCTTTCGACAGTTGTCTTGCAAAATAATTCGCCAATTATTTGATGCCAAAGAATAAAAGAAATATAGGTACAAAAGATCGAGATAAAATGTCGAATAAGACTTATTTTATTTTTATCTCTAAGTTGATACTCTTTTAGTCCTAACCATCACTTGGCTCAATTGAAAAACAGTCACCAAATCTAAGGGTTGAATTTGTTAGGCGGACAGTAGAGAGATTAGCTATTTAGATAGTGGAGTAAACAGGAATTAAATTCAGTAGGGAATAAGTAAGGAAAACCTTATACCAATTCTGTATGAAGATGCGCCCAAATATAGCAGTGGACAAAACTGTTAGGACATATACTGAGAAAAGACAATCTAAAGATTGATACAGCAGATGGCTAAACCCTACAGTTATGATTTACGGCAAAAAGTAATCAATGC